>NZ_JBFBAS010000001.1:0-564309 GCF_040682335.1 Streptomyces sp. NPDC051219
GGTTGATAGGCCAGATGTGGAAGCCCGGTAACGGGTGG
The DNA here is from genome assembly GCF_040682335.1 of Streptomyces sp. NPDC051219. Taxonomy (NCBI): domain Bacteria; kingdom Bacillati; phylum Actinomycetota; class Actinomycetes; order Kitasatosporales; family Streptomycetaceae; genus Streptomyces; species Streptomyces sp. NPDC051219. The sequence goes on from NZ_JBFBAS010000001.1 coordinate 39, forward strand.
AGCTGACTGGTACTAATAGGCCGAGGGCTTGTCCTCAGTTGCTCGCGTCCACTGTGTAGGTTCTGAAGTAACGACCTGTGTCGATGCCGGGTCGGTCAACTTCATAGTGTTTCGGTGGTCATAGCGTTAGGGAAACGCCCGGTTACATTCCGAACCCGGAAGCTAAGCCTTTCAGCGCCGATGGTACTGCAGGGGGGACCCTGTGGGAGAGTAGGACGCCGCCGAACAATCATTGTGGGAAAGCCCCGCACCTCATGGTGCGGGGCTTTTCTGCGTTCCGAGGCCGACGGGAATCGTGTTGCGGTCCGGTGGGCGCTGCGATTCCATCGGCCCATGGAACACGTCATACGACCGGTACGAGCCGAGGAATGGGCCAAGGCCAGGGATCTGCGAATCGCCGCCCTGGAGGATCCGGCCGCGCCCATCGCTTTCCTGGAGACGCGTGAGCAGGCCGTGGCCCGCCCGGACTCCTTCTGGCAGGAACGCGCGGCCGACGCGTCGCATGGCGGGCACAACCGGCAGTTCGTGGCCGAGCGGTCGGACGGCGAGTGGGACGGCACGGTCGTCGTGCTCGTCGAGGAGGCGGGCGGGACCGGCGTCTTCGGTGAGGCGATCCCGGTGGACCAGGCCCACTTGGTGGGTGTCTTCGTACGCCCCGTCCAGCGCGGCATCGGGCTCACCGAAGCGCTCGTCGACGCCGCGGTGCAATGGGCCTGGTCGCTCGACGACCCGACGCCGGCGCGCGTGCGGCTGTACGTCCACGAGAGCAACGGCCGTGCCTCGGCGTTCTACCGGAAGTTCGGCTTCGTACCCACCGGAGAGACCATCCCGGTTGCAGGCGACCCTGGCGCGCGGGAGATCGAGATGGCGCTCGCGCACCCGTGACGGGGAGTACGGCTACGGCACGGGGAGTGGGTCGTGCGGCCAGCGGGCGCGGCCCTGTTCCTGAGAGCGGAGCAGGGCCAGGGCCGGCAGGCCCTGGCCTGGCCCGGCCGTCAGCAGCTCCGGCAGCTGGGGAAGCGGAGCCACGGCCGCGACGTCGTCCAGGACCAGCATCAGTGGTGGGTCGAGCCGACCGTCGGATGACCGTGCGGCCATGCGGCGGCCGTGCTCGACCACGCTTGATGCGAGTGCGGTGAGCAACGGCATCGCGCCGGGACGAGACCGGGGATCCTCGATAGCTTCACCCACCAGGTAAAGAGTGCCCCCCTCGTCCACGAATGATTCCAATGTGAGCGAATCAGTCCGATTCGGAGTGCAAGCTTCGCGGATATGGATCGAGGAGAGGGCGGAGAGCGTCCGTGCCGTCAACTCCTGTGCGATCTCGCGGCGTTCGGCATGCGCGGTGAGCGCCGACTCCAGTTCGCCCGCCGATCCGGACGCCGCCTTTGGGTGGGTGCGGAGGATGCGTACGGGCTCATGGGCACTGTTGCCCTGTGCCCAGCGGTGGACCTGCTTGAACGGCCGGTCGTCGACGGCCGCGGCGTGCAGCCAGCAGCGCAGCAGCGTTTCTGCGGCGTCCGCCACGGCGGCGTCGAGCCTGGCCGACGGGCGTACCGGCGCGAGCAGCGCCACAGCGCGTGCGGCGGCTACTTCCCGGGACTCGCAGCCGGCGCTGGGTGACCAGTGCAGGCGGGCAGGCGTGTCGCAGAGGTGCGCGGGGTCGTAGACGAGTACGGGGCCGAGCTTGGCCCGGGCGTCCTTCGTCTCCGCCCAGAGGGTGGGGTCGGAGGTGACGACGAGCGCGGGGCCCTCGGCGTCGGCGATGGCCCGCAGGGCGCTGGGCCGCCGGTCGCTCGCCGCGCCGTACAGCAGCACAGGGGTGCGGGGCGCAGGCAGGGGCACCGGCGCGTCCGCGGCGCGCGGCCGCTGCTCCTGCCACCCGTCCGCCCCCGGCGTCGCCGCGGGAGCCGTAGCCGCAGCCGTAGACGTCGTCGCTGCCGCAGGCTCAGGCATGGTGGCCGGGTGCGGGCCGGCTTCCGTGCGGACCGGTACCTGCGTCTGCCGCTCCAGGGCGGCCGTTTCGGCGGGAAGGACGGCAGCCGGATTCTGGGCCGGCGACGCATCCGCGTAGATATCCGCGTGCCGTGTGCGGCGGTTGGCCCGTACGATCTTCCAGCGGGCAAGCACACCCATCACGAACACCGTCAGCACGAACAGCACCATCAGCTCGCTGATGAAGATGCCCCAGAACAGCCCGTAGCCCGGGAGCTGCGCCGCGGTCGTGTCCGGCCACGCTCCCGCTACGTCGTGCGGCTGCGATGCCAGTGCGCGCATGGCCGACGGTGTACGGGAGAACGTGACCGTCGACGGCCAGGCGCCGCGCGAGAGCCATGCTGCGAGCCCCGTCGCCGTCCACGCCAGCACGGTGAGCCCGAGCAGGAACGCGAGCAGACCGACCAGCAGCGAGTCGGGGATGCCGCGCTCTGCGGAGCGGTTGTCACTGTGGGGCATGTCAGGCCACCGTTGATTCCGAGGACTCGTTCATCTGCTGCTCGATGAGGGTGGCGCGGCGCTCCGCCTCCAGTTCCGCGGCGCGTACGTCGTCCGGAAGTTCGGGCAGTTCAGGCGCCGAGCTCTCCGTCATCGCCCGGTCGGTGTAGACCAGGGGCCGTTCCGCCTCCGTGATGAGGTGTTTGACGACCTGCACATTTCCGTTGACGTCCCAGACGGCGATACCGGGCGTAAGAGTGGGGATGATCTCGACCGCCCAGCGGGGCAGCCCGAGGACCCGGCCGGTCGCCCGTGCCTCGTCCGCCTTCTGGGCGTAGATCGTCCGCGTGGACGCCATCTTGAGAATGGCCGCGGCTTCCCGCGCCGCCGCGCCGTCCACCACGTCCGACAGGTGGTGGACCACGGCGACGAACGAGAGACCCAGTCGGCGGCCGAACTTCAGCAGCCGCTGGAAGAGCTGGGCCACAAAGGGCGAGTTGATGATGTGCCAGGCCTCCTCGACCAGGAAGATGCGCTTCTTCCGGTCGGGACGGATCCAGGTGTGCTCCAGCCAGACGCCCACGATCGCCATCAGGATCGGCATTGCGATCGAGTTCCGGTCGATGTGGGACAGGTCGAAGACGATCAGCGGCGCGTCCAGGTCGATGCCGACGGTCGTCGGCCCGTCGAACATGCCCCGCAGGTCACCGTCGACCAGCCGGTCCAGCACCAGCGCCACGTCCAGGCCCCATGCCCGTACGTCGTCTATGTCGACGTTCATCGCCTCGGCCGACTCCGGCTCCGGGTGGCGCAGTTGCTCGACGATGTCGGTCAGCACGGGCTGCCGCTCGATGATCGTCTCGTTGACGTAGGCGTGCGCGACCTTCAGGGCGAAGCCGGACCGCTCGTCGAGCCCGTGCCCCATCGCGACCTCGATGATGGTGCGGAGCAGGGCCAGCTGGCCCGTCGTCGTGATCGCCGGGTCGAGCGGGTTGAGCCGGATGCCGCCGTCGAGCGCGGCCATCGGGTCGAGCCGGATGGGGGTTATCCCCAGCTGCTGCGCGATGAGGGCCCACTCACCCACACCGTCCTCGCCCTGGGCGTCCAGGACCACGACCTGGCGGTCGCGGAAGCGGAGCTGGCGCAGGACGTACGTCTTCTCCAGCGCCGACTTGCCGTTGCCGGACTCGCCGAGGACCAGCCAGTGCGGGGCCGGCAGCTGCTGTCCGTACAGCTGGAAGGGGTCGTAGATGTAACCCTTGCCGCTGTAGACCTCGCGCCCGATGATCACGCCGGAGTCGCCGAGGCCGGGGGCGGCGGTGGGCAGGTAGACCGCCTGCGCCTGACCGGTCGACGTGCGTACGGGCAGCCGCGTCGTCTCCACCTTCCCGAACACGAAGCTGGTGAAGGCATCCGTCAACGCGGACATCGGATCTCGCATGCGGCTCTGCCCCAATCTTCTCGGGTTAGCGGCGGATGCCGGTGGCGAACGGCAGGGTGTTCACGAAGGCACGGTGGTGCTCGCGGTCGCACCACTCCAGCTTCAGGTACGACTTGCCGGCCGATGCTCTGATCGTCCGTTTGTCGCGCGCCAGCGCCTCCGGCGATCGCGAAGACACTGTGATGTACCCGACAAGGTTCACTCCCGCCGCACCGCTGGCGAGATCTTCACCCCTCTGGTCGAGCCGCCCGTGAGCGGCGATGTCGCGCGGGTCGACGGTCCGGTTCATCTTGGCGGCGCGGCTGGCCTCCGCCTCGTCGTTCGTCTTCTCGGTCAGCATGCGTTCGATGGCGACCTCGGTGGGTTCGAGGTCCATGCAGACGGCGACCGTGCGGATGACATCGGGCGTGTGGACGAGCAGCGGCGCGAGGAAGTTGACTCCCACCGGAGTCATCGGCCATTCCTTCACCCAGGCGGTGGCGTGGCACCAGGGTGCGCGGGTCGAGGACTCGCGCGTCTTGGCCTGGAGATAGGTGGGCTCCATCGCGTCCAGTTCGGCGGGCCACGCGTTGCGCTTGGTCATCGCCTGGATGTGGTCGATCGGGTGGTCCGGGTCGTACATCGAGTGTACGAGGGAGGCCAGCCGGCCCTGGCCGAGAGGCTGCCGGACCCGGATGTCGGCCTCGGCGAGACGGGCGCAGATGTCGGTGAGCTCGCGCGCCATGACGACGGCCAGTCCGGCGTCCCGGTCGAGCTTGCGGCCCGTGCGGGGACTGGCGGCACGCGCCATGGTGTTCGCCTCGGCGGCCAGTTCACGGGTGTAGTGCATGCAGGCGACGAGGTAGGCGCGGTGTTGCTCACTGGAGGTGGAGACCATCGACTGGAGCTGGTCGTAGGAGTCCCGGAGCCAGGCGGGGGCGTTCTTGTCGCCGCGCTGACCCACGTCCTTCGCGTGCGCGTCGGGGTCTGCGGGGAGGGTGCGGGCGAGCATCTGAAGGCGCGTCACGAAGCCGTCGCCGTTGGCGACGTGCTTGAGGAGCGTGCCGAAGCGGTCCACCAGGGCTTCCTGGTCCTCGCTGTCGCGCAGTCCGACGCCCGGGCCCTCGATCTCGATGGCGGCGGTCACGGTCCGGCGGTCGGCGTGCAGCAGTACGGCGATCTCGTCGGGCCCGAAGGGCGCGGCGAGCCAATTGATCCGTCCGATGCCCGGCGGTGGCCCGACCTCGACCTCCTTGCCGTCGCCCCGTACGCCGGCCTCCATGGCGCCGGAACGGTAGGCGGTGCCGCGGCGGAGGCTGCGTTTGTAGCTGCGGTTGATCTCGAACCACTTGTAGAAAGTGCGCTGTTTGTACGGGAGGTACACCACGGCCAGCGCCAGCATGGGGAAGCCCATCAGCAGCACAATCCGCAGAGACAGCACGGGGACGATCAGCCCGCTCATCATGCCGAGGAACGCGCCGCCGATGATCAACGCGATTTCGCCGGTCTCGCGGTTCTTTCCGACGATCGCGTTCGGCCGGGCCCTGCCGATCAGATACGTACGGCGGGGCGCGACCGGATGGGACTGGGTCGTCAACGCCCTTCACCTCCCGTGCTGGTGGTACTGGTTCCGGATGTACGGGGCGGGGGTGCGGCGGAGGGGACAGTTCCGCCGCCGACCCCGCGTCCGCTCCCGTGTCCGCTGCCGGAATTGCGGGAACTGTGGGCCGCGACTCCGCCGGACAGCGGATTGGCCGGCCGGGACTGTGCGCCTTCGCCGGTGTTGCCTCTGTCCTGGCCGCCGCCCCGGCTGCTGTGGGTCTTGATGCCCTGCGAGACGAGGGCGGCGGGGGAGCTGATGAGGGCGGCGGCCTGCGAGCCGTCGGTGGCCTGCTTGCGGTTGGAACGGGCGGAGGAGATCTCGTCGCCGAAGCCGGGTACGAAGCGGTAGATCATCGCGGACGCGAAGATGGCCAGCAGGATGATGGCGAGTCCGGAAACCACCGCGGAGAAGGCGTTGGGCCCGTCGTCGGCGGAGAGGGCCCCGGCGAGCCCGAGCACGATGACGATGACCGGCTTGACCAGGATCACCGCGATCATGATTCCCGCCCAGCGGCGGACGTGGCCCCACATGTTCTTGTCGACGAGGCCGGCGTAGACGGCGGTGCCGAGGAGGGCGCCGACGTAGAGCAGGGCGGCCCGGATGACCAGCTCGAGCCAGAGCACGCCGGCGGCGAGCACGGTGACGAGGGCGACGACGATCAGCATGATCGGCCCGCCCCCGATGTCCTCGCCCTTCTTGAGCGCCTCGGCGAACGACCCGAAGAAGACGTCGGTCTGACCGCCGGTGCCGGAGGAAATCACCTCGGTGACGCCGTCGGTCGCGGAGACCACGGTGTAGAGGATGAGCGGAGTGAAGGCGGACGCGAGGACGGTCAGCCAGAGGAACCCGATCGCCTCGGAGAGCGCGGTGGCGAGCGGCACACCGCGGATGGCGCGCTTGGTGACGGCGAGCAGCCAGAGGACGAGCGTCAGCACGGTGGAGGCCGCGAAGACGACTGCGTACTGGCGCAGGAAGGCGGCGTTGGTGAAGTCGACGTTGGCGGTGTTCTTCACGGCATCGGACAGCTTGGTGACGATCCAGGCGGCGGCGTCGGCGCAGCCCCTGGCGAGGGAGGAGAGCGGATCGAGCTGCTCCATGGGGTCGCCGGGCGCGCGGCGTGCGGGGCCGCCGGATCCGGCCTCGCCGCTGTCGCAGTATTCGCGCGCCGGACCCGCGATGAGTTCGCAGGGGTCGCTGCTCTGGCCGGGCGTCGGAGTCGGAGTCGGCGAGGGCGCCGCGGCAGCCCTCGCCGCCAACACGAAGGCGGCGGTCTGGACAGCCGCCAGGACAGCGGCAACTCTGCGCGCCTGGTGTCGGGGGCTACCGGGCATAAGTGAACCCTCCGAATTCATTGACCGCGCCGCTGATCTCATCGGATCCCGAAACGGCATTGTCGCCGGTGACCGGAGTTGGTCCTTCCTTCTGGCTGGTGTCCAGGACTTTCCAGTCGGAGCCCACCCACTTGAGCTGCACCGTCACGGTGAACCAGCCGCTCGTCACAGGCTTGGTCGACTTGTCGCCCGTCAGCCCGAAGAGACCCGCGCACCAGACATCGACGTTGGCGCCGGTAGAGCTGAAGCCGCGGACCTTGGATCCGGCGGGAATCGTCCGGCTGACAAATGTCGACCCGGCAGGCGCTTTGCCGGTGGCGCTGAGGCCGATCTGGGCGAGGAACGACAGGGAGTAATCGGCGTCGAAACCGGCCTGAAGCCTGCTCAGCGCGCCGGGATCGGCGATCAACTGGACAATCTCGTGTCGACGGGATGCGTTGAACATGCCGTCAGAGCCCAGCGCCACCGCGTAGTTCGCCGCCGCCGACTGCGCCCCCTGCTCGTTCCGTGCGAAGCCCGACGCGATGCCGCCGTTCTTGTCCTCCACCGGCTTTACGCCCGTCGCCGCCGTCGGGCCGCTTTCCGCCCGCTTCGGAGCGGCGTCCTCCGTGGTGGTGTCGTCGCCACCGCCGCGGTTCGCGAACGCGATGGCCGCGATCAGCAACGCCACCACGCTCACCACCGCCGCCAGGCTCCGTGAGCTCCTCACCGGGCGGCGGGCGCCGCCGTAGACGTCGCTCCCGGGGGCTTCGGGGAGGCGCGTGCGGGTCTGGCCCGAGCCGCCCACCCGGTCGGTACGGTCGCCGAAACCGTGCTCGTCGTCGTGGCTCATACCGCGTAAGCCCCCTCAACCGTGTGTCGTTCCGCGTCGTAGTACGACGGTAGCCGTGCTGGTTTCCGCGCGGGCGCGGAGTGGTGACTCGACATCAGGGAGACGCAACCTCTGCCGGTGGGCACGACGGACGGATGGTGTCGGGGGTGGTCCGGGCGGGCCCGGTGAGGACAGGCAGGGGACTCGCCGGGGCTATACGGCCATCCCGTACACGATGGTGAAGAGCGTGCCGAGGGATCCGATGATGAAGACCCCGGTCAGGCCGGCGACGATCAGGCCCTTGCCCTGCTCCGCACTGAAGGTGTCCCGCAGAGCCGTCGCGCCGATGCGCTGCTTCGCGGCGCCCCAGATCGCGATGCCGAGACAGAGGAGGATCGCGACGGCCATGACGACCTCGATCATTACCTTCGCCTCTGCGCCCAGGCTCCCGAACGGCCCCCAGTTCGGGGCGATACCGCCGATGATGGTGGTGATGTCGCCCTTCTCGGCTGCCAGGATCATGTAACTCACCGCCCCTGATGGGTAGTTCCGTGCCCCCGCGCCGGACGGCAGGGGTCACGCACTATCTTCGCTGATGAACCGCGCTCGTATGTCGACTTGGCGGCTCTCTTTACCCGATCCCGCACGTGTTGCCGGTCGCAACGCCCCGACCTGGGCGCGGACCGGTGCTCACGGAAACCGTATGGTCACTCTGTGTATCACGTGGTGTGACGCCGGGCAATGATTGGCGGGAGAGGGACAGATGTCGGCCGGGCGGGGGAGCCGTTCGGGTTGTGCGTGTCCCGATGGTGGCGGCGGCCGTTGTACGGGGGTTGATGGTGTGCGCCATCCGTGGATTCATTGGACCAATACGCTGATATATCCGCACTGTTCGGCCTGGTCTCCCCTACGAGTCTGTCGAAACGACGGATGCTCCCTCTTGGCCTCCGGCCTCGGAGTATCAAGCGATTCGGTTCGAAAAGGAGCTTCGTATGGGCCCTGAAACCAGGACTGGCCGACGCGCGCGGCTGGCCGGCGGAGTGGTCGCCCCGCTCGCGTTCGGCCTCGCCCTCGCCGTCGCCGGGGTCTCGAATCCCGCCCTGGCCGCCACGAGCGACGAAGCGCGCCCGGCGGACCCCGTCACCTGTGTTCTGCCGGACGGCGGGGCCGGCCCCGAGTCCGGCGGGCTCCCGGCCGACGACTGCCAGGACTCGGCCGGGCCCCGCGGCCCCAGGCCGCCGGCTCCCGGGCCGGTCCCCCTGCCGTGCAACGACCTCGACGCGGTAGCTCTTCCCCGGGGCGAGGAGTACGGTGCCGTACTGGTCAACGGCAGGGCGTACGCCGGACGTCGCATCATCAACGTTCGTCCGCCGGGGCGCTTCTTCTGGCAGAACCTAACCACCTCCCGGAATCCCGGTTATCCCCGGAACGCCTGCGGGATCTCCATTTCCGCCATCGGACTGCACGCGTGGATCAGGGTCGTCACCACCGACGGGCGCGTGTACGAGACGCACTGCGACACACCGCGGCCGACGCTCTACTGCGACGAGCGCTGGGTGCAGCTGGTCAGGCCGGTCTGACGTATCCGGCCCGCCAGGTCCCGGGGCCTGTGTGCCGTGCCCGTCCGCACTACGGGCACGGCCACTGCCTACGCACCAACTCGCGCTGAGCGGCGCCGAGTCCATATGACAGAGTCGTGCCGGTGGACACGCTCAGGACCCAGGATCCCGCGCAGATGGGTGCGCACAAGCTTCTTGCCCGCCTCGGTGCCGGTGGCATGGGACAGGTCTACCTGGGGAGGTCGCCGGGTGGCCGGCTGGTGGCGATCAAGGTCGTCCGGGACGAGATCGTCGACCATCCCGAGGCGCTGGCCCGGTTCCGGCGGGAGGTCGAGACCGTACGTGCGGTACGCAGCGCCTACACCGCGAACCTGATCGACGCCTCGCTGGACGCGCCGCCCTACTGGCTGGCGACCGAGTACGTCTCCGGGCCGACGCTCAGTCAGGCGGTGCGCGAGCGTGGGCCCTTCCCGGCGGAGACCTGCAAGCGGCTGTTCGCGGCGCTGGCCGAGGGGCTGGCGAGTGTGCATGCGTACGGAGTGACGCACCGCGATCTGAAGCCGCAGAACGTCATCCTGTCCCCGCAGGGGCCGCAGCTGATCGACTTCGGGATCGCTCGCGGTGCGGAACAGACTGCGCTGACGCAGGACGGCCTGGCTCCGGGTACGCCCGGCTACACCGCCCCCGAAGTGCTGATGCGCAACGAAGTGGGTGACGCGGCGGACATCTTCGCGCTGGGCGCGACTCTCGCGTACGCGGCGACGGGCCGGGCCCCCTACGGTGCGGGCGATTCGGCGGGAGTGAGCTACCGGGCCGTCCACGACGAGATCGATGTGGACGGTGTGGAGCCGGGGCTGGCGGCGCTCATCCGGGCCTGCGTGGCGAAGGGGCCGGCCGACCGGCCGGGTCCTGCGGAGATCATCCGGCTGTGCGCCGTGGACTCGGCGCTCGTGGACGACCCTGTGTACGGGCCGCTGGCGGGTCCGGGTGACTCTGCGGCGCGGATTCCCGTACCGCAGACCCCGAACGACCTGCCGACGGCGGGGCCGGGACTGGGCCATGCACCGGCGTACGTCCCGACCGAGGGCGCTGTGACGACCCCGCAGCGCGGGCGGCGCCGGGCCTCGCCGTGGCTGGTGGCGGCGGCGGTGGGGCTGGTGGTGGGAACGTCGGCGGTCGCCGGAACGCTGCTGCTCCAGGAGAAGGAGAAGGAGGAGGGCAACTCGGCGAAGGGAAACCAGAAAGGGGAGGAAGCGGTCTCGCCGTCTGCTCCGACGCCGGACCCGGCGAGCGGGCAGCCGCAGAAGAAGCCGCAGAACAAGCCGCCGGAGCCGCCGCCGTACATCGAGCAGACCGCGCCGTCGCGTGACTCCTGGCAGCCGGGCGACGAGGGTTGCAACCTGCCCCCGGAGGAGCGCAGCGACCTCCAGTTCCAGTTCCAGTTCTCGGTCTCGGACGCCGACGACGAACTCGTCCAGAGCGTCACCGGAAAGGCGCGGATCGGATACCGCCTCAAGTTCCCCCCGGAGGAGGAGGGGCCGTACTACCTGTCCGCCACGGTGAAGCCGCCGCACGAGATCGACTCCGGTACCGGCAGGCCCATCGAAGGGCTGCTCAGCGACAACCTCGGGCTCGGCTACTCCAGTAAGCCTGTGGACCTGGCGGCGGGCGAACCCACGGAGTGGAAGTTCCTGACCTACCCGGACGACTTCACCGAAACGGTCCGCGGCGAGCCACGGCCCGCCATTCCGGCCGGAAACGACCCCGGGAACTGGACCCTGCTCTTCCATCACGTCAAGGGCCCCAAGGAGTACACGAGCATCGTGTGTCACGGATTCGAGGCCAAGTAGCCGACACGGCAGGCTGCAAAACAGCCGTGAATCCGGGCCGGATGGGGGAGGGTTGAGGGGTGCGGAAATTCTGGGTCGCGGGTGGGATCGGGATCGGGCTCTGCCTGAGCTTCCTCGGGCTGCTCGTCGTCGGTACGTACTCGGCGGCGGCGAGCCTGGCCGCCGGGGGCGGCGGGCGGGCCGTCGGGCTGGCCAAGGGTGCCGTCCCCGCGCTGTACCAGCCGCTCGTACAGAAGTGGGGCAATCTGTGCCCCGCCATCAATCCCGCGCTGCTGGCGGCGCAGCTGTACCAGGAGAGCGGCTGGGACCCCGACATCGTGAGCCATGCCAACGCGCAGGGCATCGCGCAGTTCATCCCTGGCACCTGGGCCTCGCACGGGATCGACGGGGACAGGGACGGGGACCGGGACGTATGGGATCCCGCCGATGCCATTCCGTCAGCCGCTTCGTACGACTGCGAGTTGGCCGGATATGTCGACGACGTGCCCGGCGACCCCACCAACAACATGCTCGCGGCGTACAACGCCGGCGCGTACCGGGTCATCAAGGCGGGCGGCGTCCCGGCCATCCGGGAGACGCAGAACTACGTCAAGGTGATCCGGACGCTGGAGAAGAGTTTCGCGCGGCCCGTGGGGCGGGTCGCGCCGTCCCGGCAGGCGGCCGGCGCCATTTACTTCGCGCAGAAGAAGCTGGGCACGCCGTATCTGTGGGGCGGGAACGGGACGCCCGACCAGGGCGGGCGGTTCGACTGTTCCGGGCTGACCAAGGCCGCGTACGAGACGGTGGGGATCGAGCTGCCGCGCGTCGCGAACGACCAGTACAACGCCGGGCCGCATCCGTCGCGGGACGAGCTGCTGCCGGGCGACCTGGTGTTCTTCTCGGACGACCTGACCAACTCGCGCACCATCCGGCACGTCGGGCTGTACGTGGGGGGCGGATACATGATCAACGCCCCGTACACCGGCGCCGTGATCCGCTTCGACAAGATCGATACGCCGGACTACTTCGGCGCGACGCGGGTCACCGAGGATGGCGCGAAAGCGCTCCCGAAAACCTTCCCGGCGGCGTGACGAGGCGAGTGCCGAGACGGCGACAAGCCGGGTCACATGGCTTGAACTCTCCGTAAAGTGGTGGCCCTGAGCTGCGGTGATGTGTCTCTCTTCGATAACGTCTCAGTGATCGTTCGGTGGAGAGTGGAACGTACACAGGAAGCACGGCGTTTCCTGGTACTGGGACAGCAGCAACAGACGTGCATGCAGTGACCAGCACGACCACGGGGGTTGATAGCAAGGGCGCACGCAGGGGTGCGCCCGTAGGCGACAAGGCAAGGGGCAGCAGATGGCTGGACTCGCGACGGATGGGTCGAATGCCGACGTCAGCCTGCTCTACGACATCAACGGACTGGCCGCGGACGCACCGCGGTGGTTCGACCGCGTGATGGAGTTCGTCGGCGAGTACGGAATCCTGCTCGCCCTGGTTCTGCTGGTGCTCTGGTGCTGGTGGAGTGTGCGCCGGCGGGAGGACGAGACGCAGGCGGTGTCCTCGGTCGCCGGGCTCGTCTGGGCGCCGCTCGCGGCAGGCTTGGCCGTCCTCGTCAACATTCCGATCCGCGGCTTCGTGGAACGGCCGCGACCGTTCGTCGGACACCAGGGCCTCGAAGTCCTGGCGTCGGGGAAGACGGACTACTCGTTCGTCAGTGACCACGCGACGCTCGCCATGGCCATGGGTGTCGGTCTGTTCGTCGCCAACCGGAAGTTCGGCCTCATGGGCATCGCTCTCGCGGTCGTCGAGGGCTTCTGCCGCGTCTACATGGGCGTGCACTACCCGACGGACGTGATCGGCGGTTTCGCGCTCGGTACGGCCGTCACGCTGCTGCTCGCGCCGCTCGCGATGGCGCTGCTCACACCGGTCGTGTCGGCGGTCGCGCGGTCGGAGCGGGTGGGATGGCTCGTCCGGGCGAAGAGGGCGGACCGGACGAGTGGCCCCGAGCGGGCGACTCCGCTGGACATCCCCGAGCCGAGATCCGAGGACAACGACCTCGCCGCCTGACCGGGGCTCACCACCGCGGACAGCTCCGCGCTGACGACGATGTTGGAGTCCCAGTGCCCACTGCGGCCGATGGCGCCGCCGCAGGTGATCAGCCGGAGCTCCGGGCCGGGGACGGGACCGTAGACCCGCTCCGTCGGAAAGCTGTCCGTGCGGTACGTCTCGACGCCGGTGACCGTGAAGCGCAGCCGTTGCCCGTCCCTGCGTTCCGCCTCGATCAGATCCCCCACTCCCACTCGGCCCAGCCGCGCGAAGACGGCGTTGCGGAAGCCGTCCCGGTCCCCGGTGCCGTCGGCCGACGGGGCGTCACGATGACCCACCAGTACCGCCGGACCCGGCCGGCCGGGGGGTGGACCCAGCCGGTACCAGCCGACCTTCATCGCGTCCTCGAACTCCGGTACCTCCAGGGTGCCGTGGTCGTCCAGACCGAGCGGCAGGACCGGCGCGTCGAGGCCGAGGGCGGGAATCCGCAGCCGCACCGGGGCGGTTGGGCCTGCGGCGGGAACGGCCCGGCGTTCCCCCGACGGGTGCACGGCGTCGAGGTTGAGCAGGAGGGCCGCCAGTGCGCACAGGGCGGAGGCGGTGAACAGCGCCCGCACCGCCGTACTGCCCGACCGGTAGCCCGGCCTGCCGCGTGACCTGTGGCCCGGCCTGCGGCGGTTGCGCTTCAGCGCTGTTCGCCCGCGCTTCGGCGGTGGTGGGCGCGCAGCCACAGCACGGTGCCGGCGGCGGCTGTCCCGGTCGCGCCGATCGCCAGCGCGATGTCGGCGGGGCTGGGCCCGTTACGGGTGGCCGCCCCGCTCGCCCCGTGGTCGGCTCCGCCGCGCGCGGCGCCGGACGGGGTGGCCTGGAGGGCGCCGACGGAAGGGGAGGTCTGCCCGGAGTCCGCGGGGGTCTCGCTCCTCGGGGCGGTGGGCGGCGCCGTGGTGGACCCCCTGGCCGCGGTCGAGGACGTCGTGGGCAGCTGGGACGCCGCCCCGCCGGGGGAATCCCCGGCCGGTGTGGTGGCCGGGGCGGGCTGCAACGGGCTGCCGTCGGCGGCGACCAGACTCCACCCGGGCACGTCCTGGCCGGTCGGCCGGCCCGGGCGGTCGTCCCGGTGGTAGTACAGCGGGTGGGTGTTGTAGATGACCTGTGGCTGGTCGGCGCCCGGCGCGTCCGTGACGGTCTGCGCGGTCTCCTGCGCGAGCCCGGCCGCCTTGGTCGGGTAACCGACCGCCGCCGGCCAGGTCGTCGCGCAGCCGCCCGAGCAGCCCGGCACGTCGGGGCGGTCCGCCTCCCGCAGGTAGAGCGGGTTGCCGTCCCGGTCGGCGAGCGCCATGCCGTCCCGGGTGCTGATCAGTGTCAGCTCTTCGGGATCCGTGGGTCCGTCCACCGCCGCCGCCGGTCCGCTGCCCAGCGCCAGTACGACCGTGGCCGCCGCGGTGAGCACGGCTGTTCGGGGTCCTCGCATCGGCTCCGCCCTCGCAGGTTCGGGTCGTCCCTCTCCCTACAGGGCATCGGTACCGGAGCCGGTCGGCCAGCGGTGATGGGCCGTTCGGGCTACACGGGTGCGGTGCGGGTGTGTTTCAGCCGGTTCTTACGTCTGCCCGGGATCAGGCTTCCGTGCTGTGGACCGTTGCGTCCTGGCGGGCTCGTTCGCGGGAGCGGCGGGCCGGGCCCTTCCAGCCGCAGGTGCAGCGGGCGACGCAGAACGCGCCTCGCTCGCTCGTGCTGGTGCGGTGTTCGGGGGCGTTTGGCGGGGCTTGGGAAAGCACGTCTTCACGGTACCTGGACGGGGGGGTTCTCCGGAGCGGGCGTGACGACCGCACCAGGCCGTCGTTAAGCGGAACGGGTGGGGACTCGGGCAGGCAGCGGTTCGGAGTTGGGGGTTGGCAGGCGATGGTGGTGCAGCAGCACAGGCGCAGAGGCGGGGCTCTTGCCGTCGTCGCCCTGGCCGTGGCGGGTGCGGTGGCGACCTCCGGGTGTTCGAGCGGCGCGGACGCCGCGGCCGAGGACCGGCGCGGCGCGGACGCGGTGGATGCCGTGCGCCGGTCCGCGGACGTGCTCGCCGGAACGGGGAGCGCCAAGGCCCGTACGTCCATGGAGATGGCGACCGGTGGGACGCGGGTCACCATCCGGGGCGAGGGCAGCTTCGACTTCCGGCAGCGGATCGGGCAGCTGGAGGTCATGCTGCCGAAGGATCCCAGTGGCAAGGAAGGGCACCGGCCGATCACGGAGCTGCTGGCTCCGGGTGCGCTGTACATGAAGAACCGGGGAGCGGGCGTGCCGGCCGACAAGTGGGTGCGGGTGGACACGACGACCCTGCCGGACGGGAACCTGGTGACGGGCGGGGCCACCGATCCCCTCGCCGCGGCAGAACTGCTGCGGGGCGCGCGGGACGTGACGTACGTGGGCGAGACCGATCTGGCCGGAACCAAGGTCCTGCACTACCGCGGGGTCACCGACATCGCGCGGGCCGCGCGGGTCGCGTCACCGCAGACGCGGAGCGCGCTGGCGGCAGCGGCGAAAGGGTTCAGCAAGAACGCCGTGCCGTTCGACGTGTACCTCGACGAGCAGGGGCGGCTGCGCAAGGTCCGGCACCGGTTCAGCTTCGTCAACGGGAAGGGGAAGGAGGGCGGTGCGGTGGCGGTCGCGTCGACGACGCTGTTGTTCGGGTTCGGTGCACCGGTGAAGGTGCAGCTCCCTCCCGCCCGGGACATTTTCGCGGGGAAGATCGCTGACTGACAGGGGCGGTCGGCGGGCCGGAAACCGCTCGGATGGTGGCGCTAAATGGTCCGTCCGTGCCATGCGCGGTGTGTATCCCGCTCCCTACGCTAGGAAGCCGACGACGGCAGAAAGAGGTGATGCACGTGACTCCGGCTCGCGGTACGGCAGTTCAGGATCACGTGGCCCTCGCCGAGATCGAGCTGTGTGGTGAGTTGATCATCGCGGCATCCGCCGCGGACGAGGAGCGGCTCAGCGCGGACCGTATCGACGAGGTGCTGGAAGTCGCCGCGCAGCAGTCCGAGCGCGGGCGGACGGCGGACTATCGGTTGTAGTGCCGCGGGGGGCTTGCCGGTCACGGCCTTGCCCCCCGCCTCCGTGGTCAGGTCCGCAGCAGCCGGGCGATGGCCTTCGTGGCCTCCTCGACCTTCGCGTCGATCTCCTCGCCGCCCTTGACCGCGGCATCGGCGACGCAGTGGCGCAAGTGCTCCTCCAGGAGCTGGAGGGCGAAGGACTGCAGGGCCTTCGTGGATGCCGATACCTGGGTGAGTATGTCGATGCAGTACACGTCCTCGTCGACGAGCCGCTGCAGCCCGCGGATCTGACCCTCGATGCGGCGCAGTCGTTTGAGGTGCTCGTCCTTCTGCTTGTGGTAGCCGTGCACTACCGCCTCGTGTCCGGAGGTCGCTTCGGGCGTCGTCGCGCCGGCCGCTTCGGTGGTCGTCATCGCGTCCTCCCGTTGTATTTCAAGGGGTCGTATACCCCTCATGGGTATATGGTAACGAATGGTACGGATACGACCCGGGGGCCCGTGCCGCTCGAAGTGCCCGATGGGCGACACTGAGGTCTTGCCGGTTAGCCGTGGCCGGATGATGCGCCTAGCATCACCCTGACCGAATCCAATGCACCCCGAGGACCCCACGTGCGATTTCGTCTGACCCCCAGGGAGACGAGCTTCTACGACATGTTCGCCGCATCCGCGGACAACATCGTCACGGGCTCCAAGCTCCTGATGGAACTGCTCGGGGCGGACTCCTCCGCCCGGGCCGAGATCGCGGAGCGCATGCGGGCAGCGGAGCACGCGGGGGACGACGCCACCCACGCGATCTTCCACCAGCTGAACTCCTCGTTCATCACGCCGTTCGACCGCGAGGACATCTACAACCTCGCTTCTTCGCTCGACGACATCATGGACTTCATGGAGGAGGCCGTCGACCTGGTCGTGCTGTACCAGGTCGAGGAGCTGCCCAAGGGTGTCGAGCAGCAGATCGAGGTGCTGGCGCGGGCGGCCGAGCTGACCGCCGAGGCCATGCCGCACCTGCGGACCATGGACAACCTCACGGAGTACTGGATCGAGGTCAACCGGCTCGAGAACCAGGCCGACCAGATCCACCGCAAGCTCCTCGCCACTCTCTTCAACGGCAAGTACGACGCCATTGAGGTGCTCAAGCTCAAGCAGATCGTCGATGTGCTCGAGGAGGCTGCCGACGCGTTCGAGCACGTCGCGAACACGGTGGAGACCATCGCGGTCAAGGAGTCCTGAATCTCGTGGACACCTTTGCGCTGATCGTGACCATCGGCGTCGCGCTCGGCTTCACGTACACCAATGGCTTCCACGACTCCGCGAACGCCATCGCGACCTCGGTGTCCACGCGGGCGCTGACTCCGCGTGCGGCCCTCGCGATGGCCGCGGTCATGAACCTGGCCGGGGCGTTCCTCGGGCAGGGGGTCGCCAAGACCGTCAGTGAAGGACTGATCGCGACGCCGCAGGGCGCGCGGGGTATGGGCATTCTCTTCGCGGCGCTGGTCGGCGCGATCGTCTGGAACCTGATCACCTGGTACTTCGGACTGCCGTCCTCTTCTTCGCACGCGCTGTTCGGCGGCATGGTGGGTGCCGCGCTCGCCGGCGGTACAGAGGTGATCTGGACCGGGGTGCTCGAGAAGGTCGTCATCCCGATGTTCCTCTCGCCCCTCGTGGGCATGGCGGCCGGCTATCTGGTGATGGTCGCGATCATGTGGATGTTCCGCAGATCGAATCCGGCCAAGGCCAAGCGCGGCTTCCGGATGGCGCAGACCGTCTCGGCGGCGGGCATGGCCCTCGGTCACGGTCTGCAGGACGCGCAGAAGACCATGGGCATCGTGGTGATGGCCCTGGTCATCGCGGATGTGGAGGATGCGGGCGACCCCATCCCGGTGTGGGTGAAGGTCGCCTGTGCGGTGATGCTGTCGCTCGGTACGTACGCGGGTGGCTGGCGCATCATGCGGACGCTCGGCCGGAAGATCATCGAACTGGATCCGCCGCAGGGGTTCGCGGCCGAGACGACCGGCGCCTCGATCATGTTCGGCTCGGCGTTCATCTTCCACGCGCCGATCTCGACGACCCACGTGATCACCTCGGCGATCATGGGTGTAGGAGCGACGAAGCGGGTGAACGCGGTGCGGTGGGGTGTCGCGAAGAACATCGTTCTGGGCTGGTTCATCACGATGCCGGCCGCGGCGATGGTCGCGGCGCTGAGCTTCTGGATCGTGAACCTGGCCTTCGGCTGACGGCTCGCGGAGCCACAGCGGCGAGGGCCGCGGCACCGCACCGGACAAAGAAAGCGGGCCCGCCCCCTGGGAGAGGGGGCGGGCCCTTCGTCTTGCGGTGGCACCGCCATGCAGCACCGCAGGACGGCTCTGTGCCGGCTGCTTATCCGAAGCGGCCGGAGATGTAGTCCTCGGTCGCCTGAACCGACGGGTTGGAGAAGATCCGCTCGGTGTCGTCGAGCTCGATGAGCTTGCCGGGCTGGCCGACCGCCGCGAGGTTGAAGAACGCCGTGCGGTCTGAGACGCGGGCCGCCTGCTGCATGTTGTGCGTCACGATGACGATCGTGAAGCGCTCCTTCAGCTCACCGATCAGGTCCTCGATCGCGAGGGTGGAGATCGGGTCGAGGGCGGAGCAGGGCTCGTCCATCAGCAGGACCTGCGGCTCGACCGCGATCGCGCGGGCGATGCACAGACGCTGCTGCTGGCCGCCGGACAGGCCCGAGCCGGGCTTGTTCAGGCGGTCCTTGACCTCGTTCCAGAGGTTGGCGCCCTTGAGGGACCGCTCGACGATCTCGGCGAGCTCGTTCTTCTTGTACGAGCCGTTCAGGCGCAGCCCGGCCGCCACGTTGTCGAAGATCGACATGGTGGGGAACGGGTTCGGGCGCTGGAAGACCATGCCGACCGTACGGCGCACGGCGACCGGGTCGACGCCCGCACCGTAGAGGTTCTCGTCGTCCAGGAGGACCTTGCCCTCGACGCGGCCGCCGGGGGTGACCTCGTGCATCCGGTTGAGGGTGCGGAGAAACGTGGACTTGCCGCAGCCGGACGGGCCGATGAAGGCGGTCACGGAGCGGGGCTCGACGGTCATGGAGATGTCGTCGATGGCGAGGTGGCTGCCGTAGTAGGCGGAGAGGCCGCTGACGTCGATTCGCTTGGCCATGAGGTCACTTCACTTTCTTGTGGCCGCGGTCAGCGACCGGTCTTCGGGGCCTTCCAGCGGGCTATGCCGCGGGCCACCAGGTTCAGGATCATGACGAAGGCGATCAGGACGAGAGCCGCGGCCCAGGCCCGGTCGACGGAGGCGTCGGTGCCGACCGCGTACTGCTCGTACACGTACAGCGGGAGCGACGACTGGGCGCCTTCGAAGGGGTTCGGGTTGATCAGCTTCGTGCCGAAGACGAGCAGCAGAACCGGGGCGGTCTCACCGGTGATACGCGCCACCGCCAGCATCACACCGGTGGTGATGCCGCCGATGGCGGTCGGGAGGACCACCTTGATGATCGTGCGCCACTTGGGGACGCCCAGGGCGAGGGAGGCCTCGCGCAGCTCGTTCGGGACGAGCTTGAGCATCTCCTCGGTGGAGCGGACCACCACCGGCATCATCAGGATGGCGAGGGCCATCGCGCCGGCGAATCCGGAAGGCCCGAAGCCCAGGATCAGATTCCATGTGGCGAGGATGAACAGACCCGCGACGATCGACGGGATGCCCGTCATGACGTCGACGAAGAAGGTGACCGCCTGCGCCAGCTTTCCGCGCCCGTACTCGACCAGGTACACCGCGGTGAGCAGACCGATCGGCGCGGCGATCAGGGTCGCGATGCCGACCTGCTCCAGGGTGCCGAGCAGCGCGTGGTAGACGCCGCCGCCCTCGTCCGTGTCGAGCAGACCGCTCATCGAGTGCGACAAGAAGTACGGGTCGAGGACCTTCATGCCCTTGGTGATCGTCACCCAGGCCAGCGAGAGCAGCGGGATGACGGCGAGGATGAAGCAGACCCAGACGATACTGGTGGCGACCCGGTCCTTGCCCTGGCGGCTGCCCTCGACCTTGGCGGTGATCGCGTAGGTGGCGATCACGAAGATCAGGGCCGACAGCAGGCCCCACTGGACCCGGCTGTGCCAGCCCGCGGCCAGGCCGAGGCCGCAGCCCGCGGCGACGGAGCCGACGGCGATCGCGGCCGGGGCCCAGCGCGGGAGGCGGGCGTGGGCGAGGGACGTCGGGCGTACCGGGGTGGCGGGGCGCTTGTCCTGAAGGGTCTGGCTCATGCGTTGGCCCCCGAGTACTCCTTGCGGCGGGCGATGATCCACCGCGCTGCGCCGTTGACCAGCAGAGTGATGGCGAAGAGGACGAGGCCGGAGGCGATCAGGGCGTCGCGGCCGAACTCGTCGGCCTCGTTGAACTTCGCGGCGATGTTCTGGGCGAAGGTGCCGCCGCCCGGGTCGAGCAGGTGGCCGGAGATGATGAAGCTGGGGGAGAGGACGACCGCGACGGCCATCGTCTCGCCGAGCGCGCGGCCCAGACCCAGCATCGAGGCGCTGATGATGCCCGAGCGGCCGAAGGGCAGGACCGACATCCGGATGACTTCCCAGCGGGTGGCACCGAGGGCCAGCGCGGCCTCTTCGTGTGCCTTCGGCGACTGGAGGAAGACCTCGCGGGTGACGTTGGTGATGATCGGCAGGATCATGATCGCCAGCAGGATGCCGACGGTGAACAGGTTGCGGGCGACGCCTTCGCTTGTCCGCTCGAAGATGTACGTCCAGCCCAGGAACTCGTTCAGCCACTTGTTCAGGCCGTCCAGGTACGGGACCAGGAAGACGGCGCCCCAGAGGCCGTAGATGATGCTCGGTACCGCGGCCAGCAGGTCGACGACGTACGCGAGCGGACCGGCCAGCCTGCGCGGCGCGTAGTGGGAGATGAAGAGCGCGATGCCGATCGCTACCGGCACGGCGATCACCATGGCGATGACCGAGCTGACGACCGTGCCGTACGCGAGGACGGCGATGCCGAAGACCGGCGGGTCGCCGGCCGGGTTCCACTCGGAGGTGGTGAGGAAGTTGCCTTCGTCCTTGGAGATGGCGAGGGCTGCCCGGTAGGTGAGGAAGGCCGCGATGGCGGCCATGATCACCAGCAGGGTGATGCCGGACCCCCGGGACAGGCCCAGGAAGATCCGGTCGCCGGGGCGGGTGGCCCCCCGGCTCGTGCGCTTATCGAGCGGCTCCGCCGGCGGCGGGGCTCCATTGGTCTGTGTTGCTATATCCATCGGTTTTCTCCGGTCTGCGGAGCCTTGGAGGCTCCTGGCGGCGGTGCACCGGAAGGCGCGGCCGGCCTCGGGTTACGGGGCCGGCCGCGGTCGGGGGTCAGGACAGGGTGGGAACGACCTCGCGGACCTTGGCCGCGATCTCGGCCGGGATCGGCGCGTAGCCGGCGTCCGACAGGATCTTCTGGCCCTCGTCGCTGATGGCGTAGTTCAGGAACGCCTTGACGGCGGGCAGCGTCTCGGCCTTGTTGCCCTTGTCGCAGGCGATCTCGTACGTCACCAGGACGATCGGGTAGGCACCCTCGGCCTTGGTGGCGTAGTCGAGCTCCAGGGCGAGGTCCTTGCCCGTGCCCTTGACCTTGGCGGCGGCGATCGCCTTGGAGGCGTTCTCCGAGTTGGCCTCGACCGGGGCGGAGGCGCCGGTGTCGATCTTGACGGCGTTCAGCTTGCTGGCGGTGGCGTAGGACAGCTCGAAGTAGCCGATCGCGCCGTCGGTGCCCTTGACGCCCGCGGCGACACCGGAGGAACCGCTGGCGGCCTGGCCACCGGCGGCGAGCCACGACTTCGACTTCGGGTCGTGCTTCCACTCGGCCGGGGCGGCCTTGCTGAGGTACTTGCCGAGGTTCTGCGTGGTGCCGGACTCGTCGGAGCGGTGGAACGCCTGGATCGTGGTGCTCGGGAGCTTGACGCCCGGGTTGAGCTTGGCGATAGCCGGGTCGTCCCACTTCTTGATCTTCGAGTCGAAGATCTTGGCGAGGGTGGGGGCGTCCAGGACGAGGTTGTCCACGCCGCTCAGGTTGTAGCCGATCGCGACCGGGCCGCCGACCATCGGGAGGTTGATGCCCTGGCCGCCCGTGCAGATCTTCTTCGAGTCGGCGACCTCGGTGTCCTTCAGCGCCGAGTCGGAACCGGCGAAGGCGACCTGGCCCTGGTTGAACTTGGTGATACCGCCACCGGAGCCGATGGGCTGGTAGTTGATCTCCACGCCGGAACAGGCGGCCTGGAAGTTCTTGACCCACAGGTCCATGGCGTTCTTCTGCGCGGACGAGCCGGCGGCGAGGAGCTGGCCCTTGGCGTCGTCGCACTTGATGTTGCTGGCGGCCTTGGTGTTGCCGCCGTCCGTGCCGCCCGTGCCGCTGTTGTCGTCCGAGCCGCACGCCGTGAGGACCAGGGCGCCGGAGACGGCGAGGGCGCCGAGCGCGGTGGCGCGAAGCCGGTTCTTGCGCTGAAGCTTCACTTTCGGGTGTTCCTTCCAGGAGCCGCCGGTCTCTGTCAGGGCGGCGTGCGAAGAGTTCTATGCGTCGTTGCGCGGCTGGGACCAGCTTGCGTCCGTGGCTCGCACCGTGCACTGCCGAAATTAGGCAGAACAGGTGAAGCGGCCGACGGGGGTGAGTGAACGGCGGGTGAACCGTGGCGGACAGCCCGGTGCGGGGGTCCTGGCGGGGTGGGGTGCGGGTGCGGGTGCGGGGGTGGGGCGGACGCCCCGGGGCGGTGCCGCCCCGGGGCGTCTCCTCGGACGGCGAACGTTCGGCGGGGTGGGTTCTTCGGCGGGTTTTTGTTCGCCGCCCTGCGGGGAGCGCCCCGAGACGTCCCCACCCCGAGACGTCCCCACCCCGAGACGTCGCCACCTTCGGGGCATCCCCGCCCCGCTTTCTCGCCCCGCTTGTCCCCCCGGCCCCCCACCCCCGGGGCATCCGCACCCCGCTTGTCCCCACCCCGGGGCGTTCCCACTTCGGTCGTCCCCACCCCGGCGTCCTCGTGCGGGTGGGGGAGGTGGTGGGGGTTAGGTGGGGTGGTGGAGGTTGTGGGGCAGGGCGTCGATCAGGGTTTTGTCGCGGGGCTGGGTGAGGCGGTTGCGGGCCGCCGCCGGGGGCAGCCATAGAATCCGGTCCACCTCCGAGTTCGGGACGAAGCCGCCGGAGACCGCCTCCGCCTCCCAGTACGACACCACCTTGGGGCGGCCCTGGGCGAAGTACCGGACGGTGGGCAGACGCGCCCCGGGCAGGCAGACGTAACCAGTTTCCTCCAGCACCTCGCGCACCGCGCAGGCCAGCGGGGTCTCGCCGGGCTTGAGTTTGCCTTTGGGGTGCGACCAGTCGTCGTACTTCGGCCGGTGCACCAGGCAGATCTCCAGCCCGCCCGAGCGACGCCACAGCACGCAGCCGGCGGCGAGCACCACATCGGTCATGGCCGGCCGTTCATGTCGCGGTCACCACGCTCCGCTGCCAGAGCTGCTGGAACCCGAATCGCGCCGCCTCCACCTCGTGCCGCTGGTCCGCGTGGAGCACGCCCAGCGCGTACGCCGTGGCCGGGGCGATGCGTGGCGTGCGGGCCGCCGCCGCGGAGGCGGCAGCCGCCTCGGCCGCGTCCCGGTGCCGGTCGAGTGTCTCGCTGGCGCCGGCCAGCCGGGTGGCGTCGGCTCCCAGTACCTCCTGCGCGTAACGGTGCAGCCGGAGCAGCAGGCGGACTTGGTGCCAGGGCGCGTCCTGCCGCTCGCTCGCGGGCGCGGAGCCGAGGCCGTGGACGAGCGCCTCGGCGTTGTACGGGTGCGCGGCGCGGCCCAGGGGCAGCGCGGCCACCGCCTCCGCGAGGCGCGCCTCGACCCTGGCGGCGAGCGGAAGCAGGGCGTCGCACTCGTGGGCGGCCTCCGCCGGGGCGAGGGGTACGTCCGAGGCCAGCACGGCCACGGCGTCGGCGACCGCATGGAACCGGGAGGAGCCCAGGGCCTGAAGGGCCGCCGAGTGCGCTCGGGTCCGCGCCAGGGTGAGCTGGCGCTCCAGCAGCGCCCCCGCGCGGGCCGCCCCCACGGTGAGTGCGCCGGGCTTCGCGACGGTTCCGGCTGCGTCCGGCTCGGTGCGGGCGGTGGGCAGCTGGGCGCCCGAGAGGCGGTGCAGCGCGTCGAGGAGCCGGTCCAGCCGGGAGGAGCAGGCGTGCTCGAGTGCCAGGGTGCCGGAGAGCCAGGCGAGCTCCGTACGGAGGCCGTCCGCCCAGGCCTGGTCCGTCAGCGGACGGAAGGTGTGCAGGGTGCCGCTGATACGGCGGGCGGCGCGGCGCAGCGCGCGCGCCGCGTCCGAGGCCTCCGCCGCGGCCACTCCGCTCTCGCCGTGCATGCGCAGGCTGCGGAGGAACTCCGTGGCCTGGCTCTGCAGGTATTCCGTAAGTGCGTCACCTGCGGTGGAGTCATGGTGTTGCTGAGCCACGCCGGCGCCTCCGGGCGTCTATGAGCATCTCCTGTACATGCCGCAGCGGATGACCGTCCGCGTCCGTGCCGTGCCGGGTCCAGTTGCCGTCCGGACCGAGGTGCCAGGACGCCGTGGAGTCGGACATGCCCGTTTCCAGCATCCGGTCGAGTGCCGCGCGGTGGGCCGGGTCGGTGACCCGGACCAGTGCCTCGATCCGGCGGTCGAGGTTGCGGTGCATCATGTCGGCGCTGCCGAACCAGATCTCGGGCTCGCCGCCGTTGCCGAAGGCGAAGACCCGCGAGTGCTCGAGGAAGCGGCCGAGGACGGACCGGACCCGGATGTTCTCCGAGAGGCCGGTCACGCCCGGCCGCAGCGCGCAGATGCCGCGGACCCAGACATCGACGGGGACGCCGGCCTGCGAGGCGCGGTAGAGCGCGTCGATGACGGCCTCGTCGACCATCGAGTTGACCTTGATGCGTACGTACGCGGGGCGGCCCGCGCGGTGGTGCTGCGCCTCTTTGTTGATCCGCGATATCAGCCCGTCCCGGAGGGACTTGGGGGCCACCAGCAGACGCCGGTAGGTCTCGCGGCGGGAGTAGCCGGAGAGCCGGTTGAAGAGGTCGGAGAGGTCCGCGCCTACCTGCGGGTCCGCGGTGAGCAGGCCGAGGTCCTCGTACAGCCTGGCCGTCTTGGGGTGGTAGTTGCCGGTGCCGACGTGCGAGTAGCGGCGGAGGGTGTCGCCCTCCTGGCGGACCACCAGGGACAGCTTGCAGTGCGTCTTCAGGCCGACCAGTCCGTACACGACGTGGCAGCCGGCCTCCTCCAGCTTTCGCGCCCACTTGATGTTGGCCTGCTCGTCGAAACGGGCCTTGATCTCGACGAGGACGAGGACCTGCTTGCCGGACTCCGCGGCGTCTATCAGGGCGTCCACGATGGGCGAGTCGCCCGAGGTCCGGTACAGCGTCTGCTTGATCGCCAGGACGTCAGGATCGCTTGCGGCCTGCTCCAGGAAGGCCTGGACGGAGGTCGAGAAGGAGTCGTACGGGTGGTGCAGCAGGACGTCCCGCTCGCGCAGCGCGGCGAAGATGTCGGGCGCCGACGCGGACTCCACCTCCGCGAGGTCGCGGTGGGTGCCGGCCACGAACTTGGGGTACTTCAGCTCGGGCCGGTCCAGCGAGGAGATGCCGAAGAGGCCGGTGAGGTCCAGCGGACCGGGCAGCGGGTAGACCTCGGCGGCGGAGACCTTCAGCTCCTGGACGAGGAGGTCCAGTACACCCGGGTCGATGGACTCCTCGACCTCGAGGCGGACGGGCGGGCCGAAGCGGCGCCGCATGAGCTCCTTCTCGAGAGCCTGGAGGAGGTTCTCGGCGTCGTCCTCCTCGACCTCCAGGTCCTCGTTCCGGGTCACCCGGAACATGTGGGTCGCCAGAACCTCCATCCCGGGGAAGAGCTCCTCCAGGTGCGCCGCGATGACGTCCTCCAGCGGGACGTACCGCTGCGGCGAGGCCTCCAGGAAGCGGGACAGCAGCGGCGGCACCTTGACCCGGGCGAAGTGCCGGTGGCCGCTGACCGGGTTCCGGACGACCACGGCGAGGTTCAGCGAGAGGCCCGAGATGTACGGGAAGGGGTGCGCGGGGTCGACGGCCAGCGGGGTCAGGACGGGAAAGATCTGCTGGCGGAAGAGCGTGAAGAGGCGCGCCTGCTCCTTCTCGGTCAGCTCCGGCCAGCGGATGAGGTGGACGCCGTCCTCGGCCAGCGCCGGGGCGACGTCCTGCTGGAAGCAGGCGGCGTGCCGGGCCATGAGCTCGCGGGACCGGGTCCAGATGAGGTCCAGCACCTCGCGGGGCTGCAGGCCGGACGCGGAGCGGGTGGCGACGCCGGTGGCGATGCGGCGCTTCAGGCCGGCCACCCGGACCATGAAGAACTCGTCCAGGTTGCTGGCGAAGATCGCGAGGAAGTTCGCCCGTTCCAGGAGAGGGGTCGCCGGGTCCTCGGCCAGTTCGAGAACGCGTTCGTTGAACGCCAGCCAGCTGCGCTCCCGGTCCAGGAAACGGCCCTGGGGGAGTTCCTCGCCATCGTTGTCGGCCTCTTCGTACCCGTCCAGGTCGGCATCGAGGTCCGGTTCCAGGTCGGACACGACCGCGGCGACCGTATGGGGGCGGTGCGCGGCTATGGAGCCGACTGACGGCTGGGGGTGCTGGACCGGGACCTCGGCGCTGGGCTGCTGGCTCATAAGTCCATTGTTCCGCGCGCGGGGGAGTACAGGCGCGCCGGAAGCGGCCGGGGTGAGGTGAAAGCTCCCGTTGGGTGGGGTGACAGCGGGCTGCATTCACCGAGGTTCGCAAGCGTGTCTGAATGGCCGGTAACGGCGACATGACGTGCAGGCTGCGGTGCCCCGTCCCGCCGCGGAAGGGAGACCCGGTGCGCAGGCCCCTTCGGACCCGTTTCAGGAGCCCCGGTCAGGACTCCGTGCGGTACATCAGGTCCGTCTCGTGGGTGACGAAGCCGAGGCGTTCGTACACCTTCAGTGCCCCCGCATTGTCCGCGTCGACGTAGAGCATCGCCGCCGGCAGGCCCTGGGCCGCCAGGTGACGCAGGCCGATCGAGGTGAGGGCCTTGCCGAGGCCGCCGCCCTGGACGCCCGGACTGATACCGAGGACGTAGACCTCGCCGAGCTGTTCCGTGGCGTGGACCTTCGTCCAGTGGAAGCCGACGATCTCGCCTCCACGCTCGGCCAGGAAGAAGCCCTTCGGGTCGAACCAGGGCTCCGCCTTGCGGTCGTCGAGATCGCGCTGGGTGAGCGAGCCCTGTTCGGGGTGGTGCGCGAACGCGGCGGCGTTCACGGCGAGCCAGGCCGCGTCGTCGTCGCCCGGGACGAAGGTACGGACGGTGATGCCGGCCGGCAGTACCGGCTCGGGGATCGGGTCGCCGTCGTTCAACGGGCGGCGGAGCTGGCGCAGTTCGCGGAAGAGGGTGAGGCCGAGGACCTGGGAGAGGTGCCGGGCGGCCGACTTGCCGCCGTGCGCCCAGACCCGGAGACGTTTGCCGGAGGCGGCGAGGAGCGCGGCGCCGAGCGCCCGGCCGTGGCCGCGGCCGCGGAACGACGGGTGGACGACCAGCTCGGCGGCCGGGGCTTCCACCGGGTCGGTGTCCTCCAGCTGCGCGTACCCCGCCAGCCTGCCGTGTTCGGTGAGCAGGAAGTGCCGTACGCCTTCCCGCCTGCCTGCGCGGAGCTGGAGCCTGCCCTGCTCGGAGACGGCCTGCATGCCGTCGCTGTGTGCGGCCTCGGCCAGCAGGTCCAGGACCGCTTGTGCCTGTTCGGCGGTGAGCTCGTCGAGGGTCTGGATCTGCCGGCCGGGCTCCAGAGCTGCTGCTGCGTCAGTCATGAGTACGAGCCTACGGCGAGACAGGCCCGGCCCAGGGCGTGTGCCGCACCCCTTTCCCGCAACCTGCTCGTAACCCTGACCCCCTGTCGCGCTACGCGCGTTGACCGTAGGCTGCGCAAGCAATTTCACAGTTGTCTCGCTGTCCGCAAAGGGGAACTGATGTCAGCGACACCACAACGGCCCAGCAGAACGCGCCGGTTGACCCTCGGCGCCGTGGCGGTCGCAGCCACGGCAGGCGCCCTGGCCGCCGCCGCTCTTCCGGCAGGGGCCGACAGTGGTGACCGCCAAGGCGGGGGATACCACCACAAGCCGTCGCGGACCGTCGACGTGCAGCTGCTGTCGTTCAACGACCTGCACGGCAATCTGGAGCCGCCGGCCGGCTCGGCCGGGACGGTCACCGAGAAGCAGGCCGACGGTACGAGCAAGGTGATACCGGCCGGTGGAGTGGAGTACCTGGCAACCTCGCTGCGCAAGGCGCGCGAGGGCCGGCCGTACTCCGTCACCGCGGCCGGCGGCGACATGGTCGGCGCGAGCCCGCTGCTCTCGGGGCTCTTCCACGACGAGCCGACCATCGAGGCGCTCAACAAGCTGAAGCTCGACGTATCGGCCGTGGGCAACCACGAGTTCGACGAGGGCGCGGTCGAGCTGGCCCGTCTGCAGAACGGCGGCTGTCACCCGGTCGAGGGCTGCTTCGAGGAGGGCAAGAAGTTCCGGGGAGCCGACTTCCCGTACCTCGCCGCGAATGTGACGAAGGAGAAGACCGGCCGGCCGATCCTGGAGCCGTACACGGTCTGGAAGAAGAACGGCGTCAAGATCGGATTCATCGGGGTGACCCTCGAGGGCACTCCGGACATCGTCACGGCCAACGGCGTCAAGGGCCTGAAGTTCCACGACGAGATCGAGACCGTCAACAAGTACGCCAAGAAGCTCGACCGCATGGGCGTCAAGTCCATCGTGGCGCTGATCCACGAGGGCGGCTCGCCCGCTTCGACGGCGTACAACTACGACTGCGACTCCCCGGGTGCGGGTGACGGCATCTCCGGCCCGATCGTGGACATCGCCAAGGGCATCACTCCGAATGTGGACGCGCTGGTCACCGGCCACACCCACCAGGCGTACGTGTGCACGGTCCCGGACCCGTCCGGCAAGCCGCGCATGGTCACCTCGGCATCCTCGTACGGCAAGCTCTACACGGACACCACGCTCACGTACGACCGCCGCACCAAGGACATCGTCCGTACGTCCGTGAAGTCGGCGAACCACGTCGTCACCCGCGACCAGGAGAAGGCCGCGGACATGACCTCGCTCATCGAGCGCTGGAACAAGCTGGCCGCGCCGATCGCCAACAAGCCGCAGGGCTTCATCTCCGCCGATATCAACGGGCGTGGCTCGACCGCTCCCGAGAAGCCGCTGGGTGACCTGATCGCGGACGCGCAGCTGGAAGGCCTGGCGC
Source organism: Streptomyces sp. NPDC051219 (assembly GCF_040682335.1). Lineage (NCBI taxonomy): Bacteria > Bacillati > Actinomycetota > Actinomycetes > Kitasatosporales > Streptomycetaceae > Streptomyces > Streptomyces sp. NPDC051219. The sequence continues at coordinate 29,380 of NZ_JBFBAS010000001.1, forward strand.
CGGCCGACAAGGGCGGCGCGCAGCTCGCCCTGATGAACCCGGGCGGCATCCGCTCGGACCTGGTCTTCAAGGCGAGCGGCAGCGAGGGCGACGGGGTGGTGACGTACGGCGAGGCGTTCACCGTGCAGCCGTTCACCAACATGATGAACGTCGTGGACCTGACCGGCGCTCAGCTGATCACCACGCTGCAGCAGCAGGTCAGCGGCCCGAACGAGGCCTCGCCGAAGATCCTTCAGGTTTCGAAGGGCTTCACCTACACGCTGGACCTCACCAAGGCGGGCGCTGCCCGGATCGTGGTCGACTCGGTCAAGCTGGACGGCGTCGCGATCGACCCGGCCAAGACCTACCGCGTCGCGATGAACGAGTTCCTGGCGGGTGGCGGTGACGGCTTCCCCGTCCTGAAGGAGCACAAGAACAAGCTGGTCGGCGCGTCCGACCTGGATCTCTTCAACGCCTACCTGGCGGCGCACTCGACGGCGTCTTCGCCGATCGCGCCGCCCGCCGCCGACCGGATCACGGTCGTCAAGTAGTCGTTGACCAGCGGGACGTACCGCAGCGGGGCGGTGGGCATGGTGTGCCTGCCGCCCCGCTGTGCGTCGCGAATCTCCCGTCGCGGGCCTTCCCGCCGCGAAACCCGGATACGAACCTCACGACAGGAATCTCCCCACGCGGTCCTTTCGAACATGACCTGTACACGTCATAATCCGAGGGCCGATCGGGCGGCCGACCACCGACGACCCCGACGGCCTACCGAGGGGACGGCACATGAGCGTGGACCGGCGGAGCTTTCTGACGGGAGCGGTGGCGGTCTCCGCCACCGCCCTGCTCGGCGTACGGACCGCCGTAGCGGCCCCGCCGCGCACCCTCTCCGTACAGGACTGGATGGCCGGCCACGGCGACGCGACCCCCGTACAGCGGCTGACCATCCCCGGCACCCATGACTCGGGCGCACGGGTCGGCGGGCCCTGGGTGGCGTGCCAGAGCATCTCCGTCGCCGACCAGCTGAACAGCGGCATCCGATTCCTGGACGTCCGGTGCCGGATCACCGGCGACTCCTTCGCCATCCACCACGGCGCGTACTACCAGAACCTGATGTTCGGCGATGTCCTCGTCGCCTGCCGCGACTTCCTGGCCGCGCATCCCTCCGAGACGGTCCTGATGCGGGTCAAGCAGGAGTACTCGGAGGCCGCGGACACCGAGTTCCGCCGGATCTTCGACCTCTACCTGGACGGCAAGGGCTGGCGGTCGCTGTTCCGCATCGACGCGGGCCTGCCGACGCTGGGCCAGGCCCGCGGCAGGGTCGTCCTGCTCGGCGACAACGGCGGACTGCCGGGGCTGCGGTACGGCGACGGCGCCCTGTTCGACATCCAGGACGACTACATGGCCGAGCCCGGCGCCAAGTATCCGAAGATCGAAGCGCACTTCCGCAAGGCCGCGGAGCAGCCCGGCAGGCTGTTCATCAACTACGTCAGTACATCCGCGCTGCTGCCGCCCCGCTGGAACTCCGACCGCCTGAACCCCAGGGTGCACGGCTTCCTCGACGGCACGGCCGCCGGCTGGAAGGGCCTGGGCATCGTCCCGATGGACTTCCCCAGCACCCGCTCAGGGCTGGTGGAATCCCTCATCCGGCACAACGGCTGACGGCTCCGCCTCCGGCCCGGGCGGCGGTTCCGGTGGCGGCTCGGGCGCACCGGGGAGGATGATCACAGCCCGCGTGCCGCCGCCGTTCGCCGGGTGCAGGGCGACCGAGCCGCCCGCCTGCTGGACCGTACGGGCGACGATGGACAGACCGAGGCCCGAGCCGGGCAGTGCGCGGGCGGACGGCGAGCGCCAGAACCGCTCGAAGACGTGTGGCAGCTCCTCGGCCGGGATGCCGGGGCCGTGGTCGCGCACCGACAGCTCACCGCCGTGCAGGGCGACCTCGACCGTGCCGCCCGGCGGGCTGAACTTGACCGCGTTGTCCAGGACGTTGACGACGGCCCGTTCCAGGGCGGCCGGCTCGGCCCGCACGTACCAGGGCCGCAGGTCCGCTGCGACCGTCAGCTCCGGCCCGCGCAGCCGGGCGCGCTCCAGTGCGGCCCGCGCGATGTCGTGCAGCGCGACGACCTTGAGGGGACCGGGCCCCGCGGCGTCCGGCCGGGCGAGTTCCTGAAGATCACCGATAAGGGAGGCCAGCTCGGTCATCTGCGCCTTGACGGACGCCATCAGTGCCCTGCGGTCCCCGGCCGGGATGGCCCGGCCCGTCTCCTCGCTGCGCGCGAGGAGCTCGATGTTCGTACGCAGGGACGTCAGCGGGGTCCGCAGCTCGTGCCCGGCGTCCGCGATCAGCTGCGCCTGGCGGTCGCGGGAGGAGGCGAGGGCGGCGGTCATGGAGTTGAAGGACCGGGACAGCCGGGCGATCTCGTCCTCACCCTCGACGGGAATCCGGACGGTCAGATCCTCGGTCCTGGCCACGTGCTCGACTGCGCCGGTCAGCTCGTCGACCGGCCTGAGCCCGGTGCGTGCGACCCAGAGCCCGGCCGCGCCGGCGCCGAGCGCGCCCACTCCGGCGACGATCGCCAGCACGATGGCCAGGGTGCCGAGCGGGTCGGTCACCTCGGACAGCGGCCGGGCCACCAGAACGGCGCCGCCGCCGGGGCCGGGCAGCGGAGAGACCAGCACGCGGTACTCGACCCCGTCCTCGGCCGTGGTGTTGTGCAGCACTTCCGGTGAGCTGCCGTCCGCCACGGCGATGTCGTCCTGCGTGACGACGAGCTTCTGGGAACCCACCAGGGTGCAGCTTCCGCCCTTGGCGTCGACGACCTCGATGGTCAGCTTGAACGGGTTCGCGATGTTCTGGGCGGCCGGCGGTTCCGCCGTGCAGTTGCCGGCCCTGACCTCGGCGAGCACCCGTCCGCCGTCGACCCGGTTGGTCTGCAGCGTGTGGTCCAGTGAGTCCGTCAGCGTGCTGCGCACCACGAACCAGCACGCCAGAGCCGAGGCGGCCACCGCCACCGCGACCGCCGTGGCGACCAGCAGCGCGAGTCTGGACCGGATCGGAAGCGCGCGGAACCGGCGGACAGGGCCTCTCACTCGCCGCCGCCCGCCCGCAGGGTGTACCCGACGCCCCGCACGGTGTGCACCAGGCGCGGCTCGCCGCCCGCCTCCGTCTTGCGGCGCAGGTACATCACGTACACGTCCAGTGAGTTGGAGCTCGGCTCGAAGTCGAAGCCCCACACCGCCTTCAGGATCTGCTCGCGCGTGAGCACCTGGCGGGGATGCGCCAGGAACATCTCCAGCAGCGTGAACTCGGTCCGGGTCAGCTCCACCTGCCGTCCGCCCCGGGTGACCTCGCGGGTGGCCAGGTCCATCCGCAGGTCGGCGAAGGTCAGCACGTCGCCCGGCGGCTGGTCGGTGACCGAGGCGGCGTACGAGCTTCGCCGCAGCAGGGCCCTGATCCGCGCGAACAGCTCGTCCAGCTCGAACGGCTTCACCAGGTAGTCGTCCGCGCCGGCGTCCAGACCGGTGACCCGGTCACCGACCGTGTCGCGCGCGGTGAGCATCAGCACCGGCGTGGTGGACCCGGCGGCGCGCAGCCGGCGGGCCGCGGTCAGGCCGTCCATCCGGGGCATCTGGATGTCCAGGACGATCAGGTCCGGCTCGTACGCGGCGGCCCTCTCCAGCGCGTCCAGACCGTCGGCGGCGACCTCGGTCCCGTAGCCCTCGAAGGCGAGGCTGCGCTGCAGGGCCTCCCGCACGGCGGGCTCGTCGTCGACGATCAGGATGCGCTCGGCGGAGCTCATGGTGGCTTCCTCGTGGGTCGTACGGGCGGGCGGCGGGCTCGCTCTCAGCCTCGCACGGAGGCGGGAGATCAGGTGCTGGAGCCGTCGCGGAGGGCGTCCAGGTCCGCCTTGACCGTGTTCACGGGGATCGCGAAGCCGAGGCCGACGCTGCCCGCGGTCGAGCCGCCGGCCGAACTCGGCGAGTACATGGCCGAGTTGACGCCGATGATCTCGCCGTTCATGTTGATCAGGGCGCCGCCGGAGTTGCCGGGGTTGAGCGAGGCGTCGGTCTGGATGGCCTTGTACGTGGTCTTGGAGGATCCGGTGTCGCCGTTGAACTCCCGGCCACCGAACTCGAACGGCCAGTCGCCACCCTGCTGCTGTTGCTGCCGGTCCGGGTCCTGGTCCTTGGCCACGGTGACATCCCGGTCCAGTGCGGAGACGATGCCGCTGGTCACGGTGCCGGTCAGGCCCTCGGGCGAGCCGATCGCCACGACCTCGTCACCCACGCGGACGTCGTCGGAGTCGCCGAGGGTGGCCGCTTTCAGGCCCTCGGCGCCCTTCATCCTGATGAGGGCGAGATCCTTGCCCGGGTCAGTGCCGACGACCTCGGCGTCGTACGTCCTGCCGTCGCTGAGCCGCACCTTGACCGAGGACGCCCCGGCGATGACGTGGTTGTTGGTGATGATCTCGCCGTCGCTCGTGATGATCACGCCCGAGCCGGTGGACTGCCCCGAGCCGGACGTGGCGTTGATCTCGACGATGCTCGGGCCTACGGCCTGCGCGACCCCGGCGGCCGTTCCCTCGCTGGTCTGCGACACGTTCGTACCGCTGACCCCGGTGACGCCGGAGTCCGGCCGGCCGGCCAGCTCCTGTACGGCCGCGGCCGTACCGCCGCCGACGGCAGCCGCGGCGATCGCGACGGCGACGAGCAGACCGACGGGCCGCCTGGCTCGATGCCGGCGGGGCTGTGCCGGTGGCCCGGGGGCGTACGCCGGTGCGTACTCGGGCGCGTGCTCGGGGCGCGCCGGGTACGAGGGCTGCTGCGGGGGGTGCTCGACGCCGTCGCGGCGGGGGCTCTCGGTCATGCACAGACTCTCGCGGCGCTTCATGAGAGCTTCCTGAGTCCCCGCTGAGAAGCCCGACAGAACCCTGTATGCCCGATATAAAGCCGTCGGAGGTCAGGCGCAGCCGCAGGAGCGGCGGACAACCAGCGCCGACGGGAACTGCTTCAGCCGCTCCCGGCGCGAGCCCATCACCCGCAGGCCGTCGTCCAGCACCAGGTCGACCGCGGCCCGGGCCATCGCAGGGCGGTCGGACGCGATCGTGGTCAGCGGGGGATCGGTGAGTCCCGCCTCCTTCACGTCGTCGAACCCGGCCACGGCCAGCTCGCCCGGAACGTCGATCCGCAGCTCTCGCGCCGCCCGCAGGACGCCGATCGCCTGGTCGTCGGTGGCGCAGAAGATCGCCGGGGGCCGGTCGGGCCCCGCGAGGATGTCGAGCGCGACCCGGTAGGCGTCATAGCGGTTGTACGGGGCCTGAAAGAGGCGGCCCTCGGTGGGCCGCCCGGATTCCCGCATGGCGCGGCGCCAGCCTTCGACATGGTCGGCCACCGGGTCACCCACCGCCGGGGTCGACTCGACTCCGCCGAGGCAGGCGACGTACGGATGGCCGTGCTCCAGCAAGTGCCGGGTGGCCAGCTGGGCGCCACCGATGTCGTCGGTGACGACCGCGACGTCGTCGATGGCCTCGGGCCGCTCGTGCAGCAGGACGACCCGTGCGTCCCAGGCCTCGATCTCCGCGGCGGCGCGCTCACTCGGGCCCTGGCTGACCAGGATCAGCCCGGAGACGCGCATACCGAGGAAGGCGCGGAGGTAGTGGACCTCGCGCTCGTCCCGGTAGTCGGAGTTGCCGACGAGCACCATCTTCCCGCGCTCGGCCGCGGCCTGTTCGACCGCGTGCGCCATCTCCGCGAAGAAGGGCTGCCGCGCATCAGGGACGATCATGCCTATGAGGTCCGTGCGCCGCGAGGCCATGGCCTGGGCGACCCGGTCGGGCCGGTAGCCCAGGTCCTTGATCGCGGCGAGGACACGCTCGCGCGTGGCCGGGGCAACCGGCCTGGGTCCGTTGTTGATGACGTAGCTGACGACCGCGGTAGAGGTCCCCGCCAGTCGTGCCACATCATCCCGCGTCACCTTGGCCACGCGCGGCAGTCTACGCGGGGTGACCTACCTCTGGGCAGGGCGTACTGCCGGTTCGCGCTGTCCGGCCCTGTCCTCCATCGGAGGGACGGGTGAGGCTGCCGGTGAAGCAGTGGCCGATGCGGCCTTCGTACGGGCCTCCTCGGCCGCGCGTTCGACCTTCTCCGGTGCCACGAAGCGGTACCCGACGTTCCGTACGGTTCCGATCAGCGACTCGTGCTCGGGACCCAGTTTCGCGCGCAGCCGGCGTACATGGACATCGACCGTCCGCGTACCGCCGAAGTAGTCGTAGCCCCAGACCTCCTGGAGCAGCTGGGCCCGGGTGAACACCCGGCCCGGGTGCTGCGCGAGGTACTTGAGCAGCTCGAACTCCTTGAAGGTCAGGTCCAGGACCCGGCCCTTGAGCTTCGCGCTGTACGTGGCCTCGTCCACGGAGAGGTCTCCGTTGCGGATCTCCATCGGGGAGTCGTCGGAGGTGATCTGCTGGCGGCCCATCGCGAGCCGCAGCCGCGCCTCCACCTCTGCGGGCCCGGCGGTGTCGAGAAGTACGTCGTCGATGCCCCAGTCCGCGGTCACGGCGGCGAGGCCGCCCTCCGTGACGACGAGGATCAGCGGACAGCCGGGTCCGGTGGACCGCAGCAGCTGGCACAGCGACCGGACCTGCGGGAGGTCGCGGCGGCCGTCGACCAGGATCACGTCGGCACCAGGGGTGTCGACCAGAGCCGGCCCCTCGGCGGGGGCCACGCGCACGTTGTGCAGGAGCAGGCCGAGAGCGGGCAGCACCTCCGTCGACGGCTGGAGGGCATTGGTCAGGAGCAGCAGAGAGCTCATCGACGGCCACCTGCCCTGGTCATACGGTCATGCACGGTTCGCTCGCCCATTACGTCGGTTCCTCCTCGGTCCCTGCGAGGACGTATGTGGCACTGCTTCGAACGCGTACGGCCCCCGCGCCCTGGGGTCCGCAAGTGTTCGTGCTCTCTTCAACGTACTGAAAGCACAAAAGGACCCGGGGGCAACATTGCCCGGATCCTCTTCACAGCAGAATAGCCCACATGAGTTCCGGCGCAGAGGGGCAATTCCGCGGATCAGCTGTCGGCTCGATCACTCGGGCGGCAGTTCCAGGCGTGCGGCGCGCGACGCTGCTTACCGAGGACAGGGTCCCGATCGAGACCGTGTACCACCCCTCCGAGGCCGGTCCGGCGGCCACCGTGATCGTGGTCGCGCACGGCTTCACCGGCTCGGTGGACCGCCCCGCGGTACGCCGGGCGGCGCGGGCGTTCGGCCGGCGTGCGGCCGTGGTGACGTTCTCGTTCCGTGGTCACGGGGGCTCCGGAGGCCGCTCGACGGTCGGCGACCGCGAAGTGCTGGACCTGGCCGCCGCGGTCCGCTGGGCGCGTGCGTGGGGCCACTCCCGGGTGGTCACCGTCGGCTTCTCGATGGGCGGCTCGGTGGTGCTGCGGCACGCCGCTCTGTACGGGGAGGCTCTCGTGGGGCGCGCGGAGGCGCGCACCGAAGCGCGCATCGACGCGCGTACGGACGCGGTCGCCGCGGTGAGCGCCCCCGCCCGCTGGTACTACCGTGGTACGGCTCCCATGCGGCGCCTGCACTGGGTGGTCACCCGCCCCGTCGGAAGGGCGGTCGGCCGGTACGGCTTCCGGACCCGTATCCACCCCCGCGAGTGGGACCCGGTGCCGCTTTCCCCTGTGGAGGCGGTTCCGCTGATCGCGCCGACCCCGCTGCTGGTCGTACACGGCGACCGGGACCCGTATTTCCCGCTCGACCATCCGCGGATGCTGGCCGCGGCCGCCGCGGGAACGGCCGAACTGTGGCTGGAGCCGGGCATGGGCCACGCGGAGAACGCGGCCGACGAGGCGCTGCTCGCCCGTATCGCGGACTGGCTGGTCCCGGAGCAGCCCGCCGGGTAGCCCATCATGGAGGGCGGCACACCCGCCGACGAAAGGAACGAGTCCATGGCAGCGGGAACCATCCGCTACTGGGCCGCGGCCAAGGCCGCCGCCGGGACCCATGAGGAGCCGTACGCCGCCGAGACGCTCGCCGAGGCGCTCGACGCGGTGCGCGAGCGGCACCCCGGGGAACTGGCGCGGGTGCTGCTGCGGTGCTCCTTCCTCGTCGACGGTGACCCCGTGGGGAAGCGCAGCCATGAGACGGTACGGCTGGCCGAGGGCGGCACGGTCGAGGTGCTCCCGCCGTTCGCAGGAGGATGACCGCGAGCATGAGCAACGATCAGCAGCATCAGCACGGGTACGACCCGTACGACTCGTACGGCGGGCAGGGCCCGCAGGGGCAGCCCGACCCGTACACGACCCAGACCTGGCAGGGCGACACCTGGGACACCCAGTTCCAGCCCGTTCAGCAGCCGTCGGCGCCTCCGGCGGCCGACGCCGCGTACCTGCCGTCCCAGGGATCCCAGCCGCTGCCTCCGGAGGCCCCGGCGCCAGTGGCCCACCAGCAGTACCAGCAGTACCAGCAGTACGAGAACTACCAGGGGTACGAGCCGGCCCAGGAGGCCGTCGCGCCCGAGCCCGCCGCGCCGGCCGCCGGCCCTGCAGCGGGCGGGCCCGCGTACACGCCCCCCACCACCGCGGGCAACGCCCGGATCACCGACGCCCAGCGGGCCCGTGCCGAGGGCCGCTCGCCGATCATCGATCCCGGGATGCAGCCGGCCGTGCTGACCGCCGTGCTCGGACTGCTGCTGGCAGGGACCGCGGCCCTCGGTTCGTACGCCCTGGTCCTGCCGCTGGTGGCCCTGCAGGCCGTCACCGCCGCCGGCTGGTTCCGGCTGAACGGCATGTGGCCCGCCCGGCAGGGCATCGCGCTCGCCTTCGCGGGCGGGGTGACCGCGGACATCGCTCTGCTCTCCGTCTCCCAGGAGTACGCGCCGGCCGCCATCATCGGGACGCTCGGCGTGTGGGTGCTCCTCACGCTCGTACTGCAGCTGCGCAACCGGGCCTCCGCGGACGAGCGCATGTACGGCCTGACGGCCACCGTGACCTCGGCCGCCCTCGCCGTCGTCGCGGCCGGCCATCTGGCGGCGGAGCCCGACGCGGTGACCGTCGGCGCGGTGGCGGTCGCCGTGGCCGCCCTCGCACGTGCCCTGCCGCTGCCCACGCCCGCCTCGGTCGTCGTCGCGCTGCTCGCCGCCGCCGGATCCGGCATCGCGACGGGTGGCGTGACAGGCATCGGCGCCCAGGGGGCCCTGCTGGGGCTCGGGGCCGGTGTGTGCGCGCTCGTCGGGCTGCGCGTGGCCGCGTACGACTACCCGTCCCGGTTCGTCCACATGACGGCCGGGGTCGCGCTTCCCCTGGCCGCGGCCGCCCCGGCGGTCTACCTGATCGGCCGGGCCATCGCATAGGTGACCGGGTTAGGCTCGCGGGCACAGGGGGCTCGGGACCTGGGGCCCGAGCCGAGAGGGTGGGGGAACGAGAGCAATGCGCGCACTGCGAATACTGCTGGTCCTGGCTGTGGTGCTCGGCGGGATATTCGTCGCAGCCGACCGCCTCGCGGTCAACTTCGCGGAGGACGAGGCGGCCGGAAAGATCAAGTCCAGTCAGGGCCTGGCCGCCCAGCCCGAGGTCTCCATCAAGGGCTTCCCGTTCCTGACCCAGGTGCTGGGCTCCTCGCTGGACGAGGTCGACATAAGCCTCGACGGCATCACCGCCAGCGCGGACGGCCACTCGGTCCAGGTGACCGAGGTCCGGGCCGAACTGCGCGACGTACGCATCGACAGCAGCTTCTCGTCCGCGACCGCCGGCCGCGCCACCGGCTCGGCCCGCATCTCGTACGCCGACCTGACGAAGTCGGCGCCCAAGGGCGCGACCGTGAGCTATGCCGGTCCCGAGCGGGCCGGCCAGGGTCAGGTCAAGGTCTCCGGTCCGCTGAGTGACCTCCTCGAGGGAGCGGGCATCGACGTGCCCGGGGCCTTCGAGGGAATGCTGAAGGGCCGGATCTTCACCACGTACAGCAAGGTGTCCATCGAGGGCGGCGACACCGTCCGGCTCCGCGCCGAGTCGCTTCCGACGCTGCCGCTGCCCGGTCTGAAGGACAGGGTCAGGGATGTCGTCGACTACGACCTCAAGATCGACGGACTGCCGTCGACCATCGCCCTCAACACGGTGACCACCTCCGAGGACGGTCTGCAGTTCTCCGGTACGGGGACAGGCGTTTCGCTCACCGGGTGATTGCGCGCCCGGTACCGGGGTGACCGGGGTGCCTTGGTGTCCGGTCCGATGGGCCGGATGGTGAGACGGTGGCGTCCGCTCCGCAGATGCGGAGGGGACACGGCCGCCGGAGAGCCGGTCAGGGCGCTCTCGGCGGCCTTTGCGTCCCGCATCGCGGACGATCTCGTCTCAGTATCCGACACGCCGGTGGCATGTCCGGCGGGACGTCCCTACGATCGGACCCATGAAGCGACAGGCGGATCTCACGAAGCGGCGGGCAGTAGACCTGTGTCGCGTCGCCGCCATGCTCTGTCGCACCTTCTGAGCGGGTCTCCGACTCCCGTATCCCGCAGGCCTTCTGACGGCCGCCTCCCGCGTGACCGCACCTGCCTCTCCGCCTCCGCACGATGCCGGAGACGTGAGCGCGCACCCGTAACGCGCAGTCCACGCACCACAGCACCAGCACCGCGCACCACCCCGCCGCACACTGCCCCGGAGGAGAAACAACATGAGCCGCAGCGACGTCCTCGTAGACGCCGACTGGGTCGAGGCCCACATCGACGACCCGAAGGTCGTCATCGTCGAGGTCGACGAGGACACCTCGGCGTACGAGAAGAACCACATCCGCAACGCGGTCCGCATCGACTGGAAGCAGGACCTCCAGGACCCGGTGCGCCGTGACTTCGTCGACCAGGAGGGCTTCGAGAAGCTCCTGTCCGCGAAGGGCATCGCCAACGACGACCTGGTCGTCCTCTACGGCGGCAACAACAACTGGTTCGCGTCCTACGCCTACTGGTACTTCAAGCTCTACGGCCACGAGAACGTCAAGCTCCTCGACGGCGGCCGCAAGAAGTGGGAGCTCGACTCCCGCGACCTGGTCGACGCCGTGCCGGAGCGCGCCGCGACCGACTACAAGGCCAAGGCGCAGGACACCTCGATCCGTGCCTTCCGTGACGACGCGGTCGCCGCGATCGGCAACCTGAACCTCGTCGACGTCCGCTCGCCCGACGAGTTCAGCGGCAAGCTGCTCGCCCCCGCGCACCTCCCGCAGGAGCAGTCGCAGCGCCCCGGCCACATCCCGACCGCCCGCAACATCCCGTGGTCCAAGAACGCCAACGACGACGGCACCTTCAAGTCGGACGAGGAGCTGAAGGCCCTCTACGAGGAGGAGCAGGTCGACCTGTCGAAGGACACCATCGCGTACTGCCGTATCGGTGAGCGCTCCGCGCTGACCTGGTTCGTGCTGCACGAGCTGCTCGGCCAGCCGAACGTCAAGAACTACGACGGCTCCTGGACCGAGTACGGCTCCCTCGTCGGCGTGCCGATCGAGCTCGGCGCCAACAAGTAACTCCCGGCCCCCTCCCCGGACCTCCCGACCCGAAGGAACAGAAGACATATGTGTGGAGCGCAGGCCGGCGGCCCCGACGCCTCGACGATCAAGCCCGGTGAGACCACCATCCAGGGCCAGGTGACCAAGAACGGCGAGCCCGTCACCGGTTACGTCCGCCTCCTGGACAGCACCGGCGAGTTCACCGCCGAGGTCCCGACCTCGGCGACCGGACAGTTCCGCTTCTACGCGGCCGAGGGCACGTGGACGCTGCGCGCCCTGGTGCCCGGCGCGACGGCGGACCGTACGGTCGTCGCCCTGACGGGCGGACTGGCCGAGGTCGCCATCGCCGTCTGACGCGGCAGCTCGACCGACCGGCCGGAGGGCCGCACCCCAGGGGTTGGACGCCTTGCTGAGGGGGTGCGGTCCTTCGTGCCGTTCCGGCCCCAACGGGCCTACCCTGGAGGTATGTACGCGCGACGCCGGCGCGGCTACTTCCTGCTGATGGGCGGATGCATCTTCCTCTTCGTGTCCGCCTGGTCCGTCGTGCGTCTGTGGTCCATGCCGGTCGCCGTCGGCATGTGTCTCGTGGCCATGGTGATCCCGCCCGTCGCGGCGATGATCGCCAACCGGCGGGGGCCCGAGGACCGGTGGTGGGACGATCCCTCGGGCGACCCGAAGTCCGACGAGTGGTGGGACGAGCTCGACGGCAAGAAGCGCTACTGAGCGAGCGCCCGAGCGTCTTCCGGTACCTGTCGCCTCTAGTAAACGAGCGCCTGCACGCCGTCCGGCGTGACCTCGCTGACGAAGACCTGCGCCCCCGCGATCCGCACGCCGTCGATCACGTCCCGCTCGGTGATGTCGCGCCGTGCCGCACACTGCGTGCACAGGGTGATCCGGCCGGCCGCCAGGAGCGTCTCGATCAGATCGGGCAGTGGCGCCGCATGCGGCAGCTCGAACTCCGCGGCGCGGCCCGGCAGCGCGAACCACGACGACTCTCCGGTGAGCCACAGGGACACCTCGACGCCGCTGGCGACGGCGACCGCCGCCACGGTGAAGGCCTGCGAGCAGCGCTCGGGGGCGTCGGCACCTGCGGTCACCTTGATCACGAGACTCTTCGCCATGTGCCGAACTGTAATGGTTCGCCGTACAACCACGTCTGAGGGTCGCGGGTCTGGTGTGTGCGCAGGTAACGGAACCTGGCGCTCAGGTCTGTGGGGAGACCCCTTGGAATCAGCGGGAACCGTTCCTGAACAGCAGGAACGGCAAGATCAACAGATAGTGCCCGAACCGCGGAAACCGCGCGTACGAGGCCGTACGGCCCTGATCGTCGCCGGGGCGGCGGTGCTCGGCGTGCTCGCGGGCACGGTCACCGGCTACGCCATCCAGTACGACCGCGAGCCGACACCGCTGCCGGCGCTGTCGCAGCCGGATCTGCGCGCGTCGAAGGTGGTGCCGGCAGACGCGCGGACGACTGCCCGGTCGGTGTCCGCCCATCGCTGGGTGAAGACCGACGGTGACCTTCGGGATCTCCTGGTGAAGAAGCCGAAGGGCGCGAAGGCCGACGAGTTGAGGCTCGGTATCGACGGCTGGGTGAGCGTGGACGAGTATGCGCGCGAGTACAAGGACCCGGCCTGGATGCTCCGCTCCTTCGCCATGAATGACCTCCGGCGGATCGCCTCGACCTCCTGGCGCGAGGGCGACGAGGTCTCGGTCGTCATCTCCTTGGTCCAGTTCCGGGACACGAAGCGGCCCGAAGCGCTGAACATGAACGAGGACCAGCAGCGCTACATGCCAGGGAAGGAGTACGCCGGCAATGCCGGCACTGTCATCCCGGGCAGCGGCAACGGACGGGTCTGGGTCTACGACGAGCCGCACCGGGAGGCGGGCTACAAGCCGCTGTACGCGGCCCGCGCGCTCGCGCAGCGTGGCGACGTCTTCATGGAGATCCACTACTGGAACAACTCCCGTCCGATCTCGAAGAAGGCCGTCATGGCTCTCGCCAAGCGTCAGTTGGAGCGCCTGTGACCACGCCGGAGCCCCTGGGCCCCATCCCCGTAGAACCACAGGCGCCACGCCGCCGCCCCAGGCGCAAGCTGGTGGCCGCGGTGTCCGCCGCCCTCGGGCTCGCCGTCCTCACGGGCGGGAGTGTCTGGGCGCTGGACAGGCTGGGCGACGCCGACCGGACCGCGCCCACGATTGTCTGGGCCGAGCCGGCGGAGGACGCCGACGCCGCCAAGCCGGCCACGCCCGTACCGCTCAAGGGCCTTGGCAGCCGTCTGATGCCGGTGCCGTTCGGCTTCGAGCTGGGCCCGGACATCGAGAACCACGGGAACGACACGGTCCTCGGCAAGAAGCAGGCCGTGGCGGAATTCAAGGAGGGCTCGCGCGGCCTGCCATCCGACCAGCGCAAGAAGCGCAACAAGGCGATCGAGAAACTGCGGCTGCAGGGTCTCGCGATGCGCAGCTACCGCGACGCCGTGGACGGGCAGCTGATCGTCGAGATGCGGCTGGCCCAGATCGAGAACGCCAAGGACGGCCGGAAACTGGCGGCGTTCCAGAGCGAGTTCGCCGATGCACTCGGTATCTTCCGCAAGGGCCCGGCCGTCAAGGGCTTCAAGAACGCCAAGTGCTTTCTCACGCCCAAGGACTCCGAGGACAAGCTCGACGTCATGTTCTGCAGTGCCTACCAGGGCGATGTGCTGATCAGCCTGGAGGCGTACGGACCGATGCCGATGAACACCTCCGGCGCTGCGGAACTGCTGCGCAAGCAGCTCGACCATCTGGAAACTCCCGGGGAGCTCGTGTGACCGATCCGACCACTCCCGTGCTCCAGGCAGCCGAACCCGAAGGGAACCCGCTCGCGGTGCCGTCGGCCGACCCGGCGGCCGATCCGCTTGTCGATCCGGCGGCCGAGCCACTTGCCGATCCGCCGGCCGATCCGCCGGAGGAGCCCGCGCCGAAGCGTGACCGGCGCCGACTGCGCGCCGCCATGCGCTGGACGGCCGCAGTGCTCGTCTTCGGTGTGCTGGGCAGCGGTGCCGCGTACGGCATCGCCGCGCAGGAGCGCACGGATGTCCCGGGACTCGGGACCAAGGACGACGGCCGGTGGGTCTACCCGAAGTTGGCTAAGCCAGCCCTGCCGCCGGGCGCGAAACTGCCGTTCGCCGAGGACAACCCCGGCGAGATCCATTACGCCGATCTGGGGCAGCTGCTGCTCCCGGCGCCGGAGGGTGCCAGGCCGGACAAGGCCCTGCAGGGCAAAGGCAACCGGGTTCCGGTCGACCGTTTCCTCGCCGAGTACGCCGAGGAGGAGCGGGAGGACATGAAGCAGGATCTCGCCGACGGCGGTCTGCGCCATGTCGTTGCCCGTGGCTGGACGATGCCGGACGGCACGACCAGTCGGATCTACCTGCTCCGGTTCCACTCCGTCGCATACGCCGGGGCGTTCTACGGCCAGCTCGACGGCGGGGCGGAGGCGGACCTTCCGGTTCTTGGGGTGGAGGACACCGCACCCCTGGACGCCGACTGGGACTCGCAGGCGTCCTCCCCGTCCACGCTGAACGACGTGTACGACGAGGCCGCCCCGTACGGTGCGGCCCACGTCCGTCACGCGTACATCAGCGCGGGCGACACGCTCGCCCTCGTCGTCCAGTCCAAGAAGGGCACGGCCAACGCCGTTCCCTTCCACCAGGCGGTCGTCCTGCAGAACCAGCTCCTGGGCTGACAGCCGGCCACCTCAGAGTGAGCACCGGGCCCCAGGCGACTAAGCTGGGGCCCGGTTCCGTACCGCCGCCCTACACATCGTCCGAGGAGCACCCCGTGCTTGAGGCAGTCTTCACTTCCCTGCTGGTCCTGGTCTGCGTCGGCGTACTCGCCTTCACCGTCCTGGCCGTGAAGAAGCTGTACCAGGGTCAGCGCTGACCATTTCCCTCTAGAGATCGCCTGAGCACCCCATGATCGAGATTCCGTCCGACCTTCACCCGGACCTCGTCCCCCTCGCATTCCTTCTCGGCACTTGGGAGGGCGCCGGCGTCTCCGACTTCCCGGGGTCGGAGAAGTGCAACTTCGGCCAGGAGGTCGTCTTCAGCCACGACGGGCGGGACTTCATCGAGTACGTCTCGCATTCCTGGGTGCTCGACGCCGAGGGTAAGAAGGTCAAGCCGCTGGAGTCGGAGTCCGGCTACTGGCGGATCGACAAGGAGCGCAAGGTCGAGGTCGTCATGGCCCGCGACCAGGGCGTCGTCGAGGTCTGGTACGGCGAGCTGGCCCACCAGAAGCCGCAGATCGACCTCGCCACGGACGCGGTCGCCCGTACCGCGGCCGCCGGCCCGTACGCCGGTGGCAAGCGCCTCTACGGCTATGTGAAGAGCGACCTGATGTGGGTGGGCGAGAAGGCGACCCCGGAGGTCCCGCTGCGCCCCTACATGTCGGCGCACCTGAAGAAGGTCGTTTCGCCCGAAGAGGTCGCGTCGTGGGCCAAGGACCTCGGCGACCTGCCGGACGACGGGATCGCCTTCTTCCGCTGAGCCCGCCGAGCGCGTACGCGAAGGGGGATCACCGCAGGCTCCGGTGATCCCCCTCACGCCTGCCTACACTGGGCCTGTGGTGAGTACCGACTGGAAGAGCGATCTGCGGCAGCGCGGTTACCGGCTGACCCCGCAGCGGCAGCTTGTCCTCGAAGCCGTCGACACCCTCGAGCACGCGACCCCCGACGACATCCTGGGGGAGGTGCGCAAGACCGCCTCCGGCGTGAACATCTCCACCGTCTACCGGACCCTGGAGCTGCTGGAGGAGCTGGGGCTGGTCTCTCACGCCCACCTCGGCCACGGAGCCCCGACGTACCACCTCGCGGACCGGCACCACCACATCCACCTGGTGTGCCGGGACTGTACGAACGTCATAGAGGCCGATATCGAGGTCGCGGCCGGCTTCACCGCGAAGCTGCGCGACACCTTCGGCTTCGAGACGGACATGAAGCACTTCGCGATCTTCGGGCGCTGCCGCAGCTGCGCCGCCAAGGCGACGACGGGTCAGCCGTAGGCAGGTCGTACGCTTACGCCTATGCAGCGACATTCGATGCGCAGCCCCCTGTTGTCCCTGCCCGGCGCCGTTCCCGCCGAGGGACGCGACGAAGGTGTCGCCGCCCACTACGGCGATCTGTTCCGGGAGCAGCGCGCCCTCGCCGACGGCACCGGCTTCGTGGACCTCTCGCACCGCGGCGTCGTCACCGTCACCGGCGACGACCGGCTGAGCTGGCTGCATCTGCTGCTCACCCAGCACGTCAGCGAGCTTCCCGCCGGGGAGGCCACCGAGGCGCTGATCCTCTCGGCCCACGGGCACATCGAGCACGCGCTCTATCTCGTCGACGACGGTACGACGGTCTGGATGCACGTCGAGCCGGGTACGCAGGAGGCGCTGACCGCCTACCTGGAGTCGATGAAATTCTTCTACCGCGTCGACGTCGCGGACCGGACGGAGGACTTCGCCGTCCTCCATCTGCCGGCCGGGTCGATCTCCCCGATTCCCGACGGCACCGTCGTACGGGAAACCGCCCACGGCCGGGACCTCTTCCTGCCGCGCGCGGAGCTGGAGTCCTTCGCGGCCGGCCCGGCGAAGCCCGCGATCGGGATTCTCGCGTACGAGGCCCTGCGCATCGAGGCTCACCGGCCGAGGCTGGGCCTGGAGACCGACCACCGCACGATCCCCCACGAGCTGGGCTGGATCGGTACGGCCGTCCATCTGCAGAAGGGCTGCTACCGGGGCCAGGAGACGGTCGCACGTGTCCACAACCTGGGGAAGCCGCCGCGGCGGCTGGTCTTCCTGCACCTGGACGGCAGCGAGGTCCACCTGCCAGGCCACGGCACACCGATCCGGCTCGCGGCGGACGGCCCTGAGGGCCGCCAGCTGGGGTTCATCACCACGTCGGCCCGCCATCACGAGCTGGGCCCGATCGCGCTGGCTCTGGTCAAGCGCAATGTCCCGCTGGACGCCGCGCTGATCGCCGACACCACGGCGGCGGCCCAGGAAGTCGTGGTCGAGCCCTAGGGTCTCTCGTCTGGAGCCCCTAGGAACCCACCTCGGTCTAGACCTCGATCAGGACCGTGAACGGGCCGTGGTTCGTGAGCGAGACGCGCATGTCCGCACCGAACCGGCCCGTAGCCACCTGGGCGCCCAGTGCCCGCAGCTGCGCGACCACCTCGTCGACCAGTGGCTCCGCCATGTCGCCGGGTGCGGCGGCGTTCCACGTGGGCCTGCGGCCCTTTCGTGCGTCCCCGTAGAGAGTGAACTGCGAAATCACCAGCAAGGGCGCATTCACGTCGGAGCAGGACTTCTCGCCCTCCAGGATGCGCAGCGACCACAGCTTGCGGGCGAGCTGCGCCGCCTTCTCCGCCGTGTCCGCGTGGGTCACTCCGACCAGCACACACAATCCTTCGCCGACGATCTCGCCGACCACTTCCGGCGCGGGCTCGCCCCCGACGACGACGCTCGCGCCGTCCACCCGCTGTACCACTGCACGCATGAGGACATCATGCCGTGCGGCCATCCGGGGCCGATCCGGGGCAGTGCGCCTGCGTCCGCGCCACGGAGAGTGGCACGATGCATGCAGGCGGTGCTTCCCCTCGGCCCTTCGGGCCCCGGGGAGACCCCCCAAGCACCGTTCGAGGGGACGGAAGACGCATGAGTACATCTGGCACCGGGCAGCCCCCCGGTCCCGTACCTACGGCCGGTACGACCGCGGCACGACCACCCGCGCAACGGACCGGCGGCTCGCTGCCCGAGCCGCCGCCGCACGATCTCGCCGTACTCCGGCTGCCCGAGCTGCGTGCGCTGCGCCGCGAGTCGACGCGGCACGAGGCCGACCTGAGTTACGTACGGCGGCTCCTGCAGGGCCGTATCGACATCCTGCGCGCCGAACTGGCCCGCCGTTCGAGTCCCGAGGTGCCGGTGGTCGACCGGCTTTCGGAGATCCTCGCCGACGCGCCGTCGAGCCACCGGAGTTCGGCCCGGCATGTCACGCTCGGTACCCCGCACAGCGAGGAGTACCGGGTGCTGGCCGCCGAGATGCTCGCCGACGTCGAGCTGTCGGACCTCGGCGCCCGTACCGACCAGGAGCTGCACAGCGCGATGGGGCGGCTCGTCCGGTACGAACAGCAGGTCTCGCGGCGCCGCCAGCTGCTGCAGCGCACGGCCGACGAGTGCAGCGCGGAAATCACCCGCAGGTACCGTGAGGGCGAAGCGCAGGTGGACGACCTGCTTGCGTGACCCCGGATGGGAAGGCCGACGATGACCAGCACCGAATCCGCGATACCCCCGGTCCTCGCCGAAGTCGTACGGTCCGGCTTCGTGGAGGGCCACCACAGGGGTTCTCTGGTGCTGCTGTCCGCCGACGGGGGCGTGGAGCTGGCGCTCGGCGACGTGAGCCGGCCCGTTTTCCCGCGCTCCAGCAACAAGCCCATGCAGGCGGCCGCGGCGCTGCGGGCCGGGCTCGGGCTCAGCGGTGAGCGGCTGGCACTGGCTGCCGCGAGTCACTCGGGGGAGGGCTTCCACCTCGACCTCGTACACAAGATGCTGGCCGAGCACGGGCTGTCCGCCGCCGATCTGCGGAATCCGGCGGACCTGCCGCTGGACCGGGCGGAGGCCGAGACGTACGTAGCGGCCGGTGGGGTCCCCGACCGCGTCACCATGAACTGCTCCGGCAAGCACACCGCGATGCTGGCCGCCTGCGTGCTGAACGACTGGCCGCGCGACTCCTACCTGGACCCCGGCCACCCCCTGCAGCAGCTGGTGCGCACCGGGGTGGAGTCCGCGTCCGGCGAGCGCGTCGCGGCGGTCGGTACGGACGGCTGCGGTGCCCCGCTGATGGCGATCAGCCTGACCGGTCTGGCCCGCGCCTTCCGGTACTTCGTCCTCGCGGACCCGGCTGCGCCCGAGCGGCAGGTCGCCGACGCGATGCGGGCACACCCCGAATACGTCGCGGGCACCCGCCGTGCCGACACATGGCTGATGCGCGAGGTGCCGGGCGCCCTGTCCAAGATGGGCGCGGAGGCGGTTCAGGCGGTCGCCCTCGCGGACGGCCGGGCGCTGGCGTTCAAGATCGACGACGGCTCGGCACGCGCGCTGGGCCCGGTGCTGGCGCGGGCCCTGACGCTGCTGGGTGTCGATGGCCCGGTGGTGGACCGGATCGCCGATGTGCCGCTGCTGGGCGGAGGTCACAGGGTTGGCGAAATTCGAGCGACCTTCTGAGGCGCCTCGCCTAGCGTGGCCGTATGAGCCTTGACGTCCGTACCGTCACCCATGCCGAGTTCCCGGACTGGCTGCGCGCGCTGAACACCGGTTTCCTCCGGCCGCCGCTGGTCACGGACGAGGAGGTGGAGGCCCGCAGGGCGCACACCGATCTCTCCCGGACGCAGGGGGCCTTCGATGCGGGCCGCTGTGTCGCCACCTTCCGGTCCTTCACCCAGCAGCTCACAGCGGTCGGCGGGGCGGCACTGCCCGCGAGCGCCGTCACCAACGTGACGGTCTCGCCCACGCATCGCCGCCGCGGGCTGCTCAGCCGGATGATGGCCGCGGACCTGGCAGCGGCGAAAGAGCGCGGGGACATCGTGTCCACGCTGATCGCCGCCGAATACCCGATCTACGGGCGGTACGGGTACGGTCCGGCCGCCTGGACCACCGAGTGGGAGGTCGACGTTCCGCGCGCGGGGCTCGACCCGCGCTGGTCGGGTCCGGGTGACGGAGGACGGGTCGACCTCGTGGACGGCGCGGAGGTACGCAAGACCGGCCCCGCACTCCACGAGCGGCTGAGGGCCTTCCAGCACGGCGTGGTCGATCGAGACGAGCGTGCCTGGAATTCGAGCACCGGCCTGGACCGCATGCCCGGCCGGCCATGGACCGAGCCGTTCTATGCGGTATACCGCTCGGCAGACGCGGCGGGCGGCACGGTGGAGGGGCTGCTCGCCTACAAGGCCGACGACAACTGGGGCGACAGCAAGCTCCCGCAGAACACGGCCACCGTGCTGGACATGATCGCGGTGACGCCGGCCGCTGAGCGTGCTCTGTGGCACTTCCTCTGTTCGGTCGACTGGATCGCCAGGGTCCGGTCCGGATTCCGTGCCCCGGACGATCTGCTTCCGCTGCTGCTGCCGGATCCGCGCGCGGCCCGCGTCGTCACACACGCGGACCTGCTCTGGGTGAGGCTGCTCGATGTCGTACGGGCACTGGAGGCCCGTACGTACCCCGTACCCGGCACTCTCGTCCTGGAGATCGAGGATCCGGCGGGGCTCGCGGGAGGACGCTTCCGCCTGGATGCCTCGCCGACGGGGACGGTCTGTGCGCGGACCACCGAGTCGGCGGACCTCGCCCTGGGGGTGGCGGAGCTGGGGGCGCTGTACCTCGGGGACGAGTCGGCGGTCCGGCTCGCGGCGCTGGGCCGGGTCACGGAGGAGTCCAAGGGCGCGGCGGCGGTGGCGGACGCCTTGTTCCGTACGCCGAGGCGCCCTTGGTGCCCGGACATCTTCTGAGGGCTCAGCCGAGAACCGGTTGGACGAGCAGGACCAGCACCACGGCCCCGATGCTCAGGCAGGCCGTGTTCTTGGCTTTGACGCCGACGGTGAGCAGGGCGACGGCGACCAGGCCCATGGCACCGAACTGCCACTGGATGACTTCTTCGAGGGCGATGGCGAGGCCGGCGAGGAGGAGAGCGATGAGCGGCATTGCGGTCCCTCCCTGGGTGTACGGCGAGTTGGTTGCCAACTCCTCTTAAGTTGTCCCCTGTTCGAGATCCGCTATAACCATCTCCTCAATAACTCCCCAAAGATGGCCGGTGGTTGTACTGTTTGGTTGTGAGCGTCAAAGAGCTCGGCGTGGCCGACGCGCTGCGGGACCGGATCAGGTCGGGGGCCCTGCGGCCGGGTGACCGTATGCCGACGCAGGCGCTTCTGGCCGAGGAATTCGGGGTCGAGCGGGGCACGGTCCGGCAGGCGCTGAAGATCCTCCAGGACGAGGGCCTGCTCACGCACGTGACCAAGGGCAGCCCGGCGAGGGTGGCCGATCGTCCGGCCCATGGGTACGCGGCGGGGGACGCCCGGCCGCAGCCGGCCACCGCCGGTCTGGCTCCCCGTGTCAATGAGGCCTTCGCCGCCCGCCATGTGGAGATCGACGCGCTCTGCCTGACCGCCGGGACGCTGACGCTCGCGCTCGGCGAGCCGCTGCGCCGGATCCACGCCGGACACCTCGCACCGGCACGGGTGGACGTCCGGATCCTGGTGCCGAGCCGCGACATCACGCTGGCTTTCCCGACCCCGGTCGAGGACGCGGCCGACGGTGATGCGGTACACCGGCGCTGGCTGACGCAGCGCAACGCGCAGGGCCGGGTCCTGCGTCACCATCTGACGTCCCTGCGCCGCTCGCACGGCATCGACGTCCGTGTGGCCTTCCGGGCGCTGCCGTTCACGCCGCCCGTGAAGCTGTATCTGCTCAACAACACCGAGGCGCTCTTCGCGTACTACCAGGTCGCCCGACGGGAGGAGGAGATCGACCACGAGCCCCTGGCGATGTACGACACCCAGGGGACGCGGTCGATGCTCTTCGCGTTCGCCCAGAGTGGTGTGAGCCTGCGGGACACGACCTTTGTCGAGCAGTCCCAGCTCTGGTTCGACGCACTCTGGAACACCATCAGTTCGGAGCTGGACCTCAGTTTCTAGGCCGAGCCGCCCCAGGCGGAGGTGCCTGGGCCCGAGGTGCCTAGGCGGAGGGCCCGGCCACTTGGACGGCGAGGACGGCGGCGCCGATGCCGGCGCAGGTGGGGTTCTTGGCCTTGACGCCGACTGCCAGCAGGAACAGGCCGATGACTCCGATGGTTCCGTACCGCCATTCGATGAGCTGCTCGAATCCGATGGCGAGGAGGGCGGCGAGAAGTGCGATGGCGGGCATGGTGTTCCCCCTTCGGTTCTTCAGGCGCGGGTGATGCCCGTACATCGGTGGACGGGCGGCTCTGCGGCCAGATCGAAAGTTGGCAGCCAACTACACTGAAGTTGTCCCCACTTGGTTGCGATCCATAAACAACTTACAAACAACTCCCATTGGCTGGCGCTCAGTTGTACGGTTTGTTGGTGACCCAGGAGAGCCCGGCACTGAACGGCAGAAAGCGCTCGTCCCAGGACGTGGCGGACGTTCTTCGTGCCCGCATCGACGCAGGTGAGCTGAGGGCCGGCGAGCGGATGCCGACCCAGGCGGAGCTGGCCGAGGAGTTCCACGTGGAGCGCGGCACCATCCGCCACGCGCTCCGGATCCTCCAGGACGCGGGCCTGCTCACCGATGTCGCGCGGGGCGCGCCGGCCCGCATCGCGGATCGCGCCAGTGGCCACACGGCGCCCGCGGGCGAAGAGCCGCAGCCGACGATGGTCGCCCTCGCTCCTCGGATAGCGACAGCCTTCTCGGTGCCCGACGTCCGGATCGACGCCATCAGTCTGACCTCGGAATCCCTGATGCTGGCACTCGGCGAACCGCTGCGCCTGATCCACGCGGGCCGGATCAAGCCGGCGCGCGTGGAGGTCCGCGTCCTGCTGCCGAGCCGGGACATCGAGCTCGCGTTCCCCATCGCCGTCGCGGGGCCGTCGGGCGGCTCCACCGGCGACAATCCGGTGCACGACCGATGGCTGGCCATGCGCAACTCGCAGGGGCAGGTACTGCGCCACAACCTGCTGGCGCTGCGCCGCTCGCACGGTATCGACGTCACGGTGTCGTTCCGGGCGCTGCCCTTCACCCCGCCGGTGAAGCTCTACGTCCTCAACGGCCGCGAGGCGCTCTTCGCGTACTACCAGGTCACCAAGCGGGAGGAGGAGATCGGCGACACGGCCGTGGAGTTGTACGACACGCTCGGAACCCAGTCGTTGCTCTTCTCCTTCGAGCAGCATGCGGGAGCACAGGACCAGGCGTTCGTGGAGGAGTCGCAGAAGTGGTTCGAGGCCCTCTGGAACACGATCGCGTCGGACCTGACACTCGCCTAGTGACTTCTGATACGACGCCGACCGAACAAGCGGCATCATCCGCCGAAAAGCTCCGGACTCTGGTCTCGCGAGCGGAGCACGTGCTCTTCGACTTCGACGGCCCCATCTGCCGTCTCTTCGCCGGCCACCTGGCCGACGAAGTGGCGGACCGGCTGGTCGCCTGGCTGGAGAAACGCGGGCAGCACGTACTGCTGACCGACGAGGACCGCCTGTCCGGAGACCCCCACGCCGTACTGCTGGCCGTCGACCGCCTCCATCCGGGCAGCGACCTCGTGGAGGCGCTGGAGGAGCTGCTCACCGGCGAGGAACTGCAGGCCACGGACACCGCCTGGCCCACTCCGCACGTCGACCCGCTGATACGCACCTGGCTGGCCACCGGTGCCCGGCTGGCCATAGCGACGAACAA
Organism: Streptomyces sp. NPDC051219; assembly: GCF_040682335.1. NCBI lineage: Bacteria > Bacillati > Actinomycetota > Actinomycetes > Kitasatosporales > Streptomycetaceae > Streptomyces > Streptomyces sp. NPDC051219. The sequence continues at coordinate 53,264 of NZ_JBFBAS010000001.1, forward strand.
CTCGCCGCGAGTGGTGGAGCGCTACCTCACGGGCCGCGGCCTACGGGAATGCTTCGGTACGCACATCCATGGCCGCAGCACTCAGCTGCACCTGCTGAAGCCCGACCCGGACTGCCTCAACCGCGCCCTGGAGTCCCTGCGGGCGCACCCCGCCACGTCGCTGATGATCGGCGACACCCCGTCCGACCTGCAGGCGGCGCAGCAGGCGGGAGTACCGTTCCTGGGCTACGCGCGGGACGACGAACGGGCGAAGAGGCTGTACGACGCGGGCGCGGAGAGCGTGGTGGACTCGCTGCAGCCGATCCTGGACATCGTCCGGACGGGTGGCCGGGCATGACGGAGGAGCGACCGGACCGACGCGGAGACTCGATGACGCGTATACACCGTGGCCGGAACGCGTTCGGGGGCCGCCAGGCGGTCGTACATGCGCGCATGGGTACGCTCGTAGAGGCGATACGCCGGTCAAATTCCCGCCAAAAACGATGTCTGCGCTGCGGGAAGTAGTACCGTGCTGCCCTTCTGCATCATCGGCACCAATCCGGGCCACGATCCAGCAGGCGAGAGTCAACCCAGCGAGAGTGCGGGCCGTGACAGCCGAACCGGCAACCGAGAATCGGCGGAACCCTGGCCAGGTGAGCCGGAACGAGCAGGTGGTGGAGGGGCCGCTCAAGGGCTACCACCACGAGACCTATGTCTTCCCGCTGCCCTCCAGCGGCGGCGCCGCCGGGCAGGTCCGGTTGAAATGCCGGGAACCCCGCAAGGGTCTGCTCTGGTTCGACCGGCGGTGTTTCGACTCGGAAGATGCACTCATCCGTGCCCTCGCCGGCCACGTCACCCGCATTCCGGAGATCATCGATGTCGAAGGCTTCGGGCTGCAGAGATTTATCGAGGGGCGCACCCTCGGTTTCTACTTCAGGTCAGGTGAAGCGATTCCCTTTCGGTACGTCGATCAGCTTATGCAGCTTTTCGGTGAGTTGATCGCCGTACAGCCCGACATGCTGTCCGTTGCCCGCCGCTGTGACATGGAGGACCGTCCGGAGAACCGTGATACGTCCGGGTTTCTCGAGCGGCTGATCCTCTTCACCGAGGAGCGGGTATTCCGGGAGCACCTCGACAACTACGGCACCCTGTTCGAGGCGCTGAGAGTTCCGTCCGACGGGTTGGACCGGCTCAGAAAGCGGGTGTCCGGTCTCAGCCGCCGGCCCTTCTGTCTTCTGCACGGTGATCTGCACCGGGAAAACTTCGTCATCGACGAGCACGATCAACTGTGGGCGATCGACTGGGAACTGGCCATGTTCGGCGATCCGCTCTACGACCTTGCCAGCCACCTGTATCTGATGCGTTATCCCCCTTCCCAGGCGATGGCCGTGGCCAGGCGCTGGCAGGACGCGGTCGAAGCGGTCAGAGGGGGAAGCTCCAAGGGCTGGGAGGAGGATCTCCCGCGGCTGCTCGACTTCAAGCGTGCGCAGTCCGTCTACACAGATGTCATCAGAGCCGCTCTCACGCTTGGCGCGGATCCGGATCCGGATTCGTCGCTCAATACGGCACGGAAGCTGCAAAACGTGCTGGCGCGTGCCGAGGAGCCGCTGGACATCGAGTCCGTGCCGACCGTGTGGCAGGTCCAATCGGCTCTCGTCGCCTGGCGGCGCACCCGGCGTGCGGACCCTACGTGGTCCGCTTCCTGAACAGCACTCCCGACAGCGCCACCGCCACCGCCAGGATTCCCGCGCACCACGCCAGTGCGATCCAGGGCGTGTTGCCGACCGGCTGGTCGAGGAGCAGGCCGCGCAGGGACTCGATCACCGGGGTGACCGGTTGGTGTTCGGAGAAGCCGTGGAGCCGGCCGGGCATTGTCTCGATGGGGACGAAGGCGCTGCTCGGGTACGGCAGGAACATCATGAAGAAGGTGAAACCGCCGGCGGCCTCCGGAGACTTGGCGAGCAGCCCCATGGCCGCCGAGAGCCACGAGACGGCGACGATGAATGCGAGCAGGAGGGCCGGCGCGGCCGGCCATGCCGCGGCCGAGGCCGAGGGGCGGAAGCCGATCAGGAACGCGACGCCGAGAACCAGGGCCGTCGCGACGACGTTACGGGCGGCGCTGGCCGCCATGTGGCCGGCGATGACCGAGGTGCCGCCGACGTCCTTGGAGCGGAACCGGTCGATGATGCCGCCCTTCATGTCCTCCTTGACGTAGTTCGTTGCGGACAAGCTTGGAGTAGTCGACGGCGACGGTGTCGTAGGCCGCCCGAGTGGCACGCAGATGAGTCGGTTCGGTCACAGCCGAGGACAGTAGTGCCCTGAACAGCACGTCGACTGAGGAATTTGCGTACGGGCCGAACGGGAAGTGCGGCTGCGCCGTCGGCACCTGCGAGATCCTCGGTCAGTTGCTGACGTAGTCCGCGAGGTGCTCGCCGGTGAGGGTGGAGCGGGCGGCGACGAGGTCGGCGGGTGTGCCCTCGAAGACGATCTTGCCGCCGTCGTGGCCGGCGCCGGGGCCGAGGTCGATGATCCAGTCGGCGTGCGCCATGACCGCCTGGTGGTGCTCGACGACGATGACCGACTTGCCGGAGTCGACGAGCCGGTCGAGGAGGCCGAGCAACTGCTCGACGTCGGCGAGGTGCAGGCCGGTGGTCGGCTCGTCGAGAACGTAGACCCCGCCCTTCTCGGCCATGTGCGTGGCCAGCTTGAGCCGCTGCCGCTCGCCACCGGACAGCGTGGTGAGCGGCTGGCCGAGGGTGAGGTAGCCGAGCCCGACGTCGGCGAGCCGGTCGAGGATCTTGTGCGCGGTCGGCGTGCGCGCCTCGCTGGCGCCGAAGAACTCCTCGGCCTCGGTCACCGACATCGCGAGCACCTCGCTGATGTCGCGGCCGCCGAGGTGGTACTCCAGCACCGATGCCTCGAACCGCTTCCCCTCGCACTCCTCGCAGGTGCTGGCGACGCCGGCCATCATCGCCAGGTCGGTGTAGATGACGCCGGCACCGTTGCAGTTGGGGCAGGCCCCCTCGGAGTTGGCGCTGAACAGCGCCGGCTTCACGCCGTTGGCCTTGGCGAACGCCTTGCGGATCGGGTCGAGCAGCCCGGTGTACGTCGCCGGGTTGCTCCGTCGCGAGCCGCGGATCGCGCCCTGGTCGATCGACACCACACCCTCGCCGGCGGCCCCCGACTGCCTCGGCAGCGACCCGTGCACGAGCGAGCTCTTGCCGGAGCCGGCGACGCCGGTGACGACGACCAGCACCCCGAGCGGGATGTCGACGTCGACGTCTCGCAGGTTGTTCGCCGTCGCGCCACGGATCTCCAGCGTGCCGGTGGGCTTCCGCACCGTGTCCTTGACGGAGGCCCGGTCGTCGAAATGGCGGCCGGTGACGGTGCCGCCGGCCCGCAGTCCCTCGACGGTGCCCTCGAAGCAGACGGTGCCGCCCGCCGTACCGGCGCCGGGGCCGAGGTCGACGACATGGTCGGCGATCGCGATCGCCTCCGGCTTGTGCTCCACGACGAGCACTGTGTTGCCCTTGTCCCGCAGCCGCAGCAGCAGGTGGTTCATCCGCTGGATGTCGTGGGGGTGCAGGCCGATGGTGGGCTCGTCGAAGACGTAGGTGACGTCGGTGAGCGAGGAGCCGAGGTGGCGGATCATCTTGACGCGCTGCGCCTCGCCGCCCGAGAGCGTGCCCGACGGCCGGTCGAGCGCGAGGTAGCCGAGGCCGATCTCCACGAACGAGTCGAGGGTGCGCCGCAGCGTGGCGAGCAGCGGCGCCACCGACGGCTCGTCGAGGCCGCTGACCCATTCGGCCAGGTCGCTTATCTGCATCGCGCAGGCGTCGGCGATGCTGATCCCCTTGATCTTCGACGACCGGGCTCCCTCGCTGAGCCGGGTGCCATCGCACTCCGGGCAGGTGGTGAAGGTGACCGCCCGCTCCACGAACGCCCGGATGTGCGGCTGCAGCGCCTCCTTGTCCTTGGACAGGAACGACTTCTGGATCTTGGGGATCAGCCCCTCGTAGGTGAGGTTCACGCCCTCGACCTTCACCTTGGTCGGCTCCCGGTAGAGGAAGTCCTGCATCTCCTTCTTGGTGAACTTGCAGATCGGCTTGTTGGGGTCGAGGAAGCCCGATTCGGCGTAGGTCCGCACGGTCCACCAGCTGTCCGACTTCCAGCCGGGGATGGTGAACGCGCCCTCGGCGATCGACTTGGAGTCGTCGTAGAGCTGGGTGAGGTCGATGTCGGAGACCGTGCCCCGGCCTTCGCAGCGCGTACACATGCCGCCGGTGCGGCTGAAGGTCGCTTTCACCGCCTTCTTGGCACCGCGCTCGACGGTGATCGCACCGCTCGCCCGGACCGACGGGACGTTGAAGGCGTACGCGCTGGGCGGGCCGATGTGCGGCTTCCCGAGCCGGCTGAAGAGGATGCGCAGCATGGCGTTCGCGTCGGTGGCGGTGCCGACCGTGGAGCGGGGGTCGGCACCCATCCGCTGCTGGTCGACGCTGATCACGGTCGTCAGCCCGTCGAGTACGTCGACCTCGGGCCGTGCCAGCGTCGGCATGAAGCCCTGCACGAAGGCGCTGTAGGTCTCGTTGATCAGCCGCTGCGACTCCGCGGCGATCGTGTCGAACACCAGCGAGCTCTTGCCCGAGCCGGAGACGCCGGTGAACACCGTCAGCCGGCGCTTGGGAATGTCGATGCTGACGTCCTTGAGGTTGTTCTCGCGCGCGCCGTGCACGCGGATCATCTCGTGGCTGTCGGCAGCGTGCAGCGCAGGCGACTGCGTGTCCGTCCTCGGGGCCATGCTCATCGTTTCTCCATCTGTTGGGCGGGCCGCCTTCGCGGTCTCCGTCGGCGTCGCCTGGCTCGATCTGACCAGCTTCGAGCAGTACGCCAGGTTGTACTAAGTCGGCGCGGTCGCGGCAACGGTCCACTGTCTACCTGATCGGCGGTCTCGGCCGGGGTGGCGCGAGATCGTCGCGACGTGACCACGCCGAGCGCGGGAGCGGGGGGCGGCAGCACTCATCGGTCGTGAAGCAGCTCGGGGACGTTGCCATCGGGGTCCGTGACGGTGACCACCAGGCCGCCACCGGCGTCGTGCGCGGGCTCTGTCACGGTGCCGTCTGTGCAGGTCATGACTGCGATCGCCGGACGGCTCAGTGCAGCTCCTGGATGCGGACCATGTTGCCCGCGGGATCGCGGAAGGCGCAGTCGCGAACGCCGTACGGCTGCTTGGTCGGCTCCTGGACGACCTCGGCGTCGCCGGCCTGCACCCGCTCGAAGGTGCCGTCGAGGTCGGCGGTGGCCAGGAGGATGCCGGCGTAGGTGCCCTTCGCCATCATCTCGACGATGGTGCGGCGCTCGTCGTCGGTGACGCCGGGGTCGGCCGCCGGCGGGTGCAGGACGATGGACGTGCCGGGCTGGTCGGCGGGGCCGACTGTGATCCAGCGCATCCCCTCGTATCCGACGTCGTTGCGGACCTCGAAGCCGAGGGTGTCGCGGTAGAAGGCCAGCGAGGCGTCCGGGTCGTTGTGCGGGAGGAAGCTCGCGTGAATGGTGATGTCCATGGCGGTCACGCTAGCTGCGGCTCGGTGGCGCCGCTTCTCGATTCCTGATCGGTCTGGTCACCTGTTTCGCCACGCACGGCGGCATCCCCGCCGTCGCGCTCGCCGCCTGGCGCCGGTAGGTGCTGGGCGGCACGCCGACCAGCTCGGTGAAGCGAGTGCTGAAGGTACCCAGCGACGAGCAGCCGACCGCGAAACAGACCTCGGTGACGCTGAGGTCGCCGCGACGCAGCAACGTCATCGCGCGCTCGATGCGTCGCGTCATCAGGTAGCTGTACGGCGACTCGCCGTACGCGGCCCGGAACTCCCGGCTGAGGTGCCCCGCCGACATGTGTGCGCCGCGGGCGAGCGCCTCGACGTCCAAGGGCTGCGCGTACTCCCGGTCGATCCGGTCGCGAACACGGCGCAGCCGGGCGAGGTCGCGCAGGTGCTGCGCCGCGGCGGGTCTGCTGGTCACCTGCGCGATCGTGCCACGTCGCACCGGAGTTGCCCAGTGCCCGCCGGCCCCCACCCACTCCGCGTCCGCTCTGGCCGGCCTGCTCCGCTCATGTCCTCGACGTGCTCAGGCCCTGAGGTATCCGCCACTCGTCCCACCTCAACACGTCTCGTTGGTCCCTCGCAGATTCTCCTGGGTGGGGTTCGGGTGAAGTGGCGCACTTTTGCAAGCAGGTGCTTGCAATAGTTAGCGGAAATGTTGCACCATCGGAGCATGGCATCACTGAACGTCGGCAATCTCGGTGAGTATCTGCGCGAGCAGCGGCGTACCGCCCAGCTCTCGTTGCGGCAGCTCGCCGACGCCGCAGGGGTGTCCAATCCGTATCTCAGCCAGATCGAGCGCGGTCTGCGCAAGCCGAGCGCGGACATTCTGCAGCAGCTTGCCAAGGCGCTGCGGATTTCCGCCGAGACGCTGTACGTGCAGGCCGGGATTCTCGACGAGCGGGACCGGGACGAGGTCGAGACACGTGGGGTCATACTCGCCGACCCGACGATCAACGAGCGGCAGAAGCAGGTGCTGCTCCAGATCTATGAGTCCTTCCGCAAGGAGAACGGGCTCGACACGGCTCAGGACGCCGGACACGACACCGCCGCTGACGGCCCCCGCACGGCCGGCGGCAGTGATGCAGCACATCCCTCAAGCTGAACTCCGAACTGCGATCCGGGAGGACCACAGTCATGGCCATCACCGATGACCTGCGTAAGACCCTCACCGACCCGACTCCCCTCTACTTCGCCGCCGGCACCGCCGACCTCGCCGTCCAGCAGGCCAAGAAGGTCCCGGCGCTGATCGAGAAGATCCAGGCCGAGGCCCCCGGCCGTATCGAGGCCGTGCGCAACACCGACCCCAAGGTCGTACAGGAGAAGGTGACCGCGCAGGCCAAGGAGGCGCAGGCCACCGTCACCGCCAAGGTCAACGAGGTGTTCGGCACGATCGACACCGACCTGAAGAAGCTGGGCGAGACCGCTCAGGACCTCGCACTGCGCAGCGTGGGCATGGCCGCGGAGTACGCGGTCAAGGCCCGTGAGGCGTACGAGAAGGTCGCCGAGCACGGCGAGCAGACTGTGCGGGCGTGGCGCGGCGAGGCTGCCGACGAGATCGCCGAGATCGCCGTGGCCGTCGAGCCGGACGCCCGGCCGCAGGCCGAAGGGAAGGCCGACGAGAAGCCGGCCGAGGCCAAGGCCGCTCCGGCGCCGGCGCCGTCGAAGAAGGCCGCTCCGCGTAAGCCGGTGGCCAAGAAGACCACGTCGTCTGCCGACAACTAGGCGGCAGCGGAAGTACACGAACCGGGCACCCTGTGGGTGCCCGGTTCGTTCTCCGGGTACGTTGGCCGCGAGGCGCTTCATTGACTGACTAGGTGGTGCACGGCATGTTGCTCGAGGGTTTCGGCACTCTGCTCTGGCTGCTCAGCCTGGCCATGCTTGCCATGGCCGTGGTGGCGTTTTTCTTCGCGGTCACGGCGCGTGAGGACGCCTACCGAGCTGCAGACAAGAAGACCAAGCCGTTCTGGCTGATCATCCTCGGCCTGGCGGTCGTGGTGAATCTGCTGCCGTTGCTGTTCCTGCAGATCGCCGGCCTGATCGCCAGCATCGTCTTCATGGTCGACGTCCGGCCCGCGCTCAAGCAGGTGTCGGGTGGCGGCCCCCGGCGGGGCGGCAGCAGCAGCGATGGGCCGTACGGGCCGTACAACGGCGGGCGCTGAGCCCCAGTGAGCCCCAGCAGCCCAGGAACCCCCGGCAGGGGGTAACCGTCGTCAGCGGCCGCGGTCGAGCAGCAGGACGGCCACGTCGTCCGTCAGCTCGCCGCCGTTCAGCTCGCGCACCTGCGCCACTGCGGCCTCCAGCAGCTCCTCGCCACCAAGACCCTGTATGAGCTGACGGTTGATCATCTCGACCATTCCGTCCTGGCCCAGGCGTTGGGTGCCCGCTCCGACGCGCCCCTCGATGAGGCCGTCCGTGTACAACATCAGACTCCATGAACCGCCGAGCTCGACCTGACGGCGCGGCCAGCGGGCGCGCGGCAGCAAGCCCAGGGCGGGTCCGTTGTCGTCGTACGGGAGCAGCTGGGCGGGACGTCCCGGGCGGACTATCAGCGGGGCGGGGTGACCGGCCAGGCAGAGTCCGGCCCGGCGGCCGTCCGGGGCGATGTCCACCGTGCAGAGGGTCGCGAAGATCTCCTCGTTGTCCCGCTCGTGTTCGAGGACCTGCTGCAGCGTGGAGAGCAGCTCGTCGCCGCAGAGCCCGGCGAGGGTCAAGGCGCGCCAGGCTATGCGGAGTTCGACGCCCAGAGCGGCTTCGTCCGGGCCGTGGCCGCAGACGTCGCCGATCATCGCGTGGACCGTTCCGTCCGGCGTGCGAACGGTGTCGTAGAAGTCGCCGCCGAGCAGGGCCCTGCTGCGGCCGGGCCGGTATCGGGCGGCGAAGCGCAGGTCGGAGCCGTGCAGCAGCGGGGTGGGGAGCAGCCCGCGCTCCAGCCGGGCGTTCTCCTGGGCGCGCAGCCGGGACTCGGCGAGCTTGTACTGGGCGGTGTCGGCGCGCTTGCGCTCAACCGCGAACCGGATGGCGCGGCTGAGCAGCCGCCCGTCGAGCTCGTCGCGGAAGAGGTAGTCCTGGGCGCCGACGCGCACCGCCTCGGCGGCGCGCTCCGCGTCGGCCTGGCCGGCGAGCGCGAGGACGGCGTGCCGGGGCGCGATCCGAAGGACGTTCCGCAGGGTGTCCAGCCCGTGGCCGGTGGCGGTGGCACTGCCGGTGCCGAGTCCGGGTCCGGTGCTGGTGCTCTGGGTGGATCCGGTGCCGGTACCCGGCGTGGCCGGCCTGCCCGGCAGCTCCAGGTCGAGGTCGAGCAGGATGCAGTGGACGTCGTCGGTGAGCAGCCGCTCGGCCTCGGTGAGGTTGCGGGCGGTGCGAATACGGATCCGCTTGCCCTCGGCGTCGAGCATTTCCGGGACGGTGAAGGCGCCGGTGGGGTCGTCCTCGATCACCAGCAGTGTGAGGCCGGAGTCACTGGTACTTCTGGCCTGTTGCGGCAGGCCGGCCTGACCGCTCTCCGCGGCCGGGATGGCCCTCTGCCGCGGTACGGGTACGGGCATCGTCTCGGTTTCCTTCCCTCCCCCCGAGGGTCGGCGGAGCGCAGATCCACGTTCCGCCAGACGGGGACCATAGCGTTAGCGGCCGCAGATGCGGAATGGCGAAGGAAGATCCGCCCCCGTCATATGCCGCATCCGTTGGGAAAGGGCGTGTCGGGGGATGACGAACATCACGAAAAAGCCGTGATCGACAAGCCTCCGGGAGCCGCTCCCGAAGGCCGTTGGCGGTCGTCCGCGCTCGCCGGTCCGATCACCTCGGCAGCAGGCCACCCCGGCCGTCCGTCGGCGATGCCTCGTTCACCCGGGAGACGGGCCGGCTTGGTGGCTCATCGAACCGGTCCGACCGCACCTGCGGCCGCCAGGCCCGCCGTCGGTCCGTCCGGTTCGTTCACCCGGGCGGCGGGTCGGCCTTGGCTGTCCGGTTGACCCCGGAAAGATCGCAGCGGGAGCCCGGTACCCCGGCGGCCGCTCTTCCTCGGCGCGTCCGGTTCGACATCCCGCGGGGGCTGCCCGTTCCCCCTGCCCGGTCACACCGGGCAGGGAGGCTCAGCACACACTGCTGCCGCGCGCGGTCACGCGTCCGGGCGGACCACCGCCAGGATCGGCATCGAGCCCGCGCCCGCGATGGTGATGTTCCGGCCCGGGCGCGGCGCGTGCACGATTGCCCCGTCGCCTATGTACATCCCGACATGGCTGGCGTCCTTGTTGTAGATGATCAGGTCGCCGGGCCGCATGTTCTTCACGTCCACCCTCGGCAGCAGCCGGAGTTGCTCCTGCGAGGTCCGGGGAATGCCCCGGCCCGCCGCCGCCCACGCCTGCGAGGTCAGGCCCGAGCAGTCGTACGTCGACGGGCCCTCGGCGCCCCACTCGTACGGCTTGCCGATCTGGGCCGTTGCGAACTGCACGGCCTTTCTGCCCTGCTCGCTGGCCTTGCTGTTGATGTCCTTCAGGACTCCGGAGTCCAGCCAGGCCGTCTGTGCCTTGAACTGCGCGTCGCGCTCCAGCTGGAGCAGCCGCGCCCGCTCCTTCGCCTCCAGCGTGGACTCCAGCGCCTTGGCCTCGGCGATCTGCTTGGTGATCTGCCGCTTGGCCGCTTCCTTCTTCAGCCGGTTGGCCTCGAGGGTCTGCCAGTGGTCGCCGGCCTTCTGGGTGTACGTCTGCAAGTCGTCCTGTGTGCGGGCGAGTTCGGCAAGAAGGTTCTTGGTCGCCTTTTCGCCCTGGCGGATGCGGCCGGCCCCGTCCAGGAACTGCTGCGGGTCGTCACTCAGGGCAAGTTGGGCCTCGGGAGGCAGTCCGCCGGCGCGGTACTGCGCGCGGGCGGCGGCGCCGGCCCAGCCCTTCAGCCTCTCGATCTTGCCCTGACCCGCGACAATCGCCTTCGCCAGCGCGACGATCTGGGCCGACTGCTTATCGGCCTGCTCCTCCGCGGCGTTGTACGCGTCGGTGGCGGCCGCAGCCTTGTGATAGAGGCTGTCTATCTCCTTGCGGACTTCTTCGAGCGACCTGGGTGCCTTGGGCTTCGGCGCGGCGTGCGCCAGGCCAGGGGCGGCCAGCAGTGACATCGCGCAGACAAGAGTGAGTGCGGTGGCGCCGCGGCGTCGGTTCACAGGTCCCCCTCCGGACACGTGGGTCGGCAGCCGAATGTGATTTACCGTCAGTAACTTCGCATCGACTCCGGGATGGTGCCACGACTCCGCCGAAACCGACAGCCCCTCCCCGCGTGATCGTGAAACGGCCGGTGGCTGTCCGGCGTTCCCGCCCGGCGGACTCGTTCTCGGACCATTCTGCTGGAGGTGTCCGACGCCCCGGTGACCGGCCCCGTCAGGTTCTGTGACCGGCCCGGTCCCTCAGGGGGCGGCATACGCTCCGTCAGCCGGCGGGAGCGGGCCGAAGAGCCTCCCAGCGGACCGTGATCTCCCCCTGCCGCCACCGCCCCGGACCGTCCGTCAGCGGCCAGTCCGCCGACAAGTCGCGCGCGCAGCGGATCCAGCGCTGCCGGGCCCCGAACGACGCGTACGGGGCCGCGGCCGCCCAGGCGCGATCGAAGTCGCGCAGGAACGCGTGCACGGGCTCGCCGGGCACGTTGCGGTGGATCAGCGCCTTCGGGAGACGCTCCGCCAGGTCCGACGGGCGCTCCAGGGAACCCAGCCGGGTGGCGAACGTCACAGTGCGCGGGCCCTCCTGGCCCAGCGCGACCCAGACGTGCCGGCGCCCGATCTCGTCGCAGGTCCCCTCCACCAGCAGTCCGCCCGGGGCCAGCCGGGCGCGCAGCCGTTCCCACACGGCGGCCACCTCGGCCTCGTCGTACTGGCGCAGCACATTCGCCGCCCGGATCAGCACAGGGGCCTTGGCGCCCTCCAGCGGAACCTCGAAGCCGCCGTGCCGGAATGCGAGACCCTCGCGCTCGTACGGCTTCGCGGCCGCGACGCGCGCCGGGTCGATCTCGATGCCCACCACGCGGGTTGCCGGCACCGTGGTCCGCAGCCGGCCCAGCAGCTCCACCGCAGTCCAGGGAGCGGCCCCGTACCCGAGGTCGACGGCCACGGGGTCGGCGCAGCCGCGCAGCGCCGTTCCGTGGGTGGCGGCGATCCACCGGTCCATGCGGCGCAGGCGGTTGGGGTTGGTGGTCCCGCGTGTCACCGTGCCCACAGGGAGCCCAGGGCGCGCCGAGGGCTGGGGAGGGGTGCGGGGGGCCATCCAATGAGGGTAGGCGGTCGTGGCCCCACTCCCGTCCCGCCCGGATCCCACGCGCTGCGCCGGCGACCCGGACGGCATGCCACGCGCAGCGCGTCGGTGCGCGCGATGGTCGAGTCCACCCCGGTAATGCTTTGGCAAAGCGGAAATGCGAGACAGGGCTCCGGCGGTTGGGGTCTGTGAAGGGCTTCCGCGCCCTTCCCTGTCATGCCCGCCGTCTGTCATGCCCGCCCCGAGCGAGAGGACCCGCCACGTGAGCCAGTACGTGTCCCGGCTCGGCGGGCGGCTCGCCGCCCCGCCCCGGCTGCGGCTTTCCGGCGGTCACCGCAAGCCGCGCCGAGTCGCGATGCTCAGCGTGCACACCTCCCCGCTGCACCAGCCCGGCACGGGCGACGCGGGCGGCATGAACGTCTACATCGTCGAGCTCGCCAAGCGCCTCGCGGCCATCAACGTCGAGGTCGAGATCTTCACACGGTCCAGCACCGGCGGCCTGCCGCCGCTGGTCGAGCTGGCCCCCGGTGTCCTGGTCCGCCACGTCGACGCCGGTCCGTACGAGGGCCTTGCCAAGGAGGACCTCCCGGCCCAGCTGTGCGCCTTCACCCACGGAGTGATGCAGGCCTGGGCCGGCCACCGCCCCGGCTACTACGACCTCGTCCACTCCCACTACTGGCTCTCCGGTCATGTGGGCTGGCTCGCCGCCGAACGCTGGGGCGTTCCACTTGTCCACGCCATGCACACCATGGCCAAGGTCAAGAACGCCGCGCTCGCCGAGGGCGACACCCCCGAGCCGGCCGCGCGCGTCATCGGCGAGACCCAGATCGTGCACGCCGCGGACCGTCTCATCGCCAACACGGCGGAGGAGGCGGACGAGCTGGTCCGCCACTACGAGGCCGACCCCGGCAAGGTCGCGGTCGTCCACCCCGGGGTCAATCTCGACCGCTTCCGCCCGGGCGACGGCCGGGCCGCCGCCAGGGCCCGCCTCGGGCTGCCCGCCGACGCCCTGATCCCGCTCTTCGCGGGCCGCATCCAGCCCCTGAAGGCCCCGGACATCCTGCTCCGGGCGACCGCCATGCTGGTCGGGCAGGACCCCTCGCTCCGTACGAAACTCGTCGTGCCGGTCGTCGGCGGCCCCAGCGGCAGCGGCCTGGCCAAGCCGGAGGGCCTGCAGAAGCTGGCCGCCCGCCTCGGCATCGCCGATCTCGTCCGCTTCCACCCGCCCGTCGGGCAGGACCAGCTCGCCGACTGGTTCCGTGCCGCGTCGGTCCTGGTCATGCCTTCGTACAGCGAGTCGTTCGGTCTGGTCGCCATAGAAGCCCAGGCAGCCGGCACGCCCGTCCTGGCAGCCGCCGTCGGCGGCCTGCCGGTGGCCGTGCGCGACGGGGTCAGCGGACTGCTCGTCCCCGGCCACGACCCGGCCGACTACGCGCGTGCCCTGCGGCGCTTCGTGGACGACCCGGACCTCCCCGCGCGGATGGGCGACGCGGCCGCCCGGCACGCCCGGTCCTTCGGCTGGGACACGGCCGCGTCGGCCACGGCGGACGTGTACACCGCGGCGATGCACGATCACCGCCGTCGCGTACGCTCGCACCATGGCTGACGTGCTGAAGGTCATCGAACAGACGCTGGCGGACGCCGAACTGGAGTGGGAGAGCCCGACGCCCGGCTCTTACGTCGTGAAGCTCCCCGGCACGCGCAAGCTGTCCACGACCTGTTCGCTGATCGTCGGCAAGCACTCGCTGTCGGTCAACGCGTTTGTGATCCGGCATCCCGACGAGAACGACGCCGCCGTGCACCGCTGGCTGCTGGAGCGCAACCTCCGTCTGTACGGAGTGAGTTACGCGATCGACCGGCTCGGCGACATCTACCTCGCCGGCAAGCTGCCGCTCGCGGTGGTGACTCCGGAGGAGCTGGACCGGCTGCTCGGCACGGTGCTCGAGGCGGCGGACGGCAGCTTCAATACGCTGCTGGAGCTGGGGTTCGCGAGTGCGATCCGCCGGGAGTACGAGTGGCGGGTGGCGCGGGGTGAATCGACGCGCAACTTGGACGCGTTCACAAACCTGACCCAGCGTCCGGCTCCTGACGCGACCCTCTGACGCGACCCCCGACGCCTGAGCCCTCGCCGGGCCTGACGCATGCCTCCCGCTGACGCATCGCTCTCCCCGCCCGACCCCTTCCCGCCCAATGCGCGGCGTGGCATGCTCACCGCCAACGCACACATGAACAGCGTTCAGATCCATGTCTATGGAGGGCGGGTCATGGGGACGACCGGTCGAGGCGGCATCAGCAGGCGGAGTTGCTCGGCAGCGCCGTAGCCGTCGGTGCCGCGGCCGTAACCGGCGGCGCGGCAACCGGCGGCGTCGCCGCCGCCGAGGCCCACGCGGCGCCCGGCCACCGCCGAACGTCGGCCCTGTGGCGGGAGTTCGCCGCGCAGCCGTACACCCACCCGCAGATCCCCTATATCGGCCGCGCGGGCCACCGCGCGGGCGCCGACTTCCCCAGGCGTCCCGTGGTGGCGGACGTCCGCGCGTACGGCGCGAAGCCGGACGGCTCGGCCGACGCCGCCCCCGCGATCAACCGTGCCATCGCCGCCGCCGGAGAGCGCGGCGGTGGCACGGTCCTCATCCCGCCAGGCACCGCGTGTCGAGGGCCGGGGCTCCCATCACCCGTATCGACAGGCCCGAGGGCCCACGAGCACGGGCGGGGCCGCCCGGCGGGGCGCCTGACCGTCAGCCGTCGGCGCTCGCCTTCCTGTCGTCCGCGGGTAGGGGGGTTGGGTGCACGGCGGCCGTGGGTGCGACGGCCGTGGGTGCGACGGCCGTGGGTGCGACGGCCGTGGGCGGCACGGCCATCGGCGCGACGTCCGCGGCCATGAGCTCAGCGCTTGCGGCTGCGGAACCGGTCACGGCACCGGCGGCCGCGGCCTCGTCGGCCACGCCGTCCGCGGGGCGCGCCCCGCCGTCCGCCGGGAACGCCCCGGAGTCCGCAGGCAGTCCCCGCATCAGCAGCCAGTAACCCAGCGCCGCCAGCGTGCCCAGTACCGCGCACGACCCCCACAGCCACTGCGCACCCAAGCGGTCGATGACGTAACCGGCCATCAGGGGCGCGAGCAGCCCCGCGACGGACCAGGACATCGTGTACATGCCCTGGTAGCGGCCCCGCCCGTGCGTGGGGGACAGCCGGACCACGAGGCCCATCTGCGTGGGCGAGTTGATGATCTCGGCCACGGTCCAGACGCACACCGTCAGCGCGTACACGCCGATCGACCCGGCGAACGCGGTGAGCCCGAAGCCGTATCCGGCCAGCAGGCCGGAGATGACCAGCAGCTTCTGCGGATCGCGATGCTCGATGAACCGGGTCACCGGAATCTGGAGGGCGACGATCAGCACACCGTTGACCGCGATCACCAGTCCGTAGTCGGACGGTGAGAATCCGTCCCGCCCCATCGCGACCGGCAGACCCACCGACCCCTGCAGGAAGATCAGGGAGATCAGGAAGGACAGCGCGACGACGCCCATGTAGCGCCGGTCGCGCAGTACGGTGCCGAGTCCGATCGCCGGCTCGTCCTTCTCCGCCGAGGAACCGCGGTCCGGCCTCGACTCCGGCAGCTTGAGGAACACCAGTACCGCGCAGAGCGCGGTCAGCGCGGCCTCGCCGAGGAAGCCCGCCAGGTAGCTGGACTCGGCGATGAGGCCCGCACCCGCTGCCGAGATCGCGAAACCGAGGTTGATGGCCCAGTAGTTGAGCGCGAAGGCCCTGACCCGGTCCTCGGGGCGGACGATGTCGGCCATCATCGCCTGCACGGCCGGACGTGAGGCGTTGCTCGTCATACCGACCAGGAAGGCGACGGCCGCGATCGCGGCCGGGTGCTGCATAAAGCCGAGAAGCGCCACGGATGCGGCCGTCGAACTCTGGGCGATGAGCAGAGTGGGCCGCCGCCCCAGCCGGTCGGTCATCACGCCCGCGCCGAGCGAGGAGGCGACGCCACCCAGGCCGTGGAGGGCAGCCACCAGCCCCGCGAAGGAGGCCGAGTAACCCCGCTCCAGCGTCAGGTACAGAGCCATGAAGGTGGCGACGAAGGCCCCGAGCCGGTTGACCAGCGTGCTGGCCCACAGCCACCAGAAGGCCCGGGGGAGTCCCGCGACGCTCTCTCGTGCGGCCCGTCTGAGACTGGCAACGGACATCGGGATTCCCCCCAGGGATGAAAGAGCGCAGGCAGCAGGCAGTAGCTATGTGTAAGAGGTGCAGGCGACTAACGCACGTTACATTCGCGGCGCTCCCGGACGCCACCGAATTGACGGTGGACGTCAATCGGGGCGGTGCTGGGGACCGGCCTCACCACACGCGCCGGCCGATGGCCGCGTCTATTAGGCTCGTACGCATGGCCGACGCACCGTACAAGCTGATCCTCCTCCGCCACGGCGAGAGCGAATGGAACGCGAAGAACCTGTTCACCGGCTGGGTGGACGTCAACCTCACCGAGAAGGGCGAGAAGGAGGCGGTCCGCGGCGGTGAGCTGCTGAAGGACGCCGGCCTGCTGCCCGACGTACTGCACACCTCCGTCCAGAAGCGTGCCATCCGCACCGCGCACCTCGCGCTCGAGGCCGCGGACCGCCACTGGATCCCGGTGCACCGCTCCTGGCGCCTGAACGAGCGTCACTACGGTGCGCTCCAGGGCAAGGACAAGGCACAGACGCTCGCCGAGTTCGGCGAGGAGCAGTTCATGCTGTGGCGCCGCTCGTACGACGTCCCGCCGCCGCCCATCGAGGACGGCTCGGAGTTCTCGCAGAGCGACGACCCGCGCTACGCGACGATCCCGGGCGAACTGCGTCCGCGCACCGAGTGCCTGAAGGACGTCGTCGAGCGCATGCTGCCTTACTGGTACGACGGCATCGTCCCGGACCTGCTGACCGGCCGCACCGTCCTGGTCGCCGCGCACGGAAACTCGCTGCGCGGTCTGGTCAAGCACCTCGACGGCATCTCGGACGCCGACATCACGGGCCTGAACATTCCCACCGGCATCCCGCTCTACTACGAGCTGGACGCCGACTTCCACCCGCTGGTCAAGGGCGGCAAGTACCTGGACCCGGAGGCGGCGGCGGCGGCGATCGAGGCCGTCAAGAACCAGGGCAAGAAGAAGTAACAGCGCGCCTCAAGCCCCTGCCAGCGGTTTCCCGCCGGCAGGGGCTTGTTGCTATCCGTGGGCCGCCTACGACACCTGCGTTGTGTGACACCTGGTGGTACAAGTGGTCGAAGCAGGACAAGGTGGCCTCGCCGGCTTCCTGTACGGCGGCCATGCACACTCACTCAATCCGACCGGGAGCATCCCGTGACCGCTCAGAGCACCGACGTCGCTGTCCGCAGCCTCTACTCCCGGTTGCTCGACGCGTGGAATCGCCGGAGCCACGACGACTTCGCCGCGCTCTTCACCGACGACGGCACGATGATCGGTTTCGACGGCAGCCTGGAGAGCGGCGCCGCGCGGATCCGCGGCCATCTTGCGCCGATCTTCGCCGACCACCCGACCGCCGCGTATGTGGCGAAGGTGCGCGAGGTCCGGCCCTTTGGTCCGGACTCAGCCCTGCTGCGCGCCCTCGCCGGCATGCTCCCGCCCGGGTCGGCCCGGCTGAACCCGGCGACCAATGCGCATCAGACCGTCGTGGCAGAGCGGCAGGGCGAGGCATGGCGGATCGCCCTGTTCCAGAACACGCCGGCGCAGTACCACGGGCGCCCGCACCTGGTGGAGCAGGACACCGCCGAACTCAGCGAGCTGCTGAAGAACGGCACGCCGCTCCACTGAGGCTGTCGCCCGTGTAGTCCACGTCGGCGCGCCCCGAGGTCCTCGCCACCGGGAACGGCTGACCAGGCGGTACGAAAGTGCCCCGTCCGTGCGGACGGGGCACTCCTTCGCTGGTACCGCAGGTGCGGATACGGATACGGGTGCCTGCTAGCCGCCGCACTGGCACGGCGCGCCCGACTGGCAGCCGCAGCCGCAGCCCGAGCCGCAGCCGCAGGCGCCGAGGAGTGGCAGGTGAACCACTTCGGTCGGCTGCTCCTGCTGGGAGTTGGGCGTGGGGGAATCGGCCATGAGGTTCCTCCTCGAGGGCGTACGAGGCGTACTGCCTGCTGCCCATTGCATGCCCAGTCCCGCGGGCGCGTCAACGGCGCACGCGCGCAGGATCGCGCCGGATCACGCACGAAGTCGGGCTAGGGGGTGTCGGCCTGCGCCGGCGTGATCTGGAGTTCGTCCGCGTGCTCACCCGTGACCAGGTAGACCACGCGCTTCGCCACGGAGACCGCGTGGTCCGCGAATCGCTCGTAGTAGCGGCCCAGCAGCGTCACGTCGACCGCCGTCTCGATGCCGTGCTTCCAGCGGTCGTCCATCAGGTGCTGGAACAGGGTGCGGTGCAGCAGGTCCATCTCGTCGTCGTCCTGCTCCAGCTGGAGCGCGAGGTCGACGTCCTTGGTGATGATGACCTCGGCCGCCTTGGCCATGAGGCGCTGCGCTAGCTGCCCCATCTCGAGGATGGTGGCGTGCAGGTCGCCCGGCACGGCCGAGTTCGGGAAGCGGAGGCGGGCGAGCTTGGCCACGTGCTGCGCAAGGTCGCCGGACCGCTCAAGGTCGGCGCTCATCCGGAGTGAGGTGACCACGATGCGCAGATCCGTCGCGACCGGCTGCTGGCGGGCCAGCAGGGCGATGGCCCTGGCCTCCAGGTCGTGCTGCAGATCGTCGACCTTCTGGTCTGCGGCGATCACGTTTTCGGCGAGCTTCAGATCGGCGTCGAGCATGGCCGTGGTGGCCCGCCCGATCGCGGAGCCGACGAGCCGGGCCATCTCGACCAGGCCTTCGCCGATCGAGTCCAGTTCCTCGTGGTACGCGTCCCGCATTGGTTGTCCCTCTCTCGTCCTCAGGAGGCTCTCATAGACCCCACGCTCCCACGTTCCGTGCCGTACGCGTCCGGTTCCGGCACCAGAAGTGAACCGGCCCCATCCCCACGGTGAACTCTGGGCGACGACTGTTCGAGGTGCCACCCGAACGGCTGTGGAAGTGTCATTGACCCCGCTTAACCTGGATGCATGGACGTGAACGCGGCGGTCGCCGCATTGGCAGCGATCGCCGGGGCCTGCACCGGCGTGATCGCCATGCTGGCGTTCCGCTGGAGCGAGCGCGACCAGGCCCGCCCCACCAGGACGTCCCTGCATACGGACGCCGTGCTGCCGCCCGGCGTGGACACCGTTCTCTCCGTACTGCGCTCGTCCGCCGTCGTCCTCGACGAGGCGGACGGCGTGGTGAAGGCCAGCTCAGCGGCGTACGCGCTCGGACTGGTCCGCGGCGGCAAACTCGCCGTCGAACCCATGCTGCACATGGCGCGCGACACCCGTCGTGACGGTGAGATACGACAGGTGGAACTGGATCTGCCTCGCCGTGGCACCGGCCGCGGCGAGGCCCTGGCGGTTTCCGCGCGGGTCGCCCCGCTCGGTTCCCGCCTGGTACTGCTGCTGGTGGAGGACCTCACGGAAGCCCGCCGTATCGAAGCGGTCCGGCGCGACTTCGTCGCCAACGTCAGTCATGAGCTCAAGACTCCGACCGGCGCGCTCTCGCTCCTCTCCGAGGCCGTCATGGACGCGTCCGACGACCCCGAGGCGGTGACCCGTTTCGCCGGCCGGATGCAGATCGAGGCGACCCGCCTGACCAATCTCGTGCAGGAGCTCATCGACCTCTCCCGGGTGCAGAACGACGACCCGCTGGAGGACGCCGAGCCGGTCCGCGTCGACACCCTGGTCGCCGAGGCGATCGACCGGTGCCGTCACACGGCGTCGTCCAAACAGATCACCATGGCCACGGGCGGCACCGCCGACCTCTACGTCTGGGGGAATCGCGGCCAGCTGGCCGCCGCCCTGGGCAATCTCGTGGAGAACGCGGTCAACTACAGTCCCGCCCGTACCCGCGTCGGCATAGCCGGCCGCCGGGTCACCGCACCCGGCGGTGATCTGATCGAGATCGCCGTGACCGATCAGGGCATCGGTATCTCCGAGAAGGACCGCGAGCGCGTGTTCGAGCGCTTCTACCGGGTCGACCCGGCCCGCTCCCGGGCAACCGGGGGCACGGGCCTGGGCCTCGCCATCGTCAAACACGTGGCCGCCTCGCACGGCGGGGAGGTCACGGTGTGGAGCTCGGAGGGCCAGGGCTCCACGTTCACGCTGCGGCTCCCCGAGGCCGGCGCCGTACGCGACCAGGCCACGACAGAAGGCCGCGGCGGCAGCGCACTGCTGGTGCCGGACGACGTGGACGACTTCGAGAACAGCGGCGAAGACGGCGACGATGGCCCCTCCTACGACACCACCCGCACGACCACAGCCACCCGCTCCGCGTTTGCCCCAGCAGCCATTCCTGCCCCGGAGGTCCTTCCGTGACCCGAGTGCTCGTCGTCGAGGATGAGGAATCCTTCAGCGACGCCCTGTCCTACATGCTCCGCAAGGAGGGTTTCGAGGTCGCCATCGCGGCCACCGGGCCCGAGGGGCTCGACGAGTTCGAGCGCAACGGCGCCGACCTCGTCCTGCTCGACCTGATGCTGCCCGGACTGCCCGGCACCGAGGTGTGCCGGCAGCTGCGCGGACGGTCGAACGTCCCGGTGATCATGGTGACCGCCAAGGACAGCGAGATCGACAAGGTCGTCGGCCTGGAGATAGGAGCCGACGACTACGTGACGAAGCCCTTCTCCTCGCGGGAGCTGGTCGCCCGCATCCGGGCGGTCCTGCGCCGCCGCGGCGAGCCGGAGGAGGTCACGCCGGCGGCCCTGGAGGCCGGACCGGTCCGGATGGACGTGGACCGCCATGTCGTCACCGTGTCCGGCGGCAAGGTCGACCTCCCGCTGAAGGAGTTCGACCTGCTGGAGATGCTCCTGCGCAACGCGGGCCGCGTACTGACCCGGATGCAGTTGATCGACCGGGTCTGGGGCGCGGACTACGTCGGCGACACCAAGACCCTGGACGTCCACGTGAAGCGACTTCGGGCCAAGATCGAGCCGGACCCGGGTGCTCCGCGCTACCTGGTGACGGTCCGCGGTCTCGGGTACAAGTTCGAGCCGTAAGCCGTAAGCCGTAAGCCGCCGCCGGTCCGGGCTCCGGCCGTACGTATGAAGGCGCCCCCGCGGGTTCTCCCGGCAGGGGCGCCTTCGGCGTGCGCTCGTGCGCCGTGCGTTCGTAAGAGGCTGTGTACGGCGAGGTCAGTGACCGGCGCCGTGCGACGCGGACGACTCGTCCGACGGGGTGCCGGCGCCCGCTTCCTCGCCGTCCTCGGCCGGCTCGCCCGACGCCTGGCCGGTGGGCTCTCCGGACCCGGCGGGCTCGCCCGGCTCGCCCGACTCGGAGCCGGACTTCGACGGTTCGGCCCCGGGCTGCGGGGCGGCCTCCGACGGGCCCCAGGGCTGGTAGTAGCCGGTCGCCGGGACGACGAACGCCTCCAGTCCCACATCGCCGGCGTCGCTGAACTCGAACACGACCTCCTGCGCCTCGCCGGGCTCCGCGGCCTCGCGGCCGTTGACGACGACCGCGGACGCGTTGCCCTTGCCGCCGAGGATGAGCGAGCCGCCTGCGGGCACGGTGACCGGGCCGGACCCCGTCGCCGGCGTCACCTTCACCTCGGCGTTGGCCCCGGGGAACTTGATGCCCTCGAGGGTCTCCGGCTTCGAGCCCTCGTTGAAGAGCGTCGCGGAGACCACGGCCGGGCCCTTCGCGTCAGCCTCGGCCTGCGTGATCACCAGCGCGTTCTGGATCTTGATGTTGCCGACGGAGGTCGCGGCGTTGTCCGGCTGGACGCCGAGCGTCTGCGCGTCCTGACCCGCACCGCACGCGGAGAGCGAGGCGGTCGAGAACGCGATGGCGATAGCGGCGAGAGCACCGCGTCGAAGGCTGCGGCTCACGGCGGCGGCAACTCCTTGGACGTACGGACGGACGGGTGGGTCGAGCGGGGTCCAGCGGCAGGGCGGCGTAAAGACGCCCTAAGGGTGTGTCAGCGGGCTTAGGTTACCGAGCCGCCGTCCCCGGGCCGCACCCGACCCTCCGCGCGGGACCGCCACGCCTGCGACGGTGACCGGCCGGGGGATTTCGCACTCCGTTCACATAAGCCCTGTGATCAATTTCCCTGGCCGGAACTCATTGCTCCCACAAAACCGCCATCGGCGCGTCGTGATCAATTCCGGATTGGTTCCGCGGGGCTTCCGTACGGGTCGTCGACAGCCGAACGGAGTAGGCAAAGTTCACCGCTCGGAACCCGGCAAAACGGGACTTTGGGCCCTTCGTGCGGGTGGCGCGAAGGGTGCGGCGTGGACGTTTCCCGCCGTCCGCAGAGCCGCTCCGACCTGCGAATACCCGCCTCCGGAAGGCTTCCGCAGCACGTTCGTGTTGCTGTTGTCAAGCCCCGAGATATGCCCTGACCTGCGGAAACGCCATTCAGAACGGTCCGTTCTCGTGTTACTCTGGATAGCCACGGAAGGGGTACCTGTCACATGACGTTCAAGGTTGGCGACACCGTGGTCTATCCCCATCACGGGGCCGCGCTGATCGAGGCCATCGAAACTCGCCAGATCAAAGGCGTGGACAAGACCTACTTGGTGCTCAAGGTCGCCCAGGGCGACCTGACGGTTCGGGTACCGGCGGACAATGCGGAGTTCGTCGGCGTACGCGATGTGGTCGGTCAGGACGGGCTGGACCGGGTCTTCGAGGTGCTGCGCGCACCGTATGCCGAGGAGCCGACGAACTGGTCTCGTCGCTACAAGGCAAATCTCGAGAAGCTCGCCTCCGGCGATGTCATCAAGGTGGCGGAAGTTGTCCGTGACCTGTGGCGTCGTGAGCGTGAGCGTGGACTGTCCGCCGGTGAGAAGCGCATGCTCGCCAAGGCGCGGCAGATCCTCGTGAGCGAGCTGGCGCTCGCTGAGAACACCAATGAGGACAAGGCCGAGGCTCTGCTCGACGAGGTCCTCGCGTCCTGACGCGAGAGTCCGGAGGCCCACCTCCGGTTGAGCACGCTGAGCACAGTTGTGCCGCGGTGCCCGATGACACATTCGCTGTCGCCGGGCGCTGCGGCATGTCTGGCCACTTCTCCGCTGCCTTTGATGCTGTAGCCGGCTCTCCTGCCTCTGTTGCCTCTGCCGATGTTCCGTACCCCGGTGCCGAGTTGACCGGTCGTCACGGAAGGGGCCGGTCAAGGCGCCGTACGCGGCACGCTGAGGCCATACCCACGTCGGCCGTTGGCACAAACCTGGCCACGTCAATTCCGGGGCACAGCCCCCGGACCCCCGGAGCTATGGATGTCTGACGAATCGCGCCCCGCCCGCCCGCCCCGCACCGCCGCCGTGATCCCCGCCGCAGGCCGCGGCGTTCGACTCGGCCCGGGCGCCCCCAAGGCGCTGCGCGCGCTGAGCGGGACACCCATGCTGATCCACGCCGTACGGGCCATGGCCAACTCCCGGGCCGTCTCGCTGGTCGTCGTGGTCGCCCCGCCGGACGACGCCGCCGAGGTCAAGAACCTGCTCGACGACCACTCCCTGCCCGACCGCACCGACTTCCTGGTCGTGCCGGGCGGCGGCACCCGCCAGCAGTCGGTGCGCCTCGGTCTCGAAGCACTCCCGGACGACATCACCGCGGTCCTGGTGCACGACGCGGCCCGCCCGCTCGTCCCCGTCGACACCGTGGACGCGGTGATCGAGGCGGTACGGGACGGCGCGCCGGCCGTCGTGCCCGCGCTGCCGCTCGCCGACACCGTCAAGGAGGTCGAGCCGAAGCTCGGCGGCGATCCCGAGCCGGTCGTCGCCACCCCCGAGCGGGCCAGGCTCCGCGCCGTACAGACCCCGCAGGGCTTCGACCGGGACACGCTGGTACGCGCCCACGACGCGATCGCGGTGGACGGCGAAGGAGCCACCGACGACGCGGGCATGGTCGAGCGGCTCGGTGTCCCCGTGGTGATCGTCCGGGGCCACGAGGAGGCCTTCAAGGTGACCCGGCCGCTGGACCTCGTCCTCGCCGAAGCCGTACTCGCACGCAGGAGGGCCAACGATGGCTTCTGATCCCGCCGTGCCGCTCTCCGCCATGCCGTTCCTCCCGCAGGTGGGGATCGGTACGGACATCCACGCCTTCGAGGAGGGCCGCGAGCTGTGGTGCGCGGGTCTGCTCTGGGAGGACGAGGGTCCGGGCCTCGCGGGTCACTCGGACGCCGACGTCGTCGCCCACGCGGCCTGCAACGCGCTGTTCTCGGCGGCCGGGCTCGGCGACCTCGGAACGCACTTCGGCACCGGACGCCAGGAGTGGTCCGGCGCCTCGGGGCTCACGCTGCTCACGGAGGCCGCCCGTACCGTCCGCGACGCGGGCTTCACGATCGGCAATGTGGCCGTCCAGGTGGTCGGCCTCCGGCCCAAGATCGGCAAGCGCCGCGAAGAGGCGCAGAAGATCCTCTCCGAGGCCGCCGGTGCTCCGGTCGCCGTCTCCGCCGCGACCAGCGACGGTCTCGGCTTCACCGGCCGGGGCGAGGGACTGGCTGCCATCGCGACGGCGCTGGTGGTACGGACGGGCTGACCGCAGGTGTCGCCTGTCCGGGTGAAGCGTGACGGCCACGGCGTTCGATCCCGGCCAGGCTCGGGCGCCGCAACTGAGAACGACCTCCGTGCCGACTTCGACCCCGCGGTCCAAGGTCGACCAGCCGCGCGTGGTCGTCCGGAGCACCCCGCGGCGGATCGTCGGCGAGGTCGTAGCACGCGGCGGCACACCGCTTCGGCAACAAACTGTCCCCGGTGGCCCGGAAGGGTCGCGGGGCACTGCCGTGGGCCCACTACCCTGGATGCCGTGACTATTCGCCTGTACGACACCAGCGCCCGGCAGATCCGTGACTTCACCCCGCTCACGCCGGGCTGCGTCTCGATCTACCTCTGTGGCGCGACCGTGCAGGCCGCACCGCACATCGGGCACGTCCGGTCGGGGCTCAATTTCGACATCATGCGTCGTTGGTTCGAGTACCGCGGCTACGACGTGACGTTTATCCGCAACGTCACCGACATCGATGACAAGATCATCGCCAAGTCGGCGGAACAGGGCCGCCCCTGGTGGGCCATCGGGTACGAGAACGAGCGCGCCTTCAACTCCGGTTACGACACCCTCGGCTGCCTCCCGCCCACCTGCGAACCGCGCGCCACCGGACACATCACCGAGATGGTCGAGATGATGCGCGGCCTCATCGAGCGCGGCCACGCCTACGAGGCCGACGGCAACGTCTACTTCGACGTCCGTTCCTTGCCGGGTTACCTCGAACTCTCCAATCAGGACCTGGACGATCTGCGCCAGCCGTCCGGCGAGGGCGAGACCGGCAAGCGCGACGCGCGCGACTTCGCCATGTGGAAGGCCACGAAGCCCGGCGAGCCGAGCTGGGAGACCCCCTGGGGGCGCGGCCGGCCCGGCTGGCACCTGGAGTGCTCCGCCATGGCCCACAAGTACCTCGGCGAGGCCTTCGACATCCACGGCGGCGGGATCGACCTGATCTTCCCGCACCACGAGAACGAGATCGCCCAGGCCAAGGCGTTCGGCGACGCCTTCGCGAACTTCTGGGTGCACAACCACTGGGTCACCATGAGCGGCGAGAAGATGAGCAAGTCGCTCGGCAACTCGGTGCTCGTGTCCGAGATGGTCAAGCAGTGGCGGCCCATCGTCCTGCGCTACTACCTCGGCACTCCGCACTACCGCTCCACTATCGAGTACAGCGAAGAAGCCCTGCGCGAGGCCGAGTCCGCCTTCGCCCGCATCGAGGGCTTCATCCAGCGCGTCGTCGAGAAGGCGGGAGGCGAGGTCGCACCCGCGCCCGAGGTCCCGCCGGCGTTCGCCGAGGCGATGGACGACGACCTGGGGGTGCCGCAGGCGCTCGCGATCGTCCACACCACCGTGCGCCAGGGCAACTCCGCGCTCGCCGCCGACGACAAGGAAGCGGCCGTGGCCCGGCTAGCCGAGGTGCGGGCCATGCTCGGGGTCCTCGGCCTCGATCCGCTCGACGACCACTGGTCCGGCGGCGGCTCTGACCGCGGCGAGGACCTGCACGGGGTCGTGGACACGCTCGTACGGCTGGTGCTCGACCAGCGGCAGGCCGCGCGGGACCGCAAGGACTGGGGCACGGCGGACGCGATCCGCGACCAGCTGCAGCAGTCGGGGCTCGTCATCGAGGACAGCCCGACCGGGCCGCGCTGGACGCTCGGACCCCGCTGAGAGACCGCTTGATTGTGCTGCCCGGGCCTCCGGGCGGCACACTCGTAATACGTACGTACTTCTGAAGCAACGAAACAGGTAGGTCATGGCCGGGAACAGCCAGCGCAGGAACCGCCGCACGTCCAACAAGAAGGGCATGCAGGTCGGCAGCGGCGGTAACCGGCGTCGTGCCCTCGAAGGCAAGGGGCCGACCCCGCCCGCCTCCGCCCGCAAGGGGCACGTCAAGAACCGCCTCGCCAACGCGAAGGCCAAGCAGGCCGCGGCCCGTCGCCCTGCGCCGCGGCGCGGCGGCGCCAAGGGCACGTCCGAGATGGTCGTCGGCCGTAACCCCGTCTTCGAGGCACTGCGCGACGGCGTTCCGGCCACGACGCTCTACGTCCAGCAGTTCATCGACAACGACGAGCGGGTGCGCGAAGCGCTCGCGCTCGCCGCGGCACGCGGCAACATCCACCTGATGGAGGCGCCGCGGCCGGAGCTCGACCGGATGACGCACGGGCTCAACCACCAGGGGCTGGTGCTCCAGGTCCCGCCGTACGAGTACGCATTCCCCGAGGACCTGGCCGCCGGCGCGTTCGACGAAGGCGAGGACCCGCTGATCGTCGCACTCGACGGCGTCACCGACCCGCGCAACCTCGGTGCGGTCGTCCGGTCCGTCTCCGCCTTCGGCGGGCACGGAGTGGTCGTGCCCGAGCGCCGCGCGGCGGGCATGACGGCGGGCGCCTGGAAGACCTCCGCGGGAACGGCGGCCCGTACGCCGGTGGCTCGCGCGACCAACCTGACCCGCGCCCTGGAGGGTTACCAGAAGGCCGGCCTCACGGTGGTCGGCCTCTCGGCGGACGGCGACCACGAGGTCGGCGACCTCGAGGAGCTCGGCGGCCCGGTCGTCATCGTCGTCGGCAGCGAGGGCAAGGGCCTGTCCCGTCTGGTCGGCGAGACCTGTGACTTCCTGGTGCGTATCCCGATGCCGGGTGGCGCGGAGTCCCTGAACGCGGGCGTCGCGGCGGGTGTGGTCCTGTACGAAGCGGCCAAGCGCCGCGCCTGAGACGCGGCGCCTCCGGCGTGGGCGCCTCCGGCCGACGGCCGGGGTGCCCGGTCTCGGTCGCGGGGATCCGCCCGGGTGAGGCTGCGCGGGTACCCGTTGCGGACCGCGGCGGCACCCGGGTGGCCTAGGTGCAGCCGGGTGTGGCCCGTCCGCTGCGGGACGGCGCCAGGCACCGTTTCCGGTGAACGGCCGGCCGGCTTCGGGGTCGTCGGCCGTGCGGCGCCGAGGTCGCACTCGGTGGGCGTCCGTTATGTGATGGCTTCTGGCCGCCCCCTGCGGCCTACGTGTCCCACACCATGTGGTTTGTCGGGTCTCGGACAGATCTCGCCGTCAAGGCAGTGTCCTAAACAGCCGTCACTCGGTTAGATGAGTGTGGACACCAGAACACCCCGGTTCGACGACCAGCCCGCGCCGCTGAGCATGGTCAAGGTGCCGTGCGATCCCGCACAGGTCATCGTCAACCACGCCAGCTTCCGCGTGCAGCTCGCCACCGGCCCGACACCGCGCCTCGCGCCGCGGTTCGCGGCGGCCGGGGCCGACACGTCCAGGATCCCAGCCATGAGCGGGGCGGCCGTGACGCGGCGCCGGGCGCCTGTGGTGTGGAGCGGCAAATCCGCCCCGGGCGACCCCGGGGCCACCGGGCTGCTGCAAGCCGTGCGGGACGCCGGCCGGGACGGCTTCGACGTGGGCGCCACCCAGGTCATCCCGCGCATCGCGCTGGACGAGGACACCCGGCCGACGCCGACCGTCGTCAGGCCGCGCCACCACGACTCCGGCACGCGGCTGCTGCCCCGCGTGCGTACGGCGGTCGGCGCGTACGACGAAGTGCCGGGCGGACGCGGCGAGTTCGGTGAGCCGGCAGAGGCGGGCGCGGACAGCCGGGGCGCACGTCGGCACGGCGCGACGCGCGCATCAGCCGCCGACGCGGTGGGCGTACGGCACGCCTACTACCCCGGCCGGCGAATGAACCTCGGCGTCGTACTGCTGCCACTGCGCGTGTTCCTCGGCTTCATCTCGATCTACGCCGGCATGGGCAAGCTCTGCGACCCCGTCTACTTCGACGGCGGCGAACGCGGATCCATGGTCAAGTGGCTCCAGGGGCTGCACCCTTGGGCGCTCGCGGAGCCGCTGCGCGACTTCGCCCTGTCCCACCCCGTCGGTGCGGGGCTGACCGTCGCGTTCCTTCAGGTCGTCGTCGGCGTGCTGACCGTGCTGGGACTGTGGCAGCGGTTCGCGGCCTGCTTCGGGGCGGTGCTCTCCGCGGCGCTGCTGATGACGGTGACCTGGAAGACCGTGCCGGCGTACGACGCGCCCGACATCATCTACCTCGCCGCCTGGAGCCCGCTGATCATCGCGGGCGCGCCCGTCTACTCGGTCGACGGACGGCTCGCGGGCGAGGCCTGGCGCCGGCTCGGCCCGCGCGTCGAACTCTGGGAACTGCGGCGACGGGTGCTGCGCCGCGGCTCGGTCATGGCCGCGTTCGTCGTCGGGCTCACGCTGCTCGTCGGCTCCGTACTGGGCGGGGCCGTGCGCTCCGCGACCGTGATCACCGTGCCCGGCCCCGGTGACGCGCCGAGCAACCACCTCCCGGGCTCCCCGCTGCCGCAGAAGTCCAAGGACAAGGGCCGCTCCTCGCTGGAGCCCGGGAAGTCCGCTTCGCCGTCCGCGGAGCACTCGGCAGGCCCCACGGCCGACAAGCCGACGCCGGAGGAGGTCCGGGAGACCGGCAGCGTCGGCGCGGACCAGCCCACCGAGACCCAGGGCACCGGTCAGCGGCCGCCCCGCGAGTCGACCCCCCAGCAGCCCCCGTCCAGCTCCTCGGGCCCGTCGTCCTCGGGCGGAAGCAACGGCGGCGGTGGCGGAAGCGGTGGCGGAAGCGGCGGCGGGAGTGGTGGCTCCGGCGGCGGGAACGGCGGCGGATCGGGCGAGGAGCCCGGCCGGCTGGTGGGCGGCCTGCTCGGCTGACCCGTACGTACCGCTCAGGCAGGAGAGGGGCCCGGCGCGCATTCCCCCGCGCGCCGGGCCCCTCTTCCGTGCCGTCGTGCCGCTGGACGGCCTGCTGCCGTGCTGCCGTGCGTCCGCCCTGTAGTCGCCGGGTCCGCGGCAGCCGCGGCAGCCGCGACGCCAGCTGTGCCGCCTACGGGCGCGTCTGCATCGCCAGTTCCTTCGCCGCCTCCGTCAGGTCCTTCGCGGTGTCGATGGCCCGCCAGTACGCCCCCTGGGGCAGCGGGAAGCCGGCCAGCCGCCGCTCGCGCGCCAGGTGCGGGAACGTGGTGCGCTCGTGATCGCCCCGGTCGGGCAGGAGCGCCGTGAACTCGGGGGAGAAGACGTACACGCCCGCGTTGATCAGATACGGCGAGGGCGGCGACTCGATGAAGTCCAAAACATGACCGAACTCGTTGGTCTCCACAGCGCCCCACGGGATCCGCGGACGGGCCAGCGCGAGCGTGGCGACGGCGGCGCGCTCCTGGTGGAAGGCGGCCATCTCGCGGAGGGAGAAGCGCGTCCAGATGTCGCCGTTGGTGGCGTACCAGGGGCGGTCGGCGTGCGGGAGACGGGCGGCGGCGTACTTGAGGCCGCCGCCGCGGCCCAGCGGCTCCTTCTCGACCACGGTGGTGACGCGCAGCGGCAGATCGGCCGACTCCAGCCAGTCCTGGAGGACTTCGGCGAGATGGCCGCAGGAGACCACGGCGTCCGTCACACCTTCGGACGCCAGCCAGGCAAGCTGATGGCCGATGATCGGCACCCCGGTTCCGGGGATCTCGACCATCGGCTTCGGCCGGTCATCGGTGTACGGGCGCAGGCGTGAGCCCTGGCCACCCGCAAGCACCACGGCCTGCGTGGGCTGTTCTGCGGTCAGGGGTGCGCCTGCGGAGGAGTCTGCCGTCATGCGCGCAGCCTATGCGGCGCGCATGACGGACAGGTGAAGCGGTCTGGATGCCGGGCGGTGACGCCGGCCGGTGACACGGGGCGGGGGCGTCAGCCGGAGTGCGCGGCAACTCCCGAGGCGAAGGACGTGTCGCAGACGGGGCGGGAGAAGGACTGGGCGCGGGCGGGACCGTAGTGGCTGACGGCGGCACGGCCGAGCGCGCGGGCGATCGACATGCAGTGCTTGGCGAGCGACGGTCGGCGGTCGACCTCCAGCTGGAGGTGCGTCAGCGCGATTCCGGGATCCTTCTGCTGAAGCTCGGCGATGAGCTGGTCACGCAGTACGTCCTGCGGGGCGCGGGACTTGGCGCGTACGGAGACGGTCTCGGCGGACGCGGTGAGAATCTGCGACTGGGAGTTGTCCGCCCAGGGGACCAAGGTGACCGCGAGCGTCCCGGAGAGGACCAGGACGACGGGCAGGACCAGGGCGAGAGTTCGGCCGATACGGCGGGCTGTGTGGGTCACGCAGGCGATCGTAGCGGGCGGTAATGATTTGGCGACATTTAGTCACTCGGTCGGGGGATGGTTCGACGCGGCTTTGCGAATCGGGTGTTGACGTACAGAATTCGAATTGTCCGGTTTGCCGGGGTATTTGTCGACAGTATGGCCGGAGCGCCGCGGCCCCGCACCGCCGCCCGGAGGCGGAAGTGCGGGGCCGCGGCAGCGAGATGCGCGGGCGGCTCCCCGTCAGTCGCTGAGGCGCTCGCCGGTGGAGGTCGAGAAGACGTGGGTCTCGCCCGGGCGCGGGACGACGTGCAGCACGGCGCCCTTCTCCGGCACCTGGCGGCCGTTGACCCGGACCACGAGGTCCTGCTGCCCGCCGCCCACCTCGGCGGTGCCGTAGACATAACCGTCGGCGCCGAGCTCCTCGACGACGTTCACGGTCACGGCCAGGCCGGCGGGGGCGTCCTCGCTGTCCTTGGAGAGGGACTTCGCGGCGCTTCCGTCCAGCTCGACCACGTCGAAGTGCTCGGGGCGCACACCGACCGTCACCGTACGGTCACCCTTGTCCGCGGCGGCGGAGAGTGCCTCACGGTTGACCGGGACCACGCTGTTGCCGAACTTCACTCCGCCGTCGGTGATCGGGACCTCGACCAGGTTCATGGCCGGGGAGCCGATGAAGCCGGCCACGAAGAGGTTCGCCGGGCGGTCGTACATGTTGCGCGGCGAGTCGACCTGCTGGAGCAGCCCGTCCTTGAGCACGGCCACACGGTCGCCCATGGTCATGGCCTCGACCTGGTCGTGGGTGACGTACACCGTGGTGATGCCGAGGCGGCGCTGCAGCGAGGCGATCTGCGTACGGGTGGAGACGCGGAGCTTGGCGTCGAGGTTCGACAGGGGCTCGTCCATGAGGAACACCTGCGGCTCACGTACGATCGCGCGGCCCATCGCCACGCGCTGGCGCTGACCGCCGGAGAGTGCCTTGGGCTTGCGGCCCAGGTACTCCGTGAGGTCGAGGATCTTCGCCGCGTCCTCGACCTTCTGGCGGATCTCGGCCTTGTTGACGCCGGCGATCTTGAGCGCGAAGCCCATGTTGTCGGCGACGGTCATGTGCGGGTAGAGCGCGTAGTTCTGGAACACCATGGCGATGTCCCGGTCCTTCGGCGGCAGGTGGGTGACGTCACGCTCGCCGATCCGGATGGATCCGCCGTTGACGTCCTCGAGTCCCGCGAGCATGCGCAGGGAGGTGGACTTGCCGCAGCCGGAGGGGCCGACGAGTACGAGGAACTCGCCGTCCGCGACATCGAGCTCGAGCTGGTCGACGGCGGGCTTGTCGCCACCCGGGTAGATCCGGGTTGCCTTGTCGAACGAGACAGTGGCCATGGTGATGTGTCCCTTCACCGGCAGGAACGTGCCGGACGATCCGAGTAAAGGAGTGGATGGGTCTAGTCCACCTGGGTGAACTCTGAGTGACGCTACCTGGCCGGGTCCGATCTGTCAGTAGCCGGAGGTCCGGCAAATCTTCGAACGACTTGGTCCGGGGGCTGGGTACACTTCTCTGGCTGCCTCCTTAGCTCAGCTGGCCAGAGCAACGCACTTGTAATGCGTAGGTCGTCGGTTCGAATCCGACAGGGGGCTCCACGCAGAACCCCCAGGTCGGATACTGCTCTGACCTGGGGGTTTTCTCGTCGGCGTGCGCGGTGTCAGGTGCGGTAGGCGAAGTAGATCGCCCTGGGGTTGGACGCGACGATGCTCGCCACCGACTTCCGGTAGGTGTTCGTCGAGTGGTAGGTCAGGTAAGGAACGCCACTCCGGCTCCGGTGTGTGGCGATCATGGAGTGGTCCTTGGACCCGTCCCTGTTGAAGTCCATCTGCATGATGTCCCCGACGCCCAGCTGGTACACATTGGTCAGGTTTGTGGCCCGCTTGTGGTGCAGCGTGAACCAGGCCCAGTCGTCGGCACCCACCCAGGAATTGGTCTGGTACGAGGCGTCGTACCACCAGTTGCGATAGTCCGAGTACAGGCCGGAGTCGTGCTTCCAGCCGCCGGCCTTCAGGGCCTGGCTGATGAAGTTGGTGCAGTCTCCGCCGGCGTCGTTGAACTTCCGGTAGGCGGGGTTGTAGTTCTTCCAGTACGTCTCCGCGTAGACCGCCATGGCCTTGTAGTCGTAGCCGGAGGTTCCCGGATTCTTCGGGTTGGCAGGCGCGGGCCACGAGGTGGCGGCCGGGGTCCCGCTGGGGCCGGCTCCGCCGTCCGTCACGGCCGCCGCCGTGAGGGGCTGGTTGATCTGGCTGGGGCCCTCGTCCGTGGGCGTGATGCCCGTAAGCTCCCATTTCGCGTCCGGTGTGACGGCGAACTTCAGCTCGTGGTGGGCCTCGAAACCGGTCGTCGCAGGCTCGTCACCGCGGATCTTCTTGTACGTGAGCGTGGTCGTCTCGGTGACCTGGACCGTGGCACGTCCGTCCTTGACGCTGGTCCTGTCCACGGTCACCCGGGTGTCGGCGGCGGTGTAGGCCTCACCCAGGGCGGCAAGCCGCGTCTTGCGGGTCCGGAGGGAGGACAGCGAGCTGCCCTCCACCGCCGCCAGGCGGTCCGAGAGGCGTATCTTCCGGCCGGCTTGCGCGGTCATGCGCTGCTGTTGCCGGGTGTCCAGAAGCGCTGCCGTGCGTTCGGTGAGTACGGCATCGGCCAGGAGCCCGAAGGACTTGGCCGTCGCGCTGTCCACCGTGCTGGTCGCGGGCGCCCCGTCCCCCGCGGTCGCGGTGACGGCCGCGGCGGGCAGGACCACGGCCGACAGAGCAACTGTCAGTGCTGTTCCCACCTTGGATCTGGTGGATCTGAACATCGTTGGTTTCACGAAGTTTCCCCTTGTCCCCCGGTCCGGACGAACCGGGGGACGGCATCCTCGCACGCACTTCCGGTTCCTCGGAGGGGACGGCCGATCACGGATCAGTCACAAGGTCAACTCGCCGGCGCCGACGCAGAAGTGGTCGCCGAAGCCGCCGCGAAACGTGTGTCCCGGGTCACTTCCATCCGCGACA
This sequence comes from Streptomyces sp. NPDC051219, assembly GCF_040682335.1. NCBI lineage: Bacteria > Bacillati > Actinomycetota > Actinomycetes > Kitasatosporales > Streptomycetaceae > Streptomyces > Streptomyces sp. NPDC051219. The sequence goes on from NZ_JBFBAS010000001.1 coordinate 86,770, forward strand.
CTTGTGCCTTACGTATGTGTGGGACATGTGACGGGGGCACGGTGTCGCCGGCCCCGGGGTGGGGAGGCCGTCGGATGAGTCGTCGCTCGAGCGGAATGATCGGGGTCTGGGCAGAGGCGCAGCGCCGGCAGCAGCGTCAACAGGAGGCCCAGCACCGGGCTTGGGTCCAGGGGCAGCGGGAGCAGGAGCGGCAACAGCGCGCGTACGAGCGGGACATGGCGCGCATGCACCGGGAGCAGCAGGCCGCCTACCGGCAGCGGCGCGAGGGGGATGCCCGGCGCCGTACGGAGGAGCTTGACGAGCGGGTGGCCGTGCTGACGGGGCTGCTGGCCTCCGGGTGTGGGGCTCCGGCGTTCCGGACGGCCTCGCTGACGCGGCCGGAGCGGATCGAGCCGTTCGCGCCCGGACAGCTGGCTCATCCCGTACCGATGCCTGACGTGAACCGGTACCGGGCCCAGGGCGGCTGGACCGCGGGCCGGCGGGAGCAGGCGCAGCAGGAGGCGCAGGCGCGGTACCAGCAGGACTGGCATGCGGCGCAGGCCGCCGAGGCGCAGCGGCTGCAGCAACTGGCGTCGTACCGGCGCCAGTACGACGAGTGGGCGGCGGCGCAGCTGGCGGAGATACGGCGGCACAACGCGGGCATCGCGGGGATGGCCACCGCGCTGCGCGCCGGGGAACCGGAGACGGTGGTCGAGTACTTCTCGGCCGCGTTGTACGCGTCCACGGCCTGGCCGGAGGGGCTGCCGCGGCAGGTGGCGGCGGCATTCGACCCTGCTGCCCGGCAGCTGGTACTGAACTGGGAACTGCCGGCCTACGACGTGGTGCCCGAGTCGAAGGCCGTGAAGTACCTGGTCGGTTCGGACCAGTACAAGGAGGTGGCCCGGCCGGCCGCGCAGCGCAGGGTGCTGTACCGGGACGTGCTCGCGCAGTGTGTGCTGCTCGCGCTCCGGGACCTCTTTGCCGCGGACGAGTTCGGGACGCTGGATTCGGTGGCGCTGAACGGGTTCGTCGACGACGTCGACCCGGCCACCGGGCTTCGGGCCCAGATCGTCCTGGGCACGGTGATGGTCACCCGGGCCGCGTTCGGCGCCCTGAACCTGGCGCAGGTCAGTGCGGTCGACTGCCTGGTGGACGGCGTGCGAGGGCAGTTGTCCGCGCGGCCGGACCAGCGGGTCGCGGTACGGCCCGGCAGGGTCCCGGATGAGGTCGGAGCCGGGGTGGTGTCCCACGGCGGCGGGGCGGAGCCGGATCTGCTCGAGATGGACCCGGTGGAGTTCGAAGGGCTCGTCGCCGAGCTGTTCCGGGCCAGGGGCATGCAGGCGGTGACGACCCAGCGCTCCAATGACGGCGGCGTCGACGTGGAGGCGCTCGACCCCGATCCCATCAGCGGGGGGAAGATCATCGTGCAGGTCAAGCGCTACCGGAACACGGTGCCGCCGAGCGCGGTCCGCGACTTGTACGGCACGGTCCAGGGGGCGGGTGCCAACAAAGGCGTACTGGTGACGACTTCGGGATTCGGACCCGGCTCCTACACGTTCGCCAACGGCAAGCCGCTGACTCTGGTGTCCGGCGGTGAACTGGTCGATCTGCTGGGCCGGTGCGGTCTGCGCGGCCGGCTGGGCGGGGGCGGAGGCGGGGGCGCGGCCGCGGTGCCCGGCCGAGCGGCGTCGGCCGCCGCGGCGGACGCGGCCGACGCCGCCGATGCGGCGGACGACGACTACAACGTGCTCGGCATGTCGTGGTCCGGCGGTGTGGCGCTGGACGTGTGCGCCCTGGTCTGCCGGGGGAGCCGGGTGCTCAGTGACGAGCACTTCGTCTTCTTCAACAATCCGCGCACCCCGGACGGTTCGGTGCGCGCGGTCAACGGCGGAGCGGGGGACAAGGCGGCGATCCGCGTCTCGTTCGACAGCCTGCCGGAGCCGGCCGACCGCCTCGTGCTCGTCGCGGCGGTCGACCCCGAGGTCAACCCGGAGGCCGACCTGGCCGGGTTCACCGAGGCCGGGATCCGGCTACGGGACTCGGCGGGGAACGAGCTGGACCGGCTGGACGTCTCGGACGGACGGGCCGGAGAAACGGCTCTGGTGCTCGGTTCGTTCCGGCGCCGCGCGAGCGGTGACTGGGAGTTCGTCGTCGGCGGCAAGGGTTACCCGGGCGGCCTGGAAGCCCTCGTACAGGAGCACGGCATCGAGGTCGCGTAGCCGCCGGCCGCTCAGTGGCGGCCGGAGAGGCGGTCCGCCACGCGGGCGATCGAGTCCGTCGCTGTGCTGTGGGCGGCCGCCTCGCGGCGGTCGGCGGTGCGGTAGGCCGCGTACATGCCGTGCACTCCGAGCCAGCGCAGCGGTTCCGGTTCCCAGCGGCGGACTTTGTGGTTCACCCACGGGAGTGCGGTGAGGTCCGTGGGGCCGGCCTGGCCGGAGTCCTGCTGCACCAGGTCCCGCAGGGTGCGGGCGGCGAGGTTGGCGGTGGCGACACCGCTGCCGACGTAGCCGCCCGCCCAGCCCAGACCGGTGGAGCGGTCGAGGGTGACGGTGGCGCACCAGTCGCGCGGCACGCCGAGGACGCCGGACCAGGCGTGGTCGATCCGGGCGCCCGCAGTGGTGGGGAAGAACCTGACCAGGATCTCGCGGAGCGCCTCGACGGTGGCGGGCTGGGTGCGGCCGTCGTTGTCGGTCCCGGAACCGAAGCGGTACGGGACGCCACGGCCGCCCAGGGCGATGCGGTCGTCGGCGGTGCGCTGGGCGTACATGTAAGCGTGCGCCATGTCGCCGAGGGCCTCGCGCCCGTCCCAGCCGATGGTGCCCCAGATGTGCCGCGGAAGGGGCTCGGTGACAATCATCGAGGAGTTCATCGGCAGCCAGGTGCGGTGCTGCCCCTTGAGGTTCGCCGTGAAGCCCTCGGTGCAGCGCAGGACGTAGGGGGCGCGGACCGTGCCGTACGGGGTGATGGCGTGCTTGGGCTTGATCTCGGTGACCGGCGTCGACTCGTGGATGGTGACGCCGAGGGCTTCGACGGTGTCGGCCAGGCCCTTGACGAGCTTGCCGGGATGCAGCCGGGCGCCGTGCGGGGTCCAGGAGGATCCGACGGCTCCGGTGACACGGACGCGGTCGGCGGTCTCACGGGCGCCCATCAGGACGCGTTCCTTCTCGCCGAAGGCGATCTCCACCGAGTGGAACGCCTTGAGCCGGGTCAACTGGGCCGGGGTGTACGCGACCCGGAGTACGCCGCCCTGGTGGACGTCCGCCTCGATGTTCTCGTCCCCGGTCACGGTCACGACCTCGGTGACGGTGTCGTTCATGGCGCGCTGGAGACGTACGGCGGCCTCGTGGCCGTGCAGCTTGGCGTAGCGGTCGCGGCCGGCGATGCCGTTGTAGAGCCAGCCGCCGTTGCGGCCGGAGGCGCCGTAACCGCAGAACTTCTGTTCAAGGACGGTGATCCGCAGGAACGGGACGGCCTTCTTGAGGTAGTACGCGGTCCACAGGCCGGTGTAGCCGCCGCCGACGATGCAGACGTCCGCGGTGGCGTCGCCGGGAAGGGGTTCGCGGGGGGCGGGTATGCCGTCCTGCACGTACCAGAAGGAGATACCGCCGTTGATCGTGCTCATGGGGCTGTTGGTACACCTGTGGTGATGCCGCTGTCCAGGCGGACGCCGCGGGCCTGGACGCTCGGGCGGGTACTGCAGGACAGCCTGTGGGAGGTGGAGGACGGCGAGGAGGAACTGCCGGAGGAGCGGGCCGAAGTGGTGTGGGTGCTGCTCGGGCGGTGACGTGGGACGGCCGTGGAAACTCTTGGCCAGAGGGTGGGGCGGCGACCTAACCTGCCTCCATGATTCGTACCGCCACGCCCGAAGACGTTCCCGCCATCCACCGCATGGTCCGTGAGCTCGCCGACTACGAGAAGGCTCTCGACGAGGCCAGAGCGACGGAGGCCCAGCTGTACGAGGCGCTCTTCGGTGAGCGCCCGGCCGCCTTCGCGCACATCGCCGAGACGGACGCGGGCGAGACGGTCGGCTTCGCGCTGTGGTTCCTGAACTTCTCGACCTGGCGCGGGGTGCACGGCATCTACCTGGAGGACCTGTACGTACGCCCGGAGATGCGCGGCGGCGGCCACGGCAAGGCGCTGCTCGCCGAGCTGGCGCGCATCTGCGTGGAGCGGGGATACGAACGGCTGGAGTGGTCGGTCCTGAACTGGAACGAGCCGTCGATCAATTTCTACCGGTCGCTGGGTGCCGCGCCGCAGGACGAGTGGACGGTGTACCGGCTCGCCGACGAGGCACTGGCGAAGCTGGGCACGGCGGGCTGAACTGTCGGAATTGCATATCTATGCAGCTTTATGCAATGCTATGCCCAGCACCTTACCCAGGAGCAAGCAGTCAAGGAGCATCCAGGCATGGCCCACGAAGCCCATCCGAAAGCTTCAACCACGGAACCCCGAGTGAACATCGCCCTGGCCCGCGGCTGTCACGAGTGCGGTGAGTGGGGCACCAGGGTCACGCCCCAAGGCCGCCACGAACTCTGCCCGGCCTGCCAGCACCCCCGGGGAGCCTGACCGACCGGGCCCGGCGGTGCGGCGGTCACGGCACCAGGACGACCTTGCCCATCGTGTCGCGCGTCTCCAGGGCGCGATGGGCGGCCGCGGCCTCGGCGAGCGGGAACCGCTGGATCGCTGGGTTCAGCCGGCCGGCTGCCGCCTCGGCCAGCGACCGGACCTCCAGTACCCGGCCGGGGTTGTCCCCGCCCGCCTTCCGCATCATCACCGGGCCCAGCACGCTCTCCGAGACGATGCCCCGCTCGGCCAGTTCGTCCTCGGTGAAGGTCAGTGGGCCGCCGGTGTTCAGACCCTCCCCGGACCAGCCGAAGACCAGATGCTTGCCGCCGCGTCCCAGCAGGCCGACGGCTGCTCGGGCGGTCGCGCCGCCCACCGAGTCGAAGACGATCGTGGCCCGCCGGTCGCCGAGGAAGTCGCGGACCCGCTCCGGCCAGTCGGACTGCTTGTAGTCGACTGCCAGATCGGCGCCGTTCTCCCGCACCCTGGCCGCCTTCCGAGGTCCGCCCGCAAGGCCGATGACGGTCGCTCCGGCGTTCTTCGCGTACTGGACGAGCAGCGTGCCGATACCGCCGGCCGCGGCCGGGACGACGGCGACGCACTCCGGGCCGAGATCCGCGAACAGCAGGATGCCCATCGTCGTACGGCCGGTGCCGATCATCGCGACAGCCTGGCCCTCGTCGAGACCTGCCGGGATCTCGTGCAGCTTCGCGGCGTCGGTGACGGCCAGCTCGGCGTATCCGCCGGGGACCATGCCGAGATGGGCCACGACCCGCTTGCCCAGCCAGGCCGGGCCGGTCCCCTCGCCGAGCGACTCGACCGTGCCGGCCACCTCTCGGCCGGGGATGGTGGGCAGCTCCGGCGGCCGGGAGTACGGGCCGGGCGCGCCCTCCCGCAGTGCCGCGTCGAGGAGGTGCACCCCGGCCGCGGCGACGGCGATCCGTACCTGGCCCGGGCCGGGCAGCGGGTCCTCGGTCTTCTCGTATATGAGGTTCTCCGCGGGGCCGAAGGTGTGGAGGCGGATCGCGTGCATGGCTGGCTCCTCGTGTGGTGGGCGCGCACTGCCGGCTGCGGGTTGCCGGTATGCACCGGTGTGTGCCCGGGCGCGTCTGTGTGCCGCGTGGGGCGCTGCATGGCCAGCCAACTGCCTCAAGTGCGCTTGAGGTCAAGCCTTTCCGGCCGGACGGTACGGCCGGGTGTGCCCATCGCCTTCAGTGCCAGCGCGACCGCCTCGATGGCGCTGGTAAACGACACCTCGCTGAGCACCCCCGGAGCCGCGACCTGGTCGCCCGCCAGGTACACCCCGTCACCGCGGTCGACTGCCGGCCGGTCCCGCCACGTGGTGCCGGGGCGGTCCACCGCGCCCGTACGCCCCGAGGCGACGGCCTCGCGCCGCCAGGTCGTGCGTCCGCGCCAGCCGGGAAACCCGAGGTCGAGCAGCCGCTCCGCACGGGCGACCCCGTCGGCCTTCGACTCGCCCGGCGCAACGGGTATCTGAGTCTGGATCAGCTGCTCGCCGGCCGGGGCGAGGCTGTGGTCCTGGGCGGTGAAGCGCTCGATCCAGCCGGGCGCGTCCAGATCGGAGATCGCGAAGACGTCACCCCGGCGCGTGCGTACCGCCACGTCGACCAGCACGGTACGGCCGCTGTCCCAGGTGAGTGTGGGGTCGGCGAGCAGCCGCCGCGCCGAGTCCAGTGAGGTGGCGACGATCACCGGCCCTTCCCCGGTGGGCAGTTCGTCCATCCGTACGCTCGTCTCGATCCGTACGCCGAGGTTCCAGGCGCGCGCCGCCATCCGGTCGATCATCGACGCCCAGCCGCCGCGCGGATAGCGGGCCTCGGGCGGCAGTTTGGTGGTGCGGCGCAGCCGCTCCTGCACGAAGGCCGCGGACAGCGCGCCCGGATCGTGGTGGAACAGCGCGGCGGCGCTGAAGTGCGCGGCGGCGCGCGCCCCGGCCGCGCCCACCTCGTCGGTGGCCCAGCTCAGGAAGTCCCGGTCCACGGGCGCCTGCCGAGCAGGGCGGCGCAGCAGCCGCAGCATCGCGAGCGGTGGTACCCGGTGGAGCGCGCCGTCGCGGTGCAGCCGCAGCCGGGCTGCTTCGAGGAACGGGACCGCCACGACCGGGCCGGTCAGATGGCGCTGCCTCAGCCAGGTCCAGTGCGGGCCGCCGCTGTAGAGGGCGTGCGGGCCCTCGTTGGTGCGGTAAGGGCCCTCGGCTGTCCTGGCTCGGCCGCCGAGGGTGTGGTGGGACTCGTACAAGGTCACTCCGAGGCCGGCTTCGGCGGCGCTGATGGCCGCCGTGAGCCCGGCGAAGCCGCCGCCGATCACGCTGATGCGCTGCATGGTCCCTGGTCTCCTGCCCGTCGCGGTCGCTCTCAAGAGTGGTGACGAGGGCGGTGGGCCGGGATGTGACATCGCGGACCTGAGACGCGTTGTCATACCCCGGGTCCACGATGGGGACATGGCACGAAAGGGATCAGGAGCACAGCGGGTACGGGCCGTGCGGCGACCGGAGGTGCGGCTGCCGCCTCTGCGGTCGTACGAGGGAGAACGCCTGGAGCCGGACGGCGACTACGACGGGCTGGCATTCACCGGCCTGGACTTCGGGGGCCAGGAAGGACGCGGCGCCCGCTTCATGGACTGCGGACTGTACCGCTGTGCGCTGGACGAGACCCGGCTGGGCAAGGCGCGGTTCCTGGACTGTGTGCTTGACGGTGTCCGGGGCGTGGGCACCGATCTCGCGCAGGCCTCGTTCCGTGATGTGGAGGTGCTGGACGCCCGGCTCGGCGGGGTCCAGCTGCACGGGTCGGTCCTGGAGCGGGTGCTCGTGCGGGGCGGGAAGATCGACTATCTCAATCTGCGCACGGCGCGGCTCAAGGACGTCGTGTTCGAGGGGTGCGTCCTGGCCGAGGCGGATTTCGGGGAGGCCCAGCTGGAGCGGGTTGAGTTCCGGGACACCGTACTGAAGAGGGCGGACTTCAGCGGGGTGCGGATGACGGACGTCGATCTGCGGGGGGCGGCCGAACTGGACATCGCGCGGGGCATCGACCGGCTGTCGGGCGCGGTGATCAGCCCGGCGCAGTTGCTGGACCTGGCCCCGGCGTTCGCCGCGCAGGTCGGGGTGCGAGTGGAGGGCTGAGGTGCCGTGGTCGTCAGATGCGGGGGAAGCGGGCTTGGAGGTCCCAGATGACGGGGTTGTCGGCGAGTCCCTCGTGCAGGTCGGCGAGGTCGGCGATCAGGTCCTGGAGGAAGTCCCGGGCCTCACGGCGGAGCAGGCTGTGGCTGAAGGTGAGGGCGGGCTCCTCGGCGGCCATCCAGTCCGCCTCGATCTCGACCCAGCCGAAGCGGCGCTCGAACAGCATCCGGTCGCTCGACTCGGTGAAGTCGAGTTCGGCGTACTGCGACTTCGCCGAGCGGCTGCCGCGCGGATCCCGGTCCAGCTGCTCGACGATGTCGCACAGCGCCCACGCGAAGTCCAGGACGGGCACCCATCCCCAGGCTGTGGACACCTCGCGGTCCGCCTTGGTGTCGGCGAGGTAGACGTCCCCGCAGAAGAGGTCGTGACGCAGCGAGTGGACGTCCGCGGTGCGGTAGTCCGTCTGCGGGGGGTCGGGGAAGCGGCGGGAGAGGGAGTAACCGATGTCGAGCACGTAGGAGATGGTGTCACGGGGGCGGGGAGGGTATTGGCCGCACGGCTCTCATCTGCGGAAACGTGGGGGCCCGCTCGGTCGCGTGAACGGATTTCGCCCCGCCCGATAGCTGCGCGGTCCACACCCGGAGCCGGAAATCACTCGGCCGGCCCGCGGCGCACGAGGGGGCGGAGATTTGCCTGATTGTTATGATCTGGCGACATATGTACCTGCTCGGGAAGTGCGTCGTGGGTACTCAGGCTTCCCGGCACGCTGTTCCTCGGCGGCGGCGTCCCGGTGCAGGCCAAGGGCGCTCCGATCGCGGGCATCGGTGTGGCCGGCGCCCCGAGCGGTGACCTGGACGAGAAGTTCGCCCAGGCGGGCGTCGCGGCGCTGAGCAAGTAGGACCTGCCACCTCGCCCGCCCCGCCGCGCAGGGCGGCGATCCCGGCGGAGCCGCGGCGTTCGGCGTGGGCCCCGTGCGGACAGACTGGATTCCGCCCCGGAATGCACGGTTTGCCACATAGGATCATCGGTGTGGATCACCGCACGCCTGTACGCCTCGCCGCCTTCGCCTCCGCCGCCCTGCTCGCTCTCACCACGGCCTGCAGCGGCAGCAGTGTGGAGGGCAGGCCGGGCGCGGCGGGCCTGCGCGACCCGTACTTCCCGAAGGCCGGCAACGGCGGGTACGACGTCACCCACTACCGGCTCGGCCTCGCCTACACACCGCGGGACGGCGGGCTCACCGGCACCGCGGAGATCACCGCACGCGCCACCGAGGCGCTCAGCGCCTTCAACCTCGACCTCTACGGGATGACCGTCACGGAGGTGACGGTCGACGGCCGGGGCGCCCGCTTCAACCGCGCGGGTCAGGAGCTGACGATCCGGCCGCCCGACAACCTGGAGAAGGGCAAGACGTTCCGCACGGTGGTGAGTTATGCCGGCAAGCCGAAGACGATCAGGGACCCCGACGGCTCGGCGGAGGGCTGGCTGAAGACCGCCGGCGGCTCGCTGGGACTCGGCGAGCCGACCGGGTCGATGGCCTGGTTCCCCGGCAACCACCATCCCAGCGACAAGGCCTCGTACGACATCGAGGTCACCGTCCCCCAGGGCATCACCGCCGTCTCCAACGGCGAGCTGAAGTCCCGCGCCGGCGATGGCGGCCGGGATACCTTCCGCTGGCACTCCGAGGAGCCGATGGCGAGTTACCTGGCCACGGTCGCCGTCGGCAGGTACGACACGAAGACCTCCGCCACGAAGGACGGCCTGCCGGTCTTCATCGCCGTCGACCCTGCCGAGGCGTCGGCGAGCGCCGCAAGCCTCGCCCGCATCCCCGAGATCATCGACTGGCAGGAAGAGCTGTTCGGCGACTACCCGTTCTCCTCCGTGGGGGCGATCGTCGCCCGCGAAGGTGCTGCCGGATATGCCCTGGAGACGCAGACCAAGCCCGTCTTCCCCGGCGCCGAGTCCGCCGGGAACGACCTCGTCCATGAACTCGCCCACCAGTGGTTCGGTGACTCCGTCACGCCGAAGTCATGGCGGGACATGTGGCTCAACGAGGGTTTCGCGACGTACGCGGAGTGGCTCTGGGACGAGGACCAGGGCGCGAAGACCGTGCAGGAGCACTTCGACGAGAATTTCGAAGACGCCGCCAACTGGGCCTTCCCGCCCGCCGATCCGACGGGTCCGGACGTGATCTCCGACCCGCCCGTGTACGGGCGCGGGGCGATGGTCCTCCACAAGATCCGCGAGGAACTGGACGACGACGAGCTGTTCTTCGGCATCGTCGAGGGCTGGGCGCAGGACCACCGCCATGGCAACGCGGACACCGAGGACTTCAAGGCATACGTCGAGGAGGAGTCCGGCCAGGACCTCGGCGAGGTGTGGAAGGTCTGGCTGCACGGCGAGGACAAGCCGGGCCAGCCCTGAATACGGCTTACAGCACCTTCCGCAGGACCGCGCAGGGCCGACCCCGCTGCCGGTCCTCGCGGTGCCCGGTCACCAGGTAGCCGAGGGCGGTCCAGAAGCGCAGGGCCCTGGTGTTGTTCTCCAGTACGGCCAGGCGCACGGCCTCGCGCCCCGCGGCCCGGAAACGCTCCTCCACCAGCTCGGCCAGTTGCCGCCCGTACCCCGAGCGGTGCTCGCGTGCGTCCACCATCAGCAGCCCGATCCATGGATCGGGATCCGCCGGATCCGGATGTACGGAGAGGGTGACCGCGATCCCGACGAGCCGCCCCGCCACGCGCGCGAGCAGCACCTCCACGTCCGGATGGGCCAGTTCGCGGGCCAGTTCCGCGGCCACCTGCTCGATCCGGATGTCGTCGGGGTCGGGAAAGTCGCCGGTGATCTCGTGGAACTCCCGGTTGGACGCGTAGAGCGCGGTGATCTCGGTGAGCAGGACCCCCGGAAGGGCGCCGTCCACCGGCAGCAGCGGTTCAAGAATCACCCGCCGCACGATATGCCGCGCCGGGCGGTCAGCCGCTGATGTCGAGAGCCGTGCCGTAGAGCTTCCGCACCTTGAGCCGGATGACCACCCGGCGCTCCGCGACCAGCTGTGCCAGAAAGGCGGCTTCGTCCTCGGGCTTCGCCGCCTCCTGCACCATCGCGAGGAGCTCGCGGCCGGTTGCGTCGCCGGCCACGGTGGTGACGTCCGAGACCTCCGACTCGCCCTCGGCCACGGCGAAGGACCAGACGTCCTCGCCCGGTACGTGCAACGCGGCCCGCGGATCACTGCGCAGCTGCTTCACCTTGACGCGGTCGGCCGTGGTCGAGAACCGCACGACGCGTGCCTCGGCGTCCCAGTCGTAGAGCATCGTGGTCAGATGGGGATGACCGCTGCGCTTGTTGGTGGCGAGTGTGCCGAACCGGCGGGCGGCGAGCAGAGCCGAGAGTTCGGCATCGGACAGGGCGCGGGGTGCGGGACCTTCAGTCATGAGCCGATCAACTCCCTGACGCACAGGGCGTATTCCCGACGCCTGGAACCCAAGACCCCCGGTGAGGGCCCCGGCCGGAACCGGGGCCCTCACCGAGACGCGAGCCGGCTCAGATGTTGACGCCGAAGTCCTGGGCGATGCCCGACAGACCGGAGGCGTATCCCTGACCCACGGCGCGGAACTTCCACTCCGCGCCGTTGCGGTACAGCTCGCCGAAGACCATGGCGGTCTCGGTGGCGGCGTCCTCACTCAGGTCGTAGCGGGCGATCTCGCTGCCGCCGGCCTGGTTCACGATGCGGATGTACGCGTTGCGCACCTGGCCGAAGTTCTGGCTGCGGGTCACGGCGTCGTAGATCGAGACCGGGAACACGATCTTGTCGACGTCGGCCGGCAGACCCGCCAGGTTGACGTTGATCGCCTCGTCGTCGCCGGCGCCCTCACCGCTGCGGTTGTCGCCGGTGTGCACGATGGTCTGGTCCGGCGTCGACTTGTTGTTGAAGAAGACGAAGTGGCCGTCGGAGACGACCTTGCCGCCCGGGTTCACCGCGATCGCCGAGGCGTCGAGGTCGAAGTCGGTGCCGGTGGTGGTACGGACGTCCCAGCCGAGGCCGACCGTGACGGCGGTCAGGCCCGGTGCCTCCTTGGTGAGCGAGACGTTGCCGCCCTTGGACAGGCTTACAGCCATGGGGAGGTCCCTTTCCTAGTCGTGGTGCGGGCTTCGCACCGAGTACAGGAGCGAAGCTACCGTCACCGGTCATAACGCGGGCAGGGGACCATCGGGTTCCACCCGGACCGCCGTACGTGAAAACAGGGTGACGCGGCCGCCGCGGCACGGGATCATGGGACACATGTCCGGGCCCTATGTCATCCGCGGCTCTGTCTCCCTGCCGGAGTCAGAGCTCATGTGGCGTTTCTCCCGGTCGTCCGGCCCTGGCGGACAGCACGTCAACACCAGTGACACGCAGGTGGAGCTCCGCTTCGACCTGGTCAACACCGAGGCGCTGCCGCCGGTCTGGAAGGAGCGCGCCCTGGAGCGCCTCGCATCCCGTCTCGTCGACGGGGTCGTATCGGTGCGGGCCTCCGAGCACCGGTCCCAGTGGCGCAACCGTGAGATGGCCGCCGTCCGGCTCGCCTCGCTGCTCGCGGAGGCGACCGCGCCGCCGCCGAAGCCCCGCCGCGCGACGAAGATCCCCCGCGGTATCAACGAGCGCCGGCTGCGCAACAAGAAGCAGCGCAGCGAGACCAAGCGCGGCCGTACCGGACAGGGCTGGACCTGACCGCCGGGCTGTCCGGGCCGGATCCGACCGGCGGGCGTCCGTCCGCGCCGGACCCGTCCCGCTGAGCCGACCGCAGGGCTGCCCGTCTCCGCGCTCAGCCCAGGTGTCCGCTCAGCGCAGGTGCCGGTAGCGGCCCCGGAAGTGCGTCAGCGGTCCGCTGTCCATATCGGGCAGGTCTGTCGCGAGGACCCGGCCGATGACCAGAGTGTGGTCCCCGGCCTCCACCCGCTGCTCCGTCCGGCACTCGAGGGTGGCGACCGCGCCGGTCACCAGCGGGGCGCCGCTCTCCTTCCCCCGTTCGAACGGGATGTCCTCGAAGAGCAGCCGGTCGCTGATCCGTCCCTTCATCGCGAACCGGCCGGCCACCTGCCGCTGGTTCTCGGAGAGCAGCGAGGCCGCCCACAACGGCTGTTCCGCCAGCAGGTCGTCCATCCGCGAGCCGTTGCGCACGCTGACCAGTACCAGCGGCGGGTCCAGTGAGACCGACATGAACGCGGTCGCCGTCATGCCGACGTCCTCGCCGCGGGGCCCGTCGTCGGGATCGTGCGCCGTCACCAGGACCACGCCCGCTGCCAGCCGGGACATGGCGGCGCGGAACTCGTCATTGCTCACCCCCTCAGGATGGGGGACGGATTCCGGGCTTTGCACCGGTGTGGCGGCAGGGGTCGTTTTCAGCACGTCTGGAACGCTAGCCCCGTCCGCCCCGCGGGCGCATCGGCCCATGGACCCGGCCGCGGCCTAGGTCCGGAGACCGAACCGCCGTACAGATCCCGTACATTTCCGGTTCATTTCCCGTACAGATCCGCGCAGACCTGCGTGCGGATTTGCGTACAAGAAACCTATGGAGCGCTCCCATAGGACCCCTCGGACTCTTCATCACCTGATGTGACTTGAGTCACAGAGCGCAAGATTTGTTGACCCTGTGTACCGGCGGAACAGCTCACTGTGATTCAGTGGCGGAGACACTGCAACATGAACGCCGATCAGAATCCTGGAGTTGCTGTCGAGGTCTCGGGGAGAGCGAGCAATGGAGACCGAGTCGGAGCCGTACGTCCGTCTTGCGACCCTGCGGCAGCTGCACAAGGTGGTCGCGGACCTCAACACGGCCCGGAGTCTGGCAGACACGCTGCAGACCGTCGTGGACGGCATCGTCGCCGGGCTCGGCTATGAGCTGGCGTGCGTCAATCTCGTACGCCCCGACGGGGACCTCGTCGTCGCCGCCTTCGCGGGCAACTCCGCCGCCGAAGCGCTGATCACCGGCCGGGTCGGCTCCCGCTCCTCCTGGGAACGCAGGCTCTCCATGGGCGAGGCCTGGGACGGCCTGCGATTCATCCCGCACACCGAGGGCTGGGTCCTGATCGAGGACGACGTCCCGCAGTGGCACACCGAAGGCCCCGACCCCCGCTTCGAGGACGAGTGGCACCCCGAGGACCGGCTCTACGCCCCGATGTACGCGTCCGCCGGCGAGCTCCTCGGTGTCATCTCGGTCGACCGGCCGCGCAACGGCCGCCGCCCGGGCGCGTGGGGACGCGAGGCGCTCCAGATGTACGCGTTCCAGGCCGCCATTGCGATCAGCAACGCTCGCCTCAGAGCAAACATGCAGCGCGCTCTGGTCCGCCTGGAGCGCGAGCAGCAGGCGCTGCGCGCCAGCGAGGAATCCTTCCGGCAGGCCTTCGAGTACGCGCCGAGCGGCATGGCCATCGCCGAGATGGGCGGTGACCAGCACGGCCGTCTGCTGCGCACCAACGACGCGCTGTGCCGGCTGCTGGGGCGCCCCGCCTCGGTGATGCGCCGCTACTCCTTCTCCGACCTCGTCCACCCCGAGGACATCGGCACCCTGCTGCGGACCTCGGCCGAGGGCGGCCGGGCGGAGCTCAGACTCGGGCGGCGCGACGGTACGTACGTCTGGGTCTCCCTCCGCAACTCGGTCGTCGCCGATGCCGCCGACGGGCCGCGCTTCCTCCTCACCCACGTCGAGGACATCGAGGAGCGCAAGCGCCACGAACTCCAGCTCGCCCACCGGGCCAGCCACGACGCCCTCACCGGGCTGCCCAACAGTGCCGAGCTGCGTGCCCGCCTCGGGGCCAGGCTGTGCCGGCGGCCGCAGTCGGTGCGGGCGACGGCGGTGGAAGCGCTCGACGCGGCGTACGAGACGGGTGGCGACGTCCGCATCCACGCGGACGACCACGGCTTCCGGGCCGGCGGGCTCGACTTCCCCGCCGCGCCCGGCGCGGGCCTGTACGACCACCATGTGCACATGGTCGCCCCGGCGACGGACATCGACGACGGCACGAAGGGGCTCGCGGTCCTCTTCTGCGACCTGGACGGCTTCAAGTCGATCAACGACCGTTTCGGGCACCACACGGGTGACGCGGTTCTCATCGAGGTCGCGCGGCGCCTGACCACCGGCGTCAGGGACGGCGACACGGTCGCCCGGCTGGGTGGCGACGAGTTCGTGGTGCTCGCAGACGGGCTCGGTGCCGCGGACGCCGCCGACCTCGCGGTGCGGCTGCGGAACGCGATCATCCCGCCGATCCGCGTCGACGGACGGGCCGTCCGGGTGGGGGCCAGCTTCGGAATCGGCTGGGCCAGTTGCGGGATGTCGGCCGAAGAGGTGCTGCAATCCGCCGATCAGCGGATGTACATCGAAAAGCGCTCCCGCTCCAAGGCTCATCGGAGGGCCGGTTAGCACGTGCGCCAGGTCACTGCCACCCCGGGGAGGCACCCGTTCGGGGTAGGCTCGCCCGCGTCCGGCGACATGTTGAGGAGTGACCAGGGATGACGCCCGCGAACAACGGCGCAGGCACGCCCGAGAACGACGATCCGTTCGGCTATCTGTACGAGGATGGCCAGGCGGCCGGTGCCACCCCGCCCAACTCGGGCGGCTACGGATACCCGGGTCCTGCAGCGGGCGGAGCCGCACAGCCCGGCGTCCCGAGAACGTCGTACAACCACGTGCGTACCGTCGGCGACCGCCAGTACGGCGGCGCCCGTCCCCAGGTCCCGCCCCAGGCTCAGTACCAGGCCCCCGAGGCACTGCGGGCCGAGGGCTACGGCCCGACTGCCGCCACCCAGTACCAGCCGCACCCGGATTCCGGCTCCGGCGGCCACGGCGGTGGCCGGGGCCGTGGCCCCAACACCAAGGGCCTTCTGATCGGTGCGGTCGCGGTGGTCGCGGCCGTCGTGATCGGCATCGGCATCGCGCTGGCGTCGGGCGACGACGACCCCAAGGGCGCCCCCCAGGCGGGCAACGCCGGCGGCAACAACGCGGCGCCCCAGGACCCGAGCCCCCAGCCGAGCGAGTCCGAGGAGAAGCCGGCGGAACTCCCCAAGACGGACGCGACGGGCCCCGGCCTGGTCCTGGCGGGCGGCGCGGCGGCGGAGACCACGGTGCCGGGCGCGAAGGCTGCGGGCGGCTCGTACGTGGGCGGCTTCAACCAGGTGGGCGCGTCGGTGACGTGGACGGTCGACGTGCCGGAGGCGGGCACGTACCGCGTCTACCTGCGCTACGGCACTCCTGGTGAGGACGCCAACGCAACCCTCACGGCGAACGGGAAGCCGAACACCTCGCCGCTCAACCTGAAGAACTTCGGCAACACTCCGAAGGGCGACTGGGAGAAGGGCTGGAAGACCACCTGGGGTCAGGTGAACCTGAACAAGGGCACCAACACCATCAAGGTCTCCTGCGAGCAGGGCAATCAGTGCAACGCCGCCATCGACCAGCTCTGGATCACCGGCGTCAACGGCTGACCCCACCGCGACTCACCCTCCGCCCCGGCCTCGCTCCGCGAGCCGGGGCGGAGGCGTTCACGCCGCCCGTGCGTGTTCCGTCACCGTCACCCGGGGCAGCATCGCCTCGTACGTCTCGTGGTCGAACTCGCCCGCCACCGGCGCCAGTACCGTTGCCGCCGAGAGGGCTACGGCCCTGGTCAGTCGAGTTGGCCAGTCCTGGGCCTCCGCAAGGGCCGAAAGCAGGCCCGCCACCGCCGAGTCGCCCGCTCCGGTCGGGTTGCCCTTGAGGCCGCGGGGCGGGGTCGCCTGCCAGGTACCCCGCGGGGTGGCCGCCAGCAGGCCGTCCGGGCCCAGTGAGGCGACCACCGTGTGGGCGCCCCGGCGGCGCGCGTCCAGCGTGGCCCGCAACGGGTCGCGGGAGCCGGTGAGTTCGGCCAGTTCACCGGCGTTCGGCTTGATCAGGTCCGGGCGGGCGGCGATGCCTCGGCGCAGGGGCTCGCCGCTGGTGTCGAGGAGTACGGGAACCCCGGCGGCGCGGGCCCTGCGTACCAGGTCGGCGTACGCGCCGACGTGGATGCCCGGCGGCAGGCTGCCGCAGAGGGCGACCGCCTCACAGGTGTGCAGGAGCTCGGTGTACCTGGCGAGGAAGGCGTGCCACTCGGTCGAAGTGATCGCCGGGCCAGGCTCGTTGAGCTGGGTCGTGTCGCCCGAGGCGGCGTCGGCCACGGCGATCGTCCGGCGGGTGTTGCCCGTGACCGGGACCAGGGCGTCGGTGAGCGGGTACTGCGTGAGCAGATCGCGCAGGACGGCGCCCGTCGTACCGCCCGCGAAGCCCGTCACCGTGACCTGGTGGCCCAGTGCCGCGAGCACCCGGGCCACGTTCAGCCCCTTGCCGCCTGGGCGTTCGACGACTTCCGTCACGCGGTGCGAGGTGTGCGGGGTGAGGCGGGGGACCCGGTAGGTCAGGTCCAGGGCGGTGTTGAGTGTGACCGTCAGGATCACCTGCCGACACCTCCCGGCTGCTTTATTAGAACGTGCTTGCCCATCAGGGGGCGATCATGCCAAAGGAGGGGCGGTCGGCCCAGACCTCCCGGCCAACCTCCCTGGCTTGAACGGCCTCCGAATCAGCCCAGTTGGGGATGGACCACCCATTCGCCCCTGCGCATCACGCCGACGAGTGAGAACTCCCCGTCCAGTACGACCAGGTCGGCGTCCTTGCCGGGCTCCAGCGAGCCGATCCTGTCGTCCATGCCGAGCAGCCGCGCCGGATTGGCCGAGATTGCCTGGACGACCGCTTCGACGGGGAGCTTGTCGATGGTCACCGCTCGCTTGAACGCCGTGTCCAGGGTGAGTGTCGAGCCGGCGATCGAGCCGCCCTCCGCCAGCCGCGCGACACCCTCCTTGACCTCCACCGCCAGCGGGCCGAGCAGATACGTGCCGTCGCCGAACCCGGCCGCGTCCATCGCGTCCGTGATCAGGGCGACCCGGGCAGGGCCGGCGTGGTGGAAGGCCAGTTCCAGCGCGGCCGGGTGCAGGTGCGTGCCGTCGTTGATCAGCTCGACGGTGACCCGCTCATCCTCCAGCAGCGCGGCGATCGGCCCGGGTGAGCGGTGGCCGAGCGCGGGCATCGCGTTGAAGAGGTGCGTCGCGACGGTGGCGCCCGCCTCGATGGCCTCCACCGTCTGCTCGTACGTCGCGTCGGTGTGCCCGACCGCCGCGATCACCCCGTGCTCGGCGAGCAGCCGTACGGAATCGATGCCGCCCGGCAGTTCGGTGGCCAGGGTGAACATCTTCGCCGTGCCGTGCGCC
Source organism: Streptomyces sp. NPDC051219 (assembly GCF_040682335.1). Taxonomy (NCBI): domain Bacteria; kingdom Bacillati; phylum Actinomycetota; class Actinomycetes; order Kitasatosporales; family Streptomycetaceae; genus Streptomyces; species Streptomyces sp. NPDC051219. The sequence continues at coordinate 104,691 of NZ_JBFBAS010000001.1, forward strand.
GCGTCCATCAGCTTGCGCACCTCGGCCGGGTCCGGGTCGCGCAGCAGGTCCTCGCTGTGCGCGCCCTTGCGGCACGGCGAGATGAACGGCCCCTCGAAGTGCACGCCGGCCAGGTCGCCCTGCTGGACCAGTTCGGCGAGCAGCGCGGCACGCCTGGCCAGAACGTCGAGGTCGCCGGTGACCGTGGAGGCCACCAGGGTCGTGGTGCCGTGCTCGCGGTGCGTACGGACGCCCTTGAGGACGTCCTCCGGTGTACCGGAGGTGAAGGAGGCGCCGCCTCCGCCGTGGTTGTGCATGTCGACGAAGCCGGGAACCACCCAGTGGCCGGTCAGGTCGAGCGAGGGGGCGCCGGCAGGGGCACTGCCCGCGAACGTGCCTCCCTCGACGATCACCCGCCCGCCCTCGACGGTTCCGGTGGGCAGCACCACCCGGGCGCCGGAGAGAACGGTGATTCCTGCGCGTCCGGCCATCAGGCGGTTACCTCCGTGGAGAGAAGATCCCAGGCGAGCAGCCCCGCGCCCAGGCATCCGGCGGTGTCCCCGAGGGCCGCCGGGACGATGTCGGGCAGCCGCTGGAACGTCACGCGTTCCCGCACGGCGGTCCGCAGGGGTGTGAACAACGTTTCCCCGGCTTCGGCCAGGCCGCCACCGATGATGAGCGTGCGCGGGTCGAGCAGGGTGAGCGCGGTGACGAGGCCGTCCGCGAGCGCGCCGACCGCGTCCGCCCAGACCGCCGCCGCACGCGTGTCCCCTGACTCCACGGCCTTGGCACAGTCCGCCGCGTCGGCCTCCGGATCGCCGCTCGCGGCGGCCCAGGCGCGGGTCACGGCGGACGCCGAGGCCAGGGTCTCCAGACAGCCGCGCTGCCCGCAGCCGCATTCGGGCCCACCGGGGCGTACGACGATGTGGCCGATCTCCCCGGCGCAGCCGTGGGCGCCTGCCTCGATCTGTCCGGCGATGCCGATGGCCCCCGCGATCCCGGTGCCGAGAGGTACGAAGAGGAACCGGTCGGCCCCCCGGCCCGCGCCGATCCGGCCCTCGGCGAGGCCACCGGTACGGACGTCGTGGCCGAGCGCTACAGGGATGCCCTGGAGCCGGGTGCTGAGCAGCTCCCGCAGCGGTACATCCCGCCAGCCGAGGTTGGCGGCGTACACCGCGACGCCGTTCGCGGCGTCGACGATGCCCGGCACGGCGACGCCGGCGGCCGCCGCGCTCCGGCCGTACCGCTCCAGGCCGAGGGTGCTCAGCTCTGCCGCGAAGCCGACGATCGACTCCACGACGGCCGCCGGCCCGCGCTCGCGGCCGGTGGCCCGCCGCGCCTCGTGCAGCAGTGCGCCGTCCGGCCCGACCAGGGCGGCCTTCATCCCGGTGCCGCCCACATCGAGGGCGATGACGTGTCTCACGAGGACAGTCTCGCGCGCCGACCCGGGAAAGGTCTAGTCCACTGTCCCGGCCAGTGATCCGGAAGCACGGTGTTGCAGAAGTGATATGGGACTGGTGTAGACCTCAGGCGGTGACCTGGGTGAAGATGCCAGTTCGTAATCACAGGTGGTCACGGGGGCCGGGCTGACAATTGAGGGTGGGATAGCGCTGTGCAGCGTCGCTTCTTGGGTCTGACAGCGGCCGGAGCCGCACTGGGCATAACGGCGACGCTGACCGGCTGCGGCAGCCTCGGCAGCTCCGACGAGGTCACCCTCAAGGTGGTCGCGGCGGACTACGGGGACAATCCCGGCAACAGTTCCAAGACGTACTGGAAGAACCTCGCCCAGACCTTCGAGGCCGAGAACCCCGGTATCAAGGTCGACGTCAGCGTCTACTCCTGGGAGGACGTGGACGCCAAGGTCGCCGGGATGGTCAAGGCCGGCGAGGCGCCCGACGTCGCACAGATCGGCGCCTACGCCGACTACGCCGCCGACGACAAGCTCTACAGCGCGGACGAGCTGCTCTCCGTGGCCACCCAGGCCGACTTCCTTCGCCCGCTCGCGGAAGCCGGCCAGGTGCGGCGCGTCCAGTACGGCCTGCCGTTCGTCGCCAGCACGCGGCTGCTCTTCTACAACACGGAGCTCTTCGACGAGGCCGGCATCAAGAGCCCGCCGACGACCTGGGGCGAGCTGCAACGCGACGCCAAGAAGCTCCGGGGCGTCGCGAAGTACCCGTTCGCGCTGCCGCTGGGCAAGGAAGAAGCCCAGGCCGAGACCATGATGTGGCTGCTCAGCGGAGGTGGCGGCTACACCGACGCCGACGACGCGTACACGATCGACTCCACCGAGAACATCAAGACGCTCAAATGGCTGAAGAACGAACTCGTCGGTGAGGGCCTCACCGGTCCGGTTGCCCCCGGGAAGCTCAACCGGCAGGAGGCGTTCGACGCGTTCTCGCGCGGCGAGGTCGGCATGCTCAACGGACACCCGACGCTGATGAAGCAGGCCGAGGCGAAGGGCGTGAAGTTCGCCATGGTGCCGATGCCCGGCGCCCAGGGCAACGAGCAGGCGGCGATGGGCGTCGCCGACTGGATCATGGCGTTCAAGAACAACGGCCACCGGGTGGAGGCCGGTAAGTTCCTCGACTTCGTCTACGCCGAGCAGAACGTCACGAAGTTCACCAACCAGTACGGTCTGCTGCCCGTCACCACGAGCGGCTCCCGCGCGATGGCGGAGACCCCGGGCAACGACGACCTGAAGAAGTTCCTGGAGGCCTTGCCGACCTCGAAGCTCTACCCGGTGGGCAAGAAGTCCTGGGCGAAGGTCAGCGAGAACGTCAAGCTGCGGATCGGCAAGGCCGTCACTCCCAACGGCAGTCCGGAAAGCGTCCTGACCCAGATCAGCCAGGAGGCGGGGGCGGCGGAGAGCGCCGAGTAGCGCCGGGCAGCGCGGGGTTGGAGCGGGGGCGCGATTATGTTGGTCATATGACTGACGACGGTCGTGAGCAGCCCCCGGCCCAGGCCACGCCCCCTGCCCAGGCCACGCCCCCTGCCTCGGCCGAGCCCCTGGCTCCGCCCGCGCTCTCCGAGCGCGCCCGGGCGGTGCTCGCCGTCGAGCACCGGGCGTGGCCCGGTCCCGGCGCCAAGGAGCGGGCGATCAGGGAGCAGCTGGGTATCTCGCCGACGCGCTACTACCAGTTGCTCAATGCCCTGCTCGACGATCCCCGTGCGCTGGCCCACGATCCGGTGACGGTCAACCGCCTCCGCCGTATCAGGGCGGCCCAGCGTGAGCGCCGCTGAGGATTCCGCAAGCCAGTGAGGACGTACGCCCCTCACGGAGCCGTCCGCCGCCGGTAGGGTCGTAGGCATGGGCAGCCAACCGCACAGCCTGCCGACGCCGGTCACCGATGCCGGGCGTGAGGGCCTCGACGCACTGCTGCGTGAGCCGCGGCGTGCCGTCATCGGCCTCGACTTCGACGGCACGCTCGCCGACATCGTCCCCGACCCGGAACAGGCCCGCGCCCATCCCGGCGCGGTCCCGGCCCTCTCCGCGCTCGCGCCGTGCGTCGGGTCGGTCGCGGTGATCACTGGACGGCCGGCCGGTGTCGCCGTCCGGTACGGCGGCTTCGCCGGAGTACCGGGCCTCGAACATCTCGTGGTCCTCGGCCACTACGGGGCGGAACGCTGGGACGCCGTCAGCGGTACGGTGCGCGCCCCCGCGCCGCACCCCGGCGTGGCCGCGGCGCGGGCCGAGCTCCCCGGCTTCCTGGAGTCCATCGGCGCCTGGCGGGGCACCTGGATCGAGGAGAAGGGCCAGGCGGTCGCGGTCCACACCCGCCGTGCCTCCGACCCTCAGGCGGCGTTCGAGGCCCTGCGGGAACCGCTCGCCGCGCTCGCCACCCGCCACGGCCTCCTGCTGGAACCGGGCCGCGCGGTGCTGGAACTGCGGCCCCCCGGCATGGACAAGGGTGTGGCGCTCGCCGAGTACGTGCGTGAGGTGGAGGCCGGGTCCGTCCTCTACGCGGGCGACGACCTGGGCGACCTCGCCGCGTTCGCGGCGGTCGAGAAGCTCCGCTCGGACGGCGTACCGGGCCTGCTGGTATGCAGCGGCAGCGGCGAAGTGCCGGAACTGGCGGAGCGGGCCGACCTCCTGGTGCCGGGGCCCTCCGCGGTGGTCGACTTCCTGTCCGGGCTGGCGCAGGTGCTCCCTCCGCCGGCGGCAGCCTGACGCCCGAGCCCGACACCTGAGCCTGGTGCCCGACGCCCGGGCCCGACGCGCGCGGGGCGGCGCCGGTTGGTGAGGGCCGCCACCGGGTCAGTCCGTCAGGGCGTGGAGCTGGTCCAGGAACCATTGCTGCGGGGGCAGGGCCGTCGCCGCGGCCGCCAGGCGCTTGGTGCGCTCCGCCCGTTCGGCGTCCGGCATCGTCAGCGCCTCGTGCAGCGCCTCCGCCGTGCCCAGGACGTCGTAGGGGTTGACGACGATCGACTCGTCGCCCAGCTCCTCGTACGCCCCCGCCTCCCGCGACAGGACCAGCGCACAGCCCTCGTCCGAGACGACCGGGATCTCCTTCGCGACCAGGTTCATGCCGTCGCGGATCGGGTTGACCAGGGCCACGTCCGCCAGCCGGTACGCCGCCAGGGAGCGCGCGAAGTCGTCCTTGACGTGGAGGATCACCGGCGTCCAGCCAGCCGTGCCGAACTCCGCGTTGATCTCGTCCGAGACGCGCTGGACCTCCGCCGTGTACGTCCGGTACACCTCGAGGTCCTGGCGCGAGGGGTAGGCGAAGGCGACATGCACGACCCGTTCCCGCCACTCCGGGCGGTCCGCCAGCAGCTGCCGGTAGGCGAGCAGCCCGCGCACGATGTTCTTCGACAGTTCCGTCCGGTCGACGCGGACGACGGTCTTGCGGCCGGGGCCGATCTGCTCACGCAGCGCCGCCATCCGCTCGTCCACGTCCGGCCGGTGCGCACGCTCGCGCAGGAAGTCGGCGTCGGCGCCGAGCCCGTGCACCCCGATCCACGTCTTGTGCGCCCGCCCCGGCTCGAACGACACGAGGCTGGGCGTGTCGTCCTTGGGCCACTGGACCAGGCAGTCCGGGCCAAGGATCCGCTGGCAGCATTGCATGAACGCCTGCGCCCACCGGAGGGTGAGGAACCCCGCCCGGTCCGCGCCCAGGATGCCGTGGAGCAGCTTTTCGGCGATGTCGTCCGGGAGCATCCGGAAGTACTCCACCGGCGCCCACGGTGTGTGCGAGAAGTGGCCGATCCGCACGTCGGGGCGGCGCTCGCGGAGCATCCCGGGTACCAGGGCGAGGTGGTAATCCTGCACCAGGACGGCCGCGCCCTCCGCCGCCTCCTCGGCGAGCGCGTCCGCGAAGGCCGTGTTGTACGCCTCGTAAGCCGCCCACTGCGACCGGAACTCCGCGCCGAACACGGGCTCCAGCGGGGTCTGGTAGAGCAGATGGTGGATAAACCAAAGCGTGGAGTTGGCGACCCCGTTGTACGCGTCGGTGTAGACGCCGGGATTGATGTCCAGCATCCGGACGCTCTGTCCGCCGGTGTCGGCCGGGTCGAGGGACCCGCCGGTGCGGCGAGCGGCCTCCCGGTCGCCGTCTCCGAGGGCCGCGCAGACCCACACCGCCTCTGTCTCCGGGCCGATGGACGACAGGCCGGAGACGAGCCCGCCGCCGCCGCGCCTGGCGACGAGCGAGCCGTCCTCACCTAGCGCGTACGACACCGGGCCGCGGTTGGAGGCGACAAGGACCTGGGCACCGAGCAGGGAAGCCATGACGCGAACCTAGCCCGTCACGGAAACGCTCAAACGTACGGAAGAGGACACTTACACCGCGCTCCCCACGCCGCGCCCCTATGCGGCGCGCCGCGCCGCGTACTCGCGGATGTCCAGCATCGGCGGCCGCTCCTCGGTGTCCACGGCGTGAGTCTGCGGTACGAACCCCTCCGCACCCCGCTCGAACTGGGTGAGCGCCGGCCGCACCAGATGTCCGCGTGAGAGCCGCAGCTGCGCGGTCCGGTAGATCGCTGCCGCCATCCGGCCGAGCGCCTGCCCGTCCTGATGGCGGTGGACGCGTTCGCCGACGTCCACCTGCGCCATCGCGTCCAGGCCCACGGTGTGCAGCGAGTCGACGAGCAGACCCAGCTCCACGCCGTATCCGACCGGGAAGGGCAGCCGCTCCAGCAGCGAGCGCCGCGCCGCGTACTCGCCCCCCAGCGGCTGCACGAACCCGGCCAGCTGGGGCCAGTGCAGGTTCAGCAGGGGCCGGGCCACGAGCTCCGTCACCCGCCCGCCCTGGCCCGCGGCGCCGGCCAGCGGCCGGTCGTACATCGCCTTCACGAACTGCACGTCCGGATCGGTGAGGAGCGGCCCGACGATCCCGGACACGAAGTCCGCGGAGAAGTCCTTCAGGTCGGCGTCGACGAAGCAGACGAGGTCGCCACCGGTCACCAGCAGCGAGCGCCACAGCACCTCGCCCTTGCCGGGCACGGCGGGCAGCCGCGGCAGGATCGTGTCGCGGTGTACGACCCGCGCGCCGGCCGCAGCCGCCACCTCGGCGGTGCGGTCGGTCGAACCGGAGTCGACGACCACCAGTTCGTCGACGAGCGGGACGGCCTCCATCAGCTCGCGGCGGATCACGGCGACGATGTCGCCGACGGTCTCCTGCTCGTTGAGCGCGGGCAGTACCACGCTCACCGCGGTGCCACGCTTGGCCGCGATGAGCTGGTCGAGCGGGCGGTCGGCGGCGGACCAGGAACGCCGGCGCAGCCAGCGTTCCACCTCTTCCAGCACGTGCGCGTCTCCTTGACCGTATGAGTCGTATGAGCCGGCCCGGTGAACCGTTGATCCATCTCGCGGTTCGGACGACTGTCTCAACCGTCCGGGCCTTCGGTTACAGTCTTGAACAACGCGGACGACCCTCGCATGCCGGGGGTCGATACGCACACAAACGCCTGGGCCCGTGCCCAGTGCCATACCGCTCATCCAGAGGGGCAGAGGGAAACGGCCCGTTGAAGCCCCGGCAACCCTCCAGTCGGTCTCGCATATCACCGCGAGGCTCCCGGCTAGGGAAGGTGCCAATTCCGTCTCGTGGCGAAGTGCGCCACGGGGAAGATGAGGAGAAAGGGCCTCGCCTCCATGGCTGTGCAGACTGTTGCAAACAACACCGATTCCGCGGACTCCGCGAACGCTGTCGACCTCGGGCCCGCTGCAGCCCTCTCCTGCCGCGAATGCGGTGAGCGTTTCGGACTCGGACCGATCTTCGCCTGTTCGTCGTGTTTCGGGCCGCTCGAAGTGGCTTACGAACTGCCGAGCGGCGACCCCGATGCCCTGCGCAAGCGGATCGAGGCCGGACCCGACAACATCTGGCGCTACGCGCCGCTGCTGCCCGTTCCCGCCGACGTGGCCGGGAAGCCGAACCTCAACCCCGGCTTCACCAAGCTCGTCAAGGCCGACAACCTGGCCCGCGCACTGGGCGTGACCGGCGGCCTGTACGTCAAGGACGACTCCGGCAACCCGACGCACTCCTTCAAGGACCGTGTCGTCGCCATCGCCGTCGAAGCCGCCCGCGCCTTCGGCTTCACCACCCTGTCCTGCTCCTCCACGGGCAACCTGGCCGGTGCCGTCGGCGCCGCCGCCGCCCGGTCGGGCTTCCGCTCCTGCGTGTTCATCCCGAACGACCTGGAGGCCGGCAAGGTCGTCATGGCCGCGGTGTACGGGGGCGACCTGGTCGGCATCGAGGGCAACTACGACGACGTCAACCGCTTCTGCTCCGAACTCATCGGCGACCCGCTGGGCGAGGGCTGGGGGTTCGTGAACGTCAACCTCCGCCCGTACTACGGCGAGGGCTCCAAGACCCTGGCGTACGAGATCTGCGAGCAGCTCGGCTGGCAGCTGCCCGACCAGCTCGTGATCCCGATCGCCTCCGGCTCGCAGCTCACGAAGATCGACAAGGGGCTGAAGGAGCTCATCGCGCTGGGCCTCGTCGAGGACAAGCCGTACAAGATCTTCGGCGCCCAGGCAGAGGGCTGCTCCCCGGTCTCAGCCGCCTTCAAGGCCGGTCACGACGTGGTCCGCCCGGTCAAGCCGGACACCATCGCCAAGTCGCTCGCCATCGGCAACCCGGCCGACGGCCCGTATGTCCTGGACATCGCCCGCCGCACGGGTGGCGCGGTCGAGGACGTCGACGACACGCGGATCGTCGAGGCCATCAAGCTGCTGGCGCAGACGGAGGGCATCTTCGCGGAGACGGCGGGTGGCGTGACCGTCGGCGTCACCAGGAAGCTGATCGAGAACGGTCTGCTCGACCCGGCCCTCACCACCGTCGTCCTCAACACCGGCGACGGCCTGAAGACGCTGGACGCAGTCGCGCCGACCACCGGACCGACCGCGACGATCCGCCCGAGCCTGGACGCGTTCCGCGCCGCCGGCCTGGCCTGAGTCCCCGCCCGTAGCCCCTGCTTCCCGGAAGGCAGCACCGTATGAGCGTCAATGTCCGTATCCCGACCATCCTCCGCACCTACACGGGCGGCAAGGCCGAGGTCCCGGCGGAGGGCGCGACCCTCGCCGAGGTCATCGAGTCCCTGGAGAAGAACCACCCGGGCATTGCCGCGCGTGTGCTGGACGACCAGGGCAAGCTGCGCCGCTTCGTGAACGTGTACGTCAACGACGACGACGTCCGCTTCGAGGGCGGCCTCGCGACGGCGACCCCCGAGGGGGCCGGCGTCTCGATCATTCCGGCCGTCGCCGGAGGCTGATCGCACTCGGCGTTACCTGAATTGCCCCCTCCGCAATAGAAGCGGAGGGGGCAATTCTGCATGATTGAGCGCGGTAGAGTTGGGGAAGTCCCCCTCGCTGTTTGTGCCCCGTGCATATGAGAACGCGACAAGGTGGGGTCAAAGTGTTCGTGGCGATTGCGGCATAGATTCCCCTATGTCCGGCCCGACTTGCCCTGGAATATGGGGAATTCACCGCATTTAAGTGTTCAGCCGTGCCCAGAATTCTCGTCGGATTGACCTGTTGCAGACAGCGCATGAGCAGATACATTCAGCCGCGGTCGACGCGTTCCGGCGAGGTCAGACCCGGGTCCGCGAAGTGCGGGTCTGTGCAAGGGCCAGTAATAGGGGAGTTAGGCATGGCTCAGGGCACCGTCAAGTGGTTCAACGCGGAGAAGGGGTACGGCTTCATCGCGGTCGACGGTGGTGCGGATGTTTTCGTCCACTACAGCGCGATCCAGATGGACGGCTACCGCACCCTGGAAGAAGGTCAGCGAGTCGAGTTCGAGATCTCGCAGGGCCAGAAGGGTCCGCAGGCGGACATGGTCAAGCTCGCCGTCTGATCTCGGCGCGACCGGCCACCGACGCACTCACGCCGAGGGGCCCGTATCCCACCAGGGATACGGGCCCCTCGTGCGTCCGGGGTGCGTCCACGACCCGCGCGGGGCGCGGGCGCGCCACTTCGGGACTACTCCGGAGTCGCTTGCACTCTCGGGGGTCGAGTGCTAATCATTGCGTTAGCACTCTCCCAGTGAGAGTGACAAGAAGGACCGGGTCGGCGAGGCCCGCAGGCCGGGCGGGGCAAGGATCCGTCAGGCAGGCTGGCCGTCCGTCGCGGGCGCCACGCGGTCCGGAGCAATCCACCCCAGTCCGGGAGGACCACTTCACATGGCCAAGATCATCGCGTTCGACGAGGAGGCACGGCGCGGTCTCGAGCGCGGGATGAACCAGCTCGCCGACGCCGTCAAGGTCACCCTCGGCCCCAAGGGCCGCAACGTCGTCCTCGAGAAGAAGTGGGGCGCCCCCACGATCACCAACGATGGTGTTTCCATCGCCAAGGAGATCGAGCTCGAGGACCCGTACGAGAAGATCGGCGCCGAGCTGGTCAAGGAAGTCGCCAAGAAGACGGACGACGTCGCCGGTGACGGAACCACGACCGCCACGGTGCTGGCTCAGGCGCTCGTCCGCGAGGGCCTGCGCAACGTCGCCGCCGGCGCCAACCCGATGGCTCTCAAGCGCGGCATCGAGAAGGCCGTCGAGGCCGTCTCCGGTGCGCTGCTGGAGCAGGCCAAGGACGTGGAGACCAAGGAGCAGATCGCTTCGACCGCCTCCATCTCCGCCGCCGACACCCAGATCGGCGAGCTCATCGCCGAGGCGATGGACAAGGTCGGCAAGGAAGGCGTCATCACCGTCGAGGAGTCCCAGACCTTCGGTCTGGAGCTGGAGCTCACCGAGGGTATGCGCTTCGACAAGGGCTACATCTCGGCGTACTTCGCCACCGACATGGAGCGTATGGAGGCGTCGCTCGACGACCCGTACATCCTGATCGTCAACTCGAAGATCAGCTCGGTCAAGGACCTGCTGCCGCTCCTCGAGAAGGTCATGCAGTCCGGCAAGCCGCTGCTGATCATCGCCGAGGACGTCGAGGGCGAGGCCCTGTCGACCCTGGTCGTCAACAAGATCCGTGGCACCTTCAAGTCCGTTGCCGTCAAGGCTCCGGGCTTCGGTGACCGCCGCAAGGCGATGCTCAACGACATCGCCATCCTCACCGGTGGCACGGTCATCTCCGAGGAGGTCGGTCTCAAGCTCGAGAACGCCGGCCTGGAGCTGCTCGGCCACGCCCGCAAGGTCGTCGTCACCAAGGACGAGACGACGATCGTCGACGGTGCCGGTGAGAGCGAGCAGGTTGCCGGTCGCGTCAACCAGATCCGTGCCGAGATCGAGAACTCCGACTCGGACTACGACCGCGAGAAGCTCCAGGAGCGCCTCGCGAAGCTGGCCGGCGGCGTGGCCGTCATCAAGGCCGGCGCCGCGACCGAGGTCGAGCTCAAGGAGCGCAAGCACCGCATCGAGGACGCGGTGCGCAACGCCAAGGCCGCCGTCGAGGAGGGCATCGTCGCCGGTGGTGGCGTGGCTCTGATCCAGGCTTCCGCCGTCTTCGAGAAGCTCGAGCTCGACGGTGACGAGGCGACCGGCGCCAACGCCGTGCGCCTGGCCCTGGAGGCCCCGCTCAAGCAGATCGCCGTCAACGGTGGTCTCGAGGGTGGCGTCGTCGTGGAGAAGGTCCGCAATCTCCCGATCGGCCACGGCCTGAACGCCGCGACCGGCGAGTACGTCGACATGATCGCCGAGGGCATCATCGACCCGGCGAAGGTCACGCGCTCCGCGCTGCAGAACGCGGCCTCCATCGCCGCGCTGTTCCTCACCACCGAGGCTGTCATCGCGGACAAGCCCGAGAAGGCCGGTGCCCCCGCGGGCGGCGGCATGCCGGGCGGTGACATGGACTTCTGATCGGCCATTGGTTGATCAACCGTCCTGAGCACGTACGCAGGGGCGGCACCCTCCTCCCAGGGGGTGCCGCCCCTGCGGCGTCAGTCGGCAGTGCCCGGGGGCACGACCCATTCGGTCGCTTGGCCGGTGATGGCCGCGATCTGGTCGTAGTCCCCGTCGTAATGCAGGACGATCGCGTCATGACGTGCGGCCGTCGCCGCGATGAGGAGATCCGCCGTGGAAAGCGCCCGATGGTTGCCTTTCCTGATTGCAGCGGCCTGGGTGGACAGTGCCGCGTCCCAGACCTCGTCCGGCATGGGCAGACGGTCGAACCAGCGAAGCTGCTCGACCATCCGAGCGGCCTCCACCGAGTTGCGTGCGCTGTAGAGGACTTCGATCTCGACCGCCCCGCACACAGCCAATAGACCGAGGTCGGAGAGTTCGTCGAGACGCTTGGCGGCTGCGGGACGACGCCAGCGGGCCATGGCCGACTTGTCGATCAGGTACATGCGCGTCACGCGGCGCCCTGGTTTCCCTCGTCCCGTGAATCGTGCGTGAGGTCGTACTCGCCGCTCTTGATCGCCGCGGCGAACTCACGGCGCTTGGCCCGCCCGACTTCTGCTGCGAGGGCGGCCCGGATGGTTGCCACCTTCGTGGTGGTGCCGAGGAGCTTGGCGGCTTCGGCGATCAGTTCATCATCGATGTCGACGACTGTACGAGCCATGACCGGCCCCCTCTCATGGGAATCACGGCACTACAAGTATATCGTTCAGATTCTGGAATTATGCATGGGCGGTTCGGGCCGCATTGCGGATGCGGTGGGCGTGGGCTTGGACCTCGGCCGGGGTCAGGGCGCCGTCCCGGCGGGGCGGGGGCTCGTGGCGGCAGTCGCGGCAGAGGCCGTCCACCAGGGCTTCCGGGCGGCCTGGGGCGCGGCAGTCCGTGCATTCAAGGATGCGGAGAGGCGCGGGCTTCGGAACGGATACCTGCTTCGGGCGCCGCGGGGGGAGTTTGGTGGTCAGTCGGGTGCGGGCGATGCCGGCCGGGTGGTGGACCGATACGGGCAGGCCGGCGGTCAGAGCGTGCAGCAGCTCCGCGGCGGTCGCGCCCCGGGCCAGCCACTCGGCGGCCAGAGGTTCCAGGGCGGTGCAGTCCGCGGACGAGAGCGACATGGCGGGTGCGGTGCGGCCCAGCGAGGCGAGGACCGCGTACGCCCGGCCGCGCTGCGGCGGCCCTTGCTCGGGAGGGGGCCGCTCCTGGGGCACTTCGCCGGTTGTAAAGGCTTTCCCCGGTCGATGTACGCGGCGATGGAGGCCTCCCGACGCGGGAGGTGCGCGAACTCGTCCGGGCGGTGAGGACGTTGGTCGGGCGCGTTGCGCTTGCCGTAACCCGGATTGGCGAGGGGATGTGCGGGCGCGTGCGGGGCAGCACTAAGCTGGGCTACAGCCATGAGATCGGTCCTAGTTCGATCTTGATGGTCAAACCCCCGCCTGGTGCTGCTAACACCGGTGCGGGGGTTGTTCGTTATGCGGGCACGCTAGACCGCCGCAATGCTTTGTGGCAAGCCGGTCACGCCAAGGCATCCGCGCTGGTATACGCGGGAGTTGGGTGGGTGGGTGGTACCCACCGCCCATTCCACTGAAAGAGGGCTCGGACTCCGGGGCTTGAGCCCCGGGCGGGATCAGGGCTTTGTGAGCTGGCCGTTCTTCACCCCCGAGACGAACGCGGACCACGCGCCGGCCCGGAACACGAGCGCCGGGCCGAGCAGGGCTTTCGAGTCCCGGACGGGAACGATGCCGGTGAGCTTGGCGGCGACCTCGACGCAGTTGCCGCCAGTGGGTCCAAGACTCACTCATGCACACTGGTGAGGAACGGTTGTTGGACCCTCACTCCTGGCCAGGTTAGCCCGGAGTAGACACTCTGTGTAGGCGATTCGACTACTCAGCGTGGAGGGCACTGGAGATGACCGAGAGAGTGCGGGCGGCGCAGGAGGCCACCGAGCAACTGCGGGCCGGACTGGCGGCGGTGGCGTCACCCTGCCGTCGCTGCGGCTGGACCCGGTGTCCAGCGCGGGCCACGAACCCGCGCCGCTCATCGACCTCGGCCGGTGCAACCTGACCACCGCCCGCCGGCTCGCCGCCGTACTCGCTGCGGGTCCGGGTGGCCGAGCTCAACCGCGAGAGTTCGTCTCCGCGTTCAGGTCCAGCAGCATCCGCTTGCTGAACCCGAAGAAGTACGTCGCGACGAACCCGGCCGCGTACCCGGCCAGCAAGCCCATCGCATAGACCGCGATCGTCGTGCCCATGCCCTGGCCACCGGCGAGCAGGGGAAACAGCGCCCAGCCGGAGGGGCCGATCGCCGTGGAGCCGACCGTTTCACCCAGCTGGTTGACCAGGCCGACGAAGCCGCCGCCGAACGCGCCGCCGATGCATGCCGTGACGAACGGGCGGCCGAGGGGGAGCGAGACGCCGTAGATGAGGGGTTCGCCCACGCCCAGGAAGCCGGCCGGGAGCGCCGATTTGATCGTCGCCCGGATGGACGTGTTGTTCCGCAGGCGGAAGAAGACCGCTGCCGCCGCACCGACCTGGCCCGCTCCGGCCATGGCGAGGATCGGCAGGAGGACGGTGTGGCCCTGCTGCTCGATGAGTGTGGTGTGGATCGGGATCAGGGCCTGGTGGAGCCCCAGCATGACGAGCGGGAGGAACAGGCCGCCGAGGACGAAGCCCGCGAACGCGCCGCCCGTCGCCAGCAGCCAGTGGGCGAAGTCGCCGATCGCGGTGGAGACCTCACCGGCGACGAACATCAGACCGAAGACGGTGACCAGGCCGGAGCCGAGGACCGTGAGGGTCGGAGTGACCAGTACGTCCAGGGCGCCGGGGACCCGGCGTCGGCAGGCCTTCTCGATGTACACGGCGAGGAGTGCGGCGGCGAGAGCGCCGAGGACGCCGCCCTGGCCGGGGGAGAGCTGCCGGCCGAACGCGGTGACGTTCGCGACGCCGGGGAACACGATGATCGCGGCGACCGCGCCGCCCAGGATCGGTGTGCCGCCGAACTCCTTCGCCGTGTTGTGGCCGACGAACACCGCGATCAGCGACATGAAGCCGGACGCGAGGACCGTGAGCGCGGGCACCAGGCCGGGGGCCCAGCCGAGGTTCCTGAGGAGACCGCCGAGACCCGCGATGATGCCGCAGCCGATGAGGGCCGGGATGAGCGGGACGAAGATGTTCGCGATCCGCCGCAGGAGGAGCTTGAGCGGGGTGGCGTTCCTGGTCCGGTGGGTCGCCCTGAGCGCGGCTCCCTGCTCGGCGAGAGTCTCGGCGGTCACCGGGACCGAGGCGAGCAGGGACTCGAACTCCGGGGTCACCCGGGCGACCGTGCCCGGGCCCAGCACGATCTGGTAAGTGTCGTCCTCGACCACGCCCAGGACCGCGGGCAGGGCCCTCAGCGCCTCCTCCTGGACCAGTGAACGGTCGCGCAGACCGAGCCGGAGCCGGGTCATGCAGTGAGCGACGGAGGTGACGTTGGACGCGCCGCCGACGAGGGGGAGGAGCGCGGCTGCGGTGTTGCGGTGGGTGTCTGCTGCCCTGTCAGATGCCATGGGGCGATCCTGCGCGGGGCGCGTGCGTGCGGTGGCCGACGCGCCGGACGGGCCGGACCGAAGCCGCCGTACGTCCGCTGTTCGCGCTACTGCTCCAGCTACGCCGACTTCCTGGGGTGGTGAGTTCCCGGTCGTGCTGACCTGGCACCGGGCGCCCCGCCGCAGCCCAGGGGCTGCCAGATCCCCTGCGCTATCAGCTTGCCTTCGCCTGTGACTGCCGGGCCGCGGCTGTGCTGCGGGGCTGATCGGGGTACCCGACGGAGCGTGCCGGTCCACTTGCACGCTCGGTCGGGCAGCCTGGGTGGTGGAGGTGATCCCTGTGGCACAGGATGATCCGTTCCACCGGTCACAGGCGGGCGGGAATGCTGGGGACGGAGTGGGAGGGGCGGTCTTGGACGCCCTGTTCACCCAGTCCCCGGTAGGACTGCATGTTCTGGATACGGAGCTGAGGGTCGTGCGGGTCAACACCGCCACGCGGGGCATGCGTGGCGTGCCTGCCGACCGGGTCCTCGGGCGGCGCTTTACCGAGGTGTACGCCGGCCTCCACGCGCTCGAGGAGGTGGAGGCAATGGTCCGTGGTGTGCTGGAAAGCGGCGTGCCCATGCGCGGGTATCCGGTGCGCTTGCGGCCGGAGACCGATCGGGAGCGGGAAAGTGTGCACTCGGTTTCGGCTTTCCGGCTGAAGGACCCGCAAGGGACGGTCCTGGGAGTGGCTGTCGCGGTGGTCGACGTCACGGAGCAGGAAGAGGCGCGTGCCCGGCTGCGTGTCCTGGAGGCCGTGCGTGAGCGTGTGGGACGGACCCTCGATGTGATCGCTACCTGCCAGGAGCTGGTGGAAACCCTGGTGCCCGGCTTTGCCGACGTCGCCGTGGTGGAAGTGGTGGATGCCGTGGTGCGCGGTGAGGAGTCCCCGATCGGGCCACTCGCCCAAGAGGTGCCTTTGCGCCGTGCGGCCTTCCGCTCCCGCGGCGGCCCGCATCAGGCACAGGCGCATCCGGTGGGCGACGTGCGTAGCCTCAGTTTCCCGACCCCCTACGCGCAAACCCTGACCGACCTCCGGCCGCGCCTCGTGGCGCTGGGCACTGACAGCCCGTGGCTCGGTGCTGACCCAGCCAGGGCCTGGGCGATCCGCGCATCCGGGGCGCACTCACTCATCGTGGCGCCTCTGGCTCTGCGCGGGGCGGCCCTGGGGCTGGTGAGCGTCTACCGCACCGGCCGGTCCGAGCCCTACAACCAAGGCGATGTCGGCCTGGTTCTCGAAGTGGCCGCCCACACGGCCCTGTGTATCGAGAACGCCCGCCGCTTCACCCGCGAGCACACCATCGCCGCGACAGTCCAGCGCCACCTGCTGCCCCGCTATCCCTCCTCGCAGACCACCGTCGAAACCGCCCACCTGCACGTGCCCGGCGCCGACGGCGGGGGAGGCTGGTTCGACACGATCGCCCTGTCCGGCGCCCGCACCGCCCTGGTCGTCGGCGATGTCGCCGGCCACGGCATCCAAGCCGCCACCACGATGGGGCAACTGCGCACCGTCATCCACTGTCTGGCCGCGACGCTGGACCTGGAACCCGGCGAGCTCCTCGCGCGCCTCAACGACACCGCGACCTTCCTGGCAGCAGAACGCGCGGATCTGTCCCCCGGCGACCCCCTGTACAGGCAACCGCTCTCCGCGAGCTGCGTCTACGCGGTCTACGACCCGCTCACCCGCACATGCACCTTCTGCCGGGCCGGTCATCCCGCACCCGTGATCGTCCACCCCGACGGCACCACCCAGGTTCCCGACAGCACTGCCGGGCCCTCCCTGGGCAGCGTAGAAGGCCCGCCCTTCGCCGCCACCACCATCGAAATCGCCAGCGGCAGCATCCTCGCCCTGTACACCCCTGAGATGCTGCCAGCGCCCCCCGCCGGTGCCGACGACGACACCGGCGTCCTCCGCGACGTCCTCGCTCACCCCGGCAGGTCCCTCCAGGATCTCTGTGACGACAGCCTTTACACCCTCCGCAGCAGCAGCCCCGGCGACGCCGTCCTCCTCCTCGCCCGCACCCGCAGCCTGCCCGCCCACTCCGTGGCCTCCTGGCTCCTCAGCCACAACCCCACAGACGCCGCCGTCGCCCGGAGACACACCCGCCAAACCCTTACGGACTGGAGCGTGGACGAGGACACCGCTTACGCCACCGAACTGATCGTCAGTGAACTCGTCACCAACGCCGTCCGCTACGGCACCCCGCCCCTCCAGCTGCGACTCATCAAGGACCGCACCCTCACCTGCGAAGTCCAGGACACCAGCACCAGCGCCCCCCACCTGCGCCACGCCCGCACAGTCGACGAAGGCGGACGAGGCCTGTTCATCGTCGCCCAGCTCGCTCAGAAGTGGGGAACCCGCTACACCACCGAGGGCAAGACAATCTGGACCGAACAGGCCCTCCCCCCTTCGGCTTCCCCAAGGGCTCGGCGGTGATGACCTGCACCAGCGCCTCGTGGTACCGGGTCGGACTGGGGCACATGCCCCGCCCGGCGAGCTGAATGCCGTGAGCCGTAGCCCCGGGCCGCCGTTCTGCGGCCCCATCTCGGTACGGCCGCGGTCGTGCTCGGCCGCCGGCGGGGGGAAAAGCGCCAGGACGCTCCCCTGCTATGCGTCGCCCCGCGCCTCCAGCGCGGCCCGCAGATGGCCGCCGCTCTTGGCCAGGAGCTCGGCAGCCGTCGGGCCGTCGATGCCGGCGAGGAGCACGAGGATCGCGTCCTTGACCTCTCCGCCGGTCGCGGCGAGTGCCGACTCGATGTCGGTGTCCGAGGCTCCCGTCGCCAGCGCGACGATGCGGCGTGAGCGGGCGCGCAGCTTCTCGTTGGAGGCCCGGACGTCGACCATCAGGTTCCCGTACGTCTTGCCGAGCCGGATCATCGTGACGGTCGAGATCATGTTGAGGACGAGTTTCTGCGCCGTACCGGCCTTGAGGCGGGTCGAGCCGGTCAGCAGTTCGGCGCCCACGACGACCTCGATGCCGTACTCCGCCGCCGCGGCCAGCGCCGATCCCTTGTTGCAGGACAGGCCGACGGTCAAGGCCCCCCTCGCGCGGGCGTGTTCGACCGCGCCGATCGCGTACGGGGTGCGGCCGGAGGCGGAGACTCCGACGACGGTGTCGTCCGCGGTGAGACCGAGGGCGTCCAGATCGCCCGCGGCCAGCTCCTTGCTGTCCTCGGCTCCCTCGACCGCGGTGACCATGGCGGTCGGTCCCCCCGCGATGAGCCCGATCACCTCGCTCGGGTCGGTGTTGAAGGTGGGCGGGCACTCGCTGGCGTCCAGGATGCCGAGGCGGCCGGCGGTGCCGGCGCCCGCGTAGATCAGGCGGCCGCCGCAAGCCATCCGGGCGGCAATGCCGTCGATCGCGGCGGCGATGTGCGGGAGCTGCGCGCCGACGGCTGTGGGGACGGTGGCGTCCTCCGCGTTCATCGTCCGGGCGATCTCCAGGGTGGACAGCCGGTCGATCTCGGCGAGTTCGGGCCGGAAGGCCTCCGTGGTCAGGGTGTCGAGCTGGGCGCGCAGTGCTGCGTAGTCGCTGCTGGAGGTCATGGGGCGGCTCTCTGCTTCCTGGTTCAGCCCGGTGGTCGGCCGGGGTGGTTCAGCGGGCGGTTCAGCAGGTGTTTCAGCCGGGCGGTTCAGCGACTCGTGCGGGGGGTGTGGCGGTGGGCGAGTGCTTCGTAGGAGGCGGCGAGCGCGGGGGCGGCCGACTCGTACGTGCGCTGCGCGACGCCGATGAACAGGCAGTCCACCACCAGGAGTTGGCTGGTCCGGCTGGACATGGCGGCCGGGCGCAGTTCGCTCTCGCGGGCGGTGGAGGTGGTGAGTACGTGGTCGGCGTACTGCGACACCGGCCCGTCCGGACGGCCGGTGATGGCCACGGTCGTCGCCCCGTGCTCGAAGGCCGTGCGCAGCGGTTCTATGACGTCGCCGGTGGAGCCGGAGTGGGTGATCGCGATGGCGACGTCACCGGTGCGCAGCTGCACGGCGTTGGTGACGGCGAGGTGCGGGTCGGCGTGAGCATGGGCGATCAGGCCGATACGCAGGAGCTTCTGGGCGAGGTCCATGCCGACGAGGGAGGACGCGCCGACGCCGTAGATGTCGATCCGCCGGGCCGCGGCGAGGGCAGTGACGGCGGCGCCCAGCTGGGTGGTGTCCAGACCGGCCGCGGTGTCGGCGAGCGTCTGCTGCTCGTCGTACGCGAGCTTGGCGACGACGTCGGCGATCGGGTCGTCCACCGCGATGTCGGCGGTGACGGAGGGGGCCCGGCCGGACTGCTGCTGCGCGGCCAGTCCGGCGAGCGCGAGACGCAGGTCGCGGTAGCCGGGGTAGCCGAGGATGCGGGCGGTGCGGACCACGGTCGCCTCGCTGGTGCCGGTGAGTTCGGCGAGACCGGTGACCGTGAGGGCCGCGCAGCCCGCCGGGTCGCCGGCCACGGCTTCGGCCACCCGCTGCATGGAGCGGGTCATGGACGGCGCGAGGGTGCGTACCTTGGCCGCGAGGGCGGCGGGGGCGGGCGGGGTGGTGACCCCGGTAAAAATTTCCTTCACGTCATTGGTCACTCTTGAAAGATATTTTCACCGTTCGGGGGCGTCAACCCCTGCATCGCCCATCCTGTGCCCCTTCTTCAGTGGTCCCGACCTGTGACAGTCCTTCGTGTCCGCCGCGGCAAGGGTGACAATTGCTCCATGGAACCGTCGGACCCCTCCCCTCCCACGCCCGTGCCGTCCGGCCTGGAGAGGGCACTGCACGCCGCCCGGGCCCTCGTGCTGGCCGATCTCATGGCGGGCAGGGTCGCGGAGGCCGATGTCGTCTCCATGGTCGAGGACTCGGTGGCGCACCGCCGTTGGTGGGCCGAGCAGTGGCCGGAGGGCGTCGACTACGTCCTCGGCCTGATCGCCCAGGACGTCCAGGACGCGCTGCTGGAGAAGTACGGCCGGTGGCCGCTGTGTCCCGTCTGTGCGGCCGGCGAACCGCATGCCCTCGATGTGGAACCGGAGTTGGGAACAGACCCGCACTGGGTGTGCGGCAAGGCGGGCGTGGTGGTCTCGTCGGTCGGGGCGCTCGGCGGGGTGCTGGGCCGGTGACGCCACGGTGACGCTCTACATCGACCCCCCGACATGGCCGGGGCACGGCCGGATGTGGTCGCATCTGGTCAGCGATGTCTCGTACGAGGAACTGCACGCTTTCGCGGCGGCCATCGGCTGCCCGTCGCGCGCTTTCGAGCGCGACCACTACGACATCCCGTCGCACCGGTACGAGGACGCGGTGCGCGCGGGCGCGGTGGAGGTGGGCAGCAAGGAACTGGTGCGCAGGCTCACGGCGGCGGGGCTGCGCAGGCCCAAGGGGCGGCCGGCGCCGTAACGGGCCCGTGGCCGACGAGCCAGGCGCGGGCTCAGCCCGGGAAGGCGGCGGTGTCCAGCGTCACGCCGAACGGCTCCGGAAGCCGCACCTGTGTTTCTGGAGGTGATCTCCACGACGAGCAGCGCTTCGGCAGCATCCACCGGGTCGTTCTTCTCCGGGTCCACCGCCGCGATCCGGTCCTTCGGCATGACCACCAGGTCGGGTACGTACAGCTTGTCGAGCGTGGCGATGTGGATGCCCAGGGTTTGGTAGACCTCCAGCTCTTCGGGCAGGTTGCGGTACAACGCGCGCTGTACGGCTGCGGCGATGCCGTTGTGGTGCGCGTGTGGCGGTGGTACCAAGACGATCTGCCCTCCGTCGATCTCGGCGCGCCACCCCTCGGGCACGTCCAGCTCCCGCCAGGCCTCCAGCAGGTAGTCCCACGGCTCACCGTTCGGCACCTGGTCGTCCGCGACCATCGCAGCGGTCATCGCGACTCCCTTCTCCAGTGGCCTGACGGGGCGAGCGTGATCGACAGATCTGCGGCACTGAGCCGCTTCCCTCAGCGTCCCACGATCGAGTGAGCGGTGCACCAACCTCGTGGGCGCCCGCCGCGCGACTCCGCTCAGACCCGTTCCGCGCGCGCCTCCCTCGGCGAAGACGCGGACGACGCGACCGTGCGGGACCCGGGCCCGGGCGTGCGCTGGAGGCGCAGTGCCACCGCGGCCAGCACGACCGCCGGCACCGTCATCGCGGCGCCCGCCCAGGCGGTCGACGCGAATCCGAAGCCCGCGTCGATGACGCTGCCGCCGAGCCAGGGCCCGCCAGTGTTGCCGAGGTTGAAGGCCGCCGTGGTCGTGGCCGCCGCGAGGGTGGGGGCGGCGCCTGCGACGTTGAACATGCGGGCGTTCAGCGCCGGGGCCGTGTAGAAGGCGGAAAGGCCGAGCAGGAACGAGAGCGCGATGGCGGCGAACTGGTTCGACGCGAACAGGGCGAGGGCGACCAGCAGCACCGTGGAGGCCGTGATGCCGCTCAGCAGCACCCCGAACATGTGCGCGTCGGCGACCCGGCCGCCGATCGTCGTACCGACGAGCGCGCCGATACCGAAGAGCGCGAGGACGGTCGGCACCCACTCCGAGTCCAGCCCGGCGACATCCGTCAGCAGCGGGGCGAAGTAGCTGAACGCGCAGAAGACGCCGCCCGCCGCCAGCGCGATGACCGAGACGGACAGCCACACCTGCCGGTCGCGGTAGATCGCGAGCTCGCGTCCGAGCTTCGGCTTCTCGTCCGGAAGCGGAATGCGCGGGATCAACGCGACCACGCCGACCAGGGCCACGGCGGAGGCTGCGCCGACGGCCCAGAACGCCGAACGCCAGCCCAGGTGCTCGCCGAGGAACGCGCCCGCCGGGACGCCGAGGACGTTGGCGATCGACAGCCCGCCGATCATGACGGCCATGGCCCGGGCGCGGGAGCCGAACGGGACCATGGCGATGGCGACCGCCGCGCCCACCGCCCAGAACCCGGCACACGCCAGGGCGCTGATCACACGGGAGGCGAAGAGCAGCTCGTACGAGGGCGCGAGCGCTCCGGCGACCTGGCCGAGCCCGAAGAGGGAGATCAGCGCGACCAGCGTCGTCTTGCGGGGGAGCCGGAGGGTGGCGACGGCGAGCAGCGGAGCGCCGACGACCATGCCGATGGCGAAGGCGGATATCAGCAGCCCGGCCTGCGGGATGGTGACCTCCAGGTCGGCGGCGATGGGCGGCAGCAGGCCGGACAGCATGAACTCGCTGGTTCCGAGTGCGAAGACGGAGAGCCCGAGGATGTGGACCGCGAGGGGCATACGGATGCGGTCGGTACGTTCAGCGGTTTCGGGCATGACAAGTACCAACCGCCGATTGGTGCCTGACATTCCCGCCCCGTGGCGGGTCTCGGCTCCTCTCCGCTCCGTCTCAGGTGGTGAGCAGGGTCAGCTCCGTGGCCACGTTCCGGCGGGCCGCCTCCTCCCAGTTCTCCCGTCCGTATGGGGTACGGAACAGCGCAGGCAGGCTCAGGAGCTGCCGCAGTACGGCTGCCCGGCCCTCGCGGAACGCGTCGTCCGGTACGAATCCGTACTCCTCCCGCACCGCGGCGGCGTAGGCGGCGTACCCCTTGGGCTCCGCCGCCAGGATCGCCAGGTCCGCGTCGCACAGCACCTCGCCGTTCGCGTCCCCGGGCTGCGGGTCGTGGGTGACCGTCAGCCGGACGAGCCGGGCGACCTCGGCCGTCCGGGCCTCGTCCAGGCCCAGCTCGGGCAGGGCTCGCTCGGCGAGGGCGGCGCTGCGCTCCTCGTTCTCCGAGCGGTCGGGGCGGTAGACCGCGTCGTGGAACCAGGCCGCCAGGCGGACGGCGTCGGCGTCGGCCGCGTGGTGCGCGAGTTCGTCGACGCGGTCGAGGACCGCGAGCAGGTGATCGGTGGTGTGGTACTTCCGCTGCGGCTCCGCCCAGCGGGCCAGCAGGTTGTCGGCGTAACGCTGCACGTCGGGGTACGAGACCTGGTGTGGGCCCGGGCTCGGGTGCCGGCTCGGGTGCGGGATCGCGGACGCCCAGCGGCGGCGGAGCTCGTCGTGGGCGGGGTGGGCGGGGTGCTCGGCCATGAGCCTCATTGTGGCCCGTGGCAGTCGCCTTTAGGGTGGGCCTTGACTATTGGACTAGACCTATATCCGATACGAGTGGTCGAAGGAATGGGGTCACATGAGCAACCGTGCAGTCCTGGAGGTGATCGCCCTCAACGTGGAGGACGCGGTCGCCGCCCAGGCCGGTGGTGCGGACCGCCTGGAACTGGTCAGGGACATCGCCGCCGACGGGCTCACGCCCTCGCCGGCGACCTTCGCCGCGGTCCGGGGAGCCGTCGACATTCCACTGCGCGTGATGCTGAGAGCGACGGACGGGTTCGCCGCCGGGGATGTCGACGCACTCGTACGGGACGCGCGGGCACTGCGGGCCGAGGGTGCGCACGAGTTCGTCCTGGGCTTTCTGGACCCGGACGGCACGCCCGACCTGGTCGCGGTGGAACGGCTCGCGGCGGAGCTGGAGGGATGCCGGTGGACGTTCCACCGGGCGATCGACCGGGCGGGTGACCGTGATGCGCTGCGTAGGCAACTCGCGGAACTGCCGGGCCTCGACACGTACCTCACCGCCGGCGCGGCGGAGGGCGTGGACGCCGGCATGCCCGTCCTCCTCGCGGAGGCGGCGCGGCGGGGTGAGCCCGGGTACGAGCCGCGGATGCTGGTCGGCGGCGGCCTCCGGCTGGACCACCTGCCGGCGCTGCGGGCGGCGGGAGTGGACGCGTTCCACATCGGCGGCGCGGCTCGGCCCGGTGGCTGGTCCGCGCCGGTCGACGCGGCGATGGTCGCGGAGTGGCGCGAAGCGGTGGACTGACGCGGGGCACCCTCGCCCACCGGCCGCCCCGTTCGGCGGTGGGTGGAGGGTGAGTGCTTGCCGGCGGGTGGTCCGCGCGGTCGGCGGCGGCTGCGCGGCCCCCCGCCTCGGCCCCCCTCCGGCCCCCTCGGCTCCGGCAGGCGTCAGGGCGTCAGGAGGCCAAAAGCTGGGGTGGGAGCGGGGAGTGGTGGAGAACGGTGAGGCCTGACACCGCCCGGGTCAGGGCAACGTAGAGGCGGCGCAGGCCCGTTCGTTCGTCCGGCTCGCCGTCCACCACCGCCGACGGCTCGTCCAGTACCACGTAGTCGTACTCCAGACCCTTCGCGAGCGACGCCGGAACCAGGGTGAGCCGGGACGCCGCCGTCGTCTCCTCACCCGGCGACAAACAGGTGTGGCCCGCCGCCGACAGGGCTTCCGCCAGAACCGGGATGCGGCCGTCGGCCGCGATCAGGCCGATGGAGCCCTCATTGCGCAGCGACTCCTCGCACGCGGCGACCACCGCGGTGTCGAGGTCCGGCACCTCCCGTACCGCAAGCGAGCCCGGCGCCTCACGGACCGAGGAGACCTCGGCCAGACCGGGGGAGATGAACTGCAGGAGCCGGGAGGCGTAGGCGATCACCTCGCGGGGGACCCGGAAGCCCGCCGTGAGTTCCTCGACGGCCGCGTCCGGCTTCCCCAGGTGGGCCAGAGCCTCCGCCCAGCTCCCGGTCGCCCATGGCGTCGTGCCCTGCGCCAGGTCGCCGAGGACCGTCGCGGAACCGGTCGTGCATCGGCGGCCCACCGCCCGGTACTGCATGGGGGACAGATCCTGTGCCTCGTCGAGGACGACATGGCCCAGCGAGTGCGTGCGGGAGACGAGGTCCTGCGTCTCGTCGATGAGCACCGCGTCGGCCGCCGACCATCTGGCCGACCTTACGCTGCGGGCCGGCTTGGTGAAGAGGATCGCCTTCTGCTCGTCGGCCGAGAGGACACCTTCCGCATGGGCGGCGAGGAATTCCTCGTCGGAGAGCAGCCGGAGAACCAGCTTCGCCGGGTCCACCGGCGGCCAGATCGCCTTGACCGCCTCCTTGACCGCGGGGTTGCGGGCCACCGCGTCCTGGACCCGGTCGTCCGGGGCCTCGCCCGCCTGCTCCATCCGCACCAGCACCGCGTGCGCGATGCGCTGCGGGAGGGCGTCGCGGGCGGCGCCGTAGCGGATGTCCCGGGCGAGCAGCTCGGCGACGGTCTCCTCGAGTTCGTACGCGGGGATCCGCCAGCGCCGCGAGCCGCGGACCACCACCACCGGCTCGGTGGGCATCGTGACGTGGGAGCGGACCGCGCGGCGCAGGACTTCGGCCATCCTCGCGTCGCCCTTGATGACCGCCGCTCCGGCGTCGTCCGTGCCGCGCACCTCCACGTTCGTCGCGACGAGATCGTCGACCGTCGCCTGCTTGACCTCCAACTCGCCCAGGGCGGGCAGCACTTGCTCGATGTAGTGAAGGAAGGACCGGTTCGGCCCGATGACGAGCGTGCCGGTGCGGGCCAGCCGTTCCCGGTGGGCGTAGAGCAGATAGGCCACCCGGTGCAGGCCCACGGCCGTCTTTCCGGTGCCCGGGCCGCCCTGGACACAGACGCTGCCGGCCAGGCCCGACCGCACGATCTCGTCCTGCTCGGGCTGGATCGTCGCGACGATGTCCCGCATCGGGCCCACGCGGGGGCGTTCGATCTCGGCCTGGAGCAGCTTGCTGGCCTGTGCCGCCTCGTCGGGGTCGGTGAGGTGCTCGTCCTCGTACGCCGTGAGGTCGCCGCCGGTGTAACCGAAGCGGCGGCGCAGCGCGACGTCCATCGGGTCCTTCTTCGAGGCCCGGTAGAACGGCTGGGAGACGGGTGCGCGCCAGTCGATGACCATCGGGTCGCCGTCGGAGTCGTGGACGTGCCGGCGCCCGATGTAGAACTGCTCGCCGCCGGCCCCTTCCGCCAGCTCCGCGCCCGGCGCGTGCAGGTAGTCGAGGCGGCCGAAGAACAGCGGGGTGTGGGAAAGGTCGGCGAGGGCCTTGATGCGTTCGTCGATCTGCGCCTGGAGAACCGCGGCGTTCACCCAGTTGGCGGTGACGTCGCGGATGTCCAGCGACTGGACGTCCTCGCGCATGGCCCGCAGCGCGGCACGGGACGCGGCGAGGTGGGCACGCTCGCGGGCCAGGGGGGCGGGGCCGTCTGGGCTGCCTGGCCCCTCGGTGCCGTTCGGGCCGTCCGAGCTGTTCGGGTGGTCCGAGCCGATGGGGCCGACAGGGGGGATGGGGGCGTGCGCGGGCACGGTGTTGCCTCCGGCGTGAGCAAGCGGACAGGGGCGCCGGCCGGTTTCCGTCCGGGCGGCGGCACTCCCCCGGCTGCTGCGAGCAGCGCGGTTCGGGAGGCGGCAGGACGGGCGATTGTAGCCAGCACGCGCGTGCCGGGCGAATGAATTTGGGCGGCGTCTCCCCGACAGGAGTCACGGCTGTCACGATGCTGCCGCGCCCGGTGCAACAAGCTGACAGACATCCGGATACTGTGCCGGGTCCCCCGCTGGCATCGTCGGTCGTGCCGGAAGCAATCCGGC
Source organism: Streptomyces sp. NPDC051219 (assembly GCF_040682335.1). Classification (NCBI taxonomy): domain Bacteria; kingdom Bacillati; phylum Actinomycetota; class Actinomycetes; order Kitasatosporales; family Streptomycetaceae; genus Streptomyces; species Streptomyces sp. NPDC051219. The sequence continues at coordinate 130,836 of NZ_JBFBAS010000001.1, forward strand.
ACGCAGCACCAATTCACAGGGGAAAGTTGTGAACCGGATGTCGCTTGCGAAGAAGTCCGCCGGCCGGACCCGTATCGCTCTCGCGCTCGGCCTTTCCGTCGCCGCGCTCTCCATGACGGCCGGGGTGGCGACTGCGTCACCCGCCCCGGAATCCACCGCCCACTGCCACCACCCAGTCGTCACACTCCGCCCAGTCCTCCCACTCGGCGCACCCCTCGCCGCCGGTCGGGAGTCTGCCTGCCCAGGCGATCGAGGCCGTCTGTCGTCACGTCGCGAACGCCCCCGTACACGGACCCGTCACCGACGCGGCCCGCGCGCTGTGCAAGCAAGTCAACGGCTGGGATTAGGCAACATGATGCGGTTTCAGCTTCTAGGGCCGCTGAGTATCACGGACGGTCCGGACACCGTCGTTCTCCCGCCTTCCAAACCGACGATCCTGCTTGCCTCACTGCTGCTTCACGCCAACTCCGTCGTCTCGGCCGAATACCTCCAGCGGACCATGTGGGGTGAGGAACAGCCCGCCACCTCCAAGGCCGCGCTGCAGACCTGCGTACTGCGGCTGCGGCGGCTCTTCTCCAAGCACCGCTGTCCGGGCCGCTCGCCGCCATGGCGGGCAACCTGCTGGGCTACGAGGTCTTCCGTATCGCCACCGGCGCGCTGCCCGCCGAGACGTACCGTCAGGTCCTGATCCAGGACCTGGAGTCGCTGGACGTCATGGCCGAGCCGGTGCAGGCACACCCGCGCTGCGGCCTCTGCTCCGGGGCGGGCGGCCGAGCCGCTGCCGGAGCTGCCCGACGGGCTGGCCGTGCCGGTCACCCCCACCGTGGAGACCGCGCGTGAGGCGGAGGCCCTCGTCGAGGACCTCAACCGGATCAGCACCGCGCTGGTCCGCCCGTACACCGGGATTTTCAGCCGGTACGACGACGAGGAACTGACACAGACGCCGCTGAAGATCAGCAGGGTCGAGGTGGCGCTCGGCCGGTGATCTGGGTGGACGCCCACTACACGTCGCAGATGTGCCCCAGATGCGGGCATACGGCGAGGGGTAACCGTCCCGCCCGGGACACCTTCTGCTGTCGTCGGTGCGGGCTCGCTGGCCCCGCCGACCACGTCGCCGGGGTCAACGTGCGCAACCGTGCACGCTCGGCGTGGGTTCTCGTCATGCGACCCGTGACCGTCCTGCCGTAGTGGGCAGTCGGGAGCGCGACAAGGTGTAGACGACCGAGTCAACAAGCTCGGTCGTCTACGGCCGAGAAGTTGACGGAAGAGTAACTGGGTTGTGCGCGAGGTGTGGATGAACCGTGTTCGATCTTTCGCTCTGCCGTCGCGCACCGTATCCCCCCAGCGACGCAGGGCTCCCTCCCGTAGGGGACGGCATGGGCCCCAGGGCGTACGCGCACGGGCCGGAGGTTACATCCACAGACCGACGCTTTTCGCAACGTGGAAACCCATCATGGAAACATGAGCAGCGCAACCTTCCATCCAGCCCAGGCCGGTCCCCACCACGGCGCGACCGCCGCCTCCGGCACCCATCACCCCCACCGCCTCGGGGACGCTCTGCGCGCCCTCAAGGTGTTCGCATCCGCCGCGTTCGGCGTGATCGTCCTCGGTGAGTACGCGGAAGAGGCCGGCGTCGTGCGCCGGGAATCCACCCCTGCCCTCTGACCCCTTGCCCCTGACCTCTCCGACCCCGTTCCGGGTGCCCTCGCGACCCGTCCGGGCTCCTTGATCCACGGTATTCACCGGAGATCCACTAGGGTCACGCGCGTGACCCGGAGCCGCCTCGCCACCCGCCCCTTACTCCTCGCTTCGGGCGTACTGTTCGCCGGCTCCCTTGCCGCGCTGGCCATGCTCTGCATCGTTCAGCGCATTCCCATGGCCGACACCCTCGTCTACCGGGCGGAGGGTGCCGCAGTGGCCAACGGCACCGACCTGTACGGCTTCACGGTCACCAAGTGGGACCTGCCCGCCACCTACCCGCCGTTCGCCGCGATCCTCTTCGTACCGACCACCTGGCTGCCCGTCGAGGCGCTCAAGATCGTCTTTGTGGCCGGGAACGCCACCCTCCTCGCGTTCCTCGTCCACCTCTCCTGCCGGTTCGCGCGGCTGCCCGCCCGCCCCGGGGTCGTCCTCGCCGCGACGGCGTTCGGGCTGTGGCTGGAGCCCGTCTTCCAGACCCTCCTCTTCGGCCAGATCAACCTCGCCCTGACCTGCCTTGTCCTGTGGGACCTGGCCCGCGCGGACGGCGCACTCGGCAAGGGCTTCGCGCTCGGCATCGCGGCCGGCGTCAAGCTCACCCCGGCCGTCTTCATCGTTCACCTGCTCATGACCGGCCGGGTACGGGCCGGTCTGACCGCCCTCGCCTCCTTCACCGGCACCGTGCTGCTCGGGGCCCTCGTCCTGCCCGTGGCCAGCATCGACTTCTGGACCCGGCGGATCTTCGAGACCGACCGTGTCGGCAAACCGTGGATCGTCGACAACCAGTCGCTGCAGGGTCTGCTCGCCCGCCTCCTGCACACCCCCGAGCCGGGCCTCCTCTGGCCGGTGGCCGCGGTGGCCACCGGGATCGCCGGTCTGTGGCTCGCGCGGCGCGTCGTCGTCCGGGACGGCCGCGAGACCTGGGGCGTCGTGATCATCGCCTTCACGGCGCTGCTCGTCTCACCCATCAGCTGGTCGCACCACTGGGTGTGGTGCGTGCCGCTGCTCGCAGTCCTGGTGGCGGAGGGGTACGTACGCACAGCCGCCGCGGTCGCCGCGGTCTTCACCGCCCGCACACTGTGGCTCGTACCGCATCAGGGCGAACTCGACCTCCGGCTGCCCTGGTGGCAGCAGCCGCTGGCGTCGCCCTACCCCCTGCTCGCCGCAGGCCTCCTGCTGCTCGCAGCCCATGCGTCCGCCCAGGCGCAGCCGGTCCCGGGGCAGCGTGGCGCGCCACCGCCGGTGCCCGTACGGAACGAGTACGCGCAGCGCGCGGACTGAGTACCCGTCCCGGAGGCGCCGGCTCCCGGTCGGCCGGGCCGACTGTTGCCGGACGGCCCAGCCGCTACGCCGGCTCCACGGCCGAGATCCGGTAGCGGCTCACCTCCGCGTCTCGGACGGCGGCCGTCTGCTCCGGCTCCGGGCCCGTCCCGCGGAACGCCATGAGCTGCTCGTCCGACTCCCACCGCTCGTACACGTTGATCCGGCCCGGCTCGGCCAGATCGGCGGACAGGGCGAAATCGAGGCAGCCGGGCGTGGCCCGCGCCTGCTCGACGACGGTGCGGCAGCCGGCCAGATACGCGTCGCGCGCGGCGGGATCGACGTACAGCCTTCCGGACACGATGATCATGGCGTTCCTTCCAGAGGTCACACCGGTGCAGACCCTCGGCCGGTCACGGACTCATCGTTCGCCGGCCAGGAGTTCGTCCGCGTCCACGATCCGGTACGCGTATCCCTGCTCGGCCAGGAACCGCTGGCGGTGCGCCGCGAAGTCCTGGTCGATGGTGTCGCGCGCGACCACCGAGTAGAACCGGGCCTCGTGGCCGTCCGCCTTCGGACGCAGCACGCGGCCGAGCCGCTGGGCCTCCTCCTGCCGGGACCCGAACGTGCCGGACACCTGGATGGCGACCGTCGCCTCCGGAAGGTCGATCGAGAAGTTCGCGACCTTGGACACGACCAGCACGCTGATTTCGCCCTGCCGGAAGGCTTCGAAGAGCTTCTCGCGCTGCGCGTTGCTCGTCTCGCCCTTGATGACCGGGGCGTTCAGATGCTCGCCGAGCTCGTCCAGCTGGTCGATGTACTGACCGATGACGAGCGTCTGCTCGCCCTGATGCCTGGCGACCAGCGCCTCCGTCACCTTCCGCTTGGTCGCCGTCGTCGCGCAGAAGCGGTACTTCTCCTCGGTCTCCGCCATCGCGTACGCCAGGCGCTCGCTCTCCGTCAGGTTGACCCGAACCTCGACGCAGTCCGCGGGCGCGATGTAGCCCTGCGCCTCGATCTCCTTCCACGGCGCGTCGAAGCGCTTCGGGCCGATGAGCGAGAAGACGTCCGACTCGCGTCCGTCCTCGCGCACGAGCGTCGCGGTGAGGCCCAGGCGGCGCCGGGCCTGCAGGTCGGCGGTGAACTTGAAGACCGGCGCCGGCAGCAGGTGCACCTCGTCGTAGACGATCAGACCCCAGTCGCGGGAGTCGAACAGCTCCAGGTGCGGATAGACGCCCTTCCGCCTGGTCGTCAGGACCTGGTACGTCGCGATCGTGACGGGCCGGATCTCCTTGCGCGTACCGCTGTACTCGCCGATCTCGTCCTCGGTCAGCGAGGTCCGCTTGACCAGCTCGTGCTTCCACTGCCGGGCCGACACGGTGTTCGTGACCAGGATCAGGGTGGTCGCCTTGGCCTGGGCCATCGCCCCGGCGCCCACGAGGGTCTTGCCCGCGCCGCAGGGCAGCACCACGACACCGGAGCCGCCGTGCCAGAACCCCTCCACGGCCTGTTTCTGGTAGGCGCGCAGCGCCCAGCCGTTCTCGTCCAGCTCTATGGGGTGCGCCTCGCCGTCCACGTACCCGGCGAGGTCCTCGGCCGGCCAGCCCAGCTTCAGCAGCGTCTGCTTGATCTGTCCGCGCTCGGAGGGATGCACCGCGACCGTGTCGGGGTCGATCCGGGACCCGACCAGCGGCTGGACCTTCTTCGACCGCAGGATCTCCTCGAGGACGGGCCGGTCGGTCGAGGTCAGCACGAGCCCGTGGGTGGGGTGCTTGGAGAGGGTCAGGCGCCCGTACCGGGCCATCGTCTCGGCCACGTCCACGAGCAGCGCGTGCGGCACCGGATACCGGGAGAACTCCACCAGTGCGTCCACGACCTGCTCGGCGTCGTGCCCGGCGGCGCGCGCGTTCCACAGCCCGAGGGGGGTCACCCGGTAGGTGTGAATGTGCTCCGGGGCGCGCTCCAGCTCGGCGAAGGGCGCGATGGCGCGACGGCAGGCGTCGGCCTGCTCGTGGTCGACTTCCAGGAGCAGCGTCTTGTCACTCTGGACGATGAGGGGTCCGTTCAACGCTCAGCCCTTTCCCACACGGATCGGCCGGTATGGCCAAACCTCCAGTGTGCCGCATTGCGGCGGCGGGGCGGAGTGCCTGGCGCAGGTGGGCCAGGAGCTCGTCCCCTGCCGGGTACGGGCGCTCCCGCGGGAGAAGGCCCCGGGCCCTCTCGTGCGCTCCCTCCCGGACCAGGGCGTGGATCTCGTGGGCCAGCGGGGTGACGTCCCTGACCGACACCGTCCAGTCGTCGGCGTACGCGCGGGACGCGTCGCCCGAGAGGCCCAGCTGCAGCGAGCGGTACGGCAGCGGGTTCAGGCGGAGATCGCGTTCCGGATCCCACTGCACGCGGGCCGGGGCCTGCCTCAGGGCGCGCTTCCAGGTGGCCCGGTCGGGGTGCAGACCGGGGGCGTAGTGCGAGAGGCAGGCGTGGCGCAGGGCGTCGTCGAAGCCTTCGCGCGTGATCTCGACGGCCAGGACGGTCTCCTGGTCGGCCCCTTCTTCATAGACTTTTTGGCTGGGAAGCTTTCGTGCGGAGCTCTGAGCAGCACTCATTGCGCGGCCTGGTTGGCGGGTCGCGGTCCGGCCTAGGCTCTGGCTCATGACTGAGTGCGTGCAGGTGTACACAGCGACGGAAAGCCGTGAGGCAGCGGTAGCACTGGCCAGGGGTGCGACGGAGGTACGTCTGGCTGCGGGTGCGCAGGTGGTCGGCCCTGTCACCTCGGTGTTCTGGCACCTGGGCGAGTTCGGTGAGGGCGAGGAGTGGCAGGTGATTTTCAAGACAACGGCGGCTCGATACCCCGAACTTGAAGCGCATCTGCTGGAGCACCACCCGTGGAAGAACCCCGAGATCAATGCCGTGCCTATCGTGGCCGGCTCTGCGTCAGGCCTGGACTGGATCGCCCGCAGTGTCGCCGAGTGATCACGTGGCCGTGCGGTCCAGGAGTTCGGCGACGTGCGGGATCGTCCGGTGCGGCTGAAGCCTGAGCAGGAACTCGTTCGCGCGCTGCTGGGGCCGGACGGAGCCGATTCCGGTGGAGAGATCCATGGCCCTGGTGATCACGGTTGCTGACTGCTCGATTTCACCGGCGTCCAGATAGGCGTGTGCCAGCCAGGTGAGGTACAGCGACTTGTCGCGGGCGTGGGAATCGGCGAAGTCGGCCAAGGCTGCTTCGAGCGCGGGAACAGCTCGCAGCGGCCGGTGCAGCTCGGTCCAGCAGCGGCCCTTCATGATCTGGAGTTCGCGGGTATCGACCCACGACGACCAGTCGGGCCCGGGGCGGTCACTGCCTTTCCCTGTCAACGCTTCTTCGGCCTGGCCGAGCGCCTGCTCGGTCTCCTTGGCCTGGCCTGCTTTGGCATGGGCCCAAGCGCGACGCTCAAAGAGAAGGGCCCGGACAGTCGGAGGTGCGTCTGCACTGGCCGTCTCGCAGGATGCGGCGGCGGTTGCCACTCCGGACGTTCCGGTGCTGACCTGCTGGTATGCGAGGAACGCGAGGGAGTTGCCTGCCAGCGCCGCGTCTCGGGCCTCTGTCGCTGCCTGAAAGGCCTTCTCGTAGAGGGCTGATGCCTCGGTCTGACGGCCCGCGTCGAACGCTGCCCAACCTGCCTGCTGGGCCTGCTCGGCCACCAGACTGAGGAGCTGCCGACCGGTGGTCTCCGTGTACGAGGCGTTGCGCAACAGGTTCATGGTGGTGCCGAGCTCGGCGCGGTAGATGTGCCGGGTGTCGGCTCCGCCGAGTACGTCATCGAGGCTGCGGAGACGGACGGTGCGCCGCTGAAGGTGCTGCACCTGCCGCTGCCCGATGCGGCGGCCGGCTGTGGCTCCTGGCGTCATGGCCGCACTGGTGGCGATGCCTATGGACGCTGCGAGGAACCTCCTGCGCTGCACTTCGTCTCCTTCGAGATCGACGGTTCCCAGATCATCGGTCTCGGGAACATCCGCAATTCTTGGGGCGACAGTCGCCAGGGGAGAGATCAGCTCCGGGCGGCTCGCACACGTGGGCGTTGATGCCTGCTCCCAGGGGCGTGGTGCCATCCCGATCATGTGGCCGGGGATGCCCAGGGCGTCTGCGATGTACGCGATCTTCTCGTAGGTGGTGATCGCGCCGTCGCCTCGCGCCAGCTTCCCCACTCGTTCCGGCTTGATGTCGCACGCGTCGGCGATTTTCAGGAAGCTGATCCCGCCCCATTGCCGGGCGAGCTTGAAGACCTGTCCGAAGTCGTGTCGCTTCAGAGCGGCCTGCACATCGGCTCGGCCAAGGACATGGGCCGGTAACGCCGTTGGTGAGAGTTCTCCTGACACGCGCTTCCCCGAATCTTCCTGGGCACAAGGAATATCAGTGATTCTCCGCGCGGAGTTTACCCATCATGGGTACCCCTATCGCCGGGAATCGAAGAGGCATTGAGCCGCCCATCCTCTGCGGCATGCAGGAGCGACAGGATGCGCTGAACAGCCCAGAGATGGTGTGCCGATGGGCTCGCCATCCGCGGTGCGTTGGCCTGGCCCGCGTTGAGCTGCGCAAGGCGCTCGCAGCCTGGCACCTGGCGAAGATTGAGGACACGGCTCTCGTCGTGCTCTCCGAACTGGTCACGAATGCCGTCCGGCATGCGCACGTTTCGCCGGGGCGTGAGATCGAAACGCGCTTTCAACTGGCCGGCGAAGACCTCCGTATCGAGGTGCATGACAGCTCAGACGTGTGGCCCCACAAGCATGCCGCTGCAAGCGACTCGGAATCCGGCCGAGGACTCGTCCTGGTCGGCGCGCTCGCGTACCAGTGGGGCGTGAGCGAACGCGGCGGCGTCGGAAAGTCCGTATGGGCACTGATGTCGGTGCCGCCTCAGGACGGAGACAGCTGATGGACCGCGCTCAGAAGCCTGTGGATGCCGGCGCGTTGGAACCTCAGTTGCTGAGACCTCGCGCAGTGATGCGGTTCGCCGACTGGATGTTGAGCACGGACCGGCAAGGCAGCGGACCGGTGTATGAAGCCGAGTGCACGACATGCGGCGAGTCCTCCGACGCCGCGGAAAGCAGGGACCAGCCCGAGCTTTGGTGCTTGCGGCACGCGGGCGCTCTCGGGCACACCGGCTTCCGCGGAATCACGACCGCCTTCTTTCGCGCCGCTCTGGTCAACGCGCGGAGTGGTGGTGCGGACTCATGAGGCTCCGTCGTCTTCTGGATTGCGTTCTATGTGCCGTTGGCGGTGATCAGTGATCCCTACTCGGCCGCCTTTTAGCGTCCGGCCTACGTAGGCCAGACGCAGGCGGACCGCCCCCTTGGCCTGGAAGCATTCGGGGGCGGTCCGGTTTGGGGCGCAGATCAACCCCGGTGCCAATGGTACCGGGGGCATCGTCGTGTCCATGATCGATGAGCTCTCTCATGGTCGGAGTTGAGTCAGCGACGGGGAAGGGACAGCAAGCGGCCTGGTGCTGTCGACGGAAGCGGCTCGCGACGTGGCGGCACTGGTGCGGGCGGTTGCTCGGCTGGGCAAGGCGGGCTGATGCTGCTCACAGAATCGCACCGCACTACCGTGTGCGTACCTGGTCTCCGCTGGTCCCTGCGGACAATCGCTGGCGGACCCGGTGAGTCACCACTCAGGCCGGCCGTCTCTGCCGTTGACCGTGACTGACCGCTCGTTCTGGCACGGATCTGGCACGCGACGCCCCCCAGACGGCGGCGCAGCGTCCCGCCTCTGCGTCGATTGTCTGCCTGCCGTACGCGTTCACGTAGGCCTGGTGCCGTCCAAGGCTGTTGGCGTCAGATTGGGCGGAACTGATGGTTCGGGTTTCTGGCCGGGGCGATCATCTCGGGCGGCCCCTCCCACCTGCGGTGGGGCTGAGCTGAACCGGGTTTCGTAGAGTCCGCCGGTCATGTTTCAGGCGGTCTGCGGTTCTTCTTCCAGGCTTCGCCGGAGGTCGCGTTCGTACTCGGCGGGCGGTACGTAGTCGAGCGCGGAGTGGAGACGTTCCTCGTTGTACCACGTCACCCACTGGAAGATCGCCCGCTCGACCTGCTCGAAGTCCCGCCAGGGGCCCTGCATCTCGATCAGCTCGGCCTTGAAGGTGCCGTTGAGGGCCTCGGCCATGGCGTTGTCATACGAGTCCGCGACAGAGCCGACCGAGGCGGAAGCGCCGACATCTGCCAGCCGCTCGGTGTAGCGGATGGACACATATTGACTGCCGCGATCCGAATGGTGGATGAGGCCGGAGTCCTTCTTGATCCTCCGTCTCCACAGTGCCATCTCCAAGGCGTCCAGCGGGAGTTCGGTCCGCATGTGGTCGGCGACCTGCCAGCCGACGATCATTCGTGAGTACACGTCCAGGACGAACGCCACGTACGCCCAACCCGACCAGGTGCGGACGTAGGTCATATCCGCGACCCACAGCTGGTCTGGGCCCAAAGCGGTGAAGTCACGGTCGACCAGGTCCGGCGGGCGGGGCGCCGACGGCTCGAGGACCGTAGTGCGCCGGCGCCGACCGCGGATGACGCCCTCGATGTCCAGCTCGGCCATCAGCCGCTCGACGGTGCAGCGGGCCACGTTCGCCCCCTTGCGCCGCAGGGCCCGGGTGATCCGGCGGGCTCCATAGGTCCCACCGGACTCGGCGTGGATCTCTTCGATCAGGGGCATGAGCTGCTCGTCACGGAGCTGGCGTGCCGACTTCGGCCGCTTCTTGCGTGCGTAATACGCGGACTCCGACAGGTCCAGCTCCCGGCATACGGGCCCGACCCCGAGGCCGCTCTCGCGCAGGTGGTTGATCACCTGGTCGACCTCGTCCGGGGACGGTCGAGCTCCTGGGCAAAAAAGACACTCGCGGCTTTGAGGATCTCGTTCGCCCGCTTCAACTCCGCGTTTTCCTTGCGGAGTTGCTTCAGCTCGTCGCGTTCGGCGGTGGTGAGCCGGTCGTCCCGCTCACCGTGGTCGGCCTCGGCCTGGCGGACCCAGCCGCGCAGGGCTTCCTTGTGGATGCCCAGGTCCTTCGCGACGTGCGCGATCGGGCGGCCGGTGGTGCGGACCTCACGGATCGCGCGCTCGCGGAGCTCGTCGGGGTATTTACGTGGTGCTGGCACGGTGCTGGTGAATCTCCTTCGCCAGGATCGTAACCCTGGCATCAAGGACTCCACCAAACTCAGAGCAGCTCAGGCCGTCGTTGAGTGTCGTCCTTGGCCAGCCTTGAGCGACCTTCCACGGCCCCGCGTCGGCCCGAGCTGGCCAGCAGGGACGTTAGGCACGCGCTTTAGAAGGCGCTTATTGGGATCACCGGCTCACGCCGTCTGACCATGGATTCTTCGGACGACGGCTGCGGACGTGCAGAGCCTTCGACACGCATTCGACTCTGCGATCACGGCCCCGGAGCGGCGGCCTTGCGCCGCTCATCCTCGATGTCAAGGCGCCGCATGAGAAAGCTGGCGAAGACCAGCAACTCCTCGGCCTCGTCACGATTGTCCTTGTCGTCCGGCCCGTGCATGCGAGGGTTACGCAGCGCGCCCATCGCGCCCTTGAACAGGAACTGCATGCCGTTCCGCTCGCTCTCCAGCGAGCCTCCCAAGGACCGGGTCACCGTGATCTTTGGGGGGTCTGGCTTGGAGCCGAGGGCGATACCCATCAGCTTCTCACCAACCTCGTTGACACCGGCCAGGGTTGCCACGCGGTGCTCCACCGCCTGAAAGGCACTTCTGACCGCGTCGTAGTAGAAGCCGCCGCTGTACCGCTCGGCGGCGACCTCCGCGATCAGCGGATGCAGGTTGCACGTGACAGGCAGGTTCTCCGCCGCCTCCACCTCAGGGGCCGGAACGGCAGGCCGAGCGGCCGGCACGGAAGCGAAAACCGGGTTTGGGTGTCTGTGGAAGGGCCGGTTGTCGGCCTCCGTCCGTGTCGGCCCCAGCACCTGTTCACGGATGCGCCAGTAGTCGTCCAGTCGGCGCACGTCAGCGAACGGCCGAATGCCACGGTCGAAGGTCAGCGACCACTCGAGCTGATCCACGTTGCGGCTTCCTCCGCGGAAGCAGGGCTCCTGCCGTGCCAGGGCGGCGCTGGCGAACAGGACCTCTTTGGTCAGGAGATTCGGGTCGATCTCCGGGTGTCGTCTCATGTCTCCGTGCCCCAACCATGGCTGCTCACCGGGCTCCGCGGGCCGCCAAGCAGGCTCCATAGCGGCCGCTGTCCGTACCATGTCGAGGAACACGCTGGTGACCGGTCCGGTGCTGGAGCAGTTCGCAGCGCCGGCGATCGTCAGGGACAGTTCCTGCGAGCCCTGCGGCAACTGCGCGATGTCTGGACTAATCCCACGCAGTAATGCGGGGCACAGCTGCTGTACCACCTCTTCGAACTTCAGGCCCCTTTCCCACAACTCCCTGTCTATGTCGTCGAAAGTCGGCCAGCGGTAGTAGGTACCGAAGTGTGTCCAGATCATGTCGAGAAGGACGTGGCCCTCTGCTCCCGTAGGGCGTGGCATCCCCTCCGGCGCGATGGTCCGAACGATCACGTGCTGTCCCCCAGCGTCCTAGTTTGAGCGATGCCTGCAGGCTACTACCGCGCCCTGCCTCACCGGTCGGGGGTTTTCGTGCAGTCGACCATCCATACCGCGTGTCGCAAACTGTGCTGCTCCGAGTCCAGCCGGTTGTCGAACGCTGCCTGGCACTGCCCGCCGTCATGCGTCCTGTCCACGGCCCGGATGTTAGCCCGGGCGGAGTGCCTCGCCTTGAGTGAGGAATCTGGGCGGACCTGCGCGGTGGGCTCTGATCTGTTCGGAAGTGCACGCTGTGGGCGCCGAACCGTCCCCGGTAGGATTCGAAACGGCGCGAACGGCTCCGGAGGCCCTTTGGTAGGCGGGCAACACAGCAGGTCACAGCCCGGTAAGTACCAGATCAGGCTGGACAAGTCCACAGGTAGTCCACGGCTGGCTGAGCACCGCTTTAGGAGTTCGAGCGGGTGCCGCCTAGGTCAGGCGCACACGGTTGTACGGCCACCGTGCTGGGTCACTCAGAGGTGCTGCTGTGTGCCGTCGTTGATGTCAGCCCTGGAAGATCTGCGGGTACGGGCAGAGCTCCAGAGGGTCCTCCGGCCGGTCGGCCCACTTCCACCAGAGGTGTCGTTTGGGGCACCGCCATAGCATGCGGCAGATTCGCTTGCCGTCGTCCTCCCGCCCGCAGAGGACGAAGCCGCCTGACTTCATCGGCTGGTCGCACTCGGGGCAGGCGGGCGGAGACTCGGACGACATGCTGCGCACCGTACCTGGTTGCCTCGTCTGCGGAGGACCTGAGCTTGGGAATCACCGGAGCTGCCAGGCGGGATAGCGGCAATGACCTGCCGGAACAGCCGCAGAAGGATGGTTGAGGGCGGTCTGGGCGACCGTCACTGACCGTGGTTCTCCCCTAGTTCTGGCACGGATCTGGCACGGGCACCGGAAGGTACTGCTGCAAGGGCAGACAGGTCACGTCCGCAAGCATTCTCCTTGCGGATCAAAGCAGACGAGGCCGTGCTTGCGAGCCAGCGAAGCGGCGTACTCAGAGACTTCCTCAGCCTTGCTGTAGGACATGAGCAGGTACACGATCGGCCCAGAGGTTTCCCCAGAGGCTTCGTTGATGACCGGCGGCGACGCCCATACGACACTGCCGTCGACGTCGTCGGGGTATCGCTCGACGAGCGCTTCGACGTAGGCCACGATGCGTGGCGCCGGTGGCACGACGACATCATCCGCCTCGAGGTAGCGCGCATAGAGCTCGTCGTAGACCGAGCCCGCTTGATGGTTGTCGAGTGGACGTTCACCGTCCCACACAGCAAGGTCATAGCTCACAGGCCAATCGTTGCAGGTGACAGTTCGGCCGGAGCCAGCAGGCCCCGAGATCGAGTCCGTTCACGTGGTGAGCCGTGAGACAGCTCCCGCGTGACCACCGCTTTAGGAGATCATCCGGCCGATCTGCTGGCCAGGGCTGAGGCCTCTCCGTCTGCTCCGACTGGTGCGAGGTTGGTTCTCCGGGTACGGCAACGTCCGCTGTCGTTGCCGTCAAAGAGTGCCGTCAAGCCGAGGGTCGGAGCTGCGGTTTCGTCCGGCGCCCCGCGAACGAGCCAGCCGATGACGACGGTGCGCAAGCCATAAGCTTGGGAATCACGAGCGATCAGAGCCGCTTCAGCCCTCCGACCAGGTACGACGGCGTCCGGGCAGGTGCATCGCAAGTTCAGATTGAACCGCTGTTGACCGCAGTTCCCTGCTGGATCTGGTGCGGTTGTGGTGCGGTCCTCGGGTGGGTTTGGGTCTCTCAAGGGAACGGCGTCTCGTCGTCGAAGTACCCGAGGAGTTGGCCGCACGGAGTCCAGCGGTCTCGAGGGATGACTCCCTGAGCGTCGGCCTCGATGCATCCGCTGGGCGTGGGCACGCTCGACAGGCCTTCGTCGGTGACACTGCCCGGGCTGTCGTCGGACAGATTGAGATCCGCAGTCTGGGTTTCTGTGACCGTCACCGTCGGGGCGGGGAGAGGCTCATCGTCCGAAGTGAACAGAGCGGCGAGAAGGTTGATGCCGCCAAGGAACGCGACGAGTCCGCAGGCAGCGAGGAACAGCCACCAGAAAGCAACCATCAGACTCGGCTCGGTTGATGGCTGACGACTCACCATGGCTCATCATCTCGTTCAACCGAGGCTGGCGTCGCGGTTTTGCTGAACAAGGGACCTCTTCGTCCCGAAGCAACTTGGGTGGGAGCTTGACCTCAGGCCGGTGCGCTTCTCACCTGCTCCGATGGTGTGTGGACGTTTGCGCTCGTCCGCCGGTGTGCGTCGGCGTTGACACGCAGTTAGACACTCGCTCGGCAGAGGCTTCTCCCCAGGTGGACCGATGCGGTCGGCGTTCTCTGCGCCGTCCACGTCTCCAGCGTGTGGACGTAGGTCCGCAGTCACGTCACACCCACGCCTCCAAGAGCGCGGCGAGTGGAGTGAACAAGATAGGAACCCCACCTCGGCGGGATTCACGCTTTCTAGGGCTGCCGCACATGCTGTAGGGCATGCTGTACACAACGATTCACCTTCTTTGGGGGGTTGCCGTGGGCTTGATTGAGGACTTCGTCGCGCGCTACACGAAAGAATATGACTTCTATAACCAGGCGGCCCGCCTGGCCTCTCAGATGCTGGAAGCGGACTTGCGGGCTTCCGGAGTGCGCTCCATTGTTACCTACCGAGCCAAAGATGCTTCTCGCTTGGAGGAGAAATGCCGCGGCAGGTTCAGTGAAAAGAAGTACCAGTCAGTCGACGATATCTTCGAGGATATCGTCGACTTGGCTGGAGTGCGCGTCGCGCTATATTTTCCCGGAGAGCAGGAGCAGGTAGAGAAGGCGATTTTGCGGCTGTTCAGTCAACTTGAGAAGAAGAGAGTTTTCCCGGATCTCAAAAAGCAGAGGCCTGATAAGCGATTTTCCGGCTACTCGGCAGCCCACTATCGGGTGCAGCTTAAAGAGCAAGAAATGAGCGACCTGAACAAGAGGTACGCGAAAGCGCGTATTGAAATTCAAGTTGCCTCCGTTCTCATGCATGCGTGGTCCGAAGTCGAGCACGACTTGGATTACAAGCAGCTTGAGGGCGATCTTTCCGACCAGGAGCAATCTATTCTGGACCAGCTTAACGGGCTGGTGATGGCGGGCGAGATTTCTCTCAGGATGCTGCAAGAGGCAGGAGAAAATCGCGTAGCAAGTGGAGAACGAAAGTTTTTGAATCACTACGAGTTGGCCGCGCATCTGCTCAGCAGGGTAAACCACCTGATTGATGAGCCAGTAGGTGATGCAGGACTGGGGCGTGTAGACGAACTATTTGCCATGCTGGTGAAGACTGGGAAGCAGACCCCCCAAGGCCTGTCCTCCTACTTGGATTCACTTCATGGAAACCTAGAAATGAGGCCATTGGCGGAACAAGTAATCGATGCTCTGCTCTCAGAAGACTCGTCCAGGTATAAAGCTTACAATTCCCTGCGCGGAGAATTGCATGCGCAAGAGGGTAGCGAGAATCGTGAAGAGTCAATCAGGCGCCGCGAAACTGGTCATTTCTTGTCGACCTGGGTGGAGTTGGAAAAACTACTAAGGGAAATCTACTTGACCAATGGAGGGGATCCGAACGATCGCGTTATCCCGACAGGTCGCTTGCTACGCAACCTGGCAGGTTTCGACGGTGCAACAATCAGCGAAATTGATCTTCTTCGTCAAGTGAGAAACAGGGTGGCCCATGGTCATAATGTCCCATCGGTTGGCGTATTGATGGAATGTACTGACAGGCTGAAGGCGGTCACGGAGAGAATTAGGAATTCAGGGGGCATCGGTTGATTTGCCTGAGTGGTGAGTCCGCCGACCCTTGTTGCACCAGGTGCGGACGGCATTAGACGTCAAGCAGGCGCATACGTAGGGTTGGGAGTCGCTTCCAGTTTCTCCACGTCACCAATTAGTTCGCGCACGCTCTGGTACCGATGAGCAACATCATGCGCCGTACATTTCCGCACGATCTGGCTCGGGGCATCTTTTTGGGACATCAGAGCCTCCCTGCCACTAAATGTATAGGAAAGTACCCATCCGATCGAATAGATTTCATTGTCCGCTGGGTACCGGCTGCCTGCCTCCTGCGAAGGGCTCGCCGCGAACTCGCCCTTAACTGCTGGTCCTTGTCGTCTTCCGTCATGAAAACAGACTACGAACGAGGCTTGATCCACGTCATCCGTTCCCGTTTCCAGGCGTCGGGGAAGCGGCCGTCGCGGGCGGCCGGCACCCCGAGGTACGGGGCGTATGCCTGGTAGACGGTCACCGTCGTGGCCGTGTGAAGCGCCCGGATGCGGTGTGTCGGTTCTTCCATGGCGAAAGCGTGCGGGCCCGAGTCCGCTGTGGGCCACTCATTTTGGAGCGGGCGCCCCGGGGTAACCGGTGGCTATGGCGACGACTGATGCAAGTCCCCGCGCTTCCTGGGGCCGGACCGTGTTGCGTGTGCTGGCCGTCGGGGTGGCCTTTGCCGGGCTCGTGGTCTTTGCCGCGGTGCTCGCGAAGCTCACCCTCGTACCGTCCCCGGCCAGCGAGGAGTTGGTCACCACCAACCTCCGCCCCGGCGCCTCGCTGCGGAAGTACGCCGAGGACTACACCTTCCTCGCCGCCTGCAAGCAGGTGGGCGGCAACCTGCTGCTCGGCGTGCCCTTCGGAGTGCTGCTGCCGGTGCTGGTGCCCCGTCAGCTGCGCCTGGTGCGTGTCGTGTTGCTCACCGTCGTGGTGATGGTGCTGGTGGAGCTGGCGCAGGGGGCGATCGTCCAGGGGCGTGCCTTCGACATCGACGACGTGATCCTCAACACGACCGGCGCGCTGATCGGATACGTGATGCTCGGCCGTAGGTTCGGCCGCGTGGCGCACCGCCGGCGCTCCCCGCGAGCCTGAGTCGTCGTCTGCGCGCCGCCCGAGCCGTTCCGCGGAGCGACCGGCAAGCGCCCTCAGGCGGGGTCGTCCGCCAGTTCCGCCACACCCGTGATGCGGTGCAGCGGATACGTACGCACCTCGTCGGCCGTGTGGTCGTACGCCGTGACGAACCCGCCCTCGACGCGCACCGGCGCGATCACGCGCTGGCTGGCCGCGCCGTCCGCGTTCACGTAGCCGATCCAGACGGCGGAGCCGGTGAGGGCCGCCGCCTGGACGGTGGCGAGCGTCTCGGCCGAGGTGGTGCGGGGCAGCTCGCCGTTGCCCGCCCCCGTCCCCGCTCCGGCCGCTTCCGCGGGTTCTCTGCGGACCACCGTCGACGCGAGGTCGCCCGCGCGGATGGCCTTCACCGCAGCGCCCAGCAGTGTGGAGTCGGGCACCGGCGGCCCCTCCGGGACGGGGGCGGGCGCCGTGCGGGGCGGAGTCCGGCGTGCGTCCGACCGGGTGATCAGGACATCGCCCTCGGCGGATTCGGCGGCGGGCGCGTAGCCGAGCGAGCGCAGGCCGTCGAGGAGTGTGGCCGGATCGGTCTGTGCGGCCACCACGGTGGGTGCCAGGCGGCGCAGACCGAGGGGCTGGGACCGTTTGTCGGCCAGGATCTCGTTCAGCAGCGAATCGTCGTCGCAGCGGACGTACGCCGAGGCGGCGCCGATACGCAGATGGCCGTGCCGGCGGGCCACGTCGTCGATGAGGTACGTGAGCGGCTGCGGAACGGGGGTGCGGCTGTGCGCACCGAGGAAGGCGTGCAGATCGGCCGCGGCGCGGCCGGCGTCGAGGGCCCGGCGTACGGACGCGGGCGTGAACCGGTAGACCGTCGCGCCGCCCTTCGACTCGACGTCGGCGAGTACGGAGAGGGTCTCGGCGAGCGGCCGTTGCAGGGGGCCGGGTGCGACGGCGGTGAGATCGGCCTGGAGGAGTACGTGGTCGAGGGGCTCGGGAAGGTGCGGCACGAGCAGCGCGGCGGCGGCCGACTCGACCTGCGTGGCCCGGGCGGCCCGGGCGGCCGTCGGGCGCGGTCCGGCTGCCGTGGCGCCGAGGGCCGGGCCGGGGGTGAGCAGGGCACGGCCGTGGGTGGAGAGCGCGCCGCGGCCGGTGACGCCGAGGAGTTCGGCCTCGGTCAGAGTCCACCGGGCGATACGGGTGCGAAGTTCACCCGTTCCGCCCCGCGCGGGCCGCTCCCACCGCAGCCGGGCGAGGAGACTGTCGGGGTCGGGCGCCGCACCCTCAGGCAGGCCGGCCAGCAGCTCCAGGACGCGGCGGCGGACCTCGGGGGCGGCCGAGCGGTCCAGGTCGGGACCGAGCGCGGAGAGCGTCCGGCCCTTGGAGTCCTGACCGCCGACCAGACCGGCGGTGCGGGTCGCGGTGAGCCAGGCGGTGGCGAGGCGGGCCCAGCGGTTCTGGACGGGCAGGGCGAGCCAGTCGTCGTACGCGGGCGTCGGCGCGTACCGCTCGTCGGCCTCGCCGTCGGAGGCCAGCAGCCCGGCCGCGTAGGCCAGTTCGGCCCAGAACGCGGCAACCGTCTCCGGCACGTCGAGGGCGGTCGCCGTGCGCCGCAGGTCGCGGACGCTGAGCCCGCCGGCGCGCAGCACCGCGGGGCCGCCCTGGTCGACCTCCTTGAGAAGGTCCTCGACGGCGTCGAGCGCGCCGACGGCCTGGCCCGCCGCATTCGCGTCCACAAGCTGTGGACGGTGTTCCTTCGCGGGCGTGACGGTCGGCGGCAGCGGCTCGGTGGTGCGGTGCGCGCGCCCGGCGCGCAGGTGCAGGGCGGCTTCCCGGGGGAGAACGACCGTACGCGTGGAAGCAGGCAGCAGCAGCCCGTGGTCGCGCAGCCAGCGCACGGGTGGGGAGGGGTGGGCCGTCACCTCTCCGTACGGAGGGCCCCAGACCAGCCTGCCCAGCACGGTATGGGCCTCCGCCGGCGCCTCGTCGAGCAGCGCCGACATCCTGGTGCGGTCGGTGAACAGCTTGGTGAGCGCGGCGACGGCCGAGACCGAGTCGTGGGTGGGGGGCAGGCCGGCGGCCGCCACGATCTCCTGGATGCGGCCGGGCGACATACCGGCGGTCGCCTCGGCGACCGTGGGGCCGAGCCCGGTGGGAGAGGGGTGTGTGGGGGACGGGGCGAGCAGCTCGCGGGCGGTGCGCACCAGGCGCAGCCGGTCGTCCGGGCCCCATACCAGGGCCTGTTCGCGCAGGTCGGCCAGGGCGCCGGGCAGCGCGGCCTCGGTTTCCGGGTCGCCCTCGTCGCCGGTGAGCAGGGCGAGCAGGGTGGCGTAGGGAGCCGGGTCCGGGGCCACGGCGAGGGCTTCGGCGGTCTGCAGTGTGAACCGGTCCAGCCGCTCCAGGGCGCGTACGACGGAGGCGCGGGTACCGGCCCGGGCGGCGAGCTGGGTGATGTCGTTCGGGACGGGGGAGAGCAGGTCCGGCCGGGCGTGCAGCAGGGCGCCCAGAGACGCGTCGTCGCGGGCGCGCAGGGCTTCGGCGAGGGACCGCGGGGTGCTGGCCGCACGGCTTCCCGTACCGCCGGCCGCACGGCTTCCCGTACCGCTGTCCGCGCTCGGACTGTCTTCGGGCACGTGCGCCTCCCGGTTGCGCTCGCTGGTCCCCATCCGACCCACGGTAGCCGCTGTGCGCGGCGACTCAGTGCGTCAGGCGCTAACGTCGGAGGCAGGTGGTCCGCAACTGGGCCGCACCGGAGGGAACTTCGTGGGGATCGAGAGCGATCAGCTCGTCTACGACTATCTGAGCCGGGTCGGCGACCTGGCTCAGCAGCGCCTGCTGCCTTCGGGCGACCGGATGCGGCTGGTGTCGACGCTGCGCGGCGAGATCGACCGACAGCGCGCGGGGCAGACGGCCGACTCTCCGGCCGCGGTGCGCCGCATCCTGGGCCGGCTGGGCAGCCCGGAGGACATCGTGGCGGCGGCCGCCACGGGAGACCCGGGCGGCACCGCGCCGATGCCGCCGACGCGGCCGGACCCGGAGTCGTCCGCCGTACCGCAGCGGGTACGCCGCCGGGTGCCACGGCCGCGCCGTACGGAGGAGCCGGCCGAGTCCGCGGAGCCGCAGATGTTCGGTACGGCTGCCTCGCCGCCGCACCTGGCGGGCGAGGACGAGCTCGGCCCGCACGGCAGCGAGCCGGACTGGTGGCGGATCGAGCCCGGCCCGTACGGACTGGGCGACTCGGTGCCCGGTTTCGTCGGTGGCGTCGAGATCCCGGAAATACTGCGCCCACCGGATGCGGCGACCGCGCTGGAGACGGTGAAGGATCCGGCGGAGGCGGACGCGGTGGACCACGGAACGAGCCGTTGGCCCGGCCGCCGACGTCGGGGGCCGGGCAACGGCGAGAGCACCCCCGGAGCCGGGACCGGAGCCGCCGCCGGGGCCGGCCGGGACGCGGGCGCGGGCGATGCGGAGGCTGCCGGGCCGGGAGACGCCGGGCTGCGAAGGTGGCGGCGACGACTTCGCCGTCGTACCGTGCCTGCCGCACCTGCCGCACCTGCCGCACGGGCCCCGCTCGCGAACCCTTTGCTCCTGCTCGCGGCCGCGCTGCTGGTCGGCGGCGCTGTCCTGGGCTCCTGGCTGGCGGTCGGCGCTGGCTGGCTCCTGGTGTACGCCTCCCGCACGATGTCGCGCGCCGAGGCGAAGTGGGTGACGCTCGGGCTGCCCGGGCTGGTGGCGGCGGGCGGAATCGCCTGGCTCTGGGGGCGGTCGGAGGGACGCTGGGGCGAACCGCTCGCGCAGGACGCGCTGGGCGAGGCGTTCTCCGGCGCCTGGCCGGTCGTGGTCCGTACCGCCGCCATCGCCTCCGCGCTCTACCTGGTGTGGCGGGCGCGGAGGCGGTAGTGCGTCAACGCGGGGTCACTTCGTGAGGTGGCCCCGCAGTTCGTCGAGGATCTTGTTGGCGGCGGTATAGCCGATGCCCTGAATCCACAACTGGTCGTCGACGCCGAAGACCTTGCCGTTCTTGACGGCGGCCATGTTCTTCCACAGGCCGCTGCCCGTGGTCTGGGTCTCCTTGGCCTTCTTGGGGTCCCCGTACGTCGAGTGGAAGATCACGTCCGCCTCGGCGAGGTCGATCTTTTCGGGGCTCACGTCGTACGAGAAGCCGTCGGCGGCCTTGTCGGTGATGGCCGGGCGGCCCACTCCGACGTCGGCGAGAATCGTCGCGATGTAGTTTTTCCTGCCGTAGATACGGATGTCCGTGCCCTCGACGAAGCGCACGACGTTCACCTGGGTGGCGGCCGCCTTGTCCCTGCCGCCGATAGCCTCGGTGACCTTCTTCGCGTGCGCGTCGTAGTCGGCGACGATCCGCTTCGCCTCGGCCTGCCTGCCGAGCGCGTCGGCGTGCGCCAGGAAGATCTCATCTGGAGGGTGTGAGCAGGGAAGGGTCAGCGCCGGTCGGCGGCGACGTCGCCGGGCCGCGCCCCGTCGGGACCGGCGTCGGGACCGGCGGCCGAATCGGCCCGGTCCTGGCTCGCGGCCGGGTTCGGCGCACCGTCCGGGCTCGGGCCGGGCGCCGCACTCGGCGCCTCGTCCTCCGCCTTCGGCGACCACGGCGCGGCCGGGATCACCAGGGGCGAGCCCGTCACCGGGTCCGGGATCACGACCGACTGCATGCCGAACACCTCGTGTACGAGATCCGCCGTGACGACGTCCCGCGGGTGGCCCTCGGCGACGATCCGGCCGGACTTCATCGCCACGAGGTGGTCCGCGTACCGCGCGGCCTGGTTGAGGTCGTGGAGGACCGCGACGACCGTCCGGCCGCGGTCGTGGTTCAGCTGGCGCACCAGGTCCAGCACTTCAACCTGGTGCGAGATGTCCAGGAACGTCGTCGGCTCGTCCAGCAGCAGCAGATCCGTCTCCTGCGCGAGCGCCATCGCGATCCACACGCGCTGCCGCTGCCCGCCGGACAGCTCGTCCACCGACCGCTCGGCCAGCGCGCTGACGTCCGTACGCTCCATCGCGTCCGTGACCGCGCGCTCGTCGGCCTCCGACCACTGCTGCCACCAGTGCTGGTGCGGCTGACGGCCGCGCGCGACCAGGTCGGCGACCGTGATCGCCTCGGGGGCGACCGGGGACTGCGGCAGCAGCCCTATCGACTGCGCGATCTTCTTCGTGGGGATGCGGGCCAGCTCCGTGCCGTCCAGCAGCACCGACCCGCCCCGGGGCTTCAGCAGCCGGCCGAGCGCCCGCAGTGTGGTGGACTTGCCGCACGCGTTCGGGCCCACAATGACCGTCACCTGCCCGTCCGGAACAGCGAGATCGAGCTCGTGGACGACCGTGCGGTCCTCGTAGGCGAGTGTCAGTTCACGGGCCGTCAGCCTCGGGGGAACCGGGGGGTTGGCCCCCAGAGGGCTCCTCATGCCTTGCCTCCTGCGGTACGGCTGCGCACGATCAGCCAGATCAGATACGGGGCGCCCACCGCCGCCGTCAGTACACCCACCGGCAGCTCGGTGGGCGCGAAGAGCTTGCGCGCCAGCAGGTCGGCGAGTACCACGATCACCGCGCCCAGCAGCGCGGAGCAGAGCAACGGGATCTGCGCGGTGCGCGTCACCCGGCGTGCGATCTGCGGCGCCAGCAATGCCACGAAGTCCACCGGACCCGCCGCCCCCGTGGCCACCGATGCCAGCACCACGCCCAGGACCACCAGCCCGAGGCGTACCCGCCCGAGCCGGACGCCGAGCGCGGTCGCCGTGTCGTCGTCCATGGACACCGTCCGCTGGGCCCGCGCCGCCCACAGCACGCCGGGGACCAGGGCCAGCAGCACCCAGCCCAGCGGCCCGGCCACGTCCCAGCCGCGGCCGTTGAGCGAACCGGTCATCCAGATCTGCGCCTGCTGGGCGACGAGATAGTCGCCCTTGGTCAGGAAGAGCTGGGTGACCGACCGCAGCGCGATGGCGAAGCCGATGCCGATCAGCACGAAGCGGGTGGCGTGCAGGCCGCCGCGCCAGGCGAAGACGTACACGAGGGCGGCGGCGGCCAGACCACCCGCGACGGACAGATACGGCAGCACGGTGTACGACGTGACGCCGAGCGTCATCGCACCGACGGTCAACGCGCTCGCGCCCTGGCTGATGCCGATGATGTCGGGGCTGGCCAGGGGGTTGCGGGCCACCGTCTGGATGAGCGCCCCCGCGACGCCGAACGCGGCCCCGACGAACAGCCCGGCGACCATGCGGGGCAGCCGCAGCGTGCCGACGACCAGCTCGTCCGGGGACGGCTGCCCGAGGATCACCCTGACGGCCTCGCCCGGCGCGACGAACGATTCGCCGACGGAGAGGTACGTGACACAGACAGCGGCCAGCAGCACCGCGAGCGCCCCTGCGGCCAGCGCCGCCCGGCGGTGCACCAGGAAGGTCGCCCGCCCGGCGCGTACAAGGCTGTAGC
This sequence comes from Streptomyces sp. NPDC051219, assembly GCF_040682335.1. Classification (NCBI taxonomy): domain Bacteria; kingdom Bacillati; phylum Actinomycetota; class Actinomycetes; order Kitasatosporales; family Streptomycetaceae; genus Streptomyces; species Streptomyces sp. NPDC051219. Next base: position 153,647 of record NZ_JBFBAS010000001.1, read on the forward strand.
CGGCGGGCCGCACGCCCGGCCGCCGAGCCGCTGCGGTGGTGACCGTCATGCCGGCACCGCCTTCCTGCGGACCAGGGCCACCAGGAAGGGCACCCCGATCAGGGCCGTCATCACCCCGGCCGGCACCTCGCTCGGCGGGAAGACCACGCGGCCGATCACATCCGAGACCAGCAGCATCACAGGCCCGATGAGCGCCGCCATCGGCAGCACCCAGCGGTGGTCGCTGCCCACGATCGCGCGGGCGATGTGCGGCACCGCGAGCCCGATGAAGGCGATCGGACCGGCGGCGGCGACACCCACGCCGGTCAGCACCGTGGCGCCCACGCCGCCCACGATCCGTACGGTCGCGACGTTCTGACCGAGCCCCTTCGCCACGTCCTCGCCCAGCGCCAGCGCGTCCAGGCCCCGCGCGACGGACGCCACCAGCACCACACCGACCAGCAGGAAGGGCCATATCTGCCCTACCACCTCGGCATCCCGCCCCGCGACCGAGCCGACCTGCCAGAAGCGGAACTCGTCCAGCGCCGCGGCCTTGGTCGTCAGTACCGCCATCGTCACGGACACCAGCAGCGCGTTGATCGCCGCGCCGCCGAGCGCGAGCTTGACCGGCGTCGCACCGCCGCGCCCGCTCGACGCGATCGCGTACACGGCCACCGACGCCAGCGCCGCCCCGGCGAAGGCGAACCACACATAGCCGGTCAGGGTGTGGATGCCGGCGTAGGCGATGGCCAGCACCACTCCCACCGACGCGCCCTGGCTGATGCCGAGGATGCCGGGGTCGGCGATCGGGTTGCGCGTGATCCCCTGGAGCACGGTCCCGGCGAGCCCGAGGGCTACCCCGACCATCAGCCCGATCACGGTGCGCGGCACCCTCAGGTTCCGTACGACTTCGGCCGCGTCGCTGCGGCCACCGTGCAACAGGGCGTCGAACACCTCGGCCGGCGCGATCGGCCGCGCGCCGACGGCCAGACTCAGCAGTACGGCGAGCAGCAGGGCCACGACGGCCACCACGGTCCAGCCGATGCGCCGCTGACGACGGGGTACGAGAACACGTCTCGTGCGGACAGTCGGAACGGCGGCTGACATCAAACCCATTTCAAAGTCTGGTAAGGCTTGGCTAAGTCTACGTTTGCTTTCCCCGCGCTCCGACTCGGCACAATGGCCACCATGAACCTGACCGTCGGCTTCGACCTCGACATGACGCTCATCGACTCGCGTCCCGGCATCAAGGCCGCCTACCAGGCCCTTTCCGCCGAGACCGGTACGTTCATCGATGCCGACCTGGCCATCACACGGCTCGGTCCGCCCCTGGAGCAGGAGCTGGCGCACTGGTTCGAGGACGAGCGGATCCAGGAGATGGGCGACCGCTACCGCGAGATGTATCCCACACACGCCATCGCCCCGACGCCCGCGATGCCCGGTGCCCGCGAGGCCGTGGACGCGGTCCAGGCCCTGGGCGGCCGGGCGATCGTCGTCACCGCCAAGCACGAGCCGAACGCCAAGCTCCACCTCGCGCACCTCGGCATCGAGCCGGACGCGGTGATCGGCTGGCTGTGGGCGGAGGCCAAGGCGGAGGCGCTGCGTGAACACGGCGCCGCGGTGTACGTGGGCGACCACACGGGCGACGTGCGCGGCGCCCGTACGGCCGGGGCGCTCTCGGTCGCGGTCCCGACGGGCCCGTGCGACGAGGCGGAGCTGCGCGCCGAGGGCGCGGATGTGGTCCTGACCGACCTGACGGTGTTTCCGGAGTGGTTGATGGACTACGCGGCGGCGTCGCGGGCCTGACGGCGCTGCGCGGCGATCGAGCGGAGCACTCCGGCTCCGGCGATCAGGAAGCCGACACCCATCAGCATGCACACCAAGTACGCGACCGTGGGGAACGGATCGGTCCCCAGGAACAGCGGGGCGACGGTGACCAGAGTGGCCACCGCGCCGATGAAGAAGACGATCACGCCGACCTGTACGAGTCGGTCGCCGGCGCCGGCCTTGTCCGTTCGGGTTTCGCTAGTCACCCGACCAGGGTAGTTCCCAGCGCACAGGAACCACCCAACGACGTCTTGTCACCAGCCCCTGGACCATTAGCCTTGGTGGTGGCGGGTCACGCGACCCGCTGTAGTGCTATTCAGAGCCCCAACGAGCACAAGGACGAGGACAGACGTGCCTACCGGCAAGGTCAAGTGGTTCAACAGTGAGAAGGGCTTCGGCTTTCTCTCCCGCGACGACGGCGGCGACGTCTTCGTGCACTCGTCGGTGCTCCCTGCCGGGGTCGAGTCGCTCAAGCCCGGCCAGCGTGTCGAATTCGGTGTCGTGGCAGGCCAGCGCGGCGACCAGGCCCTCTCGGTCACGGTCCTCGACCCGGCCCCCTCGGTGGCGGCCGCGCAGCGCCGCAAGCCGGACGAACTGGCCTCCATCGTCCAGGACCTGACGACGCTCCTCGAGAACATCACCCCGAGCCTGGAGCGCGGCCGCTATCCCGACAAGGTCCACGGCGCCAAGATCGCCGGCCTGCTGCGGGCGGTGGCCGACCAGCTGGACGTCTGACGCGCGAGAGAAGTGGGCTGGGGCGAAAGGTGAACACCTTTCGCCCCAGCCCACTTTCTGCCGCGTGCAGGAGGCCGCAGACCTCAGGCGAAGTGCAGAGCGTCCGGGGACAGCGGCGGAACGAGTCCCTCGGCCGCCGCGCGTGTGAGCAGTCCGCGGATCGCCGCGTAGCCGGCGTCGCCCAGGTTGGCCGTGAACTCGTTGACGTACAGGCCGATGTGCTGGTCGGCCACCGACGGGTCCATCTCCTGGGCGTGTTCGCGCACGTACGGACGCGACGCCTCGGGGTCGTCCCAGGCCATCCGGACCGACGTGCGCACGGCGTCGGCCAGTTCGCGCAGCATCCCGTCGCCCAGGGAGCGCTTCGCGATGATCGCGCCGAGCGGGATGGGCAGGCGGGTGGTGGACTCCCAGTGCCCTCCCATGTCCGCGAGGGAGTGCAGTCCGTACTCCTGATACGTGAACCGCGCCTCGTGGATGACCAGCCCGGCGTCGACCCTGCCGTCCCGTACCGCCGGCATGATCTCGTGGAACGGCATGACCACGACCTTGCCGACGCCGGCCGGGAGGGTGTCGGCCGCCCACAGGCGGAACAGCAGATACGCCGTGGAGCGCTCGCTCGGCACCGCGACCGTTCTGCCGGTGAGGTCCAGGCCCGGCTCGCGGGTGAGTACGAGGGGCCCGCAGCCGCGGCCCAGTGCGCCCCCGCAGGGGAGCAGGGCGTACTCGTCCAGCACATAGGGCAGTACCGCGTACGAAACTTTGAGGACGTCGAACTCGCCGCGCGCGGCCATGCCGTTGGTGATGTCGATGTCGGCGAAGGTGACGTCGAGGGAGGGCGCGCCCGGCACCCGGCCGTGGGCCCACGCATCGAAGACGAAGGTGTCGTTCGGGCACGGGGAGTAGGCGATCTTCAGCGGCTGCTGTGGGTGCTGCCGGTCAGTCTCGGTCATGGTCTCCCCAACCATTCAGTACGGGCGCGAGCTTCCCGAACCCCTCGGTGAGGGCGGCGAGCGCGTCGCCGATCCGCCAGGCGGCGCGGTCGCGCGGGCCGACGGCGTTCGAGATCGCGCGGATTTCGAGGACGGGGACGCGCTGCACCGCGGCTGCCTCGGCGACGCCGAAGCCCTCCATCGCCTCGGCCCCGGCGCGCGCGTGGCGGCCGGCCAGTTCGGCGGCGCGGGCAGCGGTGCCGGTGACCGTCGAAACGGTCAGGACGGGAGCGATCAGGGCGCCCAGAGCCTGCGCCACGTGGGCGGTGAGGTCCGGCGGCGGGAGGTGGACGGAGCGCCCGAAGCCCAGTTCCTCGACGGTGAGGTAGCCGTCGGGCGTCTCGGCGCCCAGGTCGGCGGCGACGATCGCATCAGCCACGACGAGCGAGCCGGGGGGCGCGGCGGGCAGGAAGCCGCCGCCGATGCCGGCCGAGACGACCAGGTCGTACGGGCCGGTGGCCCTGGCGAGCGCGGTCGCGGTCCCGGCGGCAGCGGCGGCCGGCCCCACGCCGGCGGCCAGTACGTCGAAGGAAGCGGCGCCGCCCGGGGTGGGGTGGCCGAGGCCGGCGGTGACCGCTTCGGCCTCCGCCGCTACCGCGGTCACCACCAGCACCCGCGGCATTGCGTCAGCTGTCGTCGCGCTCGAGCTTGAAGTTCCAGACGGCTTCGGCCTTGCCCTTGCTCGCACCCTTGTCGGAGAACTGGATGATGCTGATCTTCCGGCTCTTCGCGGGCGCGCCCTGGCCGCCGGTGCCGAAGAAGTCGACACCCGGGAAGCTGCGGTAGGTCTTGTTCGACTGGTCGGTGATCGGCTGGCCGTCCAGCGCGGCGATCCACTTCCTGCCGTCCTCGACGACCTCGGGCTCGACGCCGATACGCAGCGTGGTGCCCGGGGAGTACTTGACGGTCTTCGAAGTCTTCAGGCCCTCGATGCACTCCTGGAGCTTCTCGTTGGAGAGCCCCTTGCCGTCGCCGCTGTGGCAGGCGGCCTCGGAGGTCACCGTCGTCGTGCCGACCGTCACGGTCGCCAGCGGCGTCGGCTTGTCGCAGGCGGAAAGGACGAGGAGTCCGGCGGACACGGCGCCGAGGGCGGCAGCAGTGCGGCGGCCCTTACCCGAGAAAAGCGGAGCGGTCATGTCCCGAAGGCTATCGCTCGGTCCAGCTCATGCCACGCGGGGGTGCGGCGTGCCGCGCCGGGCGGACATCAGCAGGCCACGTGCGGCGGTCGCCGCGCCCAGGGCGATGAGCCCGGCGGCGACCGACATGCCGATGACCCCGTTGAGCGGCAGCGCCATGCCGATGGCTCCGCCCGCCACCCACGACATCTGCAGGAGAGTCTCGGAGCGGGCGAAGGTGGAGGTCCGCACCTCCTCCGGTACGTCCCGCTGGATGAGCGCGTCGAGCGACAGTTTCGCCAGTGCCTGGGAGAAGCCGGCGGACGCGCCGAGCACCGCGACGAGGACCGGGCTGAACAGCACGGCGGCGGTGATGGCCGCGCTCAGGGTCAGGGTCAGCACCGAGGTGATGATCACTTCGGGGGCGCGAGCCTTGAGCCAGGCGCCGACGGCCGTGCCGCACGCGTTCCCGACGCCGGCCGAGACAGCGACGATGCCCAGCGAGACGGCGGCGGACTGGCCGGCGAGCGGGTGCTCGCGCAGCAGGAAGGCCAGGAAGAAGATCAGGAAGCCGGAGAGGGAGCGGAAGGCGGCGTTGGCCCGGAGCGCACACGCCACGGACGGGCCCACCGTCCGCAGGCCGGGCTTGCGGCCATGGGGATGGCGCTCGGGGTGCGTGATGAGCGACGCCTTGCGCTCGCCCTTCGCTGAGTCGACCTTGGGGGGCAGGGTGAAGGCCAGGAAGGTGCCCGCGGCGAAGAGCGCGAAGGCACCGTACAGCGGCCATTGCGGGCCGATGGCCTGGAGCCCCGCGCCCGTCGGGGCTGCGATGCCGGTCGCCACCAGGCCGGCCAGGGTCACTCTGGAGTTGGCCTTGACCAATGAGAACTTGGGCGGGAGGAGACGCGGGACGACCGCGCTGCGTACGACTCCGTACGACTTGGAGGCGACCAGCACGCCCAGCGCGGCCGGATACAGCTCCAGCCCTCCCGTCGCGACCGCGCCCGACATGGTGAGCGCCAGGAGCGCCCGCGTCAGCATCGCGCCCGCCATGGCGGCGCGTCGGCCGTGCGGGATGCGGTCGAAGAGCGGGCCGATGACCGGGGCGAGGAGGGCGAACGGAGCCATCGTGATCGCGAGGTAGAGCGCCACGCGACCGCGAGCCTCGTCCGTCGGTACGGAGAAGAAGACCGTGGAGGCGAGCGCGACGGTGATCATCATGTCGCCCGCGCCGTTCACGGCGTGCAGTTCGATCAGTTTGCCGAGGCCGGATTCGCCGGCGCCGTGGGCGTGGGTGGCCCGTCGGATGCCTCTCGCTGTGCCGGTGAACGGAAGGTGCAGGGCGCGGCCCACCGACCGGCCGGCTCTGCGGACCGGGCCGGCTCCATCGTCGGACGAGCTGGCGGCTGCCACCCCGTCATAGTGCCCCAACTGACCCGTGGCGATGTGGTGTCCGGGCACGTCGGTGCGCCGCCCCGCTCCGCGGCGGGGCAGCCGCGCGCCTTCCGCGCGCGAGCCGCCAGGAGGCGGGAGCGAGCTGCGCGGTGAGTGCCGGGACGGCGCGCGGGGAGGCGGGAGAGACGTCCTCCGTCTCCTTCACGGTCCCGTCTTTTCCGTCTCTGTCCCATGAATCGGACGTGCAGGTGGGCCACAGGCGGCGGAGAGGGTAGCGTGCGTAGCGCGCCACCGGCGGTTGCTCTTGGCCGCGCGCCTCTCCGCGATCCCGCAGAATGGATTGCAGTAGGTGCGCCCGAGGCCGATCGGGTGCGGACGTCGACGCGGCCCTCTGGTCCGCTCCGCCCGCTCCACGTACGGACATGGACCGGCTGCACGGACGGCGCACTCGTGAGACGGCGTAGGAGAGAAGCGAGACCTGTGAGTGCTGCGACGACGCGAAGCCGTACCCCTGACCGCCTGTGCGCCGAGGCGGTCGACCTCGCCCGCGCGGCGGCCGAGGAAGCCGCCGCTCCCGGGGTGGTGGGCGAACATGTCTCCGTTGTCGCGGAGGGTGACCGGGTTGTCACCCACTTCTTCGAGTGCAAGGACATGGGCTACCGCGGGTGGCGCTGGGCGGTGACCGTCGCGCGGGCCTCCCGCGCGAAGATCGTCACCCTCGACGAGACGGTGCTGCTGCCCGGGCCCGACGCGCTGCTGGCCCCCGAATGGGTGCCGTGGAGCGAACGGCTGCGCCCCGGCGACATGGGACCCGGCGATCTTCTGCCGACGGAGGCGGAGGATCTGCGCCTCGAGCCCGGCTACACGGGCGAGGACGAGCCCCTGCCGAACTCCGCCGTCTCGGGGGAGATGGCCGAGCTCGTGGAGGCCGAGGACGCCGAGGTCACCGCCGGCCCGCCGTCGTCCCTGCCGGTCGCACCGGCGCGCGGATCGATCGCCGCCGTGGCCGAGGAGCTGGGTATGCGACGGGCGCGGGTGCTGTCGCGGTACGGGCTGCACTCGGCGGCCGACCGCTGGGACGAGTCCTTCGGCGCGAAGACCCCGATGGCCCAGGCGGCCCCGGCGTCATGCATGTCGTGCGGCTTCCTGGTGCCGCTGGGCGGGTCGCTCGGCCAGGCGTTCGGAATCTGCGGGAACGAGTTCGGTCCGGCGGACGGGCATGTCGTGTCGCTGTCATACGGATGCGGTGGCCACTCGGAGGCGGCGGTCATGCCGAAGCCGCCGCGCCCGGCGCCGCCGGTGCTGGACTCGATGCGGGTGGACGAGTTCGCGCTCCGCCCCGCCCGCGACGGCGGCTCGGTCCCGGAGGAGCCGGAAACGGAAGACGGCGAGCTGGGCCACTCCTAGGGTCTCTCGTTTGGATCAGGCCGGATCAGTGAGCGGGGTCTGGTGCGCGCGATCGCGAGGCGGAGGAGGGAGGCATGGCGGAGCCGTGCCGACCGACGACAACGCGGCGAGCGTGCGTGCCAGGGCCTGTGAGCCCGGCAAGATCCAAACGAGCGACCCTGGACTTCTCACCCCGGCGGGCCGGGGTGTGACGCCGAGAGTCCTGCGCGGTCGCGCGAGCTGCTGCTCCGGAAGCGTGGGCCGGACGCGCCGGGGCCTCCAGGCGGTGCGTCCGGGACCGAATGACTCAGGCACCTCCTGGCGGTACGTCCGGGTGCCCGGCGCCCCGCGCCACACATCACGCTTCCTGTCCCGAACCCCCACCGTCCGCCCCCCCGCACCCTCCGACCCTGCCGGCCCCCGCGTGGGGGTGCGGGCATCGGGTAGGTGCGTGGAGGCGAGGGCGTGACTTGGCGGTTTCTCGCGGTACCTTCAGCCCAGCCCCGCCAGGAGGCGGCTCAGACAATTGGAGGCACCAGGCGTGAGCGTAAAGGCGACGGCGACCGACGGGGCCGATCCCTTCGGGACGGCGCGGCTCCGGCGCGGGGTGCTCGACGCGTGGGGGGCCAGCCCCGCCCGCTTCCGGGAGGACGCCAACGCCGAGGAGGACCTCGCGCTCGGCGGGTACCGCGACCGGCTGGTCGTGGAGCTGGCGCAGAATGCCGCCGATGCCGCCGCCCGGGCGAAGGTTCCCGGGCGTCTTCGGCTGACCCTGCACCCCGGGGCCGCAGGTGAGCCCGCTGTGCTCGCCGCGGCCAACACCGGGGCGCCGCTGGACGCGACCGGCGTCGAGTCGCTGAGCACCCTCCGGGCGTCCGCCAAGCGCGATGCGCAGGATGTGAGCGTCGGAAGGTTCGGCGTCGGGTTCGCCGCCGTGCTGGCCGTCAGTGACGAGCCCGCTGTCGTGGGGCGGCACGGCGGCGTCCGCTGGTCGCTCGCCGAGGCGCGCGAGCTGGCGGCCCGGGCCGCGCTGGGGAGTCCCGGCCTGGGAGACGAGCTGCGCCGCCGGGACGGCCATGTCCCGCTGCTGCGGCTGCCGTTGCCCGCGGAGGGCACCGCACCGGACGGGTACGACACGGTCGTGATCCTGCCGCTGCGGGACGGCAGCGCCGAGGACCTGGTGGAGCGGCTGCTCGGCGCCGTCGACGACGCGCTGCTGCTGACTCTTCCCGGACTGGAGGAAGTCGTCGTGGAGACCCCGGGCGCCGGGGTACGCGTGCTGCGGCGCCGGGTGGAAGGCCCGTACGTCCATGTGGAGGACAGCGCCGGGGTGACGAACCGCTGGCGCACGGTCACGCACGGGGGGCCCGTCGAGCCGGCGCTGCTCGTCGGGCGTCCCCTCGAAGAGCGGCTGCGCCCGAACTGGGCCGTCACCTGGGCCGTGCCCGTGGACCTGGACGGGGCTCCCGAGTACCCCCGCACCGCACCCGTCGTACACGCACCGACACCGACCGACGAGCCGCTGGGCGTACCGGCTCTGCTGATCGCCTCGCTGCCGCTGGACACGGCCCGCCGCCACCCCGCTCCCGGTCCGCTGAGCGACTTCCTGGTGGAGCGGGCGGCCGACGCGTACGCGGAGCTGCTGGCCGACTGGGAGCCGGTCTCGACCGGGACCATCGACCTGGTGCCGGGACCGTTGGGCAAGGGCGAACTCGACGGCGCTCTGAGGGCCGCGATTCTGCAGCGGCTGGCACGCGTGGCCTTTCTCGCGCCCGCCGCTCCATCGGAGGAACTGACCGCGCTGCGGCCGTTCGAGGCCGAGGTGGTGGAGGGCGTCGGCGCCGACACGGTGCAGGTGCTGGCGGAGGTGCTGCCGACGCTGCTGCCGGCCGGGCTGGAGCGGCGTACGGAGCTGCGCACGCTCGGCGTGGGCAGGCTGCCGCTGGGCGATGCGATCGACCGGCTGGCGGGCGTGGAGCGCGCGCCGGAATGGTGGCACCGGCTGTACGAGACCCTGGCCGGCGTCGATCCGGACCGGCTCGCCGGGCTGCCGGTGCCACTGGCCAGTGGACGCACCGCGAACGGCCCCCGGCAGGTCCTGCTGCCGCTCCCGGACGCGGCGGACAGTGAACAGCTGGCCCGGCTCGGGCTGAAGGTGGCCCATCCCGATGCCGCCCACCCGCTGCTGGAGAAACTGGGCGCGCTGCCCGCGACGCCCCGCGCCGTACTGACCACTCCCCAGGTGCGGGCGGCTGTCGCCGCGTCGCTCGACGACGGGGAGATGTGGGACGAGAACGGCCTCGACGCCGAGGAACTGGCCGAGGTCGTGCTCCGGCTGGTGCGGGACGCCGGTCTGGAGCCGGGCGACGAGCCGTGGCTCGGCGCACTCGCGCTGCCGGACGAGGACGGCGAGACCGCCCCGGCCGGTGAACTCGTACTGCCCGGCAGCCCGTTCGCGCAGGTCATGCGGGAAGGTGAACTGGCCCTCTGCGACGCCGAGCTGGCCGAGCGCTGGGGTGCGCAGCCGCTGACCGCCTGCGGGGTACTGGGCAACTTCGCCCTCGTACGCGCCACCGATGTGGTGCTGGACCCGGACGAAGTCGAGCCGCGCGACGGTGACTTCGCCGAGCCGGACGACGCGGGGCTGCTCGACGCCGTCGACGTGTGGTGCGAGGACGTGCTCGACCAACTGCCGGAGACTCCGGTGCCGCCCGTCGCGACGGAGATCGTCGCGGTACGGGATCTGGACCTGGTGGACGACGAGGCCTGGCCGCAGGCGCTGGCACTGCTGGCGCAGCCGCCGCTGCGTGATGCGCTGACCCAGCCGGTGCGGGTCCTGCTCCCGGACGGGACGACCGAGACCGTGCGCTCGTACACGGCGTGGTGGCTGCGCGACCATCCGGTGCTCGAGGGCCGCCGGCCCGCCGGCCTGCGCGCAGCGGGCGGCGATCCGCTGCTGGCCGGACTCTACGACGAGGCGGACGCGACCGGCTTCGGCGACGAGCAGGTGCTGCGCGCACTGGGTGTGCGGACGTCGGTCGCGGCCCTGCTCGACGAGCCGGGCGGTGCGGCCGAGCTGCTGGGCCGGCTCGCCGACGCGTCCCGGCACGTCGCCGCGCGCCAGCTGCACGCCCTCTACGGAGCGCTCGCCGAACTGGACCCGGACCAGGTAACACTGCCCGACGAGCTGCGGGCCGTCGTGGACGGCGAGGTGCGGGTGGTCGACGCGGCGGATGCGGTGATCGCCGACGCGCCGGACCTGCTGCCGCTCACCGCGGGCGTGGCGCTGCTGCCGGTGTCGCCGTCCCGGGCCGCGGATCTGGCCGAGCTGCTCCAGGTCCGGCGTCTGGGCGAGACCGTACCGGCCGAGGTGACCACGGAGGGCGAGGAGCACCAGGTCCCCGACGCGGTACGCGTCCTGCTCGGTCCGGCCACGCCGCACTCGTACTTCGAGCACGAGGAGCTTGTCGCGGGCGGCGTGGAACTGGACTGGCGCCGCACTCCGGACGGGGTTCTGCACGCTGCCACGCTGGAGGGTGTGGCGGCGGGCCTGGCCTGGGCAGCGGGGCAGTGGCCGCGCCGCTTCGAGGTGGCGGCCCTGCTGGAGGACCCGTCGCGTACGGAAGAGCTGGCCCGGGACCGCTGGTTCGACTGACGTCGTTGGCCGACTGACGTCCTCGGGCCCTTCGGAGACCCAGGTCTTGGGCCTAGGCGGGGAAGCGGCGGTCCACCAGGCGCCAGACGAGCTCCAGGACCGCCGCCGCGGCCGCCGCGGCGGCCACCGCCGCCCAGGGCATGGTCGTGCCCACCAGCTTCAGGGCGAAGAAGTCCTGGAGCCACGGCACGATCAGCACGATCAGGAAGCACGCACCCATCGTCGCGACCAGACAGACGCGCCACCACGTGTACGGGCGGGCGATGATCGCCAGGACCCACATGGACACCAGGAACAGCGTGAGGGTGGCGACACTGGTCTCGGCGTCGAGGGCGCCCGGGCCGCTGTAGTGGGAGCGGGCGAGCAGATAGGTGCCGAAGGTCGCCACGGCCGCGACCGTGCCGGCGGGGATGGCGTACCGCATGACCCTGCGCACGAAGTTCGGCCTGGCGCGCTCCTTGTTGGGGGCAAGCGCGAGGAAGAAGGCCGGCACGCCGATGGTGAGCGTGGACAGCAGGGTCAGGTGGCGTGGCAGGAAGGGGTATTCGACCTGCCAGCAGACCACCAGGATGGCCAGGAGGACGGAGTAGACCGTCTTTGTCAGGAAGAGGGTGGCGACCCGGGTGATGTTGCCGATGACCCGGCGGCCCTCCGCGACGACCGAAGGCAGCGTCGCGAAGCTGTTGTTCAGCAGGACGATCTGGGCGACGGCCTTGGTCGCCTCGGAGCCGGAGCCCATCGAGACGCCGATGTCGGCGTCCTTGAGCGCGAGGACGTCGTTGACGCCGTCGCCGGTCATCGCGACCGTGTGACCACGTGACTGGAGCGCGCCGACCATGTCGCGTTTCTGCTGTGGGGTGACCCGGCCGAAGACGGCGTTGTCGTCGAGGGCCCGGGCCATGTCGGCCTGTTCGGTGGGAAGACTGCGGGCGTCCACCGTGTTCGCGGCGCCGGCCAAGCCGAGTTTTCCGGCCACCGCGCTCACCGACACCGCGTTGTCGCCGGAGATGACCTTGGCGTGGACGTTCTGCTCGTCGAAGTAGCGCAGGGTGTCGGCCGCGTCGGGGCGGAGCCGCTGTTCCAGGATGACCAGCGCGGTGGCCCGCGCGCCGGTCACCACTGCCGGATCGTCCAGTTCGCGGACGGCGCGGGCGAGGAGCAGCACCCGAAGGCCCCGCTCGTTGAAGTGGTCGATCTCGGCGAGAGCCGGGTCGTCCGCCGGGAGGAGTACGTCGGGGGCGCCGAGCAGCCAGGTGGAGTTCTCGCCGTTGCCCTCGCTGAAGCTGGCACCGCTGTACTTGCGGGCGGAGGAGAAGGGCAGCGACTCGGTGCACCGCCAGGTCTCGCTGTCGGGGTAGGCGTCGATGATCGCCTGGAGGCTCGCGTTGGGCCGCGGGTCGGACTCGCCGAGGGCGCCCAGCACCTTGCGTACGTACGGCTCGTCGAGGCCGTTGCGCTGTGCGGCGGCGGCCCTGCCCTCGTCGGTGTCCCGGCCGTCGGCCACGGGTCTGAGGACCCGCAGCTCGGTGACGTCCATGCCGCCTTCGGTGAGCGTGCCGGTCTTGTCCAGGCAGACGACGTCCACCCGCGCCAGGCCCTCGATCGCCGGCAGCTCCTGTACGAGGCACTGCTTGCGGCCCAGGCGGATGACGCCGATTGCGAAGGCGACCGAGGTCAGGAGGACCAGGCCCTCCGGAATCATCGGCACGATGCCGCCGACGGTCCGCGCGACGGACTCCTTGAAGTCGTTGCTCTTCACCACGAGCTGGCTGATGATCAGGCCGATCGCGGTCGGCACCATCATCCAGGTCACGTACTTGAGGATGGTGCTGATCCCGCTGCGCAGCTCGGAGTGGACGAGCGTGAAGCGCGAGGCCTCCTCGGCCAGCTGGGCGGCGTACGCCTCGCGGCCGACCTTGGTGGCGGTGAACCCGCCTCCTCCGGCGACGACGAAACTGCCGGACATGACCGGGTCGCCGCGCTGTTTCAGCACCGGGTCGGCCTCGCCGGTAAGCAGGGATTCGTCGATCTCGAGGCCGTCGGCCTCGGCGACTTCGCCGTCGACGACGACCTTGTCCCCGGCTCCGAGTTCGACGAGGTCGCCGAGGACGATCTCGGAGGTGGAGATCTCGGCGGCCACGCCGTCGCGGCGGACGGTGGGTCTGGCCTCGCCGATGACGGCGAGCCCGTCCAGGGTCCTCTTGGCGCGCAGCTCCTGGATGATGCCGATCCCGGTGTTGGCGATGATCACGAAGCCGAAGAGGCTGTCCTGGATCGGCGCGACGATCAGCATGATCACCCACAGGACGCCGATGATCGCGTTGAAGCGCGTGAAGACGTTGCCGCGGATGATGTCCGTGGTGGAGCGGGAGGAGCGGACGGGGACGTCGTTGACCTCGCCGCGCGCGACGCGTTCGGCGACCTCCGCGGCGGTGAGCCCGGCCGGCCTGTGCAGCACCGGCAGCCGTACGGGATGCACCGGGTCGAGCTCGGATCCGGCGTCGATGGCCGGGCCGCCGGGCGGCTCCGGTCCGTCCGTGTCGATCTTCGCCCGCTGCGTCATGACTCCGACGGTACGGCGGGAGGCCGTGCTTCACCCCCCGAGTGGGCCGGACACAGGATCGCGGGAGGAGGCGAATGGTCCTCTGGCCGTAGCCGGGGACGCGGCTACGGGGTCTCGCCGGCCGCGTCCGACTTCGCCCGCCGGATCGCCGCTTCGCGCTTGCGGACGTACCAGATGCCGATCAGGCCAAGACCGCCGCCGGCCGCGCAGGTCCACACCCACCACAGCAGATCGCGTTCCTCGAACCAGCCGTAGAACGGGAGCTGAACCAGGAAGAGGACGAACCACAGGATCGTGCCGCCGGTGATGGTGCCGACGACGGGCCCTTCCAGGGGCTCCGGCGCCTCGTGCTTGGGGAATCCCGTCGATGAGCCAGCCATGCGCACAGTGTAGGTCGGTGGGCGGGCCGGGTTTCCGGGACCCGTGCGGCCGAGGTCTACGCGCGGAGATAGCGATCACCGAGTTTATATGTTCATACTGAAACGGTTTGCGTCCGACCGGTTTTGTTCGTATGAACATCCAGGAAATACCGATGAGGTTTCGCATGTCCCCCACGGCCACCGCTCCTGCGGGTGTCCGGAAGCAGGAGCAGTCCGGTGGTCCCGGCGGCCTCGACCGCTTCTTCAAGATCTCCGAACGCGGCTCCACGGTCGCCCGTGAAGTCCGCGGCGGCCTCGCGACCTTCTTCGCGATGGCCTACATCATCGTGCTGAACCCGATCATCCTCGGCAGCGCGAAGGACATGTACGGGCATCAGCTCGACGGCGGCCAGCTGGTCACCGCCACCGTCCTCACCGCGGCCTTCTCCACTCTGCTCATGGGCGTCATCGGCAATGTGCCGATCGCCCTGGCTGCCGGCCTCGGCGTGAACACCGTCGTCGCGCTCCAGCTCGCGCCCCGGATGAGCTGGCCGGACGCCATGGGCATGGTGGTCATCGCCGGCTTCCTGGTGATGCTGCTCGTCGCCACCGGTCTGCGGGAGCGCGTCATGCACGCGGTGCCGCTCGGACTGCGCAAGGGCATCGCCATCGGTATCGGCCTGTTCATCATGCTGATCGGCCTGGTGGACTCCGGCTTCGTCTCCCGTATCCCGGACGCCGCCCACACCACCGTGCCGCTTCAGCTCGGTGCGTCCGGGCACCTGGGCGGCTGGCCGGTGCTGGTCTTCGTCCTCGGTACGCTGCTCACGCTGGCGCTGATCATCCGCAAGATGCCGGGCGCGATCCTGATCTCCATCGTCGTGATGACGCTGGTCGCCGTCCTCATCCAGCTGCTCGTCGGTCTGCCGGGCGAGGCCTGGGGTCTGACCGTGCCGGAGTGGCCGGGCAATCCGGTCGCCGCCCCCGACTTCGGGCTGGTCGGCGAGGTCAGCGTGTTCGGCGGCTTCGCGAAGGTCGGTTACCTGACCGGCGCGCTGTTCGTCTTCACCGTCCTGCTGTCGTGCTTCTTCGACGCGATGGGCACGATCCTCGGCGTCGGCGACGAGGCCAAGCTGATGGACAAGGACGGCAACTTCCCGGGCATCAACAAGGTCCTGTTCGTGGACGGCATCGCGGTCGCGGCGGGCGGTGCGACCTCCTCCTCCGCCAACACCTGCTTCGTGGAGTCGACGGCGGGCGTGGGCGAAGGCGCCCGCACCGGTCTCGCGAGCGTCGTGACGGGCGGTCTCTTCGCGGTGGCGCTGTTCCTCACGCCGCTGGCCACGATGGTCCCGTCCCAGGCGGCGACCCCCGCCCTGCTCGCGGTGGGCTTCCTGATCCTGGCCGGTTCCGTCCGGGACATCGACTGGGGCGACTTCACGATCGCCGTGCCGGCCTTCCTGGCGATGGTGATGATGCCGTTCACGTACTCGATCACCAACGGCATCGGCATCGGCTTCATCAGCTTCTGCGTGCTGAGGCTGGTGGCGGGACGCGGGCGCGAGGTGCCGGCGGCGATGTACGCGGTGTCGGCGGTGTTCGTCTTCTACTACGCCATGCCGGGGCTCGGCCTCACCTAGGGTCCGTCAGCCCGTAGAACTTCTCCGTCTCGTCGACCGCCGTCTTGAAGCGTTCGTCGAAGTCGTCGCGAATGAGCGTCCGGACCACATAGTCCTGGACGCTCATTCCGCGTTTCGCGGCATGCTGCCGGAGGCGGTCCAGCAGGTCACCGTCTATCCGCAGGCTGAGCACGTCTGTCCCCATGCGGACAGAGTCGGGGGAGGGGCGCGGCCTCCGCGTCACTTTCCGGAGCCGTCTCACTCGTACGGGTGACACGTGCCGTACAGCGGCTTGAGTGGTGGTATTTAGAATGGGTAATGAGTTATGCTAAAGAACATGCGTGACCTCTCCCATGGCGACGACGCTGCCGCCGTGAACTCCCTGCGCTCCGCCGTCATGCGGCTGGGGCGCCGGCTCAAGCACCAGCGCGTCGACGAGTCGCTGAGCCCGACCGAGATGTCGGTGCTCGGCACCCTCGCCCGCTGCGGCTCGGCCACCCCCGGTGAGCTGGCCCGCAAGGAGCATGTCCAGCCGCCGTCGATGACCCGCATCGTGGCGCTGCTCGAGGCCAAGGGGCTGGTCAGGCTGGAGCCGCACCCCGACGACCGCCGTCAGAAGGTGGTCACCCAGACCGAGACGGCCGAGGCGATGCTCGAAGAGAGCCGCCGTAAGCGGAACGCCTGGCTGGCCGGGCTCGCGGCCGAGCTCGACGACGAGGAATGGGCCAAGCTGCGCGCGGCCGCTCCCGTGCTGGAGAAGCTCGCACACCTGTAATCACCGAAAACCTGCAAGGAGGCGAACATTTTTGCGTACGGGACACGGAGCAGACTCCGCACCCGCACCCGCCCCTACCACCATGTTCAGCTCGCTGAAGATCCGTAACTACCGGCTCTTCGCCACGGGCCAGGTCGTCTCCAACACCGGCACCTGGATGCAGCGCATCGCTCAGGACTGGCTGGTACTGAGCCTGACCGGATCCGCATCCGCCGTCGGCATCACCATCGCGCTTCAGTTCCTGCCGATGCTGCTCTTCGGACTCTACGGCGGAGTCCTCGCCGACCGCCTGCCCAAGCGGCGGCTGCTGCTGGCCACCCAGTCCGCGATGGGCCTGACCGGCCTCGCGCTCGCGGTCCTCACGCTCAGCGGACAGGTCCAGGTCTGGCATGTCTATCTCACCGCGTTCGTCCTCGGCCTGGTCACGGTCGTCGACAACCCGGCCCGCCAGTCCTTCGTCTCCGAGATGGTCGGACCGGTCCAGCTCGCCAACGCGGTCAGCCTGAACTCAGCCAACTTCCAGTCCGCCCGGCTGGTCGGGCCCGCCGTGGCCGGCGTGCTCATCACGGCCGTCGGAAGCGGATACGCCTTCCTGCTCAACGGACTTTCCTTCCTCGCGCCCCTCATGGGCCTGCTGCTGATGCGTACCGCGGAGCTGCACAAGGTGGAGCGCGCGCCGCGCGGCAAGGGCCAGCTGCGGGAAGGGCTGCGCTATGTCGCCGGCCGTCCCGAACTGATCTGGCCCATCGTCCTGGTCGGCTTCATCGGCACCTTCGGCTTCAACTTCCCGATCTGGCTGTCCGCCTTCGTCGACGACGTCTACCACGGCGACGCCGGCACGTACGGCCTGCTCAACACCCTGATGGCGGCCGGCTCCCTGGCCGGTGCGCTGCTCGCCGCGCGGCGAGGCACGTCCCGGCTGCGGCTGCTCGTCGGCGCGGCCGTGCTCTTCGGCGTGCTCGAGACGGTGACCGCCTTCGCGCCGTCCTTCTGGCTGTTCGCGGCGCTGCTGGTGCCGATCGGGATGTCCGGCCTGACCGTCAACGTCACGGCCAACTCCAGCGTTCAGATGGCGACCGATCCCGCCATGCGGGGGCGGGTGATGAGCCTGTTCATGATGGTCTTCACCGGCGGTACGCCGCTGGGCGCTCCGCTCGTGGGCTGGATCACCGACACCTACGGGGCACGGACCGGCTTCGCCGCCGGCGGCGCGGTCTCCGCGCTGGCCGCCGTCGGTGTCGGCCTGATGCTGTGCCGCGTCGGGGGCCTGCGACTGCGGATCGACCTGCGCCGCGGACGGCGGCACCTGGCCTTCGTACCGAAGGAGCAGCTGGCGACCGCGGCGTGACCGCTTCGGTTCCGGCCGCGGGGCTTCGCTGCTGCGGGGCTTCGCCGTCGGGTCTGTCGCCCCTCGTGGGGTGGCGGGCGGCCCGACGCCTTGTCCCTCCTGGCGCGGTCTCCCGCATACTCGCGCCATGAGACTCTTCGCTGCTGTGCTGCCGCCGGACCGGGCGGTGGACGAAATCGCCGCCGCCGTCGACCGGTTGCACGCCCTGCCGGGCGCGGACGGGTTGCGCTGGACCGGGTGCGACGGCTGGCACTTCACGCTCGCCTTCATGGGCGAGGTCGAAGACCGGCTGCTGCCCGAACTGCGCGAACGGCTCGGGCGGGCGGCTCATCGCACCGACCCCTTCCCCCTGCGCATCCACGGCGGCGGCCGGTTCGGAGGCCGCGCCCTGTGGGCCGGGGCGGCGGGCGGGATCGACGCCATGCGGCTCCTCGCGGAACGGGCGGACGCGGCTGCCCGCCGGTCCGGCGTACCGATGGAAGGGCACCGGCGCTACACGCCGCACCTCACCCTCGCGCGCAGCCGGACGGACGCCGACCTGCGGCCGTTCGCCGAAGCGCTGCGTCCCTTGGAGGGGACGCCGTGGGAGGTCGCCGAACTCTGTCTCGTACGCAGCAACCTGCCGAAGAGCGGAGTGCCGGGCGAGCAGCCGCGGTACGAGGTGCTGGAGGCATGGCCGCTGGGCGGTTGAGCTCAACTGCCCAGTGACGGCCGTCACTCCGGTCCTGACCGCCGTCACGGGCGGTTACTCTCAAGGGATGGACCCCAAGACCAGGAACCGGATCATGGCCGGTGTGCTCGTGCTGATGTTCGCCGTCATCGCAGTGGCGGCCGCGGTCGGGTAGGGATGTCCTCCCCGCCGCGGCCACGCCCGGCGGTCACCAGGCGAACGCCTCCGGGGACGGTCCGGAGCCCGGGAAGATCTCGTCCAGGGACGACAGCACCTCGTCCGACAGCTCCAGCTCGGCCGCGTCGAAGCGCCGACGCCAGCTGGTCCGTCGTGCGCGGGCCGGTGATCGGGCCCGTCACGCCCGGGCGCGTGAGCAGCCACGCCAGGGCCACCTCGCCCGGCTGCAGGCCGTGCTTGTCGAGCAGGTCCTCGTACGACTGGATCTGCGCGCGTACGGTCGTGTTCGCCAGCGCGTCCGCCGAGCGGCCGGACGTCGAGCGGGCCGCGCCGCCCTCGCTCTCCTTGCGGATCACTCCGCCCAGCAGTCCGCCGTGCAGCGGCGACCACGGGATGACCCCGAGGCCGTACTCCTGTGCGGCGGGGATGACCTCCATCTCCGCGCGGCGCTCCGCGAGGTTGTAGAGGCACTGCTCGCTGACGAGCCCGAGCGAGCCGCGCCGGGCGGCCGTTTCATTGGCCTGGGCGATCTTGTAGCCGGGGAAGTTCGACGAACCGGCGTAGAGGATCTTGCCCTGCCGAGAGTGGCCGGGTCAGGATGTGCACGCGCCCGATGCCGCCACCGGACGAGACGTGCTTGCGGATCAGCGCCGTCCAGGAGTCCTCATAAGGGCCGGGGAAGCGGGCGCCGTTCTTGAACGCTGTGAATTCCTCCGCTTCCTGCGGTACGAGGTACTGGGGAAGGGCCTCGAGCCGCCATGCCTCGGCATTGAAGTCCCGGAACTTGGCCTGCCACTCGTCACCGTCCACGAGCACGTACAGCCTCCCTCAGGACGTTCTCGGGAATCTCCACGAGCCCCTCGCCGGAGGGCGGTGTGAAGGCGTCGGCCAGGTCGCCCTGCACGACGAAGGAGCCGGACGCGGTGCGGTACACGTTCGGGCTGTCGCCCTGTCCGCACTCGCCGTTTCCGTTGCCGGTGAGTCGGGTCAGTTCCTCACGAGCCATGTGAACCCCCCGGTTCGTGGCCCTCATCAGGGCCAGACAGGAAGACCGTACGGAGCCGTGGGTTCGGACGTCTATGCAGAGACGCGACTATGCGCGTTGTCGCATAAATCGGTGGGTACGCGGGGTGCTCTTGCCTGGAGTGGACTCGAAGCAGTTGGCTTGGGGCTCATGAAGTACACGCAGCTCGGACGCACGGGACTCAAGGTCAGCCGACTCGTTCTCGGCACGATGAACTTCGGTCCTCAGACAGACGAACCCACCAGCCACAGCATCCTGGATGCCGCGCTCGACGCTGGTCTGAACTTCGTAGACACGGCCAATGTCTATGGGTGGGGTGAGAACAAGGGCCGTACCGAGGAGATCATCGGTACCTGGTTCGCCCAAGGCGGCGGTCGGCGGGACAAAACGGTTCTGGCCACGAAGGTGTACGGGAACATGGCCGGCGACGGAGACCCGTGGCCCAACCACGACCGTCTGTCGGCGCTGAACGTCCGGCGGGCCGTCGAGGCGAGCCTGAAGCGACTCCAGACCGACTACATCGACGTCTACCAGTTCCACCACATCGACCGCCGGACCCCCTTCGAGGAGATCTGGCAGGCGGTCGACGTACTGATCCAGCAGGGGAAGGTGCTGTACGCGGGGTCATCGAACTTCCCCGGGTACAAGATCGCCCAGGCGAACGAGACCGCCGCGCGACGGGGCAGCGTCGGCCTGGTCAGCGAGCAGTGCCTGTACAACCTCGCCGAGCGGCGTGCGGAGATGGAGGTCATCCCGGCCGCCCAGGAGTACGGACTCGGGGTGATCCCCTGGTCCCCGCTGCACGGCGGCCTGCTGGGCGGTGTGATCAAGAAGGAGGTCGAGGGTGGGCGCCGCGCCTCCGGCCGGTCCGCGGACGCGCTGGCCAACACCTCCGTACGGGCGCAGGTACAGGCGTACGAGGACCTGCTCGACAAGCACGGACTGGAACCCGGCGAGACCGCGCTGGCCTGGCTTCTGACCCGTCCCGGTGTCACCGGCCCGATCGTCGGGCCGCGCACGGCCGAACAGCTGGAGAGCGCCCTGCGCGCCCTGGAGCTGGAGCTGAGTGACGAGCTGCTGACGGCCCTGGACGGGATCTTCCCCGGTCCGGGACCGTCCCCGGAAGCCTTCGCCTGGTGAGCAGGTAGCTGTACGTACGGTGGCCGTCGTCCCTTCGTAAGCTGCGTGTACTTCATGAGGGTCAAGCCAACGCCTTGGAGCCCGCTCCAGGCAAGAGCGCCCCGCGGGGGCCCGGGTCCGGACAAGGCGTAGGCCCGGACAGGGCTTGGGCACCGGACAGGCCTTGGCACCGGACAGGGCTTAGGAGACGGCGCGCTTGTACGGCCCGCCCAGGCCCCACGCCTGGTGCAGCGCGTCGGCGAAGGCGCCCGCGAGGCGGTGCTCGCCAGATGCGTTCGGGTGGGTGCCGTCGTAGGTGTCGCGGTGGATGTCGTACGCCTCCGGGCGCGAGGCCAGGAGCAACGGCGAGGAGGGGCTGTCGAGGTCCGCGACCGCCTTCGCGAGCAGCACGTTGAAGCGGTCGCACTCGGCGGCGAAGGGCGCGTCGGACGCGGCCCGTATGTTCGGTATCACGGGCAGGAGTACGGCGCGGATGTGCGGGTTCGCTTCGCGGGCCGCGGTGATGAAACGGCGGGTGTTGGCAGCCGTTTCCGTGCTGTCCGTGTAGAAGCCGAGGTCGATCAGGCCGAGGGAGACGAGAAGGATGTCCGCCTTGTGTGCCCCCACTGTCCCGCCGACGACCGGGGCCATGTGCTGCCAGCCCTCACCCCAGCCGGCCAGGTGCCTGCGGGCTTCCACGGGGAAGCCGGGATCGGCGTACTCGTGTGACACGGGGGCGTCGGCGAAGGTGTCGTACATCGCGGTGCGCGGTCCGACGATCTCGAACGGGCCGCCGAAGGACGCGCACAGGTGCTGCCACATCCGGTAGCGCCAGGAGTAGTCGCCGGCGCGTCCGATGGTCATGGAGTCGCCGACGAACATGAAACGCATCAGGTCATCATCGCCGATCGGCCGTACGGCCCGCGCTGTGACGCTGAACACGCGGACGGGGTGGCAGGCTTGGGGCATGCGTTCGCTTCTTGGTGTGTCAGGTGCTGGTGCCGCGCTGGCCGTCGTGGTCATGACGGCCGGTCCGGCCGTGGCCGACGACTCCTTCACGATCGAGGATCCGCGGATCACGGAGTCCAGCGGCCTGGCCGCCAGCCGTGCCCATCCCGGCGTCTACTGGACGCACAACGACAGCGAGGACGGTCCGTACGTGTACGCCGTCGACTCCAAGACCGGGCAGACGGTCGCGAGGATCACCATGACGGGCGTGGGCACGCCGCGCGACGTCGAGGGAATCTCGGTGGGCCCGGACGGCCATGTGTATGTCGGCGACATAGGGGACAACCTCGATGGGTCCTGGGACCATGTGTGGATCTACCGCTTCCCCGAGCCGCAGAAGTTGGGCGACGCCACGGTGCGGGCGACCCAGTTCACCGTCCGGTACGCCGACGGGGCACGTAACGCCGAGGCCCTGATGGTCCATCCGAAGACCGGCCGGGTCTACATCGCCAGCAAGAACGAGGAGACCGGCGGGCTGTACGAGGGGCCCGCCGAGCTCACCGCCTCCGGGTCCAACACCTTCCGGCGGGTCGCGGATGTGCCGTGGGTGACCGACGGGGCCTTCTCCCCGGACGGAAAGCGTCTCGTGCTGCGGAGTTACTTCAGTGCCCGGGTGTACGCGTGGCAGGGCGACGGCTCGCTCGACGGAGGCGAGCGGGTGGACGCGCCGCTGCAGGGTCAGTCGGAGTCGGTCTCGTACACGGCGGACGGCGCGGCCCTGATGTTCGGCTCAGAGGGGGCGAACAGCCGGGTGGTGCGGGTCGCGGTGCCGGGGGCTGGGGCGAACGGTGACAATCCGCCCTCGAGGGACGGCGGTTCGTCGTCGGCGGGCGGAAGCGGAGGCGGCGGCGCCGCGGGTGACGGGAGCAGCGGAAGCTTCACGGTCGGCGCGATCGTCCTCGGGGTCGCGACGGCGCTCGTATTCGGGCTGAAGCGGCTGTTCCGAAGAGGCTGACGCCCCGGCCGCCGTCAGTGCGCGGATGTACGTGCTCGCTGCGCGGGGCTCGGCTGTACGCGGCACAGCCCCGGCCGAGCGGCCGCATCCCGCCGCATCCGGCGAACGGACAGGCGGCCGAACGGCGCGGGCCCCCGGCGGTGATCGCCGGAGGCCCGTTCTCGTTTACGTACGCCTGGTTACAGCTTCTCGATCACGTGGTCGATGCACGCCGTGAGCGCCTCGACGTCCGCCGGCTCTACCGCCGGGAACATCGCGACGCGCAACTGGTTGCGGCCCAGCTTGCGGTACGGGTCCGTGTCCACGATTCCGTTCGCGCGCAGCACCTTCGCCACCGCCGAAGCGTCGATCTCGTCCGCGAAGTCGATCGTGCCGATGACCTGCGAGCGCTTGGCCGGGTCCGTCACGAACGGGGTCGCGTACTTCGACTCCTCCGCCCAGCCGTACAGCGTGCGCGAGGAGGTCGCCGTGCGGCGAACCGCCCAGTCCAGGCCGCCCTGGCTGTTGATCCACTCCAGCTGCTCGTTGAGCAGGAAGAGGGTGGCCAGCGCCGGGGTGTTGTACGTCTGGTTCTTCAGGGAGTTGTCGATCGCCGTCGGCAGCGAGAAGAACTCCGGGATGTGCCGGCCGGACGCATGGATCCGGGCCGCGCGCTCCAGAGCCGCCGGCGAGAAGGCCGCGAGCCAGAGGCCGCCGTCCGCAGCGAACGACTTCTGAGGGGCGAAGTAGTAGACGTCCGACTCGGTGATGTCGACCGGCAGGCCGCCTGCGCCCGAGGTCGCGTCCACCAGGACGAGTGAGCCGGCGTCGGCGCCCTGTACCCGCTCGACCGGGGCCGCGACGCCCGTCGAGGTCTCGTTGTGGGTGTAGGCGTAGACGTCCACACCGGCCTCGGCCTGCGGGTCCGGGTGCGTGCCCGGGTCGGACGAGATCACGGTCGGCTCGGAGAGCCAGGGCGCGAGCTTCGCGGCCTTGGCGAACTTGGAGGAGAACTCACCGAAGGTGAGGTGCTGCGACTTCTGCTCGATGAGCCCGTGGGTCGCGATGTCCCAGAAGGCGGTGGAGCCGCCGTTGCCCAGGATCACTTCGTAACCCTCGGGGAGGGAGAAGAGGTCGCGTACGCCCTCGCGCACCTTGCCGACCAGGTTCTTGACCGGGGCCTGGCGGTGAGAGGTACCGAGAAGGGAGGAGCCGGTGGCGGCCAGGGCGTCCAGCGCCTCCGTACGCACCTTGGAGGGGCCCGCGCCGAAACGGCCGTCGGCGGGCTTGATGTCAGCGGGAATCTGGATCTCAGCCACGTTCGCAGCCTAGTCCGTCCCTGCCCGGCCTTCAGTCGCGCGTCCACCCGGTGAGACGCAGATGTCTGGGACGCGGGAGCTCCACCGGCGCCTGGCAGTCCCGGCCCGGAAGTGGGCAGGCTGGGCCCATGGTGACTACGGCGGACGTGCGGGGACTGGCGGCAGGCCTGCGGGCGGTGGTGCGGGGCGAGGTGGACTTCGGGACCGGCGCGCGGGCCCTCGTGACCATGGACGCCTCCAACTACCGGCGCGTACCGCTCGGAGTGGTCGCGCCGCAGGACGCGGAGGACGTGGCGCAGGCGCTGCGGGTGTGCCGGGAGGCCGGGGTGCCGGTGGTGCCGCGCGGCGGCGGGACCAGCATCGCCGGGCAGGCCACGGGGACGGGTGTCGTCCTCGATTTCACCCGCCATATGCGGTCCGTCGTGTCGGTGGATCCGGCGGCGCGCACGGCGGTGGTCCAACCGGGAGTGGTGCTGGACGTGCTGCAGGACGCGGTACGCCCGTACGGGCTGACCTTCGGGCCCGATCCGTCCACCCACGGCCGCTGCACGCTCGGCGGGATGATCGCCAACAACTCGTGCGGCTCGCACTCCGTGGCCTGGGGGACGACCGCCGACAATGTCCGCGAGCTTTCCGTCGTCACGTACGGCGGCGGCTCACTGCGGCTCGGGCAGGGGTGGGCCGGGGCGCCCGGGGGACTCAGGGAGCTGGTGGACGCCAATCTGGCGCTGCTGCGGACCGGCTTTCCGTCCGGGCTGCCGCGCCGGATCTCCGGCTACGCGCTGGACGCGCTGCTGCCGGAACGGGGGGTTGAACTGGCCCGCGCGTTCTGCGGCAGTGAAGGCACTCTGGGTGTGGTGAACGAGGCGGTCGTACGCCTGGTGGAAGCGCCGCGCGCGCGGGCACTCGCCGTGCTCGGGTACGCCGACGAGAGCGCGGCGGCGGACGCGGCCGCCGGGCTGCTTCCCTACGGACCGCTGACCGTGGAGGGCATGGCCCAGGACCTGGTGCCGGACCCGGGCGGGCTGCCGCGCGGGGGCGCCTGGCTGTTCGTGGAGACGGGCGGCGGGACCGAGGCCGAGGCCCGGGCGCGCGCCGGGGAAGTGGTGCGCGCGGCCGACGCGCTGGAGGGAACGGTGGTCACCGACACGGCGGCCCAGCGGTTGCTGTGGCGCGTACGGGAGGACGCGGCCGGCACCGCGACCCGGATGACCGACGGCAGCGAGGCCTGGCCGGGGTGGGAGGACTGCGCCGTACCGCCGGCCCGCCTCGGCGCCTACCTGCGGGAGTTCCGGGGCCTGCTCGCGGCCCATGGTCTTCGCGGCACGCCTTACGGGCACTTCGGCGACGGCTGTATCCATGTGCGGATCGACTTCGATCTCCTGAGCGAGGCGGGCGTGGGCCGCTTCCGCCGGTTCTCGGAGGAGGTGGCGGAGCTGGTCGGGGCGCACGGGGGGTCGTTGTCGGGCGAGCACGGCGACGGACAGGCGCGTGCCGAACTGCTGCCCAAGATGTACGGCGACGACGTCGTCCGTCTCTTCGAGCAGTTCAAGGACGTGTGGGACCCGGCGGGCGGCATGAATCCGGGGATGCTCGCGCGGCCCGCGCGGCTGGACGAGAACCTGCGCTTCGAGGTGCTGCCGAAGCGGCCGGTGGACGTCGAGTTCGGCTATCCGGACGACGGTGGCGACTTCAGGGCGGCGGTGCGGCGCTGCGTGGGCGTCGCCAAGTGCCGGACGACTTCGCCGGCCGACGCCGGGGTGATGTGCCCGTCCTTCCGGGCGACGGGAGAGGAGCGGCATTCCACCCGCGGGCGCGCCCGGCTGCTCCACGAGATGCTCGCGGGCGAGGTGGTGACGGACGGCTGGCGCTCGGCGGAGGTGCGGGACGCGCTGGATCTGTGCCTGTCCTGCAAGGGGTGCCGCAGTGACTGCCCGGTGGGCGTGGACATGGCCACGTACAAGGCGGAGTTCCTGCATCACCACTACGCAGGCCGGCTGCGGCCCGCCGCGCACTACTCGATGGGCCGGCTGCCGCAGTGGCTGAGGGCGGCCTCCGCGCTGCGGCTGGCGGGCCTGCTGAACGCGGCGGGGCGGGTGGGCCCGCTGGCCGCACTCGCGAAGCGGGTGGGCGGGCTCGCGCCGGAGCGGCGGATTCCCGAGCTGGCGCGGGTGCCGTTCACCCGTGGGTGGTGGCGCCGCGCGGCTGGGAGGGGACGGCCTGCGGGGGAGGCGCGTTCGGTGGTGCTGTGGCCGGACACGTTCACCAACTACCTGAGCCCTGGCGTGGGCCACGCGGCGGTGGCGGTGCTGGAAGACGCGGGGCTGCACGCCGAGCTGCCGACGGGGCGGGTCTGCTGCGGGCTGACGTACGTCTCGACCGGGCAGCTGGACCGGGCCCGTAGGGTCATGCGCCGCACTCTCGATGCACTGGAGCCGGTCCTGGCGTCGGGCGACCCCGTTGTCGTACTGGAGCCGAGCTGTGCGGCCGCTCTGCGCACCGATCTGCCCGAGCTGCTCGCCGGTGACCCCCGGGCGGGGCGGCTGGCGGACCGGGTGCGGACCTTCGCTCAGGTACTGGAGGAGTACGCGCCCGAATGGCGGCCGCCGGTCATCGGCCGGGCGGTGGCCGGCCAGACCCACTGCCACCAGCACGCCGTGCTGGGCGACGCGGCCGAGCGGAGGCTGCGCGCGAAGGCCGGGCTCACGGGCGAGCTGAGCGGCGGCTGCTGTGGGCTCGCCGGGAACTTCGGCTTCGAGCGGGGCGGCGGCCACTACGAGGTGTCGGTGGCCTGCGCCGAGGAACAACTGCTGCCGGCCGTACGGGGTGCGGACGAGGAGGTGGAGGTCCTGGCGGACGGTTTCTCCTGCCGCACGCAACTGGACCAGCTGGCGAACCGCCGGGCCAGACACCTGGCGGAAGTCCTGGCGGAGGGCCTGGCGGAGGGCCTGCCCGCGGAGCGCCAGGCGTGAGACGGAGCCGGGGGTGCGACGGGCAGCGACGGGAGTTGGACATTTCGTAAGGGAGAGCGGCCGCCTGGAGCCCTTACTGTGGAGGGATGAGCAAGCCCACCTCTCCCGCCTCCCCCATCGCTCCCACCAGCCCCGTTCGCCCGGCGTCCGGCGGCCCTGCCGCCTCGCGTGCGACGCGGCTCGGTCCGGTGGCGCTGGTGGTCGCGGCCGGGGTGTCCGTACAGTTCGGCGCGGCCATCGCGGTGCTGCTCATGCCCCGTGCCGGGGCGGCCGGGGTGGTGGCTCTGCGGCTCGCCGCCGCCGCGCTGGTGCTGCTCGTCGTGTGCCGGCCGAGACTGCGGGGGCACTCCCGGTCCGACTGGGGCACCGTGTGTGCTTTCGGTGTCGCGATGGCCGGTATGAACGGCCTCTTCTACCAGGCCGTCGACCGGATTCCGCTGGGCGCGGCCGTCACCCTCGAGGTGCTCGGGCCGCTCGTCCTGTCGGTGATCGTGTCGAGGCGGCTGGTGAACCTCCTCTGGGCGGGCCTGGCGCTCGTTGGTGTGGCCCTGCTCGGCGGGGGCGGCTTCGGCGGCCTGGACCCGGTAGGTGTGGCATTCGCCCTGGGGGCCGGAGCCATGTGGGCGGCCTACATAGTGTTCAGCGCCAGGACCGGCCGGCGCTTCCCGCAGGCCGACGGGCTCGCGCTGGCGATGGCCGTCGCGGCAGTGCTCAGCCTGCCGCTGGGCATCGCGGAGGCGGGCGGCAAGCTGCTGGTGCCTGGCACGCTCGCGCTCGGAGTCGCGGTCGCGGTGCTGTCGTCCGTGCTTCCGTACACGCTGGAACTGCTCGCGCTGCGCCGGCTGCCGGCCTCCACCTTCGCCGTCATGATGAGCCTGGAACCGGCCATCGCGGCGACCGCCGGATTCCTGGTGCTGCACCAAGCGCTCGCCCTGACCGACGCGTTGGCCATCGCGCTGGTCATCGCGGCCAGCATCGGCGCAGTCCGGTCGCAGACGAGGAAGCTCGCGCCGGAAACCCTCCTCAACGAATAATGCAAGCACGCTTGCTTGTTTCTCCTCGCGCTGCCACGCTTCGGTCCACGCCGTGGTACCCCGAGGGGAGCGCACCGTGTCCGATCCGTCCGCCGTGCTCGACGATCTGCGCAGCGAAGGGGATGAACTCGACTTTCTCGTAAGGGGGTTGAGTCCCGGCGACTGGGCCCGGGACACGCCGGCCACGGGCTGGACCGTCGCCCATCAGATCGCCCACCTCGCCTGGACGGACACGGCCTCGCTGCTCGCCGTCACCGATGCCGACGGGTTCGCGGGCATGGTCGAGAAGGCGGTCGCTGCCCCCGACCAGTTCGTCGACGAGGGCGCTGCCGAGGGGGCCGCACTGCCGCCCGCCGAACTGCTGAGCCGCTGGCGGGCCGGCCGCGAGGAGCTGCAGCGCGCGCTGCGCGCCGCCCCGCCGGGTGCCCGGTTCCCCTGGTACGGGCCGCCTATGAGCACCGCCTCCATGGCGACCGGGCGGCTCATGGAGACCTGGGCTCACGGTCAGGATGTTGCGGACGCGCTGGGTGTGCGCCGCACACCCACCGGCCGACTCCGGCATGTTGCGCGGATCGGCGTGCGGGCGCGCGACTACACGTATTTCGTACGAGGTGAGGTGCCACCCGCCGAGGAGTTCCGGGTGGAGCTCACCGGACCGGGCGGAGAGCTCTGGACGTACGGGCCCCAGGACGCCGCGCAGCGGGTGGCGGGGAGCGCGCTGGACTTCTGCCTGCTGGTGACCCAGCGGGCGCACCGCGACGACGTGGCCGTGGAGGCGAAGGGCCTGGACGCGGACCACTGGCTGGACATCGCCCAGGCCTTCGCCGGCCCTGCCGGCCCGGGCCGCGCGCCCAAGGGCGACGAGTGACCGCCGGGGGCAGCGAGGCACGGCAGGCGGACACAGCCGGCCGCGCGAGCCCGGACGTGCTGCGGATCGGGAACGCCTCCGGCTTCTACGGTGACCGGTTCGAGGCCGTGCGGGAGATGCTCACCGGCGGCCCCCTGGACGTCCTCACCGGGGACTACCTCGCCGAGCTGACCATGCTCATCCTCGGCCGGGACCGGCTGAAGGACCCTCGCCTCGGCTACGCCAAGACGTTCCTGAGCCAGCTCGAGGAAGGGCTCGGACTCGCGCACGACCGCGGGGTGAAGATCGTCACCAACGCGGGTGGCCTGAACCCGGCAGGGCTTGCCGACGCCGTACGGGAACTGGCCGACCGGGTCGGCGTACAGGTGGCCGTCGCCCATGTGGAGGGCGACGGCCTGCCCGTACCGGATGGGGTTCTGACGGCCAACGCGTATCTCGGCGGAGCCGGGATCGCCGCGTGCCTGCGGGTTGGCGCCGATGTGGTCGTGACCGGGCGGGTGACGGACGCGGCCCTGGTCACCGGGCCCGCCGCCGCCCACTTCGGCTGGGGCGCGGAGACCGCCGAGGATCTCGACCGGCTGGCCGGTGCCGTCGTCGCCGGTCATGTGCTGGAGTGCGGAACCCAGGCGACCGGCGGCAACTACGCCTTCTTCGCGGGGCACGACATCCGCCGCCCCGGCTTCCCGGTCGCCGAGATCCACGCCGACGGGTCCTCGGTCATCACCAAGCATGACGGGACGGGCGGCGTTGTCGACGTCGGGACGGTCACCGCGCAGCTGCTTTACGAGACCGGAGGGGCCAGGTACGCCGGGCCGGATGTCACGGCGCGCCTCGACTCCGTAAGGCTGGACCCGGCCGGGCCCGACCGGGTGAGGATCAGCGGGGTGCGGGGCGAGGCGCCGCCGGCCACCCTCAAGACCGGGCTGACCCGGATCGGCGGCTGGCGCAACGAGGTCGTGTTCGTCCTGACCGGGCTGGACATTGAGGCCAAGGCGGAACTGGTCCGCGGTCAGCTGGAGGACGCACTCGGGCGCGGGAAGAGGCCCCCGGCGGAGGTCCGCTGGGAGCTCGCCCGCACGGACCGGCCCGACGCCGAGACGGAGGAGACGTCGAGCGCGCTGCTGCGGCTGGTGGTGCGCGACAGCGACCCCGACGCGGTCGGGCGCGCGCTGAGCGGGGCCGCCGTCGAACTGGCGCTGGGCAGCTATCCCGGCTTCCACGTAACGGCGCCGCCCGGGAAGGGCGCCCCGTACGGGGTGTTCGAGGCGGCGTACGTGGCCGCGTCGGAGGTCCCGCACACCGCCGTGCTCCCGGACGGACAGCGGGTGGAGGTGCCGGCTGCCACCCATACGCGCGTACTGGAGCCCGTCCCGCCGCCGCCGTTGCCCGAGCCGCTGCCGCCGGAACCGGTGCGGCGGGTGCCGCTCGGGCGGGTCGCCGGGGCGCGCAGTGGCGACAAGGGCGGCAGTGCGAACGTCGGCGTGTGGGCGCGCACCGACAGCGCGTGGCGCTGGCTCGCCCACACGCTGACCACCGAACGGTTCCGGCAACTGCTTCCGGAGACGCGGGAGCTGGCCGTCACGCGAGAGGTGCTTCCGAATCTGCGGGCGCTCAACTTCGTCGTGGACGGTCTGCTCGGCGAGGGGGTCGCGGCGCAGCACCGGTTCGACCCGCAGGCGAAGGGCCTGGGGGAGTGGCTGCGGGCCCGCCACATCGACGTACCGGAAAGCCTGCTGGACGGCCGGCCGGAGGACGGCCACACGGCGGACGGTCCCACGGCGGATGGTCCCACGGCGGTTCGCCGCACGGCGGACGGCCACACGACGGACCGTGGCCGGGTGGACCGGTCGTGACCGGCCGCGTGGCCCGACCGCGGCGCGCGGCGCGCGGCAATCGACAGCACAGGAAGGGACGCACGGTGCGACATCGACACGGACGACAGGCCGGCGTACGACTCCCGGACACCCGCACGTACACCCGCACGGACACCTGCACGGACACCTGCACCGGCAGGCGCACCCTCAGTCGCCAGGACCCGCGGCCCGCGTCCGAGGGGGCGCTGTGACCGTCCTCGCCACGGCCGTCGATCCGCAGAGCCCCGAGTACACCGCTCATCGCGAGGCGATGCTCGCCAAGCTCGCCGACCTCACCGCCGAGCACGCCAAGGCCCTCGCCGGGGGAGGTGAGAAGTACACCGCCAGGCACCACGGACGCGGCAAGCTGCTCGCCCGCGAGCGCATCGAGCTGCTGCTCGACCCCGACACCCCGTTCCTGGAGCTGTCGCCGCTCGCCGCCTGGGGCAGTGACTACCCGGTCGGCGCCTCGATGGTCACGGGCATCGGCACCGTCGAGGGCGTGGAATGTCTGATCACCGCCAACGACCCGACCGTGCGCGGTGGCGCCAGCAACCCATGGACGCTGAAGAAGGCGCTGCGCGCCAATGAAATCGCGTACGCCAACCGGCTGCCCTGTATCAGCCTGGTCGAGTCCGGCGGTGCCGATCTCCCCTCCCAGAAGGAGATCTTCATCCCCGGTGGCGCGATCTTCCGCGACCTCACGCGCCTCTCGGCGGCCGGCATCCCGACCGTCGCGGTCGTCTTCGGAAACTCGACGGCGGGCGGGGCCTACGTCCCAGGCATGTCCGACCACACCATCATGATCAAGGAGCGCTCGAAGGTCTTCCTGGGCGGACCGCCGCTGGTGAAGATGGCCACGGGTGAGGAGAGCGACGACGAATCGCTCGGCGGGGCCGAGATGCATGCCCGCACCTCCGGTCTCGCCGACTACTTCGCCCTCGACGAGGAGGACGCCCTGCGACAGGCGCGGCGCGTCGTCGCCCGCCTCAACTGGCGTAAGGCACATGCCGATCCCGGGGCCGCCGAGCCGCCCAAGTACGACGAGGAGGAACTCCTCGGGATCGTCCCCGGCGATCTGAAGACTCCCTTCGACCCCCGTGAGGTCATCGCACGGATCGTCGACGGCTCCGACTTCGACGAGTTCAAGCCGCTGTACGGGACGAGCCTGGCGACCGGATGGGCGCGGCTGCACGGCTACCCCGTGGGAATCCTCGCCAACGCGCAGGGAGTGCTCTTCTCCGCCGAGTCCCAGAAGGCCGCTCAGTTCATCCAGTTGGCGAACCAGCGTGACATCCCGCTGCTGTTCCTGCACAACACCACCGGCTACATGGTGGGCAAGGAGTATGAGCAGGGCGGCATCATCAAGCACGGCGCGATGATGATCAATGCGGTGTCCAACTCCAAGGTGCCGCACCTGTCGGTCCTGATGGGAGCGTCGTACGGCGCCGGGCACTACGGCATGTGCGGCCGGGCGTACGACCCGCGCTTCCTCTTTGCCTGGCCCAGCGCCAAGTCTGCCGTGATGGGACCGCAGCAGCTCGCGGGCGTGCTGTCGATCGTGGCCCGCGCCTCGGCGGCGGCGAAGGGGCAGCCGTACGACGACAAGGCCGCCGAGGCGGACGCGGCGCTGCGCTCCATGGTCGAGCAGCAGATCGAGTCCGAGTCCCTGCCGATGTTCCTGTCCGGGCGGCTGTACGACGACGGGGTCATCGACCCGCGCGACACCCGCACCGTGCTCGGCCTGTGTCTGTCGGCCCTCCACAACGCGCCGGTGGAGGGCGCGCGTGGCGGCTTCGGCGTCTTCCGGATGTGAGGCGGAAATGATCAGCTCTGTTCTTGTCGCCAACCGGGGCGAGATCGCCTGCCGGGTCTTCCGCACCTGCCGTGAACTCGGCCTGGCCACCGTGGCCGTGTACTCCGACGCGGACGCGGGCGCTCTGCACGTACGGGAGGCGGACGCGGCGGTACGGCTGCCCGGTGCCGCGCCCGCCGACACGTACCTGCGCGGTGATCTGATCGTCAAGGCGGCCCTCGCGGCAGGCGCCGACGCCGTCCACCCGGGCTATGGATTTCTCTCAGAGAACGCCGAGTTCGCGCGCGCCGTACGGGACTCGGGCCTGTCCTGGATCGGTCCGCCACCAGAAGCGATCGAGGCCATGGCCTCGAAAACCCGCGCCAAGGAGCTCATGGCGGCGGCCGGTGTTCCCCTGCTGGCCCCGGTGGAACCCGGAGAGGCCACCGACGCCCATCTTCCGCTCCTCCTCAAGGCCGCCGCGGGCGGTGGCGGCCGGGGCATGCGGGTCGTCCGCGATCTGGTGACGCTCCCCGCCGAACTCATCGCCGCCTCCGCCGAAGCGCGGTCCGCCTTCGGTGACGGCGAGGTCTTCGCCGAGCCCTACGTCGAACGCGGCCGCCACGTCGAGGTCCAGATCCTCGCGGACGCACACGGCACGGTGTGGGCCCTCGGCACCCGCGACTGCTCCCTCCAGCGCCGGCACCAGAAAGTCGTGGAGGAGGCTCCCGCGCCCGGCCTGCCCGACACCCTCCGGGCATCTCTCCACGAGTCCGCCGTGGAGGCGGCGCGGGCCATCGGCTACCGGGGCGCGGGAACGGTCGAGTTCCTCGTCACCCAGGACGGCCGTCCTTACTTCCTGGAGATGAACACCCGCCTCCAGGTTGAACACCCGGTGACCGAAGCGGTGTTCGGCCTCGATCTGGTCGCCCTGCAGATCCGGGTCGCCGAGGGCGCTCCCCTTCCGCCGGTGCCGCCCGTCCCGGTGGGCCACGCGGTGGAGGCCCGGCTGTACGCGGAGGACCCGGCCCGCGAGTGGCAGCCCCAGACGGGCCTGCTGCACCACCTGTCGGTGCGGGGGGCGTCGCACGTGGGCGGGGCGTCCGTACCGCCGGGAGCCGGGACCGTGCCGTGGGTGCGGCTCGACGCCGGCTATGCCGACGGTGACGTCATCGGCGTGCACTACGACCCCATGCTCGCCAAGGTCATCGCCTGGGCGCCCACCCGTGCCGAGGCCGTCCGGAAGCTGGCACACGCCCTGGAACTGGCCCGCGTCCACGGGCCGGTCACCAATCGCGATCTGCTGGTGCGGAGCCTGCGCCACCCGGACTTCGTGGCCGGAACCCTCGACACGGGCTTCTACGACCGGCATCTCGCTGCGCTCACTTCACACGACGCCGCCACGGGGGCTGCCTCGCCGGCCGTACTCGCCGCCGCCCTGGCGGACGCCGCCGCGCGGCGCGAGGGGCCGCACGGTCCACCGGGTGGAGCCGTCCTGCCCGCCCGGATCGGCGGCTGGCGCAACGTCCCCTCCCAGCCGCAGGTCAGGCGCTACCGCGCCGAGCCCGACGGCACCGAGTACGAGGTCCGCTACCGCCTGACCCGCGACGGTCTGGACGCCGAGACCTTCCCCGGCCTGCGGCTCGTCGACGTACAGCCCACCCGCGTTGCGTTCGAAGTGGACGGCGTCCTGCGACAGTTCGACGTCACCACGTACGCCGGCCCGGCGTACGACGCCCGCACCGTGTACGTCGACACCCCCACCGGCGCCCACGCCGTCCTCACCGCCCTGCCCCGCTTCCCCGACCCGCAGGACCGGACCGAACCCGGGTCCCTGCTCGCGCCCATGCCCGGTGTCGTCGTCCGTGTCGCCGACGGGCTCGCGCCCGGCGACCGCGTCACCGCCGGGCAGCCTCTTCTGTGGCTGGAGGCCATGAAGATGGAGCACCGCATCGCGGCTCCCGCCTCCGGCACGCTCACCGCGCTCCACGCCGCCCCCGGCCGCCAGGTCGAGGTCGGTGCCCTGCTCGCCGTCGTCCAGGAGGAACCGCAGTCATGAGCACCGTCCTCGAAACCGAAGAGCACCAGGCCCTGCGGGCCGCCGTCGCCGCCCTCGGCCGGCGCTACGGCCGCGACTACCTCACCCGGGTCGTACGTGACGGAGGCCATCCCGAGGAGCTGTGGGCCGAGGCCGCCAAGCTCGGCTACCTCGGCGTCAACCTCCCGGAGGAGTACGGCGGCGGAGGCGGCGGCATCGCCGAGCTGTCCATCGTGCTGGAGGAGCTGGGCGCGGCAGGCTGCCCACTGCTGATGATGGTCGTCTCGCCCGCCATCTGCGGCACGGTCATCGCCCGCTTCGGCACCGAGCGGCAGAAGCGGCAGTGGCTGCCAGGACTTGCCGACGGCAGCCTCGCCATGGCCTTCGGCATCACCGAGCCCGACGCCGGCTCGAACTCCCACCGGATCACCACCACCGCCCGCCGTGACGGGGACGACTGGCTGCTCACCGGCCGCAAGGTCTTCATCTCCGGTGTGGACATCGCGGACGCGACCCTGATCGTCGGCCGCACGGAGGACGCCCGGACCGGACGTCTCAAGCCGTGTCTGTTCATCGTCCCGCGCGAGGCGCCGGGCTTCAGTCGCGCGCAGATCGACATGGAACTCGCGTCGGCGGAGAAGCAGTTCGAGCTGGTCCTGGACGACGTACGGCTGCCCGCGGACGCCCTCGTCGGCGACGAGGACGCCGGCCTGCTCCAGCTCTTCGCCGGCCTCAACCCCGAACGCATCATGACCGCCGCCTTCGCGCTCGGCATGGGCCGCTACGCCGTCGCCAAGGCCGTCGAGTACGCCAAGACCCGCGAAGTGTGGAAGCAGCCCATCGGCGGTCACCAGGCCATCGCCCACCCCCTGGCCCAGGCGCACATCGAGCTCGAACTCGCCCGGTTGATGATGCAGAAGGCCGCCCGCCTCTACGACGCGGGCGACGACCTCGGCGCGGGAGAGGCGGCCAACATGGCCAAGTACGCGGCCGGCGAGGCCTGTGTGAAGGCGGTCGACCAGTCGGTGCACACCCTCGGCGGCAACGGCCTCACGCGGGAGTACGGCCTCGCCTCCCTCGTCACCGCCGCCCGCGTCGCCAGGATTGCGCCGGTCAGCAGGGAGATGATCCTGAACTTCGTATCGCACCAGTCCCTGGGTCTCCCCAAGTCGTACTAGTACGGGGGATTCTGAGCCCGCAGCAACGCGTCCGGCAGGAGTCCGGCGCGCGTACGCCGTCGAAGGGATCATGGTCATGGTGTTCCACAGCGACTACCCGGCAGTTCCTGTCGTCGATCTGCCCATCCACGACGCAGTACTCGGCCGGGCCGCCGAGTTCGGCGACACCGTCGCCCTCGTGGACGCGGCCGACGGTGCCACCCTCACGTACGCACAGCTGGACGGCTTCACCCGCAAGATCGCTGCAGGGCTCGCGGAGTCGGGGCTGCGCAAGGGAGACGTACTCGCTCTGCACAGCCCCAACACGATCGCCTACCCGGCCGTCTTCTACGGCGCGACGCGGGCCGGCGCGTCCGTCACCACCGTGCACCCGCTGTCCACCCCAGAGGAGTTCGCCAAGCAGCTGCGGGACTCGGCGGCCCGCTGGATCGTGACCGTCTCTCCGCTGCTCGAAGTGGCCCGAAGGGCCGCCGAACTGGCCGGCGGGGTGGAGGAGGTCTTCGTCTGCGACAGCGCGGACGGTCACCGGTCCGTCCTCGACATGCTCGCGACCACGGCCCCCGTACCGGACGTCGCGATCGACCCGGGCGAGGACGTGGCCGTCCTGCCCTACTCCTCGGGCACCACCGCGAGCCCCAAGGGCGTGATGCTCACCCACCGCAGCATCGCCACCAACCTCGCCCAGCTCTACCCCGTCCTGCCGATGGGACCCGGCGACCGAATCCTCGCGGTGCTGCCGTTCTTTCACATATACGGCCTTACGGCCCTGATGAACGCACCGCTGAGCCACGGGGCCACCGTCGTCGTCCTGCCGCGCTTCGACCTCGACCAGTTCCTGACGGCGATAGAGACACACCGCATCACCGGCCTGTACGTCGCCCCGCCCATCGTCCTCGCGCTCGCCAAGCATCCGGCGGTGGCGGGCCACGACCTGTCCTCACTCCGGTACATCGTCAGCGCCGCCGCCCCGCTGGACGCCGCACTCGCCCAGGCCTGCTCGCGCCGGCTGGACCTGCCGCCGGTCATGCAGGCGTACGGGATGACGGAACTCTCGCCCGGCACCCATGTCACGCCGCTGGACGGGCCCGGCTCACCCCCCGGAGCGGTCGGCAAACTCCTGCCGAACACGGAGATGCGGATCCTCTCCCTCACGGAGCCGGGCAAGGAGCTCGGGGCCGGCGAGGAGGGGGAGGTCGCTCTCCGCGGACCGCAGGTGATGAAGGGCTACCTCGGCCGCCCGGACGAAACCGCCGCGATGATCGACGCCGAGGGATGGGTGCACACGGGCGACGTGGGGCGGGTGGACGAGAACGGCTGGCTCTTCGTCGTCGACCGCGTCAAGGAGCTGATCAAATACAAGGGCTACCAGGTCGCCCCGGCCGACCTCGAAGCGCTCCTCCTCACCCATGAGGAAATCGCGGACGCGGCCGTCATCGGTGTCTACGACGCGGAGGGCAACGAGATTCCGAAGGCGTACGTCGTCCGCCAGCCGTCGGCGGACGGCCTCACCGAGGAGGACGTGATGGCGTACGTCGCCGAACGCGTCGCCCCGTACAAGAAGGTCCGCCGCGTGGAGTTCACCACTCAGGTGCCACGCGCGGCCTCCGGCAAGATCCTCAGGCGCGAACTGCGCGTGAGGGAAAGGAAGTCCGACAGCGTATGACGCTCGTACAGCTTGTACAGACCGCGCACGAGCGCGGTGTCACCACACTCACGCTGGACTCGCCGGCGAACCGCAACGCACTCTCGGCGGCGCTCGTCGGCGAGCTGACGAATGCGCTGTCGGCGTGTGCGAAGGACCCCGCGGTCCGGGCGGTGGTCCTTACCCACACCGGCACGACGTTCTGCGCCGGAGCTGATCTGAAGGAGGCCACGACGCGGACACCGGCCGGGGTGGGAGCCCCGGCCGGTGCCCCCGGCCGGGCCGGGGCGGGCCCCAGCCATCCGCGGGGAGCCGCCGCGCACGGGCTCGTGAGTCTGATGCGGGCCGTCGTCGAGCTGCCCAAGCCCGTCGTCGCCCGGGTGACCGGGCATGTGCGGGCCGGCGGCCTCGGGCTGCTCGGGGCCTGCGACATATCCGTCGCCGGGCCCGGTGCGAGCTTCGCCTTCACCGAGGCCCGGCTCGGACTCGCGCCCGCCGTGATCTCGCTGCCGCTCCTGCCCCGGCTCGACCCCCGCGCCGCTGCCCGGTACTACCTCACCGCCGAACGCTTCGACGCGCCCGAAGCCGCCCGTATCGGGCTCATCACCCTCGCCGCGGACGATCCCGACGCCGCACTCGTCCCCGTACTCGACGGCCTGCGCGCCGGATCCCCGCAAGGCCTCGCCGAGTCCAAGCGTCTGCTCACCGCCGAAGTGCTGCGCGCCTTCGACCGCGACACCGACGACCTCGCCGCCCTCTCCGTCCGCCTCTTCGCCTCCGACGAGGCCCGCGAGGGCATGACCGCGTTCCTGGAGCGCCGGGACCCCGTATGGGCACGGTGACCGCCCCCAAGCAGGACCGCAGCCGGGCCACCCGGCAACGCCTCCTCGAAGCCGCCGTCTCCTGCCTCGCCGAACACGGCTGGGCCGGCTCCACCGTCTCCGTGGTCGCCGAACGCGCCGGCGTCTCACGGGGCGCCGCCCAGCACCACTTCCCGACCCGCGAGGACCTGTTCACCGCCGCCGTCGAATACGTCGCCGAGGAGCGCTCCACCGCCCTGCGCGCCCTGCCCGTCCAGGACCGCACGGCCGTCGTCGGCGCCCTCGTCGACCTCTACACCGGCCCGCTTTTCCGCGCCGCCCTCCAACTCTGGGTCGCCGCGTCCAACGAGGACCAGCTGCGCCCCCGAGTCACCGAACTCGAGACCCGCGTCGGCCGCGAAACCCACCGCATCGCGGTCGCCCTCCTGCGTGCCGACGAATCCGTCCCCGGCGTCCGCGAATCGGTTCAGGGCCTCCTCGACATGGCCCGGGGCCTCGGCCTCGCCAACGTCCTCACCGACGACACCGCCCGCCGCGGCAGGGTCGTCGCCCAGTGGGCGCGGCTGCTCGACGCCGCCCTCGGACAGCCGGTATGAGCCACGCGTGAAGGCCGTGTGACCCCCGTCACTTCCGCTTTTCCGGGGGCGGCGTACCCTTGCCGCATGCTTTCGCTCGTACGACGCCGCCACGTGGACTACGTCCGCGTCACGAGCGTGGGCTGTCGGCGCTCCGTCTGATCTCTCAGCACGCCCCGTCCCGCCCCGCCGCCCGCCCTCGCAGGTCAGGCCGCCCCCCTCTCCACCCCGCTCGGTCACCGGCGCGCATCGCCCCCACCCAGGCTGTCGCCGCGGCGCACGTACCCGGCACCCCCGGCTGCGCGACCGGGCCCACACACCCGCGGATGCACCCATGTCGTACCTTCAGCTCCCCGTCATCGACCTCTCCGCCGCCGACCGCGGCCCCCAGGCCCGTGCACTCCTGCACGCCCAGCTCCACAGCGCGGCCCACGACGTCGGCTTCTTCCAGCTGACCGGGCACGGCATCACGGACACCGAGACGGACGCCCTGATGTCTGCCATGCGCGCCTTCTTCGCCCTCCCCGAGGCCGAACGGCTCGCCATCGGCAACATCAACTCCCCGCACTTCCGCGGCTACACCCGGACCGGAGACGAGCACACCGGCGGCAGCCGGGACTGGCGCGACCAGCTCGACATCGGCGCCGAACGGCCCCCGCGCATCCCGGGACCGGGCGAGCCCGCCTACTGGTGGCTGGAAGGCCCCAACCAGTGGCCCGCCGGCCTTCCCGCCCTGCGCGCCGCGGCCCTCGGCTGGATCGACCGGCTCAGCGAGGTCGCCGCCCGGCTGCTGCACGAGCTGCTCGTTTCCATCGGCGCCCCGGCGGACTTCTACGACGACGTCTTCGCCGGCCACCCCCACCTGCACCTCAAGCTGGTCCGCTACCCCGGCAGCGGCGGCGCGGCCGACGGCACCGGCCAGGGCGTCGGCGCCCACAAGGACTACGGCTTCCTCACCCTGCTCCTCCAGGACCGGATAGGCGGCCTCCAGGTCCAGCGGGGCGACGGCGAGTTCCACGACGTACCGCCGATCCAGGGCGCCTTCGTCGTGAACCTCGGCGAACTCCTCGAAGTGGCCACCAACGGCTACCTCAAGGCCACCAACCACCGCGTCGTCAGCCCGCCCGGCGCGACCGAGCGCTATTCGGTGCCGTTCTTCTACAACCCGCGCCTCGACGCCCGTATCGAGCCGCTGCCCTTCCCGTACGAGGCACAGGCCCCCGGTGTCACCAGCGATCCGGCCAACCCGCTCTTCGCCGAGTTCGGCCGGAACGAGCTCAAGGGCTGGCTGCGCGCCCACCCCAAGGCCGCCGCCCGGCACCACGCCGACCTCGTCGAGCAGCCGCTCGTCGCGGCCGGCTGAGACCCGCGCCAGGCCCCGGGGCCACCCCCCGCCACCGGCCCCCCACCGGGAAACGGGTGCGGCGCCGTTGCCGTGTGGTGCCGGCCGGTCGGACGCGCCGGTCAGCCGGCGATGTCGCCGTAACCGACGATGTCCTGGGGGCTCCGCGTGCCCGGGCCCACATACCGCGCGGAAGGCCGCACCAGTCGTCCCGTCCGCTTCTGCTCCAGGATGTGCGCCGACCAGCCGGCCGTACGCGCACACGTGAACATCGACGTGAACATGTGCGCAGGCACCTCGGCGAAGTCCAGCATGATCGCCGCCCAGAACTCCACGTTCGTGGCCAGCACCCGGTCCGGGCGACGCGCGTGGAGCTCTTCCAGCGCCGCCTTCTCCAGCGCCTCCGCCACCTCGAAGCGGGGCGCCCCCAGCTCCTTCGCGGTGCGCCGCAGCACGCGCGCCCGCGGGTCCTCCGCCCGGTACACCCGGTGGCCGAAGCCCATCAGACGCTCGCCCTTGTCCAGCGCCTGCTTCACATACGCGGTCGCGTCACCCGTGCGCTCGATCTCCTCGATCATCCCGAGCACACGGGACGGCGCACCACCGTGCAGCGGCCCCGACATGGCGCCCACGGCACCCGAAAGGGCGGCAGCCACATCGGCGCCGGTCGACGCGATCACCCGCGCGGTGAAGGTGGAGGCGTTCATGCCGTGCTCGGCGGCCGAAGTCCAGTACGCGTCGACGGCCTTGACGTGCTTCGGGTCCGGCTCGCCGCGCCAGCGGATCATGAACCGCTCCACAACCGACTGCGCCTTGTCGATCTCCCGCTGCGGCACCATCGGCAGCCCCTGCCCGCGCGCGGACTGCGCCACGTACGACAGTGCCATCACGGCGGCGCGCGCCAGGTCGTCGCGGGCGGTCTGCTCGTCGATGTCGAGCAGCGGTTTCAGGCCCCACACGGGCGCGAGCATCGCCAGCGCCGACTGCACGTCGACCCTGATGTCACCGGAGTGCACCGGAATCGGGAACGGCTCCGCGGGCGGCAGCCCGGGGTTGAACGCACCGTCGACGAGCAGGCCCCACACATTCCCGAAGGACACGTGCCCGACCAGGTCTTCGATATCGACGCCCCGATAGCGGAGAGATCCGCCTTCCTTGTCGGGTTCGGCGATCTCCGTCTCGAACGCGACGACCCCTTCGAGGCCGGGTACGAAGTCGGACATCAGGCGGCTCCTCATGATGTGTGCGACAAGCGGCGTGAAACCGGGTGTCAAAACAGGTGGTGAAAGCAGTCGGCGCCGGCGCGGATCCACGGTCGTATGCGCACGACTCGCGGTCCGGGCCCGTCACCCCCGTGATGCCCCGTACGGCCGGTGGGCACCCAACCGCTCGTGGAGCAGGCACGATATCCCGTCATGTACGGAGGCCACAGAGGCCCAGCCCAAGATTTTGGCGGGTTCCGCCGATGCGGGGAAGCGTGATGTCCGGCACACTGCTCTATTCCGTCCGGGGAGGATTAGCGGCACTCCGTGCCGGGCAGACTGGGGGCTGCGGCAGGATGGGTCCCGTGGAGAACCAGGACCTGGACCTTGACCCCGCCGGCTTCGATCCCGCCGCCATGCGCAAGCAGTACCGCTCCGAGATCGTCACGGAGGACTCCTTCGCCGACGAGCCGATGGAACAGTTCGCCCGCTGGTTCCACGAGGCGGTGACCAGCGGCCTGTTCGAACCGAACGCCATGGTGGTCACCACCGCCACGCCCGACGGCCGGCCCAGCTCCCGCACGGTGTTGCTGAAGGCCTTCGATGCCCGCGGCTTCGTCTTCTTCACCAACTACACCTCGCGTAAGGGCATGGAAATCGCCGCGAACCCGTATGTCTCGCTGCTCTTTCCCTGGCATCCGATCGCCCGCCAGGTCATCGTCTCGGGCACCGCGGCCCGGATCGGCCGCGACGAGACGGCTGCCTACTTCCGCTCCCGCCCGCACGGCTCCCAGCTCGGCGCCTGGGCGAGCGACCAGTCCTCGGTGATCGCCTCCCGAGAGGAACTCGACCGCCGTCACGCGGACCTACTTGCGCGCTACCCGGAGAACGAACGGGTCCCGGTCCCGCCGGAGTGGGGCGGCTACCGGATCGCACCCGAGGCGATGGAGTTCTGGCAGGGCCACGAGAACCGCCTGCACGACCGGCTGCGGTACGTGGCGGAGGCTGAGGGCGGCTGGCGCCTCGAGAGGCTGTGCCCGTAGGCCGCGCGCAGGCCGCCCGTAGGGCCCCGGAACGCAGTGAACCCGTGGGCTCGGGTCCCTCCGTACGAGTACGGAGAAGCCGGCCGGACGTACCGGCGAGCCCACGGGTCGGCGACTGCTTGGGATTGGCCGGCGTTCCGCCGACCGCACTGGGTGCGACAACGGGCGCTAGCCCGCAGTCACCTCGCGCGTCCGAAATGAAATCACTTCGGGATCACCTCCTTTCAGGCGTGGTCTCACTCTAGGAAGCGGGCGGGGAAGCCTCAAGACATTTTTGACGGGCATTGTCGTCCCAGGCTTCCGTCTTCCTTGCGTACCCGTAGCCATCAGCCCGCTGGATCCGCCGTGGCTCCCGTGGGAGACGTCGAAGCGGCCCGTTGAGGTGGTGACGCGGTGTTGCCGTATCCGGTCGACTTTCCCAGTTACCGGGGCGCACGGATTTCGGGGAAAATGGTGTGGGCTGCGTCACGTTCCAGTTGAATGATCCGACGTGCAGCACACGCGAACACCTGCAGGGGGTGCCAGGTGAGTGCTTCCCGAAGTAGTGAGACCGCCGATGCCGTGGGGCCGCAGGAGCCGGAGCGGGAGGGCCCCGGGTCCGATCTGCTGGCCGCGCTTCTCGACGGGATGGATGCCGCGCTGTGCGCGTTCGACGCGGACGGTGTGGTCACCCACTGGAACCGTGAGGCCGAGCGGATTCTGGGCTGGTCCGCGGCCGAGGCCGTGGGGCGGCGCGGGTTCGCCGGGTGGGCGGTGCGGACCGCCGATGCCGAGGACGTGCAGCGGCGGCTGATGGCCGCCATGGACACGCCTGGCCGCCAGGTGCACGAGTTCGCGCTGGTGACGAAGGACGGCGGGCGCGTGCTCGTACGGACGCAGTCGGCCGGGGTCCGGGGCGCGGACGGCAAGCCGGCCGGGGTGTACTGCGCGTTCAGCGAGGTGCATGCGCAGATCGATCTGGAGCGGTCGATCGCGCTCAGTGAGGCGTTGCTGGAGGACGCGTCCTGGGGCGTGGTGCTGGTGGACGTCGACCTGCGTCCGGCGGTCGTCAACGCGCATGCGGCGCGTGCGCTCGGCTCGGGGCGTACGGCGCTGCTCGGGCGGCCGTTGGGTGAACTGCTCACGCAGGGCGTGGAGGAGTTGGAGGGTGCCCTGCAGCATGTGCTGGCCGAGGGCGCGCCGCCGGCGCCGGTCGAGCTGTGGGTGACGGTACGGACCGCCGAGGGTGGGCGCCGCCGCTGCTGGCGATGCGGCTTCCTGCGGCTGGCCTCGCCGCTTGCGGAGGAGCCGGTTCCGCTCGGGGTCGGCTGGCTGTTCCAGGACATCACGGAGTCGCGTCAGGCCGATTCGGACGCGGCACAGATGCGCTTCCGTACGAACCAGCTGCACCGGGCGGCCCGCGCGGCGGGGGAGTGCGACGATCCCCTCGAAGCGGCGACGGTGCACATGGAATTCGCCCTGGCCGGGTTCGCCGACCACGCGCTGCTGGACATCGCGACGGGGGATCCGCCCCATCTCGTAAGGGTGGCCTCGACGCCCGCCGGTGCCGCCGGCCCGGCGCTGCCGGCGCCGGGGTCCATTCCGGTGCGGTACGCGGAGGGGCATCCCGCGCTGCAGGCGATGGACCGGATCGGCCCGGTGCGGGCGAGCGCGCCGACGAACGCGCCGGCCGGGGCGGCGGCCGCGTGGGCGGCGGCCCGCCAGTGGCCGGACGGTACCGTGCACGCCCTGTGCACGGTGCTGCGCAGCCGTGGCCGCACGCTGGGGGTGGTCACTTTCCTGCGTGGCCCGAGCCGCCCGGCGTTCGAGCGTCCGGACGCGATGTACGGGGAAGATGTGGCTGCCCAGGTCGCCGCCGCGCTGGATCTGGCGCAGGTCCTCGCTACGTAGCGCGTCCTCGGCACGGAGGCGGC
Source organism: Streptomyces sp. NPDC051219 (assembly GCF_040682335.1). Taxonomy (NCBI): domain Bacteria; kingdom Bacillati; phylum Actinomycetota; class Actinomycetes; order Kitasatosporales; family Streptomycetaceae; genus Streptomyces; species Streptomyces sp. NPDC051219. The sequence goes on from NZ_JBFBAS010000001.1 coordinate 197,922, forward strand.
TGTCGTGGCCTAGGTCTGGCCTAGGTCCCGCGCTGCCCCCGCGTCAGTGACGGAAGAAGATCCGGTCGCGGTACTCCGTCATGACGCGGCCGTTCCACTCGTGCCCGCCGTCGACGTTGCCGGAGCGCAGCAGAGGCGGTTCGATGCCGCGGCCTGCGAGCTCGCCGGCCGCATGCGCCATGACGGCCTGCATGACCGCGCTGGTGACTACGGTGGACGCGGGGGCGAAGGGGGCTTCGATGCCGTCGGCCGTCAGCTCCGCGTCACCGACCGCGATCTTGCTGTCGAGGACGACGTCGCAGTGGTCCTTGAGGAAGGTGCCGGACACGTGCCGCGGCTTGGTTTCCGTCGCGTAGGCCACCGACGTCACTCCGATGACCTTCAGGCCGAGCGCCCGGGCGTTCATCGCCATCTCCACGGGCAGGGCGTTGCGCCCGGACAGCGAGATGATCACCAGCGCGTCCCCCTCGGTGGCGGGGCTGCTGTCGAGCACGGCGCCCGCGAGGCCGTCGACTCGTTCCAGGGCGCTGCCGAGGGTGGCCGGCATGACGTCGATGCCGACGACGCCGGGGACAGCGAGGAGGTTCATCAGCGCGAGGCCGCCTGCCCGATAGACGACGTCCTGGGCGGCGAGCGAGGAGTGGCCGGCGCCGAAGGCGAAGAGCCTGCCGCCCGCCGAGACGGTGTCGGCGATCAGGGAGCCGGCCGCGGCGATGTTCCCGGACTCCTCCTCCCGTACCCGCTGCAGCAGTGCGATGGCGGCGTCGAAGAACTGACCGGCCAGCTTGCTCTCGCTCATCGCGGAGGACCTTTCCAGCGGGGGTGTGTCCGGGTTCCGCCGATCACCGTGCGGTCTGGACCACGCACCTGTCAATACGCGCTCTCCTTGGTGCTGCCCGGTTGTCGGAGCTATGCGTCAGAATTGGGGTCAGGGCCAGCGCACGATAATCGAGGGGCACGTATGTCCGGACTGATCGACACCACGGAGATGTATCTCCGCACCATCCTTGAGCTGGAAGAGGAAGGCGTGGTCCCCATGCGCGCCCGGATCGCGGAGCGGCTCGATCAGAGCGGTCCGACGGTCAGCCAGACGGTGGCGCGGATGGAGCGCGACGGGCTGGTGACGGTCGCGGGCGACCGGCACCTCGAGCTGACCGAAGAGGGCCGCCGGCTGGCGACGCGCGTGATGCGCAAGCACCGGTTGGCCGAGTGCCTGCTCGTCGACGTGATCGGTCTGGAGTGGGAGCAGGTGCACGCGGAGGCATGCCGCTGGGAGCACGTGATGAGCGAGGCGGTGGAGCGGCGGGTGCTGGAGCTGCTGCGTCACCCGACCGAGTCGCCGTACGGGAACCCGATCCCCGGCCTGGAGGAGTTGGGCGAGAAGGCCGAGGCGGACCCGTTCCTGGACGACAACATGGTGAGCCTGGCCGAGCTGCACCCCGGTGCGGAGGGCAAGACCGTGGTGGTCCGGCGGATCGGTGAGCCGATCCAGACGGATGCCCAGTTGATGTACACGTTGCGGCGCGCGGGTGTGCAGCCCGGTTCGGTGGTGAGTGTCACGGAGTCGGCGGGCGGCGTGCTGGTGGGCAGCAGTGGTGAGGCCGCGGAGTTGAACACGGAGGTCGCCTCACACGTCTTCGTCGCCAAGCGCTGACTGGGCTTCAGCCGGCTTCGGGCGGCTTCGGACGGGCGGACGCAGGGCGTCGGGCGGGCGGCAGCCGCTTTCCCGCGGAATGGCAGCTTCCGTGCGGGGCCGCGTGCAAGGCTGTCGTTGAGGCATATGACCCGAGGGGTCGGCTGTGCGCGCACAGCGGGTCAGGGAGGGGGCAGGGGTATGCGCCCGTGGCGCTGGACGGCTTCTGCCCGCACCGGGGACCTGTCTGCTGGGTCTGGTTCCGCTTCGTCCGCTGGTACGGAGGGTCCCGGCGCCTTGCGGCGCCGGGACCTGTCCTCCCCTGTGCTGACCCGGAGCCCCGAGCTCCCAGGGTCAATCCCCTCGGACCGTCTTCCCCGAGCGGCCCGCCTCCCGTTGAAGATCTCCCCTCGGTTGCGTCCGTCAATCCTTGAGCGAGGTCACTCGAACGAGGGGTGTTGCTGGGGAGACGCTCGTTTTCGAATACGAGTTCGATAGTCTGGCGGGGCTCAACCGCTCTGGACGGATGGACGAACCGAAGACGACTGAAGGGGGTGCCAGGACATTGGTGCGGCGCATCGACGTGACAGGAGCCGACGGAGTACGGCTCGCCGCCTGGGAGTTCGCCGACCCGCCCAAGGGCGGAGGGGACACCGAGAACGCCCCCGGCGTGCTCTTACTGCATGGGCTCATGGGACGCGCCTCGCACTGGGCGCCCACCGCCCGCTGGCTCGCCGAGCGGCGCCGCGCGGTCGGCCTCGACCAGCGGGGCCACGGGCGCAGCGAGAAGCCGGCCGAGGGTCCGTACAGCCGTGAGGCGTACGTGGCCGATGCCGAGGCCGCGGTCGAACAGCTCGGCCTCGCCCCCGTGACCCTCATCGGTCACTCCATGGGCGCCCTGACCGCCTGGCAGCTCGCGGCCCGCCGACCAGACCTCGTCGAGGCGCTGATCATCTGCGACATGCGCGCCTCGGCCCTGGGGGCGGCGTCACAGCGCGAGTGGGAAGACTGGTTCCGCGCCTGGCCGGTGCCCTTCGCGACGCTCGCGGACGTACGCAAGTGGTTCGGCGAGGACGACCCCTGGGTGGAGCGCCCCAGCCCGGCGCGTGGCGAGTTCTTCGCCGAGGTGATGGCCGAGCGTGCGGACGGCTGGCGTCCGGTCTTCTCCCGCCGCCAGATGCTCAAGTCCCGGGAGACGTGGGTCTACGACGCGCACTGGGACGAGCTTGCCCAGGTCCGGTGTCCGGCCCTGGTGGTCCGCGGCCTGGACGGTGAACTGGGGCGCGCCGAGGCCCAGGAAATGGTCCGGGTACTGCCCCGCGGCCGCTACGCGGAGGTACCGGACGCGGGGCACCTGGTCCACTACGACCAGCCGGAGGGCTGGCGCGCGGCGGTGGAGCCCTTCCTGGACGGTGTCCTCACGCCGTGAGGCACCGGGTGCGGGCAGGCCCCTGCCCCCTCACCCCTTGCTCACCGCCGTCAGGATCTCCGGGAGCCGGTTCGCGGTCGTCGGGGCCGCGAAGCGCAGGCCGGCCCAGGTGATCAGGGCGCCGTAGGCGGCGCCCGCCGGGAGGATCAGCCAGAGCCAGTGGTGGGCACCCGTGACATGGAGCCAGACAGTGAGCGCCAACAGCGGCGCGCAGAGCAGGGCCGAGGCCGTCATGCCGCCGAAGATGCTGATCCAGGCCAGGCCCGCCTGGCCCGGGGCCACGTTCTTGTACGCGCTGTCCTGTGGAATCGAGTACGGGAAGCGGGCCGAGGCCACCGCGCCCGTGGACAGCATCGCGCCCAGCAGCGCGAGCGAGAGGCCCAGCGCCTCGGGCAGAGCCCGCCAGTTGCCCACGAGGCCCGCCGTGACCACGGTGACGAACGCCGAGTACGGCAGGGTGACCACCAGCAGCGCCAGGGCCCGGGCCCGCAGTTCGAGGTAGGCGTCGCGCGTCGAGGAGATTGTGAGGGCCACCGTCCAGAACGCCGAAGTGTCCTGGCCGAACTGGTTGTACATCTGGATGCCCAGCATCCCGGCCGCGAAGCAGGCGAAGTAGATCGTGCCGGTGCCCTGGAGCGCGTTGAACACCGGCACGATCAGGCCGATGGCCAGCGAAGTGACCCATGCCGCCTTGGTCTTCGGATCCCGCCACACATAGCGCAGGCTGCGCTGCATGACCGTGCCCGTGCGGCCCTCGGGGAGCAGGCGCGACAGGCCCGTGGACGACGACTCCTTCCGCGCGGGCTCCGCCGCCTGGAGGGTCGAGCCGTCCGGCGCGGTCATCAGTTTCGTCAGGCTGCGCTGCCAGGACCACAGCAGAAGCACCAGCGCGGCGGCGGCCAGCAGGAGTTGAGCGGCACCGCGTCCGTAAGCACCCTGGGCGACGGCGTCCACCGCACCGATCGCCGAGGCGGGCGGCAGCCACCGCACCACATCTGCCACCGGGTCGAGGGCCGACAGCCCGCCGGCTTCGCTGAGCCTCTGGCCGCCGAAATTCACCACCTGGATGCCGACCGCGATCACCAGGCCGCTGAGTACGGCCAGGTCGCGGCCCTTACGGCTGGTCAGCAGCCGGATGTTGGCCGCCGCCACCGCCCGCGCCAGCGCCACGCACACCAGCAGCGTCAGTGGTACGGCGAGCACGCCGACCGCCACGGCGGCACCGCCGTGCGCCACCGCCACCACCGAACCCGCGACGAGGCACAGGGTGAACAGCGGGCCGATCCCGACGAGGGAGGCGGTGAGCAGCGCCACGATCAGCGGTCGGGGCCGCAGGGGGAGCATCACCAGCCGGGTCGGGTCGAGGGTCTCGTCCCCGCTGGGGAAGAACAGCGGCATCACGGCCCAGCCGAGGGCCAGTACGCCCGTCAGCAGGACCACGACGGTCGCCGCGTGTCCGTTGCCGCGCAGCGCGATGAGCCCGATCAGCTGGAGCGCCGCGAAGAGCAGCGTGACCACGACGGAGGCGATGTAGGCGGCCTTGCGGCCGGAGGACTGGCGCAGCCCGTTGCGCAGCAGCGACAGCTTCAGGCGGACGAAGACCGGGGTGATTCCGGCAGTGGGCGGGCTCGTGCTCGTGCTCATCGGCCGGCCCCGCCGCCCAGCCAGTCCAGGGAGTCGCTGTGGTCCCGCGCGCCTGCGCCGACCAGTTCGAGGAAGGCGCTCTGCAGGGACGGCGCGTCGCCGCGCACCTCGGCGAGGGTGCCCTGCGCCCGGATCCGGCCCGCCGCGATGACCGCGACCCAGTCGCAGAGCGACTCGACGAGTTCCATCACATGGCTGGAGAAGACGACGGTCGCCCCCGACAGGGTGTACCGCTCCAGGACGCCGCGGATGGTCTGCGCGGAGACGGGGTCGACCCCCTCGAACGGCTCGTCCAGGAAGAGGACTTCGGGGTTGTGGAGCAGGGCGGCCGCCAGGCCGATCTTCTTCCGCATGCCGGTGGAGTAGTCGACGACCAGCTTGTGCTGCGCGCCCGCCAGGTCCAGTACGTCCAGCAGTTGCGTCGCGCGCTTGTCGACCTCCTCCCCGGGCAGCCCCCGCAGCCGCCCGGTGTACGCGAGGAGTTCGCGCCCCGAGAGCCGCTCGAAGAGCCGCAGCCCCTCGGGCAGTACGCCGATCCGGGCCTTCACCTCGGCCGGGTCCCGCCAGACGTCACGGCCGGTGATCTCGACTCGACCCTGGTCGGGGCGGAGCAGTCCGGTCACCATCGACAGCGTGGTCGTCTTGCCCGCGCCGTTCGGTCCGACCAGGCCGATGAACTTCCCGGCGGGCAGCTCGAGATCGATCCCGGCCACGGCGATCTGCTCGCCGAACCGCTTCCACAGGCCCTCTGCACGTACGGCGGCGGGCGGCGCCGTACGCGCTCCGCCCGCCTCTTCAGCTGCCTCGTCCGGCATCCGCCCCGCCTCTCGGTGTCCCCGTGGCTGGTCATGAAACACAGCCTGGGGGACACCTTATGAGTCCTGGGCGCGCCTGGCCCGAGCGTCGGCGGCCTCCCGCCCGCACGCGTATGCCAGCGGGCTGATCAGTTCCTCGGCGTCGGGCAGCCAACGGTTGGCCGGTGTGGGCCGCCGGGCCCACTGCACCGCGCCGTGGCCGCCCACGCGGGTCGGGGGAGCGGCGACGTAGTCGCCCTCGCCGCGGGCGATCAGGTCGACCGCGGCGGGCGACCACCCCAACTTCCCTACCAGATCGGGAACTTTCAGCCCGGCGCCCGGCAGGACGAAGAACAGCATCCGGCGGTCCGGGGTGCAGGTGACCGGGCCGAGTGTCAGCTCCATGCGCTCCATCCGGGCCAGGGCGAGGAACCCGGCCGTCTCGGACACGTCGATCGCGTCGAACGTCCGGCCCGTCGGCAGCAGGATGGACGCCTTCGGGTGCTTCGCCCAGAGCCGCCGCGCCTGCACCGCGCTCCCCGTCGCCTGCGACTCCCAGTCCTGGCGTACCGGATGGGCGCCGGGCGCGGAGCAGGCGGCGTCGCCGCACGAGCACTGCTCCCTGCCGTCCTCGGCCTCCAGCCAGGTGCCGGGGAACACGTCCCAGTGGCGCTCTTCCGCGTACCGCACGGCGTGATCCAGCAGCAGGTCGCCTCGCTGCTTGGGGATGGGTGCGGCTTCCGTGACTCCGATGGTCTCTTCCACGGTGAACTCAACTGCCGCCGTCACCTCGGGTTACGGGCGCGGCCTGCGAGGTGCCGGGAGCATCGATCCTGCATGTATCGCATGCGGGGCGCACCGGTGCACGGCCGGGGGCGCGCAGGGGGACGGGGAGCAGTGAGCGGGTAGCCACAGGCGTGGAAGAACGCAGTGGAACGTCCTGGAAGTTCACGGAACGCCGCGGAAGGCCGCCCCGAAGTGGATAAAACCGTCAAACCCGCCAACAACAGCAAAGCCGACTACAGCGACTACGCAGTCATCCGCCGCATTCTTTGCATATTCGCCGGGCAGTGATCAATTCAAAGATCATTGCAGCCTCAGGGGGTAGTCATGGCAGCCAGGCCGCTCGTCGCCCGCCAGCCGAACGAACGGCTGCAGGCGCTCATCCAGGAAGCAGGGTGCTCCAACGCCGGGCTGGCTCGCCGCGTGAACATGTGCGGGGCGGAGCACGGTCTCGATCTCCGGTACGACAAGACATCGGTGGCCCGCTGGCTCCGCGGCCAGCAGCCCCGCGGCCGGGCACCGGGGATCATCGCCGAGGCGCTGGGCCGCAAGCTCGGCCGTACGGTCACGATCGACGAGATCGGGATGGCCAACGGCAAGAATCTCGCCTCCGGGATCGGCCTGCAGTTCTCGCCCACCGTGCCGGGCGCGATCGAGCAGGTCTGCGAGCTGTGGCGCAGCGACGTGGGCCGCCGCGACTTCCTCTCCGGATCGACCGTCGCCGCCTCCGCGCTGGTGGAGCCCAGCCGTGACTGGCTGATCACCGGCGCGGACGCACAGGTGGCGCGGTCGGTGGGCGCGCGGGTGGGGGCCTCGGACGTCGACGCCGTCCGGGCCACGACCGAGGCGCTGGTCGAGCTGGACCACAGGTTCGGCAGCGGTCATGTCCGCCCGATCGTCGTCCACTACCTCAATAGCGTGGTGTCCGGGCTGCTGGCCGGCTCGTACCGGGAGTCGGTCGGCCGCGCGCTCTTCGCGGCTGTGGCGCGGCTCACGGAGCTGGCCGGCTACATGGCCGTCGACACCGGTCAGCCGGGGCTCGCCCAGCGCTACTACATCCAGGCCCTGCGGCTCGCGCAGGCGGCCGGCGACCGTGGTTACGGCGGCTATGTGCTGGCCGCGTCGATGAGCCACCTCGCCGCGCAGCTCGGGAACCCGCGCGAGATCGCCCAGTTGGCGCGGGCCGCGCAGGAGGGTGCGCGCGGTCAGGTGCCGCCGCGCGCGGAGGCGATGTTCCTGGCGGCGGAAGCGCGGGGGCACGCTCTGCTGGGCGACGCGCGCGCCACCCAGGTGGCGGCGGGCCGGGCGCTGGGCGCGTTGGAGCGTACGGAAGCGACCGCGGGTGACGACCCGGCGTGGATCGCCCACTTCGACGAGGCGTACCTCGCCGACGAGCTGGCGCACTGCCACCGTGACCTCGGCCAGGCGGAGGCCGCGGGCCGGCGGGCGGAGGAGGCGCTGGACGGCCTGCCGGAGACCAAGGCCCGTCGCCGCGCGATCGGTCTTGTGCTGTTGGCCACGTCCCAGGTCCAGCGCCGCGAGGTCGAGCAGGCGTGCCACACGGGTACGCGCGCGGTCGAGCTGCTGGGTACGCTGCGGTCCAACCGGGGCGCCGAGTACCTGGACGACTTCCAGCAGCGTCTGGAGCCGTTCCGGGAGGAGCCGGCGGTCCGCGAGTTCCGTGCGCGGCTGGAGATCAACGCGGCGTAGCCGGGGGCACACGCGGCCCCATAACAGCGTCTTGGGCGCCCTTCTTGTTACTGCTTTCCGGTGCGTGGCAGGGGGGCTGCGGGACCCGGTAGCGTGAACCGACGGTCCCGTAGGTACACACGTAGGAGTCCCGGTGACGCAGAGCGGTCAGGGCGACGAGCCGCAGTATCCCGCGGCCCGGCGCGCGCACGAGGGTGTCGTGCTGCCCGCGGACGGCAGTGGTCCCTGGATACCCGGAACCTCGGGGGAGCAGGTCGCCCCCGCGGGCGGTCAGCCCTGGGGCCAGCCGTGGGGGCCGGGCCAGCAGCAGGCGCCGGTGTCGCAGCCGCTGCCCCCCGAGGGGGCGCAGCAGCCGGTGCAGCCGGCGACGCCCATGCCGTTGCCGCCGCACGCCGGAGCGGAGGCGGACGCCACCCAGTACCTGCCGCCCATGGCCGCCTACCCGCCGCCGGGAGCCGTGTACCCGCCGCTTGGGGCCAACGCGCACGGGGCCGCAGCGCCCGGCGGGATGGCGCCCGAACACCCCGCCGAGTCCACCCAGTTCCTGGGCACGGGCCACGGCCAGTGGGCGCCGCAGGGACCCGACGCGCAGGCGACGCAGTACATCGCGCCGGTGCCCGCCGGGCCTGCAGGGACCGGCGTGCCCCAGGGGCCGGATGCGCAGGCGACGCAGTACATCGCTCCCGTTCCGGCCGCGCCGACCGGCGCTCCGTACGGGATCAGGCCCGGCGCCCCGGAGGACCGGCAGCCGCCCGCCGAGTTCGACAGCCTCTTCCGTACCGACGCCGGATCCGAACGCCCCGATCCCACACAGCAGTTGCCCCGCTTCGACGGGACGCAGCAGCGCCGGTCCCAGCAGCCGCGCCAGGCACAGCGGCCGTACGCTCCCGCCTCGCCGCACGCACCGCACACCCAGCCCCAGTCTCCGCCGCCGGGCCGGGGCGGCGGACAGCGCCGCCGGTCCCCGGCCGCCCTCATCGCCGCGGGCGTTGTCGCTCTGGCCGTGGTGGGTCTCGGCGTGGGCGCGCTGATGAGCGGCGGCGACGACGAGGACAAGGGGCAGGACGACAGGACTGCTGTCACCGCGGACTCGTCGCCCACCACCGGGAGCTCCGCCGAACCGGCTGCCGATCCGGCCAAGGCGCAGGCCGAGGGGCTGGACAAGCTGCTCGCCGACAGCAACAACAGCCGTGCGGCCGTGATCCGTTCGGTCGAGAACATCAAGAAGTGCGACAACCTCGGCCAGGCCGCCATCGATCTACGGGCCGCCGCCGTACAGCGAGAGAACCTGGTGACCCGTCTGCAGGCCCTCCCGGTCGACAAGCTGCCGGAGAACGCACGGCTGTCGGCATCCCTGACCAAGGCGTGGAAGTCGTCCGCGGCAGCGGACAACCACTACGCCGCCTGGGCCGACCAGGTCGCCGGCAAGAAGGGCTGCAAGGACGGCCGTGCCCGGCAGACGCCTCAGGCGGGGGCGGGCAACCGCGCCAGCGGCGAAGCGACTCAGGCCAAGCAGGAGGCCGCGGGCCTGTGGAACGCGATCGCCGGGCAGTACGGTCTGACGAAGCGCGACAAGACCCAGCTGTAGGTCCCTGCCCGGTGGGTGGATGGACGAGCCCGCCCACCGGGGCCGAGGGCCTGCGGGAAGGGAGGCGGAGCCCCGGCGCCCCCTGCGACCGGCCTCCGCGAGGACGCTGGGCCCGGGAGGGGCCTACCTTGCCGCCGGGGAGCCTTCGAGCGTCGCCGTCATGTCCCGGGACCCCTTCTCCAGAGCCACCAGACGCCCTTCGCGGACGACCTGGAACGTCACCCGGCCGTTGACAATCCGGGGGAAGCCCCGTACCGCGCGCATGTCCTCGTACCGCCAGCTCAGCTTCGGCGTGAGGCCGCCCGTGTCGATTCCGGTGGTGCGGTCGAGGGCCTGCGCCACGCGCGGCGCGGTGATGTCGCCCTCGCCGAGGGAGCGGACTATGTCCGTTAACACCGTGTACGCGATCCACGTCGTCTGGATCCCGGTGTCGGCCGGGTCGATGCGGTCGTCGCCGAAGGCGTGCTCGCTGATCACCTTGCGCATCGGCTCCCAGAGGGGATCGCTCGCCACGGGGTACCAGCCGGTGACGTACGCGCCCTCGAAGGGGCCCTCCTTGCCGCCTGTGCGGTTCACCAGGCCCTGGCTGACGCTGCCGAGCACCGAGGAGATCCGGACCTTCTGGAGGTCCTTCTGGACCCGCCGGAAGGAGTCGAAGAAGGTCTCCGTCCGCTCGCCGAGCACGGCGGTGACGCAGCCCTTGGCCGCTCGCTCCGTCGCCGCCGCCGAGCCGATGACCCCCGGCAGCGACGGGTCCGCGCCCGCCTCCCGCAGGGCCTCCCGCGCCTTCGCGCTGTAGTCGCCCGCGTCCTCGGCGGCGCGGACGTCGGCGGCCTCGGTGCGCTTGCCTGCCACCAGGCCCGAATTCAGGAGTACGGGCATGGTGTCGCCGGCGACGGTGTCGGGACGGACCAGGGAGACCCGCTCGCAGTCGCGGGCGAGCTGGCGTCCGTTGCCCGCGAGGAGGACCGGCTGGCCACCGTTCACCGGGTACGAGAGCGTGCTCTGGAACTCCTCGTCGGAGACGCCGTAGCCGCCGATGAACGGGATACCCGCGGTCTCGAGCGGGGCCATGAACGCCCGGCCGTGCTGGCTGTACGAGCCGACGACCGCGACGGCGTTGGCGGTTACAGCCTTCCGTGCGCAGTCGCCCGCTCCGACGGGAGTGTTGTGCTCGTTGCAGGTGATGACTTTGAGTTCCCGGCCGTTGATACCGCCGCGGCTGTTGATCCAGCGGGCGTACGCGCCGGCCATGGCCGGCATGCCCGCCATGTTGGTGGCCTGGGTCTCCTCGGGCGCGAACGTCATGACGGTGATGGGCTCCCTGGCTCCCCCCGAGTCCCCAGGGAGCACACCGCATCCCCCGATGAGTGACGCACAGACCGCCGTACACAGCGCGGTCGTCAGCGCGGAGTTGCTGGGGCGGAGGGATGAGGTACGTCGCCAACCGGTCATGTCTCTGCACAATTCCGCCCCACGGGTAACACACGAGTGACCCTTGTTCAACGTTCGGTGACGCAAAGATGAATTGCAGGGGTGCGCGCGCTTCTGCGAATCGGGAACGTACGATCGACAACCGTGCAAGGTTCGGAGAACTCTTCCCGTCGTGGCCGTCGCTCCCCCACCATGGGCGGCATGCCGCTCAACGACATGCCGTGGTGGCGCTGGCGCAGCAATGTGCGCTCGGCGCTGCACATGCTTTCCGACCCCGCCTTCCAGCAGGAGTGCTGGCTTGCCGGCCTCGACGGCTACGGGGACGTCACCGACGCCGTCTACCGGCTGGTCGAGGACACCTGGCTGGACAACTGGTCCGCCGAGAAGTACGTGGGGACGATCTTCCGCGACTCCCAGGAGGCCGCTCTCGTGGACACCGCCGTCCTGCGGGTGCTGCGCATCATGCACCAGGTCGGGGCGGACGCTCCCGTGTCGGCCTACATGGAGCACCACGGATGGCCCGAGGCGGTACGGGCCGCCCGTGACGCGCACGTACGCCTCGCGGCGAGTGACGGCGACGACCCGGATGCCGCCCCGAGTTCTCTCGACGTCCTGCGGATCATGACTCGGTCGGCGTGAGCCCTCCGACGCGGGTGTGGAATCCTTTGGGCTTATGAGCGACCCGCAGCCCGAGCAGTATGTCCTGACCGTGACATGCCCCGACAAACAGGGCATCGTGCACGCGGTGTCGAGTTACCTGTTCATGACCGGTTGCAACATCGAGGACAGTCAGCAGTTCGGCGACCATGGCACCGGCCTCTTCTTCATGCGGGTGCACTTCTCGGCCGAGCCCCCTGTCACGCTGGAGAAGCTGCGGGCCAGCTTCGCCGCCATCGGCGACTCGTTCCGGATGGACTGGCAGATCCACCACGCTTCCGAGCGGATGCGGATCGTGCTGATGGTCTCGAAGTTCGGCCACTGCCTGAACGATCTGCTCTTCCGCTCGTCGATCGGCGCGCTGCCGGTGGAGATCGCGGCGGTCGTCTCCAACCACAGGGACTTCGAAGAGCTCGTCGGCTCGTACGGCATTCCCTTCCGCCACATTCCGGTGACCAGGGAAACCAAGGCGGCGGCCGAGGCAGAGCTGTTGGCGCTGGTGCGGGACGAGAGGGTCGAGCTGGTCGTCCTCGCCCGCTACATGCAGGTGCTTTCCGACGACCTCTGCAAGCAGCTGAACGGCCGGATCATCAATATCCACCACTCGTTCCTGCCGAGCTTCAAGGGTGCGAAGCCGTACCACCAGGCGCACGAGCGCGGCGTGAAACTGATCGGCGCCACGGCGCACTATGTGACGGCGGACCTCGACGAGGGCCCGATCATCGAGCAGGAGGTCGAGCGCGTGGGGCACCAGGTGACCCCCGAGCAGCTGGTCGCGATCGGCCGCGATGTGGAGTGCCAGGCGCTGGCGCGCGCGGTGAAGTGGCACAGCGAACACCGCGTGCTGCTCAACGGCCGCCGTACGGTCGTCTTCACCTGACCCCGAAGCCGGGTCTCACAGTCTGGACAGCGAAGCCGCCGCGAACAGCACGTCCCGGATGGCCTCGCGGTCGCCCTGCTGGCCCGCCGCCGCGTCCTCCGGGGAGATGTGGCCCGCGGCCAGCCGGCAGAACTCGACGCCGTCCAGCGCGATCTGGGCCACCGCGTGTTGCGGCGAAGGGGTTGCCGCCGGGGAGTCCAGGGCGATGTACCAGCTGCCGCCGCCCGAGCCCTCGACCTCCAGGTGAAGGGTCCGGCCGGGGGAGCCCGCCGCCACGAGCTGCCGTGCCGGCGTGGCGAGTCCGGCCCGGCGGCGCTCGGCGAGAGCGCCCGGGAGCAGCCGGGCGGCAAGGTCGATCATGCGGTTGAGGTGGGCAGCGGCCGGCGGGTCGTACGGATAGTCCACCGCGTCCGCGATGTCCCCCGCGTGCACCCAGCACTCGAAGGCACGGTCCAGGAACGAGTCCCGCAGGGGCAGTGCGGCCGTCCCGTATGGGACGGACAGCTCGGCCACGCCCCGGCCCGCGAACGAGACCGTGCGAATCAGAGTGTGGCCCTGCTCACGCCAGGGTTCGCGGACTCTGCGGGTGAACGGGTGCTGGGACGACCGCCAGTACGCCTCGGTGCGCTCACTCGGGGTGCCGGGCGAGTCCGGCGCGTCAGGGCCGAGGGGGTCGTCGAGGCCGAGCGCGGTGGCGACCATGCCGTCGACGGTCATCAGGTGCCCGATGACACCGGCGACCGTCGTTTTGCGGCTGACCTGGCGCTCGCCCTCGAACCACTTGAGCCGTACCGGCGCGTGCCACTCGGAGTCGCCGATGTCCCGCAGCAGGGCATCGAGTCTAGCGGTCTCCGCGTCGTACGGTGAGGCCCAGTCCGGTACCGGGATACGCGCGGGCCTGCGCCCGAGGCAGCCCTCCAGGACGCGCGAGCGCAGCAGCGGGTCGAGATCGAGGCTCTCCTCTGCGTGCAGGAGTCCCACGGCGTCACGGAGGCGCAGTGCCTCGTCCGCGCACGGTGCGCATTCGGTCAGGTGGTTCTCGACGGCCTGGGTCTCCTCGGCGGAGCAGGCGGACAGTGCCCAGGCGCCGAGGAGCGACTTCAGCACCTTGTGGGTCAGCGCCGCCGGCGGCGGAGTGGGCGGCGGCGGAGTGGGCGGCGGCGGAGTGGGCGGCTGTGCCGGCGACTGTGCGACTTCCGGCGCGCGCGGCGGCGCGGACTCGGGCGCGGGCAACGGTTCCTGGCGCAGGTGGAGATTGTCCGCCGCCTGCCGCGGGGCGGGTATGCGCGGCTGTTTGCCGTCCATGTCGTCGGGGTCGTCGGGGTTGTCGGGGCCTGGCGCCCCGTGCGCGGGCCCGTTCACAGTGCGTGCCCGTATCCGGGCGGTGATGATCCTTCGACCGGCCGGGTATTGGCCGTCGAGAGCAGTTGCAGTCCGAGGCGCAGGCGCCTGCGCGCCTCGTCCTCGGTGACGCCGAGGTCCGCCGCGGCCTGCCGGTAGTCCCGGCGCTGGAAGTACGCGAGCTCCAACGCGGCCCGCAGTGGCGCGGGCATGGAGGTGACGATGTAGTCGGCGCGGGCGGCGGCGGACGCGTTGCGCACTTTCCGTTCCAGCTCCTCGCGCGAACCGGCGCCGGCCGTGAGGGCTGCCGCCTCGGTCTGGCGCAGCCGGTTCACCGCCTGGCGGTGGGTGAGCCGGGCCACCCAGGAGCGCATGGACCCCTGCTTGGGGTCGTACGCGTCGGGGTTCTCCCAGATGTAGCCGAAGACTTCGCGGGTGATCCGGTCGGCAGCCTCCTCGTCGCCGAGCACCCGATGGGCGAGGCTGTGCACGAGCGAGGCGAACCGGTCGTACAACTCCCCGAGCGCCGCGGCCTCACCCCGCGCGAGCCGCTGCTGCATCCGGCGGTCCCAGCGGGGTGGTGCGTCTTTCGGCATACGGCCCCCAACCCTGGTGTCGACCCTTCGAATGTAGTGGCCATGTGCCGCGGCGCACTCCCCTTTGCCGCAAAGTGCGCCCGTGGGGCACGCGGCAAGGGTAGGGATTCCGCCGCGTTTCAGATGCGTACGGCCGGGCAGCCGCCAAGGAACGGGTAGTTCCGGATCCAACGGCGAGAGGTGTGGCACGTGTCGCTGCTGAACGTGAGCGAGGGAGAGCGGGGTGGCTGGGCCCTGCTGCGCATCTCGGGTGAACTGGATCTGGTGACCGCACCCGAAGTCCGCAGACACGTGCACGACGCCGTGGCCGAGGGCCGCCGTGCGGTGGTACTCGACCTCTCCGGGGTACTGTTCTGCGACTCCAGCGGCATCGGAGTGTTGATCGCGACGCGTCGGCTGATGCGCTCCTGCCAGGGCCGGCTCCGGCTGATCCTGCCCGCCCGGGGTGCGGTCGAAGGGTCCCATGTGAACCGAGTGCTGGCCGCGCTGGGAGTGCGACGGCTCTTCGAGGTCTATCCGGACATCGACTCGGCGGTGGACGAGGAGGCGCAGCCGCTCGCGCTCGGACGAATGGCCGTGTGACACGGTGCCGACCTCGGCGTGTAACAGGGTGTCGACCTCGCAGTCACCTGCGGTGGGCGTACGGATGCAGTTGATCAACACCTTGCCCGCTTTCCTTAACTTCCCGGCCACGCAGGCCTTACGCTCCGTCTGACTGCAAGAGACTGCAACCCCACCTGACACGTGAGGCGGAAGGCCGAAAATGGACAGCGCAGAGTATGAGCGGAAGATCGCCGCCCGATTCGCCACCTTCGACCAGGATGGCAACGGCTACATCGACCGCGAGGACTTCAGCGCGGCGGCGAAGGCCGTGCTCGCAGAGTTCGGGACCGCCGCCCGCTCCGACAAGGGGCAGGCGGTCTTCATCGGCGCGGAAGCCTTCTGGCAGGGCATGGCCGGTATCGCCGATGTCGACGGCGACCAGCGGGTGAACCGCGAGGAGTTCGTCACGGGCGCCGTGAAGCGGCTGCGCGACAACCCCCAGCGCTTCGCCGAGATCGCCCGGCCTTTCCTGCACGCCGTGCTTGCCGTAGCGGACGAGGACGGCGCCGGCGCGACGCCGCAGAGCGCCGCCCGGGTGATCCGGGTGCTGGGTGCCGACGCCGAGGTGGCCCGTCGGGCGGCTGAGGCGCTCGACGCGGACGGTGACGGCAGGATCAGCGAGGACGAGATCATGACGGCGTTCGCGGCGTACTACACCACCGCAGAGCCGGACGCCTGACCGTACCCGTGACGGTTCTCAGGAATAGCGCTCGCGCAGCTTGTACTTGAGGACCTTGCGCAGGGCGTCGTTGCGCGGGAGGGCCTCGACCAGCTCCAGTTGCTCCGGCAGCTTGTGCACGGACAGGCCCTCGGCCCGCAGGTACGCGGTCATCGATTCCAGGGTCAGCGATTCCGGGGCCGGCCCGCCTGAGTCCGCCGGCTTTTCGACGACGGCGCACACCCGCTCGCCGCGGGCCTGGTCGGGCAGGCCGATCACCGCCACGTCACCGACCGCCGGGTGCCGGTGGAGGAGGTCCTCGATCTCCTTGGCGGAGATGTTCTCGCCCTTGCGGATGATGATGTCCTTCAGCCGCCCGGTGAGCACGAGATGGCCGCTTGCTGTGAGATGGCCGACGTCCCCGGTGACGAGGAACCCGTCGGGGTCGAAGACCTCGGCGTTCTGGGCCTGGTCGAGATAGCCCAGGCAGACCGCCTCCCCCCGCAGCCGGACCTCGCCGTCCGTGCCGGTGGGCAGCGGCTTTCCCTCTTCGTCCGTGATACGGATCTCCATCCCGGCGGGCGGCCGGCCCTCGGTGGCCGCGAGGTTCTCCGCCGTGTCGTCCGGCGCCCCCATGGTGATCATGGGGACCTCGGTCATGCCGTATCCGTGGGTGAGCTGGACGCCCATCTCGCGTACGACGGCGTGGTAGATCTCGGGCGGTTTGGCGGCGCCGCCGCCCGCCAGCAGCCGCAGGGTGGGGATGAGCTTCCGGCCGGGAGCCTTGCGCTGTTCGGCCAGGAACATCGAGTAGAAGGCCGTACTGCCGCCGGCCGTCGTCACGCCGTGCCTGCGGTAGCCGTCGAGCGCGTCCGGCAGGGAGAACTTCTCGAACAGGACGGCCGGGAAGCCGTACAGGAGCAGCATCACCAGATAGTCCGGACCGCCGATGTGCGCGAACGGGAACGCTATGGACCCGATGTCGTCCCGGCCGAGACGCAGCGCGTGCGCCAGGCACGAGCCTCCCGCGACGAGGCTGCGGTCGGTGTGCAGGACACCCTTGGGGTCGGAGGTGGTGCCGGAGGTCCAGTAGATCCAGCGGACCGTGGTGCCTTCGGCGGGCGGGGCGGGCAGGACGGCCGGGTCCGCGTCCGGCAGGTCCTCGTAGGCCTCCAGTACGACGGGGGGCCGCGGCAGCGTGGGCGCGAGACGGCGGGCCATGGCCACGTGGTCGAAGCCGCGCCACTCGCCCGGCACGGCGAAGAACCCGGCCCCGGACTCCTTGAGAACGAAGCCCACTTCGCGGTCCCGGTAGAAGGGGATGACCGGCGACTGCACCGCGCCGAGCCGGCCCAGGGCGACCGAAAGCAGCACGGTCTCGATCCGGGTGGGCAGCTGCCACGCGACGACGCTGCCGGGGCGGAC
Organism: Streptomyces sp. NPDC051219; assembly: GCF_040682335.1. Taxonomy (NCBI): domain Bacteria; kingdom Bacillati; phylum Actinomycetota; class Actinomycetes; order Kitasatosporales; family Streptomycetaceae; genus Streptomyces; species Streptomyces sp. NPDC051219. The sequence goes on from NZ_JBFBAS010000001.1 coordinate 215,097, forward strand.
CCCCAGCTCGTACAGGCCGGCCGCCACCCGTTCGGCGCGGTCGCGCAGCTCGCCGAAGGTGAGGCGCCGGTCATCGGCGGGGTCGTCGGCGGACTGGATCAGTACGGCTGCCTCGGGTGTGAGGCCGGCGCGGCGGGCGACCAGTTCCCACAGGGTGGCGGTGCCGTCGAGCTCATACGCGGTACTGCCGGCCATACCGGGTCCTCCGTAACTGACGCCCAGTCAGATGGTGCTCGAGAGCGTAAGGCCCACGTGCTTGTCGGTCCAGAGGGTGCGGGGCTAGCCTAATTCTGACGGTCCATCAGAAATAGCGGGTGAGGGGAAGCCCATGGAACTGCCTCGGATCATCAGCGTCGACGACCACGTGATCGAGCCCGCCCACCTCTTCGAGACCTGGCTGCCCGCCAAGTACGGCGACCGCGGCCCACGGCCGCTGACCGCCGGAATCGGCGAACTCGCGTACACCGGCGGAAAGTACGTCATCACCATGGACCCGGACGGGCCGCCGGCCGACTGGTGGATCTACGAGGACCTCAAGTTCCCGTACAAGCGCAACATCGCGGCCGTCGGCTTCGACCGTGAAGACATGACGCTGGAGGGAATCACCCGCGCGGAGATGCGGCGCGGCTGCTGGGACCCGGCCGAGCGGCTGAAGGACATGGACCTCAACCACGTCGAGGCGTCCCTGTGCTTTCCGACCTTCCCGCGCTTCTGCGGCCAGACCTTCGCCGAGGCCAGGGACAAGGAGGTCGCCCTCGCCTGCGTCCGTGCGTACAACGACTGGATGGTGGAGGAGTGGTGTGGCGACAGCCGTGGCCGGCTGATCCCGCTCTGCATCATCCCGCTCTGGGACATCGCACTCGCCGTCGCCGAGATCAGGCGCAACGCCGCGCGCGGCGTGAAGGCCGTGACCTTCAGCGAGATCCCCACCCATCTGGGGCTGCCGTCCATCCACTCCGGCTACTGGGACCCCTTCTTCGCCGTCTGCCAGGAGACGGACACGGTCGTCAACATGCACATCGGGTCCTCGTCGCAGATGCCCGCCGCTTCGCCCGACGCGCCGCCCGCCGTGCAGGCGTCGTTGTCCTTCAACAACGCCATGGCGTCGATGATGGACTTCCTCTTCAGCGGGGTGCTGGTGAAGTTCCCCCGGCTCAAACTCGCCTACAGCGAAGGCCAGATGGGCTGGATTCCGTACGCCCTGGAGCGCGCGGACGACGTGTGGGAGGAGCACCGGGCGTGGGGCGGCGTGCGTGACCTCATCCCCGAACCGCCGTCCACGTACTACTACCGGCAGATCTTCTGCTGCTTCTTCCGGGACAAGCACGGGATCGCCTCGCTCGATGTCGTCGGGCGCGACAACGCGACCTTCGAGACCGACTATCCGCACGTCGACTCGACCTTCCCGCACACCAGGGAAGTCGCCCTCGACCACGTCAAGGGCCTCGACGACGAGACCGTCTACAAGCTGATGCGCGGCAACGCCATCCGCATGCTCGGCCTGGACTTCGACGCAGCGGACAGGCCGGACCGCTGATGGACCTCGCCTGCACCGAGGAGGAGGACTTCCGGGTCCGGCTGAAGGCCTGGCTCGCGGACGTCCTGCCGACACTGCCGCCGAAGCCCTCGCCCGACGACTGGCCGGGCCGCCGGGCCTACGACCTCGGCTGGCAGCGCAGGCTGTACGACGCCGGCTACGCGGGGCTGCACTGGCCCGTGGACGCGGGGGGCCGGGGCGCCACACCCACGCAGCACCTGATCTTTCTGGAGGAGACCGAGCGGGCGGGTGCCCCGTACGTCGGCGCGAACTTCGTCGGCCTGCTGCATGCCGGGCCGACCATCGCCGCCGAGGGCACTCGCGAGCAGCGGGCGCGCTGGCTGCCGCCCGTGCTGCGCGGCGACGAGGTGTGGTGCCAGGGGTTCAGTGAACCGGACGCCGGCTCCGACCTGGCCGCGCTGCGCACACGGGCGGTCCGGGACGGCGACTCGTACGTGGTCAGCGGCGCCAAGATCTGGACCTCGCACGCCGAGGTGGCCGACTGGTGCGAGCTCCTGGTGCGTACGGGCGCGACCGGGCCCAAGCACCGCGGGATCAGCTGGCTCGCCATGCCGATGGACACTCCCGGAGTGACGGTCCGGCCGCTGCGCACGCTCGCGGGTTCCACCGAGTTCGCCGAGATGTTCCTCGACGAGGTACGGGTGCCGGTGGCCAACCGGGTCGGCGCCGAGAACGACGGCTGGCGCGTCACCATGGTCACGCTGTCCTTCGAGCGGGGCACGGCCTTCGTCGGCGAGGTGGTCGCCTGCCGCCGGACACTCGGCCGACTCGCTTCCGCGGCACGGGAGAACGGTCGCTGGGACGACCCGGTGCTGCGCCGGAAACTGGGCCGGCTGCACGCCGAGTTCGCGGCGCTCTGGCGGCTCACCCAGTGGAACGTCAGCGAAGCGGAGAGAACCGGCGGGCTGCCGGGGGTGGGCGGCTCGGTGTTCAAACTGCGGTACTCGCACGCCCGGCAGGAGCTGTACGACACGGCCGCGGAGGTACTGGGTGCCACCTCGCTCGACGCCGGTCACGAGTGGACCCTCGAACGGCTCTCCTCCCTCTCGTACACGATCGCGGCGGGTACCTCCCAGATCCAGCGGAACATCGTCGCCGAGCGCATCCTCGGCCTGCCGAGGGTTCGGTGACGTCCGTGCGCTTCCAACTCACCGACGAGCAGCGAGACCTGCAACGAGGCATCCGCGAGCTGCTGGCGGCCCGTTTCGACCGCGAGGCGCTGCGGGCGGCGGTGGACGCTTCGCCGGCCGTCACACCGGACACGCCGCCGGACCCACCCTCAAACCCACCCTCAAACCCACCCTCGGACACCTCCTCGGGCACCCCCTCGGACACCTCTGCGGGGCAGGGTGCCCGGCACGTGTGGGCCGCCCTGGGAGAGGCCGGGTTCTTCTCGCTGAGGCTGGCCGAGAGTGACGGCGGGGTGGGACTCGCCCTGGCCGAGGCCGTGCTCGTACACGAGGAGGCCGGGCGGGTGCTGCTGCCGGGGCCGCTCGTCGTCAGCCAACTGGCCGCCGGACTGGTGAAGGGAGCAGCCGAGGGCGCCGCGCTGGTGACGTGCGTCGATCTGGGTGATCCGGCTGATCGGGCAGGCCTCGTCGGCCCGGGACGCACCGCCCCGCTCGTCGCGCACGCCGACGCGGCCGACAGCGTCCTCGTCCTCGACGGGGACACCGTCGGCGTCCTGCCCGCCGCCTCCCTGAACGCCGAACCCGTCAGGTCCGTAGACCCGCTCACCCCCCTGCACCGGGTGCGTACGCTCCCGGCAGGCACGCCGGTCGACGCCGGGGCGGCCCTGTTGCGGCGCGAGGCCGCACTGCTCACCGCCGCACAGCAGCTCGGCAGTGCGTGCCGGACGCTGGACATGGCAGTGCGATACGCGCGGGAGCGGGAGCAGTTCGGCCGGCCCATCGGCGGCTTCCAGGCCGTCCAGCACCTGTGCGCCGAGATGCTGGTGCGGGCCGAGCTGGCGCGGGCCGCCGTGTACGCGGGTGCGGCCACCGGCATGGCCGTCGACGTCGCCGCCGCCAAGCTGCTGGCGGACGAGGCGGCCGTACGCAACGCCCGTGACTGCCTGCAGGTCTACGGCGGCATGGGCTTCACTTGGGAGGCGGATGTTCACCTGTACCTCAAGCGGGCCTGGGTACGCGCCGCGCAGTGGCAGACGGCGGAGCAGACGGAGGAGTTGCTCGCCGAGGCCCTCTGAGACGGCCCGGGCGCTCGGCGGCTACGGTCTGTCGATACCGGGTTGTGTCCTTACCGCGACTCGTCACACGCGGGAGTCGGGGCAGTGCTCCGGTACGCTCCGTCGGGTGCGAGTGGTGGTGAGGCGCGACTGTCCCGGAGTTGCCAGTGCGGCGGCCCCGGAGCGCGGAATGCGCGCCGCTCGCCATGCATGGACGCGACGAACGCGCCCCTGTTCGACTCCCCGCAGTGTGCGTCGCACAGTATGCACCACGCATACTCCTTCGCGCTGGAATATGCCCGAAGCGCTTGTTGTGGTGACTGTACGTCAACCATGCTGTCTCGTAACGGGATCACGTTCCGTGACCCCGCGTAGGCGCGAGGCGATGTGTCCGCCGGTTCGGATGGTGTGAGCGGTGCAGGTGCTTCAGGTTCAGCTGGAGGTCGGAGCCGATCCCGCGGAGGTGGGGCGGGCCCGTAGGTGGGCGCGTTCACGCCTCGCCGGGTCCGGTATAGGAGACGACGAGCCCCTGGCCGAGACCCTGATCCTGCTCATCTCGGAACTGGTCACCAACGCCGTGGTCCACACCGGGTGTCCGGCTGTACTGCGCATGCTCTTCGGCTCCGCGGACGCCGGAGCCCACGCCGCCGGCACGGTACGGGTCGAGGTCGCCGACATCAGCTCCTGCCCGCCCAGGCCCCGGCACGCGGAGGGCAACGACACCAACGGCCGCGGGCTGGAGCTGGTCGACGGGCTCGCGGACCGGTGGGGCTGGCAGCCGGAGGGCGCGGGCAAGCGCATCTGGTGCGAGGTGGACCGGGGTGCGGCCACGGGTACCGAGGGGGCGTACGGGTCTGGGGCGTGTGAGCCGTCGTGCGCCGTCACGAATCGGGCGTGACTCCCAATTCGTTGACGCGGTGTTGACGGACCGTTGTCAATTGATCACCCTTGGGTGAGTGATTCGTGGCGAGGGGACGCCGAGGAACCTTTCTCCTTGGCGAGTGCGGGTCGCAGTCGGATGGCGGCCCGCCGTGCCGTGCCCGGGGAGCGCATGAGCGCGCGCCGCCATCCGCAAGTCTCCTCCGCCGCCCCTGTCTCCCGCGCCTGACCTGCCCATCGTTTCCGACCCGCTCGACCTGCGCGAATCCGCTCAGAGCACGGCGACAGGCGCGACCGGAGTGCCCACCCCGCCCACGAACGGCTCGGGCATCGCCGACAGCAGGAAGCTGTAGCGGCCCTCTTCTGCACAGGCTGTGGACAACTTTTCCAGATTCCAGTTCTGGCCCTGGAGCATGCCCATCTCGACCAGGTCCAGCGCGTGCACCGGAAGCCACAGATTCTCGATCTCCGGGGGGCAGATCTCGAACGTGAGGGTGTCGTTGGCGACGGCCGCGACGTCCCGCGCGTGGAACCACTCGGGCGTACGGACCGACAGCCCGGGGGACGGATACCCGTACGCGTGCTTGTCGCCCGCCAGGTACACCTGGATCTGCCCGGTGCGTACGAGGACGATGTCGCCCGCCCGTACAGGGGTTCCGGCCAGGTCCTCCGCCGCCGCGAGATCCTCCGGGGTCACGGCGTGGTCCCCGGCCAGCCGGTCCACCCCCTTGGCCCGTGCGACGTCCAGCAGTACGCCACGGGAGACGATGTGCCCCGCCTTGTCGATACCGCTGAACTGCGCCCGGGTGTGCGGGGTGATGGTGCCGGCGGGGCGTCCGTTGTAGATCTTTCCCGAGTGCGAGACATGCGTGAGGGCGTCCCAGTGGGTGGCGGCCTGGAGTCCCATCGTCACGGCGTCGTCGCTGCACGCGACCGTGCCCGGACCGAACAGTTCCTGGTTGATCTGGACCATGGAGTGGAGCGGGTTGACCCGGCCCGGGATCATGCCCGTCTGGACCCCGTCCTGGTGGAGGGGCAGCGCCAGCGGGATCCGGCGGCCGGTGACGATGGCCGAGGCCGCCTCCCGGACCACCTGGTCCGTAATGAGGTTGAGTGTGCCGATCTCGTCGTCGGCTCCCCAGCGACCCCAGTTGTTCACGCGTTCGGCGATGTCATGGAACTCGGCCGGCAGTGACATGGCGCCTCCTGGGGGCTTGTGCTGGTACTCCTGATGGCCGATAAAATCTAACGGTCCGTCAGAAACCGCGGGAAGGGGCCGGGCGTGGGGAACTTCTTGGCAGGCAAGGCCATAGCCGTCACCGGGGCGGGCCGGGGCATCGGACGGGCGGTCGCGATCGCCGCGGCGGCCGAGGGGGCCCGGGTCGTCGTGAACGACTACGGCGTATCGATCGAGGGCGGCGAACCGGCCGGCGAGGTCGCCGAGTCGGTGGTGAAGGAGATCGAGGCAGCTGGCGGAGAGGCGGTCGCCGTTGCCGACGACATCGCGACGATGGCGGGCGGGCAACGCATCGTCGACACGGCCCTCGCGCGGTACGGGAGGATCGACGGCGTCGTCTGCGTCGCCGGGATCCTTCGCGAGCGCATGCTGTTCAACATGTCCGAGGAGGAGTGGGACCCGGTCGTCGCCACCCACCTGAAGGGCACGTTCACGGTCTTCCGCGCCGCCTCCGCCGTCATGCGCAAGCAGGGCACCGGCACCCTGATCGGCTTCACCAGTGGCAATCACCAGGGGAGCGTCGCCCAGGCCAACTACAGCGCGGCGAAAGGCGGGATCATCTCGCTGGTCCGCAGCGCGGCACTCGGCCTCCACAAGTACGGGGTGACGGCCAACGCCGTCGCGCCGGTGGCCCGTACCAGGATGTCAGCCAACGTGCCCATGGAGCTGAAGGAGATCGGGGAACCCGAGGACGTCGCGGCGCTCGTCGTCTACCTGCTCAGCGACCGGGCGCGGGAGGAGAAGATCACCGGCCAGGTCTACACGATCGCCGGTCCCAAGATCGCCGTGTGGGCACAGCCGCGCGAACTGCGCGCCGGATACACCGACGGGGCCTGGACACCGCAGCGGATCGCGGACTTCCTCCCGGGCACGGTCGGTACGGATCCGATGCCCATGCTTGCCCAGCTGGAGGCCATGGCCGCCGCGGCGGCCAAGAAGGACCGTCCCCACGCGTGAGAGCGGATGACTGAGCGGAGGCGCCGTGGACTTCAGCTTCGGACCGCAGGACGAGGCCTTTCGCGCCGAGGCGCGGGACTGGCTCGCGGCACACCTGACCGGCGAATTCGCCGCCGCCGTGGGCAGGGGCGGGCCGGGCAGCGAGCACGAGGGGGTGGCCGCGCGCCGGGCCTGGGAGCGCGAACTCGGCGCCGGCGGCTGGATCGGCATCGGCTGGGACGACGGCGAGCCTTCGGAGTACGGCAACGGCGGGCCGGGGTACGGAAGCGAGGGGCCGGGGCACGGAGGCGGGGGCTACAGCCACCGGCGCGCCGGTCTCACCCAGCAGGTCGTCTGGGCCGAGGAGTACGCGCGCGTAAGAGCCCCGGGCCGCGTCGGCCACATCGGCGAGAACCTGCTCGCGCCCACGCTGATCGCCCACGGCGACGAGGCGCAGCGCCGCCGCTTCCTGCCCGGCATCGCCCGGGGCGAGGAACTCTGGTGCCAGGGGTACAGCGAGCCCGGCGCGGGTTCGGACCTCGCCGGCGTCCGCACCGCCGCGGTGCGCGAGCGCGGCACGTACCGGATCAGCGGGCAGAAGATCTGGACGTCGCTCGCCCAGGACGCCGACTGGTGCTTCGTGCTGGCGCGCACCGCACGCGGGTCCCGGCGCCACCACGGGTTGTCCTTCCTCCTCGTCCCGATGGACCAGCCGGGGCGGATCGAGGTCCGGCCCATCCGTCAGATGTCCGGGACGTCGGAATTCAACGAGGTCTTCTTCGACGGCGCGACGGCGCGGGCGGAACATGTCGTCGGCGGCGAAGGCAACGGCTGGAGCGTCGCCATGGGGCTCCTCGCGCTGGAGCGCGGCGTGTCGACCCTCGTACAGCAGATCGGGTTCGCGGCGGAGTTGCGCAGCGTGCTGCGGACCGCTCTGGACACGGGCGCGGCAGCCGATCCGGTGCTGCGGGACCAGCTCGTGCGCCAGTGGGCAGAGCTGCGTGTCATGCGCTGGAACGCCCTGCGGACTCTGGGCAGTTCGGCCGACCGGGGCGCCCCCAGTGTGGCCAAGCTGCTGTGGGGCGGCTGGCACCGGCGGCTGGGTGAGCTCGCCGTGCGGGTGCGCGGTGCGGCGGCCACGGCCGGACCGTACGACTGGACCGAGAAGCGCCCCTACGAACTCGACGCGGAGCAATGGCTCTTCCTGTTCACCCGAGCCGACACGATCTACGGGGGTTCGGACGAGATCCAGCGCACCATCATCGCCGAGCGCGTGCTCGGCCTTCCCCGAGAGCCCAAGGAGGCGGGATGAGAGGCATCGTCTTCGACGGCAAACAGCCCCAGGTGGTCGACGACCTGGAAGTACGGGACCCCGGACCCGGCGAGGTGATGGTCGCGGTGGCCGCGGCCGGGCTGTGCCACAGCGATCTCTCCGTCGTCGACGGTACGATCCCCTTCCCGGTGCCGGTCGTCCTCGGCCACGAGGGCGCGGGTGTCGTGGCGCAAGTAGGCGCCGGAGTCACCCATGTGACGCCCGGCGACCATGTGTCGCTGTCCACCCTGGCCAACTGCGGGGCGTGCGCGCAGTGCGACCGGGGGCGGCCGACGATGTGCTGTAAGGCGATCGGGATGCCGGGCCGGCCGTTCTCACGGGGCGGCGAGCCGCTGTTCCAGTTCGCGTCGAACTCCGCCTTCGCCGAGCGCACCATCGTCAGGGCCGTCCAGGCGGTCAAGATCCCCGAGGACATCCCGCTGACGGCGGCGGCCCTGATCGGCTGCGGCGTCCTGACAGGTGTGGGCGCCGTACTGAACCGCGCACGAGTCGACCGCGGCGACACGGTCGTCGTCATCGGCACCGGCGGCATCGGCCTCAACGTCATTCAGGGCGCCCGGATCGCGGGTGCCCTGAAGATCGTCGCCGTCGACGCGAATCCGGCGAAAGAGGCGATGGCCCGGCAGTTCGGCGCGACGCACTTCTTCGAATCGGTCCAAAGGGTCGGAGAGATCCTGCCGACGGGGGCCGACCACGCCTTCGAGTGCGTCGGGAACGTGCGGCTGATCCGGCAGGCGATCGACCTGCTGGACCGCCACGGGCAGGCGATTCTGCTCGGCGTCCCGGCGGCAACCGCGGAGGCGTCGTTCCTCGTCTCGTCGATGTATCTGGACAAGTCCGTCCTGGGGTGCCGTTACGGATCCTCCCGCCCGCAGCGGGACATCCCGCTGTACGCGGAGCTGTACCGGGAGGGCCGGCTGCTGCTCGACGAACTGGTCACGAAGACCTACCCGGTGGAGGACTTCGCGAAGGCGGCGGACGACGCGCACCACGGGCGGGTGGCGCGGGGGGTGCTGACGTTCTGAAGCGCCGGTACCGTCCGCATGACCCGTCCGCATGACCCGTCCGCGGTGCTCGTCCTTTGTGCCCAGTTCGCGGTTGCGGTTGAGGCCACCCCCGGGCGCCCGGCTACCGTCGGCTCCATGTCCTACCGCGAGCTCGCCACCCGGCCCACGCTGACCTGGTCCCTCGTCACGGTCGCGGCCAGGTCGCCCATCGCCATGGCGCCGCTCGCGCTCGTCTTCCTGGTCCGGGAGCGGCCCGGTGGATACGGCCTGGGTGCCGCCCTCGCCGCCGCGTATGTCGTCGGCGAGGTGGCCGGGGCGCTGCTGCTGGGGCCCCGGCTCACTCCCGGGCGGGCCCGCACCCACATGGCGGCCGGACTGCTGGTCGGCGGGGCGGCGTTCGCCGCGCTGGGGGTGTTCCCGTATGTGCACCCGCTCGTCCTCGGCGCCTTCGCGGTGCTGGCGGGCGTGGCCCCCGCCGCATCCCCGGGCGGATTGCGGACCATGCTGCTCGCGCTCGTCCCCGAGGGGGCCGCTGCTCAGGCGGTGAGCGCGGAGTCGGTGCTCACGTACGGCATCTGGGCTGCGGCCCCCGCCCTGGCGACCGGTCTCGCGCTCGGCGCCGATCCGTCCGTACCGCTCCTCCTGGCGGCCGTCCTCGTGTCCGTGGCCGCCGCGGGTCTGTGGGCGCTGCCCCCGGGCTGGAAGGCGGGCCGTGACGACACGGGCGAGGGTCTCCCGGTGGCCCGCCTCCTGGCCACCGGCTGGCCGGTGTACGTATCGGGCGCGGCCGCGGTTTCGCTGCTGGCCCTGGCCGAACTCGTCCTGCCCGCGCTGCTGGAGCAGCGTTCCCTCGCGGTCGGCTGGGCGGGTCCGCTGCTCGCGGGGTACTCGGTGGCGGCGGCGGGGGGTGCGCTCGTGTACGGGCTGCGCAGCTGGCCGGGCCGGATCCGGACGCAGAGCCTGGTCCTGCTGCTCGGGGTCTCCGGCTGTCTGGCGCTGGCCGCTGTCGTCCCGCCCCTCGCGGGAATCGCCGCGGCGCTGCTGGCCGCCGGAGTGCTGCAGTCAGGGGTGCAGGTCACCCGCAGCCTCGCATTGCGCGAGGTGCTGCCCGCCCGTGCACTGGCGGCCGGTTTCTCCGTCATGTACGCGGCGGCGGGCGGGGGTTACGTGGTGAGCGCGATACTGTCCGGCGCCGTCCTCGGCGTGGCCTCGCCGTCCGCCGCGATCCTGGCGGGCGTGGCCCTGACGCTCGTACTCACCGGGATCAGCTGGCTGGGGGAACGCCGGCGGCCCGGTCCGGAGGGCCACCCAGGTGCCGGAATCTCTCCGGAGGAGTCAGTTCCCGGTCTCTCGCCCCCCGGAGGCGGCGCGGAAGGTGCGCCGATAGACGGTCGGCGGGACGCCGAGCGCGGCCTGTAGGTGCTGGCGCATCGACTGGGCGGTGCCGAAGCCCGCATTCCGTGCCACATGGTCCACCGACAGGTCGCTGGACTCCAGTAGATGCCGGGCCCGTTCGACGCGCTGCTGCACCAGCCACTGCCCGGGGCTTACGCCTACCTCCTCGCGGAAGCGGCGCGTGAACGTCCGTACGCTCATCGATTCCTGTCCGGCCATGTCGCGCAGCTGGATCGGCTCGTGCAGCCGGCCCAATGCCCAGGCCCGCGCCGATGTCGTGGTCGCGACCTGCGGTTCGGGCACGGGCCGCCGGATGTACTGCGCCTGGCCGCCGTCCCGGTGCGGCGGTACGACCGTCCGGCGCGCGACCTCGTTGGCGACTGCCGTGCCGTGGTCGCGCCGCACGATGTGCAGGCACAGGTCGATGCCTGCGGCGACTCCCGCCGAGGTGAGCACGTCGCCGTCGTCGATGAAAAGGACGTCGGCGTCGACCCGGACTGACGGGAAGAGCCGCTGGAAGTGTTCCGCGGAGGACCAGTGGGTGGTGGCGGGGCGGCCGTCGAGGAAACCGGCGGCGGCGAGGACGTACCCGCCGGTGCAGATGGAGACCATGCGGGTGCCTGGACGTACGTACGCGAGAGCCCTGGCGAGCTCGTCCGTCAGCCGGCCCTCGGTGTGGACGGGGCCGAGCTCGTAGGAGGCGGGTACGACGACGGTGTCCGCGGTGGCGAGCACCTCGGGGCCGTGCTCGACGGTGATGGAGAAGTCGGCGTCCGTGCGCACCTGCCCCGGCCGCAGCGAGCAGGTGACGATCTCGTACAGCGGCAGGCCGGCCGCGTCCTTGGCGCGGCCGAAGATCCGGTGCGGAATGCCGATTTCGAACGGGAGCAGCCCGGTCAGGGCGAGCACCACGACGCGATGCGGTTTCTCGAGTTCTCTCACCATGGCCCGATCCTATCGAATGCTGTCTTCCGGGCCACTCGCCCGGAATGATCTCCGGACCGGATGCTGTCGACGTGACGCAGACAACCGGACTTCCCGCCCAGCAGACCCCGCCGGCCCGGCGCCCGATGCGGATTCACCGTGCCTGGTTCGTCGCGGCGGTCAGCTTTGTGACGATCATCGGCGCCGCCGCCTTTGCATCCCTGCCCGGCTTGCTGATCGAACCGCTGCACGAGGAGTTCGACTGGTCGCGCGGCACGGTCGGTTTCGCCATCTCGGTCAACCTCGCGCTGTACGGCATCACCGCCCCGTTCGCCGCGGCGCTGATGGACCGCTTCGGTATCCGCCGCGTCGTCGCCGTCGCCCTCACCGTCATAGCAGCCGGTTCCGGCCTGACGGTCTTCATGACCGAGGCCTGGCAGCTGGTCCTCTTCTGGGGCGTCCTCGTCGGCCTCGGCAGCGGCTCCATGGCGCTCGCCTTCGCGGCGACGGTCACCAACCGCTGGTTCGTGGCCCGGCGTGGCCTGGTCACCGGAATCCTGACCGCGGCCGGGGCCTCCGGCCAGCTCGTCTTCCTGCCCCTGCTCTCCTGGCTCGTCGAGAACCACGGCTGGCGGCCCGCCGCGGTCACGGTCGCGCTCGCCGCGCTGGCCGTCGTTCCGTTCGTCTGGCTGCTGCTGCGGGACCACCCGGCGGACGTGGGGCTGCCCGCGTACGGGGCCGAGGAGGTCACGCCCAAGCCCGCGCCGGTGCCGGGCGCGGCCCGCCGAGCCGTCAGGGTCCTGTTCTCGGCCGCCCGCACCGGCCCCTTCTGGCTGCTGGCCGGCACCTTCGCGATCTGTGGCGCGTCGACGAACGGCTTGGTCAAGACCCACTTCGTACCGGCGGCCCACGATCACGGCATGCCGATCACCGCGGCCGCGTCCCTGCTGGCGGTGATCGGCGTCTTCGATGTCGTCGGCACGATCGCATCCGGCTGGTTCACGGACCGCGTCGAGGCCCGCCGGCTGCTCGCCGTCTACTACGCGCTGCGCGGCATCTCGCTGCTGTTCCTGCCGATGCTGCTCGCCCCGTCGGTCCACCCGCCGATGATCTTCTTCATCGTCTTCTATGGCCTGGACTGGGTCGCCACGGTCCCGCCCACGATCGCCCTGTGCCGCGAGCACTACGGCGAGGACAGCGCCATCGTGTTCGGCTGGGTCCTCGCCTCCCACCAGGTGGGCGCGGCAGTGGTCGCCTTCGCGGGCGGAGTGGCCCGTGACGTATTCGGCTCGTACGACGTGGTCTGGTACGCCTCGGGCGCGCTGTGCGCGGCGGCCGCGCTGATGGCTCTGGTCATCCGCCGGCGGCCGCCGGTCAGGACGGCCGTGGCGCCTGCCGCGGCGTAGTGCCACGGCGACGCGTCTTCCCGGGGCGGCCTGCCGGTTCAGCGTACGAACCGGCCGAACCTGCCGCGGTGGAACAGCAGCGGCTCACCGCTGCCCGGGCCCTCTCCCTCGTCCGCCGCGCCCAGTGCCGCGACCCGGCCGACCACGATCAGGTGGTCGCCCCCGGTGTGGACGGCGTGGATGGAGCAGTCGATCCATGCCGGTACGCCGTCGAGCCGGGGCGACCCCGTGACAGGGGACGGCCGGTATGCCACGCCGGCGAACTTGTCAGCGCCGCTGACCGCGAATCCGCGGCACAGCTCGCCCTGGTCCGCGCCGAGGATGTTGACACAGAAGACCCCGGCGCGGGCGATGCGCGGCCAGGTCGTCGACGTGCGGGCGACCATGAACGTCACCAGGGGTGGGTCGAGAGAGAGGGAGGCGAAGGACTGGCAGGCGAAGCCGGCCGGTCTCGGCTCGCCGTCGGCCGCCGGGGCCGTCACGACGGTGACGCCGCTGGCGAAGCTGCCCAGGACACGCCGGAACTCGACGGGATCGACCGGAAGCCGCTCGTCGTCGCCGACTGGCCGCAGGTCCGGGCGTGGCAGCGCTTCGACGGGCTCCGCCACGGTGCCGGCGCCCACGGACCTGAGGTATCGGACGACGGTTGCCGCCATCCCTGCGTGTCCCATCACACGGCCCATTGAAGCTGACTGACCGTCAGATTGGAACCCCGGCTGTCAGGTGATGTTCTTGTCCAGCGCCGCGATGTACCGCTGGATCGAGTGGTCCCGTACGCCGTCACCGGCCGGGGCGAACGCGTCGGCGGTCAGTCCCTTGACGCGGTCGGCGAGGAGGCCGAGCGGTGGCATCGTCTCGCGCAGCCTGCCGCTCGCGTCGATGTACCGCAGTGCGTCGACGTACTGGTGAGCCAACTCCGGCGGCACCCGCGGCACCCCGCCCACGTAACCCGCACGGCCCGCGCCCACGCCACCAGAACGGAATCGCCGGTCTCCGACTCGCTCCCACTACCCGCGACGACGCAACATGGAGTGGAGGGAGCGGCGGACGACGAGTTGTCCAGGTGATCGGAGAGCCGAGCCGGTGCGGGCTTTGACCAGGCAAATCTTTGCATTCTGCGGGGCTGAGCTGGCAGCTGTCTACACGGTGGACGAAGGGAGCGGCACCGTTCATCTGGCCGAGGTGGTCGGTGGCACCGGCGGCTCGTACGGACTGCCGTCGCACTTCGTCCTGTCCGGCCACTCTCCTGTGGCCGAGGCTTTCCGTACCGGCCGACCCGTATGGCTGAGCCCGGCGGAACTGGCGGCTCAGCACGCAAAAGGCTCCCACACCGTCGCGGACACGCTTGTCCGCAATGCCGGCGGGACGTGGCCGGCCAACGTCTCGCTGGGCGCGCTGCCGCTGGGGGGAGACGCCAGGAAACTGGGCTGCCTGGTTGTCGTGGGCGAGTCCGCAGAGGGCTTCGACGCCGACAGCCGCAGCTTTCTGGAGCTCTACGCCGACCAGGTGGCCGCGAGCCTCGAAGCGGCCGCGGTGCGCGTCACCGGTCGTACGGAGGCGCGACCGCACCTTGCCCCCGGCCTGGTTCCCCTCCGCAGCGGCGCCTTCACTCTGCTGCTCAACACCGGAGGCATGGAGGCGGACGCGCAGGTGCTGGCGTTGCTCGGCATCGATCCGGAGCACTTCGACGGACGGGTCGAGACCCTGCTCGAGTGTGCCGTTCCGGACGACGTACCGGCGCTGATGTCGGTCGTGGAGCCGGGCCGTCTGTCCTCCGCCGACCAGCAGCTGGCGTTCCGTATCCGTCGGCCCAACGGCGAGTTGCGCTGGCTGGGCCTGCGCTGCCGCGTCCTCCTGGATGCCGACGGCAGGCCGGAGCGCATGCTGGGGGTGGTCGCCGACGCCTCCTATCTGCGCCCCAGCGCCGACGAGGTGTCCATGGTGCAGCGCCTGTCCACCACGCTGGCCGGCGCCACGACGATCCGGGATGTCAGCCGGGTGGCGGTCGCGGCCCTGCGCGGCCCGCTGGACGCCAGTCGGGTGGCCGTCGCCGAGCTGGAGGCCGACCGGCTCGTCGTCACCGTGCTGGACCCGCCGGAGCCGGACGCCTGGCCAGACCTGTGGCGGTCCGAATGGCGGTCCGAATGGCCCGACACCTCGTGCCACGCCCTGCCCACCCTGGAGAGCGCACTGCGGGAGGGCCATGTGAGCCTGTGGCCGCCGGGCGCCGCCTTCGGCCTCGAACCGGGTCTCGCGGGCATCGGCCCCGGTGGTCTCGCCGTTCTGCCGCTTCCGGCCGACGGACGGGCGGTCGGGGTGTGCCTGGTGGGGTGGGACCGCGAGCACCGGTTCGGACCGGAGGAGCGGTCGCTGCTGACCGCGACCGCGGCCCTGGTGGGGCAGGCCCTGATGCGCGCCCATGCCCTGGACGCCCGGCACGAGCTCGCCAGGATGCTGCAGCGCAGTCTGCTGCCCCGGAAGCTGCCGGTGCTGCCGGGAGGGGTGGCCGTCGCCCGGTATCTGCCCGCGACGGCGGGGCTCGAAGTGGGCGGCGACTGGTACGACGTGATCCCGCTCCGCGATCGCCATGTGGCGCTCGTCATCGGCGACGTGCAGGGGCACAGTGCCGGAGCCGCCACCATCATGGGCCAGATGCGCACGGCCATCAGGGCCTACGCGGTGGAGGGGCACCCGCCCGACGTGGTGATCACCCACGCCAACCGTCTGCTCGTCGGTATGGAGACCGACCTCTTCGCCACCTGTTGCTACGTGGACCTGGACATGGAGGAGGGAGTCGCCTGGGTCGTCCGGGCAGGACATCCGCCGCCGTTGCTGCGCCACCCCGACGGCCGTACGGAGGCATTGGAGATCCAGGGCGGCCCCCCGCTGGGGGTGGTCGCGGACGCCGAATACCCCATGACCGACGCAGCCTTGCTCCCCGGCACCCTTCTCGCCCTGCTGACGGACGGCCTGGTCGAGTCGGCGGATCTCCCCATGGATGAGGGCATGCGCCGCGTCTGCGCGGTCCTCGGCGCGGCCGACCCTGCCGATGTCGGGAGGGTCGCCGACGAACTGCTCTTCGGCAGCGCGAACCGGCGTGACGACGATGTGGCGGTACTGCTCCTGCGCTACGACGCGACGCTCGAACGGCCGATCCGGGCCAGCTGGTCCGTGTGGCGGCTCCCCGAGGCCGTGATGCACGCCCGTCGCTTCACCGCCCGGACCCTGCGCGCGTGGAGCGTGGTGGAGGAGCTGGACGTGGTGCTGCTGGTGGTCTCGGAGCTGGTCACCAACGCCGTCGCGCACACGCAGGGCGAGGTGCGGCTGGACCTGACACTGGGCGAGGAACGTCTGCGGATCGCCGTGCACGACGCGTCGCCTCGTACGCCGGTCAAGCCGGCGATTGTGGACTGGGAGGCGACCGGCGGCCGCGGGATCCTTATCGTCGAGGCGGTCTCGGCGTCCTGGGGCTCGGTCCCGCTCGGTGGCGGCAAACAGGTGTGGGCCGAGATCGCCGTGGCGCCACGACCCGGTTAGGAGTGCTGGTACTCGGGGGCCGGAGGGCCCGGCACTTGCGGGTCAGAGACCCCGGCACTTGCGGGTCAGAGACCCCGGCACTTGCGGGTCAGAGACCCCGGTACTTGGGTGTCCGGCGCTCGACGAAGCTCGTCACGCCCTCGTTCGCGTCGGACGTGGCCATGTTGATCTCCTGGGCCATGGCCTCCGCCGCGAACGCCGTGGCCCGGTCGGTATCCAGTGAGGCGTTCACCAACTGCTTGGTCAGGGCTAGGGCGCGCGTGGGGCCCTGGGCCAGCCGCTCGGCCCAGGCGCGCGCCGTCGCCGTCAACTCCCCGGCGGGCACCACCCGGTTGACCAGTCCGAGGCGGGCCGCCTCTGCCGCAGGCAGTGGGTCGCCGAAGAACATCAGCTCCTTGGCGCGCTGCGGACCGATCAGACGGGGGAGCAGATAGGCCCCGCCGCCGTCCGGCACGAGTCCTCTGCGTGCGAACACCTCGACGAACTGCGCCGATTCCGCGGCCAGCACGAGATCACACGCGAGCGCGAGATGCGCGCCGATGCCGGCCGCGGTGCCGTTGACGGCGGCGATCACCGGCTTCTCGCAGTCGAGGACCGCGCTGATGAGCCGCTGCGCCCCGCGCCGGATCATCCGGGCGACATCCCCGGCCACCCGGTCCGCTGCGCCGGGGGCGCCGCGCAGGTCCGCACCGGCGCAGAAGCCCTTGCCGGTGGCCGTGACGACGACTGCCCGGACGGCCGGGTTGGCGGAGGCCTCGGCCAGAAGGGAGATGACGCGTTCCCGCTGGTCCCCGGTGACGGCGTTCATCAGCTCGGGGCGGTTGAGGGTGATCCACGAGACGCCGTTGTCGGTGGCGTGCAGTACCAGAGAGTCCACGGATCCCTGGGGCGAGTCGGTCATGGGAGGCTCCATTTCCGGGGCGGGAAGCGGGTGGGCAGGGCGGTACCGGACTCTTGCCCGGTCGCCGACGCCGCGGCCGGCGAGGTCGGGCCGGCGAGCGAGTACGGGTGGAGGGAGAGGGCTGCGCGGGGTGCCGGTTCTCACCGGCATACCGCCAGCGCGTCGAGTGCCACCGCGCCCTGGCCCCGAGGCAGCACCACCAACGGGTTGATGTCGAACTCCGACAGGTCGTCGCCCAGCTCCAGTGCCATCCGCTGTACCCGCAGGACGACTTCGACCAGCGCGTCGACATCCGCGGGAGGCGCTCCCCTGACCCCCTCCAGCAGGGCGTGACCGCGTAGTTCGCCGAGCATGGCGCGCGCCTGGGCCTCGCCGAACGGCGGGACGCGGACCGCCGTGTCGTGCAGGACCTCGACGAGGACACCACCCAGGCCGACCGTGACCGTGGGACCGAAGAGCGGGTCCCGGGTCACTCCCACGACCATCTCGACGCCCCGCTCGACCATCTGGCAGACGAGGATCCCGTCCAGCGGGATGTTCTCGTGCCGCGCGATGTCCGTCAGCTCGCGGTACGCGTCGCGGACCTGGCTGGCGGAGGTGAGACCGATCTTGACCAGGCCGAGTTCGGTCTTGTGCCCGAGCTGAGGCCCCGACGCCTTCATGACGACCGGATAGCCGACGAGCCCCGCCGCCCGGACGGCCGCCGCAGCGCTGGTCACCAGCTGCTCGCGGGGTACGCGGATGCCGTACGCCCGGAGGAGCAGCTTCGCCGCGTGCTCGCTCAGCTGCCGGCCCGGTTGCACCAGGGCCTGCGCCTTGCGGAATGAGGGCGACGGCGTGCGAGGGGCGTCGTCGAACGGGGAGCGGTAGCCGGCTGTGAAGCGGTGGTGGTCGAAGTAGGCGCGCACGGCGGTGATGCAGTTCCCGAAGGTCCGGAAGGTGGCGACCCGCGACGAGCCGAGCAGAGTGGTTCGGTAGGCGGCCTCCGTGCCGACGGGCGAGCCCCACACCACACAGATCAGCTTGTCCGTCGTCTCGGCCGCATCCACCAGGTCCTGTGCGAGCTTGTCGCTCATCGGGGGGAAGGGCCCCGTGATCGGACAGATGAGGACGCCCACCGACGGGTCCGCCAGGATGGCGTCGATGATCTTCCGGCCGCGCCAGTCGCCGACCGGGTGCCCCCCGTTGTCGACGGGGTTGGCGACGTTCAGGTACCCGGGTATCCACTGGTGCAGCTCGGCCTGCTTGGCGTCCGGCAGAGTGGGCAGTCGCAGCCCGACCTCCGTCGCCAGGTCCGAGAAGTGCGCGCCCGTGCCGCCCGAGATCGAGTAGACGACGACCCCGTCGGCCAGCGGCTTCCTCGCCCGGGCCAACAGCGCCGCGGTGTCCTGCAGTTCGTCGAGGCCGTCGACCCGGATCACGCCGAACTGCCGCATGGCCGCGTCCACCACCGTGTCCGCACCGGTGAGCTTGCCGGTGTGCGAGGCGGCCGTCCGGGCGCCGGTCTCGGTGCGGCCGACCTTGACCGCGACCACCGGCACGCCGTTGCGCGCGGCACGGTCGGCGGCGAGCAGGAACGCGCGACCGTCCTTCAGGCCCTCCACGTACGCGGCGATGGCCCCGACGTCCGGCTGCTCCGCGAAGTACGAGATGAAGTCCGAGGCTTCCAGGTCGGCCTCGTTGCCCGTCGGGGCCCAGTGGGAGAGGCGGATCCCCAGTTCCTGGAGGGTGTAGACGGGACGACCCTGATGGCCGGACTGGGTGATCAGCGCGATGGCCGGGCCGTCGAGGTCGTCGCGGAACTTCTCGAAGGCGTTGAGGTTGGTGTTGGGTCCCAGCAGCCGCATCCCCGACCGCTCCACTGCGGCGGTGAGCCGGGCCTGCGCGGCGGCTCCCGCCTCACCGGTCTCGGCGAAGCCGGAGGCGAAGACCACCGCGAACTTCACCTTGGTCGCTGCCAGTTCCCCGATGACCGGAAGGGGATCGCCGACCAGCAGTACGGCCAGGTCGACCTGCTCCGGCAGGTCCGCCACCGAAGGGGAGCAGGGGAGCCCGAACACAGAGGTACGGGTGGGATGCACGGGGTGCAGGCGGGCGCCGACGCGTTCGGCCCAATCGATGAGCTGCCGGGTGATGCCGGTATTGGGCCTGCCTTCGGCGTCGGAGGCGCCGACGACGGCCAGGGACCGGGGCCGGAAGAACCGATCGAGGTCGGGTACGGCGGCGTACAGCGGGCGACCGCTGACGTCCAAGCCGCCGTCCACCAGTGTGGCGGTGGAGTGGACGGCGGTGCGAGGGTGTTCCCCGCAGGCCTCGACACGTGCGCGGAAGTCGGTGGTGAGGGTGCCGTGAGTAGATCCAAGCATCGTTCCGCCCGCTCCTGCTCGATGACTCGCAATAACTGACGCACAGTCAGATTACTTAATTGACGGCACGTCAGGAACAGGCCTGCAACGAAAACTCCAGAGGCCCTCCAGTCGCGCATGCGGCAGTGCCTGGCGCCGCCACCGAGCCGGCGCGGGAGGTGAAGCTGCCCCAGGGGATGTGACGGCCCCTGCGGCACCGCTGCGAGAGCCCATATCGCTGGGACCCTGATGATCAGATGCTCTCTGCACCTGGTCAAACGCGTCTTCGGGCAGCTGGGTGCCCAACTAAACGACTCTGTTCATCTATTGGCGACGCACGGGGACCGGGTGGTCCTCGGCGAGTCGCTGTCGTTCCTCGCGCAGGACCAGGTCGAGCAGTCCCGGGAATCTGTCGTCGAACTCCTTGCGCCTCAGCCGGTTGAGCCGCCTCGCGCCCTCGTCGCGCTGCTCGACCAGACCTGCGGTGCGCAGCACCGAGAAGTGGTGGCTGAGCGCGGCCTTGCCGACCGGTACATCGAAGCTGCCGCAGCCGCGCGCCCATTCGGCGGCGCCGGCCAACTCGCGTACAAGCTGGAGCCGTACCGGGTCGGCAAGCGCGGCGAGTGCGGTCTGAAGAGGTACGTCCCTGGGATGGGTGTGCACCGGTGCGGCGCGGTGACTGCTGCGCTCTGTCATGTTCCTCAATCCCCTTGCCAGGTGTTCGATGGGAATCATACGCTTTAGGTGTTCGGCTTTCGTTGAACACTTGTTGAGGGGTGCATGCCATGCGTGCGGTTGAGTTCGAGGAGTACGGCGGTCCGGAGGTCCTCGGGGTGGTCGAGGCCGAGACCCCCGAGCCGGGCCCCGGGCAAGTGAGCATCCCGGTGACGGCCGAGTTCGCGCTCGCCGATGCGTCCGAGGCGCACCGGCTGATGGACAGCCGCACCAGCACCGGCAAGCTGCTGCTGCGGGTGGAGGCGTAGCGGGGACCGGGGGCGCGGGGACTACCGTGCTGCGTGGTCGCGGCTCTTGTCCACGGCCTTGGCGATCCGGACCGCGTCGAGGGCCATTTCGCGGAACATCCCGCTGATCGGATTCGTGAATCCGGTGAAGTACAGGCCGGGGGCCCCGGCGGACGTTCGCGCGCCGTGCACGACCGGCCGGCCGCGCCCGTCCAGCACGCCGAGGTGGCCGACCAGCCCCTCGAGCGCCCGCTCGTACCCGGTGGCCGCGATGACCGCGTCGGGGGACAGGTGCGAGCCGTCCGTGAGGGCGACCTTCCCGCCGTCGAAGGAGGCGACGGTGGCGACCGGCTCGACTCGGCCCTTGCGCACCGCGTCGATCAGGCCGACGTCCTGGACCGGGATCGCGCCGTCCTTCACCCGGGAGTAGAGGCCGGTGTCGGGCCGCGGCAGACCGTGGGCGGAGAGATCGGGGACCGAGATCCGGCCCACCAGCCGCCCGGCCCGGTCCACCAGCCGAGTGGGCAGCCGGCGCACCAGGATGCCGGTGCGCTGGGCGGGCCAGCCGGCCGTGGAACGCCGCACGATGTGGGGAACGGTGCGTACGGCCAGCCGTACCCGCGCGGCGCCACCCTCGACGAGGTCGACGGCGATCTCCGCGCCCGTGTTTCCGATGCCGACGACGAGGACGTCCTTGCCGGCGTAAGGGAGGGCGTTGCGGTACTCCGAGGCGTGCAGCAGATCCCCGGTGTACGTCTCGCGGCCGGCCCACTCGGGCAGTCGCGGGGTGTGGTTGTGGCCGGTGGCGACCACGACCGCGCGCCCGGTGAGCTCGCGGCCGCCTGTCGCGCGCAGCAGCCAGCCGGCGCCGTCGGGCGCCCGCTCGACACGGGACACCTCGACACCGGTGACGATCTCGAGCTCGTGGTGCTCGGCGTAGTTCTCCAGATACCGGACGACATCGTTCCGGGCGACCCATCGTCCGAACGACCGCGGCATGGCCAGGCCGGGAAGTGCCGAGAGCCGACGCGTGGTGTGCAGGTGCAGCCGGTCGTAGTGGCGCCGCCAGGAGGCGCCGACGCCGTCGGACTTCTCGAGTACGACAGCGCGTACGCCTCGCTCGCGCAACGCGGCAGCGGCGGCGAGGCCGCCGGGCCCGCCGCCGATGACGTACACGGGTCTGTCATGGGTGGTTTCGGCCATGATGCGTGAGCGTAATCGCACTCTCTGTTGATGGGTCTCGGTCAAGACCTGAATCGGTTGCGAATTGATCACGGTGTGCGCTCCATGCCTGGGAGGGCGGCACGGTCCAGGGCCCGAGCTCTGGGGCTGAGCCCTCAGGCCTCTTGCCCGCATCTTCCGCACCCCGTGCGCACCCATGTGCGCACCTCTTGCGCGACCGGCCGCTCATCCGCTGAACTGACGTACCGTCAGGAAGTGGGAGGGGTGCCTGATGCAGACCATCTGGCTCGGCGGCGCGGAGTGGCTCGCCGTGCTCCGGATCGGCCTCGGCCTGTGGTGGCTGGAGAGCTGGCGCCACAAGGACAAGAAGGGCTGGTTCGAGCGCGGTACGGGGATCGCCTGGGCGGCGGATGTTGCCGGCAAGCACCGGTGGCCGTTCGTGCGGACCGGTTTCCGCAAAATCGTCGAACCCCGCCCCAAGGCGATGGCGTACATCGTCGTCTACGCCGAATTGGTTCTGGGACTGGGCCTGGTCACTGGTTTTCTGACCCCGGTGGCGCTGGTGGGTGGCCTGTTGCTCAACCTGCTCTACCTGGTCCTGATGATCCACGACTGGGCCGAGCAGGGGCAGAACGCCATGATGGCGCTCATCTCGCTCGTCGCGCTGTTCGCGATGAGCTGGCAGACGTGGTCGCTCGACAGCGCGACGGGACTGTTCCTGTGAGGGTGGCGGGGAGCGCGGCTGCGGCGGTGAGTACGCGGTGACGGCGCCCCCCGGTGCCGCCGCAGCCCGCTTCGACCGTCCCGAGCCCGACGCCTTCACGCGCCCCTACTGGGAAGCGGCGGCGCAGGGCCGGCTGCTGCTCCGCCGTTGCAAGGCCTGCGGCCGGGTGCACCACTACCCGCGCGAGTTCTGCCCGCACTGCTGGGGCGAGGACGTGGTGTGGGAGCCGGCGAGTGGCCGGGCCACGCTCTACACCTGGTCGGTGGTCCACCGGAACGACCTGCCCCCGTTCGGCAGCCGCGTCCCGTACGTCGCCGCCGTCGTCGACCTCGCCGAGGGCCCCCGGATGATGAGCGAAATCGTTGACTGCGTGACGGAGGACCTCCGTATCGGCCTGGCACTGACGGTCGCCTTCCGCCATGAGGCAAGTTCGGACGGGGTTGTCGAAGTCGCGGTCCCGGTGTTCAGGCCCTGCCCGGGCTGACGGCTCAGCTGCCGCGCGAGAGGGCGGCTGCGTTCGGTGTGCCTACCGCTCCTCATGCGGAACGCCGCCGACGAATGCACTGCGCCGGCGACCGAGGTCACGGGTCGGCGCGGTCCGAGCCGCCCGTCACGGCCAGAGCAGCTCGCGGGCCCAGTCGTCGCCGTCGCGCCGGTAACGGAGTCGCACGTGTCGCCGCCGTTCGTCGCCCTGGAAGAACTCGGCCTCGTCCGGGGCGAGTACGTACCGGGTCCAGGTGGGCGCGAGCGCGTCCGGGTCGGCCTCCGCCTGCGCCCAGGCAGCCGTGGATTCCCGAGCCAACTCCTCGTACGAGTCGAGTACATCGCTCTGTCGTCCGGTGAGGGCGGCAGCGAGCGCGCCCGTCGAGCGGGCCCGCAGATCTGCCCGGCTCTCGTCCGGCCCGGTAGCGGTGACCCGGCCGCGCAGTCGTACCTGACGGCCGACGGCGGGCCAGTAGAAGCCGAGCGCGGCATGCGGATGAGCGGCCAGCTGGCGCCCCTTGGCGCTGGTCGCGTGCGAGGCGAAGTGCCAGCCGCGCTCGTCCGCGTCGTGCAGCATCAGAGTCCGTACGTCGGGGCGGCCGTCGGGGTCCACAGTCGCGAGCGACATGGTGTGCGGCTCGTTCTGCCCGGCTGCCACGGCATGCGTGAACCACTGGTGAAAGAGGGCCAACGGCTCACCGGGCGCGGTGGCCGGGTCGAAGTGCGGCAGTTCGGTGTCCCACACGCGAAGGGAGTGGAGCGCGTCCCGGAAGGCGGCGGCCTGCTGCTTTGCGTCATCGTCGCTCATGCGCCCATTCCACACCACGCGGCGCCGCGGCATGCCGTGCAGGGGGGCCCCGGGTCACCCCGAACGACCGACCCCCCCGTGGGTGCCCCCGCTCCCCACTCCGGCTCGTCAGCCTCGTGCCAGTACCACCGTCCCGGAGGAGCAGAACCAGCCGCCCGTCCCCGAGGCCACCGCCAGCTCCGGCAGACGGCCGTCCTGCTTGCGGACCTGGCCCTCGCCCGCCTCGCCGCGCAGTTGCCGTACCGCCTCCACCAGCAGGAACAGCCCCCGCATGCCGGGGTGGCAGGCCGACAGGCCGCCGCCGTCCGTGTTCACCGGGAGTCCGCCGTCCCGCAGCAGGCGCCCCTTCTCCACGAAGGCTCCCCCCTCGCCCTTCTCGCAGAAGCCCAGATCCTCCAGCGTCACCAGCGTCATATAGGTGAACGCGTCATAGATCTCCGCCACATCCACCTCCGCCGGCCGCACCCCCGCCCGCTCAAAGGCCAGCCGCCCCGAGACCGCCGCCGGTGAGACCGTGAAGTCCTCCCACTCCGACATGGTCGTGTGGGAGACGGATGTGCCCGAGCCCAGGATCCACACCGGCTCCTTCGCCGCATCGGCGACGTACTCCTCCGCCGCCATCAGCACCGCACAGCCTCCGTCCGACCGGATGCAGCAGTGCAGCTTGGTGAAGGGATCCGCGATCACCGGGCCGGACAGCACCTCGTCCACCGTCACCGGCTCCCGGAACATCGCGGCCGGGTTCGTCGCCGCGTTCGCCCGTGCCTGGACAGCCACCGAGGCGAGCTGCTCCAGCGTCGTGCCGTACTCGTGCATGTGGCGGCGCGCCGCCATCGCGTACTTCGCGATCAGCGTGTGCCCGTACGGGACCTCGAACTGCAGCGGTCCCCGGGCCCCGAAGGACAGGTTCGACGTGCGCCGCCTCGCCCTGATGTCGGCGCGGGCCGTCGATCCGTACACCAGCAGTACGGCGTTGGCGTGCCCCGCCGCGATCGCGTCGGCCGCGTGCGCGGCCATCACCTCCCAGGTCGAACCGCCCACGGCGGTCGAGTCCACCCAGGTGGGCCGGAGCCCCAGATACTCGGCCACCTCGATCGGGGCCAGTGTCCCGAGGCCCGCCGAGGCGAGCCCGTCGACCACCGAGCGGTCGAGGCCCGAATCCGCGAGCGCACGACGGGCGGCCTGAGCGTGCAGGGCGTACGGAGTGGCCTCGTCGACCCTTCCGCTGTCCGAGAGGGATATACCGACAACGGCGACTCTGCGGCTGGCTGAAGGCATACATCTGACGCTACATCAGTTCTGCTCGCCCTGCCGCCCCACCCCTGCCGGGGATCTACCGAAGGCGACGGCGGCGACTCCCGGGCAGGTCTGCCAGGGCGCGCCTTCTGCGTCGGACCGGATCGGGCGCCCCATGCGATCCGGAAGGTGATCCCTGGCGTGACCGCTCCGCGAGGACCCGTCGCGGCTCTGTGCATCTCAGCGGCACCGCCCTAACATGACGCACCGTCAGATCAGGGAGGAGCCCGCCGATGGACGCCACCTTCACCGCGGAGCAGGACGAGATCCGCCGGACCCTGCACGAACTGCTGGGCAAACGCTGTGGTCCCGAGGAGGTCAAGGCGGCGGTCCGGACCGCCGCCGGGTACGACCGGCAGCTCTGGCAGCAGCTCGCTCGACAACTGGGACTGCCGGGGCTCGCGCTCCCCGAGGCGTACGGGGGAGTCGGCTGCGGGCCGGCCGAGTTCGCGCTCGCCTGCGAGGAAACCGGGCGGGCACTGCTGCCGTCCCCGCTGCTCGCCACCGCCGTGCTCTCCGCGCCGCTGATCGTCGCGCTCGGTACGGAGGCGCAGTGCGCCGACCTGCTGCCGCGCATCGCGTCGGGTGCACTGACCGCGGCCCTTGCCGTGCCGGGCGGCGGCCTCTCGGCGGCGCTCGCGCTCACCGGGAACAACACGGACGGTGAGTGGGCCGGCGGCGGCCGGGCCGGCGGCGTCCAGGCGCGCCGTACCGAAGGCGGCTGGCGGCTGTACGGAGAGGCCGGGCAGGTCCTCGACGGGCACAGTGCCGGGGTCCTGGTGGTCGCCGCGCACACGGGCGGGTTCGCCCGTAGCCGGACGCTGCTCTTCCTCGTCCGCGCGGAGGCCGCGGGGCTCGTCCGTACCCGGCAGACCGCACTGGACGAGACCCGATCGCAAGCCGGCATCGAACTCCGCGACACCGAGGCCGAGTTGCTCGGTGCGGAGGCTCCGGGCGCGGGAGCCGCTGCACAGCCGGCCGACGGCGTGAGCTCGACCGGCGCACGCGCCGCCGCGTCCAGGGCCGCCGTCTCCGGCGAGGACTCCGACGTGCCCGGTGCTCTTGCCGCCGTCGGCCGCGCCGCCGCCGCCGTGCTGGCCGCCGAGGCGGTCGGCGCCGCGTCGGCCGCCCTGGAGCGGACGGTCGAGTACGTCCGGGCCCGTGAGCAGTTCGGGCGGCCCATCGGGTCCTTCCAGGCGGTGAAGCACCGGCTCGCCGACCTGTACGTACAGCTCCAGGCGGCGCGCTCGGCAGCGTACTACGCCGCCTGGGACCCGGCGCAGGCCGGTGGCCTGGCCCTGGCCCAGGCTCTGGAGGCACTGCGTGCCACTGCCGCCGAGGCGATCCAGCTGCACGGCGGCATCGGCTTCACCTGGGAACACGAGGCGCATCTGTATTTCAAGCGGGCGGCGGCGGACGAGCTCCTGTTCGGCCCGGTCCACCGGCTGCGGGCGCACGCGGCCCTTCAGGCGGGCCTTTTCGCACCCTCCCCGCGAGAGGAGGTGGCGGTCTGATGGCGCCCGGGGCACGCCTGATCCAGAGGGTCTCCTCGACCCGTACGTTCGCGAAGGTCGCCCCGCACTTCATCCCGGCCATGGACCGAGCGGTCCACCGCCTCACCCGGGGGAAGGTGATCCTGAGCGCCCAGATGCTGCCCGGGTTGATCCTTACCGCGCGGGGCGCGAAGAGCGGGCAGCCGCGGACCACACCGTTGGCCTGTATGCCGGAGGAGTCCGGCAGCTGGGTTCTGATCGGGTCCAACTTCGGCCGCCCGGGTCATCCCGCCTGGACGGCGAATCTGCTCAAGAACCCCGACGCCGAAGTCAGTTGGAAGGGCAGGACCATTCCGGTCCGGGCCGTCCTGCTGGCGGGGCAGGAGCGGGCCGCCGCCTGGCAGGCGGTGCTGGGGTTCTGGCCGCCGTACGCGACGTACCAGGCGAGGGTGGAACGCGAAATCCGGCTCTTCCGCCTGCACCGTCGCTGACCGGGGCGGGCCGTCCCGCACCGCGCGAACGGCACCGTAGACAGGAAGCCGACAGGAAGTAGGCGGGAAGCAGGCGGGAAACCAGGCGAGTAATGAGGCGAGTCAGCAGCCGGTCAAACAGTGAACAACCAAGAAACAACAGACGAGCAAAGCAGACAGGATCGGGACGCACACGATGCCCCACGTCATGAAGTCGGTGCCGGGCGGCTCCTACTTCGCCGGCTTCTTGCCGGTGATGCCAAGGTGGACCAACAGGGCCAGGTTGGGCTTGAGTTCGGCCTGCTTTACGCCCCAGGCCTGGAAACCCTTCTGGTGCGAGGCGACCGCCGCGAGCATGGCGACCAGGGAACCGGCCATGGCTGCCGGGCTGAGGTCCTTGTCGACCTTGCCCTTGGACTGAAGGTCCTTGACCGCGTCCGTCAGGGAGTTGTTGACGGAGTTGAGGATCTTCATGCGGATCTTGTAGAACCGCTTGTCGCCCTCCGCCGCCCCGAGGTCGACGACGCGGAGGATCGCGTCGTGCCTGCGCCAGAAGTCGAGGAAGCCTTCGACCAGGTCCTGGGCGGTCTGCCAGCCGGCCTTGCCGATCCAGGAACGGCCCGCGACGAGTTCCGTCAACTGGGCGCCCTCCGCGGCCATTTGCTCGGCGATCTCCAGGACGGCACCCTCGACGTCGGGGAAGTACTGGTAGAAGGTCGCGGGCGAGGTCCCCGCCTTGCGCGCGACGTCGATCACCTTGACGTCCCGGTATGGCGAGGAGCTGAGCATCTCGCTGAGGCAGTCGAGCAGCTTCTGCCGCGTCGCCTGGCCGCGTCGTCCGGCCACGCGGCCGTCGACGGTGCGTACTTGTCCTGTCATGCCGTCAGCTTACCGAGGGGTGATCCGAGCGCGATTCGGCCGACTGCAAATGGGGTTACCGCTCTCGGCGGACGGGTGCCCGCCCCGGCCGCCCCACCCGGCCTCAGTGTCTCCCTGAATAGTGTTATCAACAGCCTGTGGACAACTTCAGTGGACAACTCGACAACCGCGAGTCGATCCGTCCCTTTGGTGGCCATATGTGCGATTATTCTCGCGCCCGCGGCGCGAAAAGTGCCCGTTGACTGAGTGTGGCGGGTACCACAGAGCACCCGCCACGCGGAAAGGATCCGGCGTCATGGCTGACTTTGCGGAGGGCACACCCTGCTGGGTGGACGCCTCGCTCGCGGATCTCGGGGCGGGGAGGCGCTTCTACGGAGAGCTCTTCGGCTGGACCTTCGACGAGGGCGGGGGCGAGGAGTACGGCTCCTACACGCAGGCGTACAGCGACGGGAAGAAGGTCGCCGCGCTCGCCCCGAAGCCGGACGGCCGGATGCCCACCGTCTGGGAGGTGTACTTCGCCACCCCGGACGCGGCCGCGCTCAGCGCCAGGATCACGAGCGCGGGTGGCCAGGTGGTGATGGGCCCGATGGAGGTCCGGCCGTTCGGCTCGACGGCGCCGGCCGCCGATCCCGAGGGCTCCGTCCTGGCCCCGATCAAGGTCCGGCCGTTCGGCACCATGGCGCTGGCCGCCGACCCCGAGGGCGCCGTCTTCGGGTTCTGGCAGCCAGGCACCCACCGCGGCTTCGAGAAGCTGCGGGAGCCGAATGCGTACTGCTGGACCGAGGTGTACTCGCGCGACAAGGACCGGGTCGATCCCTTCTACGAGGAGGTGTTCGGCTTCATCGGGTCGGACGTCGAGGACGCGGGCATCGAGTTCCGGACCTGGTCGCCCCGCGGCACCGAGCCCGGGCCGGAGACCGCGATCGGCGGGCGCAGTGTCATCACCGACGCCTTCCCGGCCGAGATGCCCGCCCATTTCCTCGTCTACTTCAATGTCGAGGACTGCGACGCGTCGGTGGCCACGGTGCAGCAGCTCGGCGGCCGCGTCACAGCAGGTCCCTTCGATACGCCGTACGGGCGTATTGCCGTGGTCGCCGACAACCAGGGCGCGGTCTTCGCGCTGCTGGCCGAGCCCGGACGCGCAGCCGGGCCCGGAACCGAGGCCGACGCCGAATCAAAGGGCGGGGCCGGAGCCGGGTCCCGGGCCGGAGCGCCTGCCGAGCCCCGCCGACTGTCCGGATCGCGGTAAGACACCCCGATCCGCCCCCGGGTTCGCCTCGGCCGCCTCCGGCAGGAAGAATCAGGGTGCGCACCGCCGGGTGGTGCCCACTGGTGAGACGCTGCACAGGGCGGTATTTCACGGGCTCCATTCCGATGGGGCCCGTACGGGGAGGTGGCAGGCAAGTGGTGGAGCAGCTGACGCAGCACGACCCGAGACGGATCGGCCCGTTCGAGGTGCTGGGACGGCTCGGCGCCGGCGGCATGGGGCTGGTCTATCTCGCGCGTTCGGCGTCCGGCCGACGGGTGGCGATCAAGACGGTACGTACCGAGCTTGCCGAGGACCAGCTGTTCCGGGTCCGCTTCACGCGTGAGGTCGAGGCAGCGCGGGCCGTCAGCGGGTTCTACACCGCGGCCGTCGTGGACGCCGACCCGCGGGCGGCCGTGCCGTGGCTGGCCACCGCTTACGTGCCCGCACCCTCCCTCGAAGAGATAGTGAACGAGTGCGGTCCGATGCCGGCCCAGGCGGTCCGCTGGCTGGCGGCCGGAATCGCCGAGGCGCTGCAATCCATCCACGGCGCCGGTCTGGTCCACCGCGACCTCAAGCCGTCCAATGTCCTGGTGGTGGAGGACGGCCCGCGGGTCATCGACTTCGGCATCGCGAGCGGCGTCTCCAACACCCGGCTGACCATGACCAACGTCGCGGTGGGCACCCCCGCGTACATGTCGCCGGAGCAGGCCAAGGACTCGCGCAGCGTCAAGGGCGCCAGCGACGTCTTCTCGCTCGGCTCGACGCTGGTGTTCGCGGCGACCGGCCATGCGCCCTTCCATGGGGCCAACCCGGTCGAGACCGTCTTCATGCTGCTGCGCGAGGGCCCCGATCTGGAGGGCCTTCCCGACGAGCTGCGGCCGCTGATCGAGTCCTGCATGCAGATGGAGGCCGCGTTGCGGCCCAGCCCCGCCGACCTGCAGGCCCAGCTCGCCCCCCACCTCTTCGGCTCCGGCAGCGACGACAGCGGTACGGCGTCGGCCTGGCTGCCCGCGCGGGCGACCGCGATGATCGAGCAGCGCCGGGGCGGCCGCGCTCCCTCCCAGCCGGCCGCGCCGCCCAAGCGCAGACCACCCACGCCGCCGCGCGGCAACGACTGGGACAGCGCCTGGCGCGGCAGCGACCCGCGCACCGGCCAGGCACCTCCTCCCCCGCCCCCTCAGCCCCCCCACCAGCCGCAGTCGCAGCCCCTGCCGCACCCGCAGCCGCACGCCCAGCCGGACGGGCCGGTCCGGCTGGCCGGTGC
The DNA here is from genome assembly GCF_040682335.1 of Streptomyces sp. NPDC051219. NCBI lineage: Bacteria > Bacillati > Actinomycetota > Actinomycetes > Kitasatosporales > Streptomycetaceae > Streptomyces > Streptomyces sp. NPDC051219. Next base: position 245,550 of record NZ_JBFBAS010000001.1, read on the forward strand.
CAAGGTGGCCATCGGTCCAGGTCCGCGTGTCGCCGATGCGCACGCGAGCGGCGCACCGGCCGGTGCCGGGGCCGCGACCGGGTGGATCCGCCCGCCTGCCGGAGTGGCCGCCTCCACGCATCCGCACCCCGGTCCGCACTCCGATCCGGCCGTGAACGGCGCCGAGCCCGGCACTGCCGGCGTACCGACGCCCAGCCCGGCCCCGGACAGCGGCCGCTGGCGGCCGTGGCGGTTCCGCATGTCGAACGACGTCTGGGGCACCCCGACCGTCGCCGGAAATCTGCTCTACGTGACGTCCTTCGAGGTGCACGCTCTGGACGTCTCCAGCGGTCGGCGCCAGTTCAAGACCCGCGACGTGGCCTGGGCGATGGCCGTCGCCGACGGTCTGATCCACGCCTCCGACGGCCCCTCGCTGTACACCCTGGACGCGGCGGCCGGCGCCGAGCGCTGGCGCTTGCAGACCGACGCCTGGGTGTACTCCCTGAAGGCCGACCGCGGCACGGTGATCACCGCGACGCGCGGTGGCGGCGTGCAGGGCTGGGAGGCCGCCAACGGCCAGAAACTGTGGGAGGCCAGCGGCGCGCAGACCGACTTCGAGACCCCCGAAGCCGGTCCGGTCATCGCCGACTCGACCGTGTACGTGTGGAAGGACGCCCGGCTCCGGGCGCTGGACGCCCGGACGGGCGTCGAGCGCTGGTCCTATCCCGTCGGCGACGCCGCCTCCTGCGGCAACGTCCCGGTTCGGGTCACCCCGGCACCCGACGGGTACGCGTACATCGCCGCAGGCACCCGGGTCCTCGCCGTCGACATCGCGAGCGGGCATGTGCGCTGGCGGTTCGAGGCACCGGCGGTCTTCCTCAGCCCGCCCGCGTTCGCTCCCGGTCCGGCCGTCACGGGCGGCGGGGTCTACCTGGCCGACTACCTGGGGACGGTGTACGCCCTTGACGCGGCCACCGGCAAGGACCGCTGGCGCATCGCGACCGAGGCCCGCCAGTCCGTCGAACCCGTCCTCGTCGCCGACGGCAACGTCCATGTCGGCTCCGGCAGCGCGCTCTACACGCTGGACGCGGTGACCGGTACGCCGAAGTGGCGTTTCGCGGCGGGCGGCAAGGTCGTCGGGGCTCCGGTGGCTGCCGACGGCCGGGTGCACTTCGGCTCCGCCGACCACTGTCTCTACACCCTGGACGCGGCGGGCGGCCAGCTCCGCTGGAAGCTCGCGACGGGCGGTGAGATCACCGGTTCACCGGTGGCACAGGGCGGCGTCGTGTACGCGTGCAGCAAGGACCGTTGCGTCTACGCGCTGGACGCGGTGAAGGGCACGGGGACGCGCGTCGCCGCGCCGCCGCGCGGGGGCGGCGGCTCGTAAGCCCCGGCGTGCGGGTCGCCGCTCGCAGTTCCAGGTTGTGCGGGTAGTGGCTCGCGGGTCCAGGTAGTGCGGGTAGTGGCTCGCGGGCCCGGGATCGCCTTGGGGCCGCTCACGGCCGCGGTTCGTCCCACCCGCGGCCGGCGTCGGGTCCCGTGCGGCCGTCCGGGCCGGTGCGCTCGCCGGGTCCGGTGCGCCGGGAGCGCGGCTGCCAGGCCCGGTCGGTCGGTGACCTGTCCGGCGGCGGACCCCCGCCGGGCTCACGGTCGGTGGGGTGCTCTGGGGCGTACGGATCCACCCTTGCCCTCGTCCTCGCCCTGCGCCGACGGGGCATCACCGCCGCGGCCAGGAGCAGCAGCACGCCGCCGCCGATCGCGTTCGCGACGCCGTCCCCCAGGCCCCTGCCGCCACCGTCGACGCCGAGGCTGCCCGCGGCCTGGCCCTGCCGGACCATCCACAGCCCGGTGAAGCCCAGGACGACGATCCCGGCCACAGCCATCAGAACGCGGGACCGCAGGGCGACGGCGATAAGGGTGAGCAGGGCGGCGAACGCGAACGGCAGCAGGATCGAGGCCGCCAGGGGCGCCTTGCTGTCGGTTATGCCGGTGCTGCCGAACAGCTCCGCGATGCGGTAGTCGCGTCCGTGACGGCCGTCGTACCAGGCACGGAAAGGGCTCCAGACGGCGGCCGTCGCTCCGACGAGACCGATGACGGAGCCGAGAACGTTGCGGATCATGCTCGGCCTCCTGCGTCGGCTCTCGGTCCCGACGCTACGCCGCGGGAGGGGGCGCCGCCACCAGGGAAGGCGCCACGCCGGTCGGGTGGCCGGCCACCCCTCGGCGGCCCCGCGTGTCTCCGGCTGCCCTTGTTCAGCCGGCTCGTCGAGCAGCACGTCCGGCGGCTGCACCAGCGGCTCGACGACCGGCGGGAGCAAGAACAGCGCCGCCCGGGACATCAAGATCGAGTCGTGCGAGTCCGACCCGTCCCGCGGCATCGTGGCGCGGATCAGCGCTACCAACAGAAGCTCTTCGGAGAAGTACACGTACAAGTCCAACGTGAAGTTCACCGACCCGAACGGCACCCTGCTGCGCACTGGCGACTCGACGATCCCGTACGTCATGCCGAACACCACCGACACCCTCGACGTCGCCGCCTCGTACGTGCCCACGGGCAGCGACAACGGCAGCGGCGGCAAGTGCGAGGTCACCGGCGTGACGCGTACGACTGCCTGACCGGTCACACGAAACCGGTGATCGTCCACCGGTTGCCGGTGGTCAGCGGACCCGGAACGACGAGCGGCGGGCGGTGAACAGTTCCGCCTGCCGCTCCGCCGGCAGATTGCCGAGCGCGACCAGATGCGGTGCCTGGGCCAGTGCCTGCACCTGGACCGCTTCCCGTGCCGCCCAGACCGCGCGCACGGTGCCCTGCACGGCAGCGGCCGGGTAGGAAGCGACGGTTTCGGCACTGCGCACCGCGGCCGCCAGTTCTTCGCCCGGAGCAGTCAGTTCCGAGACCAGCCCGATCTCGTACGCCCGCTGCGCGGAGAGCCGTTCGGCCGTCCCCATCAACGACATCCGGGCCACCTCCCCGAACGGCATGCGCTGTGCCATGGAAATCGCCTCGTACGCGCTGACCATGCCGTACGTCGTGTGCGGGTCGAAAAACGTCGCGTCCCGGGAGGCGACGACGAACTCCGCCTCGCCGAGCAGGTAGAACGCCCCGCCGCACGCCATCCCGTTGACCGCCGCGATCATTGGCTTCCACAGGTCGTTGGCCTTCGGGCCGATCGAGATCAGCGGGTCGTCGATCGAGTACGGGGAGGACGGTTGCGGTACCTCCACCGAGCGGTCGATGCCGGTGCAGAAGGCCTTCGCTCCGGCGCCGGTGACGACGACCGCACGGACGGAGTCGTCGAAACGGAACTCCCGCCAGATGCGGCCGAGTTCATGAGCTGTGGCCAGGTCGACGGCGTTGTGCTTCTCCGGCCGGTCGAGCGTGACGACCGCGACGCCCGTGGCCTTGTCCGCCTCGGCCCGGACACCGCTCACGGCCGCTCCAGCAACCAGCGCGGGACGGTGATACCGGGCGTGAGCGGCGAGAACGTCACCCGCACGGGCGCACCGATGCGCAGTCGCGCCGGGTGGACGGAGTTCAGCGGTGCGTCCGGCCCGCTCACCAGGTTGCCGACGAGCCGGATGCGGGGGGCGTCGACGAGCTCGACGACGATCGCGTTGTAGGGGGCCTGCGCGGCGTAGCCGGGCAGCAGCGGCGGATGGGGCAGTACGTACGACCAGATGCGGCCCCGGCCGCTCATCCTCCGCCACTCGCTGTCGAAGGACCGGCAGTGCGGGCAGCACGGCCGGGGTGGAAAGCGCAGCTCGCCGCAGTCCTCGTCGGCGCAGGCCTGTATGCGCAGCTCGCCCCGGGCGGCGTACTCCCAGAAGGGCGCGCCGTCCTCGTCGACGACGGGTGCCAGAATGCCGCTGTCGATGGTGTCCATCAGCCGGCTCAACTCCTCAGCAGAAGCGCGGAAGTGGGGACGCCCTCGCCCGCGGTGACCAGGCAGGTGGCGGCGTCGGGGACCTGGGCGGTGCTGGAACCGCGCAGCTGGCGGACCCCTTCGGTGATGAGGTTGAAGCCGTGGACGTAGGCCTCGGACAGCCCTCCGCCGCCGGTGTTGATGGGCAGCCGGCCGCCGATCTCGAGGGCGCCTCCCTCGGTGTATGCGCCTCCCTCGCCCCTGTCGCAGAAGCCGTAGCCCTCCAGGGACAGCGGGATCAGAGGCGTGAAGGCATCGTAGATCTGCGCCACGTCGACGTCCTGCGGTCCGAAGTCGGCCTGCTTCCAGAGATGGCGTGCGGCGGTCCAGGCCGGGCCGGTGAGCGGGTCGTCGTTCCAGTAGTTGACCATCCCGTGGTGCTGTGCGGGGAGGCCCTGGGCGGCGGAGTGGACGTACACCGGCTTCTGCCGGCAGTCGCGGGCGCGCTCGGCGGAGACGACGACACAGGCCAGCGCCCCATCCGTCTCCAGGCAGTTGTCGAAGAGACAGAGCGGCTCGCTGATCCACCGGGCGGTCATGTACATCTCGCGGGTCAACGGGCGTTCGTACATGATCGCGGCGGGATTCTGGTTGGCCCGGTTGCGGCAGGCCAGGGCCACGTTGAAGAAGTGGTCGCGGGTCGCGCCGTACTCGTGCATGTAGCGGCGGGCCAGCATGCCGATCTCGTCGGCCGGGCGCAGCAGGCCGAAGGGACGGGTCCACTGGGCGGGGGTGGGGAGCTGCACGGTGGTGTTCTTCCAGGGGCGTGGGCCCGATCCGCGCTTGCGGGACCGCCAGGCGATGCCGACGCTCGCCTGGCCGGTGGCGATGGCGGTGGCGAGGTGCGAGACGGTGGCGCACGAGCCCCCGCCGCCGTAGCCGACCTTGGAGAAGAAGGTCACGTCCCCCGCCCCGACGGCTTTGGCGACCTCGACCTCGTCGGTCTCCTCCATGGTGTACGAGGCGAAGGCGTCGACCTCGGAGGGGTCGATCCCGGCGTCGTCGAGCGCGGCGAGTATGGCCCGGCACGCCAACGCCTTCTCGGATTCGGGCAGCTGCTTGGCGAAGGCTGTCTGGCCTATCCCGGCTATCGCTGCAGCGTCCTTGAGGGTTGCCGCCATCGCCACCTCCGCGGTCGTCTTCCCGTCCGACGTCACTGCTGACAGCCGGGAAGGCTACAGCTAATCTGACGGTTAGTCAGCTACCGGTGTGGGAGGGGCTCGCGATGGCTGGAGACCACGAGGAGCGCGGGGGCCAGGAGGCCCCTGAGTACCGCGAGGACCGTACGCGAGGGAGTTGCGGTGACCTGTTGCGCGGGGACCTGCGGTGGGGGAGCGTCCCGAGGCTCGTGCGCTCGGCCGCCGAGCGGTACGCGGAGCTCGAGGCCGTCGTCGACGGCCGTACCCGGATCACCTACGCGGAACTGGGCGAGCGGATCGAGCGCGCGACGGCGGCCTGCATCGCCTCCGGCGTCGAGCCGGGCGACCGGGTCGCGGTCTGGGCCCCCAACACCCTGGACTGGATCGTCTCGGCACTCGGGGCGGTGTCCGCGGGGGCCGTTCTGGTGCCGCTGAACACCCGGTTCAAGGGCACGGAGGCGGCGTACGTCCTCGCCCGCAGCCGGGCAAGGCTGCTCTTCATCACCGGAACCTTCCTCGGCACGTCGTACGTCGCCTCGCTGCGCCGCGCGACGACTGAGGGGGAGGGGGGCGGCCCGCTGCCCGGACTCCCGCATCTTGAAGAGGTCGTGGTCCTGGCCGACGACGCTCCGGAGAACTTCCGCACCTGGAAGGACTTCCTGGCGGGCGGGGACGTGGTCCCTGCCGCCGCCGTGCGTGAGCGCGCGGACGCGGTCTCCACCGGATCCGCGTCCGACATCATCTTCACCTCGGGCACGACCGGCCGGCCCAAGGGCGCGGTGATCACGCACGCCCAGACCCTGCGCTGCTACGACGTCTGGAGTGAACTGGCCGGGTTGCGCGAGGGCGACCGCTATCTGATCGTGAACCCCTTCTTCCACACCTTCGGCTACAAGGCCGGCGTCATCGCCTGCCTGATGCGGGGCGCGACGATGGTGCCGCAGCCCGTCTTCAACGTGGACACCGTGCTGGCCAACATCGCGGCCGAACGCATCTCCGTCCTGCCCGGCCCGCCGACCCTCCACCAGTCACTGCTGGACCACCCTGCGCGCGACAGCCACGACCTCTCGGCGCTGCGCCTGGTGGTGACCGGGGCGGCGGCGGTTCCACTGCAACTCGTCGAGCGGCTGCGCAGCGAGCTGAACATCGCCACGGTGCTGACGGCCTACGGGCTGTCGGAGGCGAGTGGAATCGTGACGATGTGCCGCCGTGGCGACTCGGCCGAAGTCATCGCGACCACCTCGGGCCGGGCCATCCCGGACACGGAGGTCCGGGTCGTCGCCTCCTCGGGCGCCCCGCAGCCGCCCGGCGAGGCGGGGGAGGTCCTGGTGCGTGGTCACCACGTGATGCAGGGCTACTTCGAGGACCCGCAGGAGACGAGGAGGGCGATCACGCCTGGGGTCACATCGGGAACGGAGTCCGGCGGAGGGTGGCTGCGCACGGGGGATGTCGGCGTACTGGACCGGGACGGCAATCTCCGCATCACCGACCGGATCAAGGACATGTTCATCGTCGGCGGCCTCAACGCGTATCCGGCTGAGATAGAGCAACTGCTGGGCACGCACCCGGACATCGCGGACGTGGCGGTAGTCGGTGTGCCGGATGCGCGGCTGGGCGAGGTGGGCAAGGCGTACGCGGTACGCCGCACCGGCTCGACGCTGACCTCGGACGATCTGATCGCCTGGTCGCGGCGGGAGATGGCGAACTACAAGGTGCCGCGGGCGGTGGAGTTCGTGACGGAGCTGCCGCGCAACGCGAGTGGGAAGGTGCTGAAGACGGAACTCAGGCTGCGGCGGAGTGCGTGAGCTGTCGACGGGGCTCGGGGCCGGGCCGGGCCGGTGGGTGGTACGCGTTCGCTCCCGGAGGGGCCGGCCGGCCCCCGGTTCAGCGGCCGACAGGCGTGTGGCTCGTTACGAGCGTGGCAGCTGCGGGAGGGGCGTCACAGCGTGATGACGACCTTGCCGCCCGGGTGGCCGGCCCGCAGGTAGTGAATGGCCTTGGGGACGTCGCTGAGCGAGAACGTCCTGTCGACGACCGGAGTGATTTCGCCGGCCTCGAGCAGCTTCCCCAGCAACTGGAGGTCATCGGCGCGCTCCGTGGACACCAGCATCCGCAGTTTCTGACTCACGAACGGTGACAGCATCGCCGCCCGGAGCGCGCGGTCCACGCCCATGACCCACCGTCCTCCCCCTTCGGATCCGATGACGACAAGTGTTCCCCGGGGATCGAGCGCACGCCGCAGATGTGACAGCGGACGACCACCCGCGGTGTCGAGGATCAGGTCGTAGCGGCCCGGCCTGTCCGCGAAGTCCTCACGTGTGTAGTCGATGACGTCATCGGCGCCGATCGAGCGGACCAGGTCCATCTTCTTCGTGCTGCACACACCCGTGACGTGCGCTCCGAAATGCTTGGCCAACTGCACCGCGAACGTTCCGACGCCTCCGCCCGCGCCGATGACCAGCACCTTCTGTCCGGCCTGGACGTGTGCACTGCGCCGAAGGCCCTGGAGGGCGGCGAAAGCGGAGACGGGGACTGCTGCCGCCTGCTCGAAGGTGACGTTCGCCGGCTTGGGCGCGAACTTTTCCTGGCGCGCGCATGCGTACTCGGCGTAGGAGCCCGCACAGGTGCCGAACACCTCGTCACCGGGCCGGAATCGGGTGACGTTCCCGCCGACTGCCTCGACACGCCCCGCGACATCCAGGCCCGGCACTCGTGTCTTCGGTCTGCGCAGCCCGAATCCCAGGATGCGAAGGAGGTACGGCAGGCCTGTGACCAGGTGCCAGACGCCCTGGTCGAGGCCGGCGGCGTGAACGCGTACGAGCACGTCGTCATCGCCGACCACCGGCTTGTCGATCTCCTTGAGTTCAAGGTCATCCGGTGATCCGTACTTCTCCGCGACTATTGCCTTCATGGTGTGTTTCCTTCACTGTCCGGGTACTGGAACACGGTGTCGAGCGGGACCTTGAACACCCTGGCAATTTGAAACGCCATTTCGAGTGAAGGTGAGTACTTGCCTTGCTCAATGGCAATGACGGTCTGGCGTGATACGCCGATTCGGTCTGCCAGATCCGCCTGTGTCATCTCTCCGTGTGCGAACCGGAGAGCGCGAATCGTGTTCGTGACCCTGGTGGACTTCACCATGGCTGAAAACCGCGGCGATACGCGACGATCTTGGCTGTGGAGCCGAGGATCGCCGACAGTACGAACGCCAGGTAGACCGTGTTCGCGATCCAGAAGTGGTCGAGCTCGGCCATCGACATGCCGAGCGCCGCGACTCCTCCGATGACGACGAACGACTGCCCGATGTGTTCGCCGAACCGATTGATCTCCCTGTCGCGCTGATCCTTCTTGTGGGCGTTTTTCGGCCCGGACATCGCGACAAGCATGTGGAGCACGATCGATGCTGCGATCGAGACTCCCAAGGCCCACAGCAGCGTCGCCACGTACGGCACTTCGGCCAGAGGGGTGTTCCCCGCTCGGCCGAGAATGACAGCCAGGTATCCCGTGTACGTACTGACCGCGAGCACCCCCATGACCCATGCGCTCTTCTCTTCGAATGGCATGGCATGAATGTAAAGCAGCGCAGACATCGTGTCAAAGATTTTTAACAGTGCATGCGAGTCGGCCGGCCCCGCACTCGGACAACCCGCCCGGACGCGGACATGCCGCGGCCGCGGTGGCTCCCCCTCCGGGCCACCGCGGCCGCTCCCCGTCGAACTGGCTTTGCGCCGGACCGGCTTTACGCGGGCTCGGACCCCGCGTGGTTGTCCGCCGGCTTGAGGATGTCCTCGCCGACGCCGCCGGCGTGGTTGTCCAGCGGCTTGATGGTCTCGTCCTTGCCGGGGGTCCCGGCGTGGTTGTCCTGGGTGGTGATGTCGCCGCTGACGGGCTTCTTGGCGTCGCTCATCTGTGTCAACTCCCTCTATGTGCTGGGCTCATGGATCGGCAATGCCCGTCCGGCAACTCCCCCGAGGGTCGCCGGACGGGCGTATCAGGGCCGTTCACACTAGCGGTGACCTTCCCCGCCGACCCGCCTGCCCCCCGACGCGGCGGATCGATAGGTATGAGAGTGCCGTCCGGCGATAAACAATCGATGAACGCCCGTACGGCAAGGGCGTCAGGCGGCCGCGAGCGGGGTCAGAAGACCGCGTACGGTCTCCGCCTCCGACGCTCCCGTCTGCTCGTATATGGCCAGCGCCTCCCGCCAGCACGCCCTGGCCCGGCCGGCTTGGCCGAGCTGGTCCAGCGCCCGGCCGAGCGTGGTGAGCACATTGCCCCGCATCCACTCGCCGCCGATGCAGCGCAGGGCGAGTGCCTGCTCGGAATGGAGTGCCGCCTGCGCGGGGCGCCGGGCCGAGAGGTGGGCCTCGGCGATGCGGAAGTGGGTCGTGCCCTCCCAGAGTCGTTGGCGGTTCTCCTGGAATACACGGAGTGCTTCGTCGAGTTGTTCAAGCGCCTCGGCAGAACGTCCGGCCCGCGTGAGCGCGATGCCCAGCGCGAAGCGCCCGTTGGCGAGCCGCAGGGTCAGGCCCATCTCGTCGTAGATGGCGATGCCCTGCTGCGCGAGCTCGACCGCGCTGGACGTCCGGCCCATGTTCACGTGGATGCGCGAGAGGTTGCACAGCGCGCTGGCCTCGCCGGACCTGTTCCCGTACGCACGGAAGCTGTCGACCGCCTCGGTCAGGAACTGTTCGCCGTCCGCGTGCCTGTTCTGGTAGAAGGCGATGATCCCCCGGTCGTTGGGCGCCCAGCTGGCGGGCGCCGGGTCGTCGGCCGCCCGCGCGAGCTGTGTCGCGATCCTCGCTTCCTCGTCGGCCTGCGCGAAGCGCCCGGAGACCAGCAGCAGTGTGGTCAGGGCGACGCGCGCCCTTGCCTCGGAGCGCTGGTCTCCCGCCGCGTGAGCGGCATCGCGCATGGCGACCGCCGTGGTCTCGTACTGGCGTGAGTTGGCTCCCGACTCGGCCAGGTCCTTGGCTGCCCACAGCAGGTCGACGGCGCGTCTGAGCATGCCCTCGCCCACACACTGGCGCACGAAGGCCAGCAGACAGTTCGCCTCGGCGTACAGCCAGTCGACCGCTTCGGCGCCGTTGGTGAACCCGAGGCCCGGGTACTGCGTCGGCTCCCAGTGGGCGACCGTCCGGTCCCCCGGCCGTTCCAGCGCGTACACCCCCGCCGCCGTCGCCAGGTAGAAGTCCAGCAGGCGCGAGATCGCGGCCGTGCGCTCGCTCAGGGGCTGTTCGTCGCGTTCCGCGCATGCACGCGCGTAGAGGCGCACGAGGTCGTGGTAGCGGTAGCGGCCCGGCGCCGCGGATTCCAGGAGGGACGTGTCGACCAGGGACTCCAGCAGGTCTTCGGTGTCGTGGAGGGGGAGGTCGAGTACGGCTGCTGCGGCGGCCAGGGAGATGTCCGGGCCGTCCGCCAGGCCCAGCAGGCGGAAGGCGCGGGCCTGGGCCGGTTCCAGCTGGCCGTAGCCGAGTTCGAAGGTGGCCTTGACCGCCAGGTCGCCCGCCTGGAGTTCGTCCAGGCGGCGGCGCTCGTCGGCGAGCTTCGCCGCGAGGACGGAGACCGTCCAGGTACGGCGGGCCGCGAGCCGGGAGGCGGCGATACGGATGGCGAGGGGGAGGAAGCCGCACGCTCCGACGACATCGAGGGCAGCCTGACGCTCGGCGTTCACGCGTTCCGCGCCGACGATCCTGGTGAAGAGCTGGAGGGCTTCCTCCGGGCTCATGACGTCGAGGTCGACCAGGTGCGCGCCCGCGAGGTCGACCATGCGGACCCGGCTGGTGACCAGCGCGGCGCAGCCCGCCGTGCCGGGCAGCAGCGGCCGGACCTGGGCCGCGTCGCGTGCGTTGTCCAGGAGGAGCAGGATGCGCCGGCCGTCGAGGATCGAGCGGAAGAGGGCGGCGCGCTCGGCCGGGGATTCCGGAATGGCGGAGTCCGCGGTGCCGAGGGCGCGAAGGAACGCGCCGAGGACGGCCTCCGGCTCCGCGGCGCGGGCATCGGTGCCCTGGAGGTCGATGTACAGCTGGCCGTCGGGGAAGTGGGGACGGGCGGCGTGGGCGACATGGACGGCGAGCGTGGTCTTCCCGACGCCGCCGATTCCGGCGACCGCGGAGACGGCCATGACCTGGCCGTCCGCGGTGGACAGGACCTCGGACAGCTCGGACACGAAGGCGGCGCGGCCGGTGAAGTCGGGGACCGTGGCCGGCAGCTGGGCGGGTGTGATGAAGGTGGGTGTGGCGGTACTGGGTGCCGGCTCGGCGGGGCGGGCCAGTTCCGCGTCGGCCTGGAGGATGCGCTGTTGCAGGACGGACAGTTCGGGCCGCGGGTCCACGCCGAGTTCATCGGCGAGCAGCCGCCGGGTGTCCGCGTACACGGCGAGGGCCTCGGCCTGCCGGCCGCTTCTGTAGAGCGCGAGCATCAGCAGCTCGCGCAGGCGCTCGCGCAGCGGGTGGGCTGCCGTGAGGGCGGTGAGTTCCGAGACGGCCTCCGAGTGGCAGCCGACCTCCAAGTCCATGTCGAGGCGGTTCTCCAGGAGCTGGAGCCGCCATTCCTCGAGCCGGGTGCGTTCGGTGTCGGCGTACGGACCGGGTACGCCGGCGAGGGGTTCGCCGTCCCACAGCCCGAGCGCCTTGTTGATCAGTACACGCGCCTGGCAGCGGTCGCCGGAGGCACGGGACTTCTCCGCGTCGGCGGCGAGCTCCTGCGCGGCTGCCAGGTCGAGGGCGCCGGGTCGCAGGCGTATCGCGTAGCCGCCGGACTCGCTGACCAGCACGCCGGGGTCGAGGACCTTTCGGAGCCTGGAGGCGTACGTCCGTACGGCGGCGAGTGCCTGGGACGGTGGTTCGTCGCCCCAGATGGCGTCGATGAGTTCGGATGCGGTGGCGGTGCGGCCCTCGCGCAGCAGCAGCGCGGCCAGCAGCGCCCGCTGCTGGGGGGAGCCGGACGGCAGAGCTTCGCCGCCCCGCCAGGCGCGGACGGGCCCGAGCACGCCGAAACGCAGTCCGGAACCTGGCTCCGGGCCGTGCTGCCCCGGATCACGCTGCTCCGGTACGCGCGGTACTGCGTCCATCGCTTCCCCCTGACTGCACTGAATCGCCCCGCCTGCCGCGCTGTGTCGCACAGGCCAGTTTGCCTTGTCCATGGCGCATGCGTCAGTAAGGAGTGGCGCTCTGCACAGGGCCTGCGCACCGGGCTCACGCGCCCGTTCCTGCTGCGCCACTAGCTGACGGTTCGTCAGATCGGCGCTACCGTAAGACGCATGGAGACCTTCCCGGAGATCATCTCGGTGGACGACCACACGGTTGAGCCCCCACACGTCTGGCGGGACCGCCTCCCGTCGAGGTTCCACGACATCGGCCCACGCGTCGTTCGTGCCCCTCTGAAGGAAATGAGCTTCATGGGGGGCAAGTTCGCCCCGGTCATGGGGGCCGAGGGGGACGACGGGCCAATGGGCGACTGGTGGGTGTACGAGGACCTGCACCGGCCGCTCACACGTCTCGACACGGCTGTGGGATACGACCGCGACGAAATCAAACTGGAGATCATCACCTACGAGCAGATGCGGCCGGGCTCCTTCAGCGTCCCGGAGCGCCTGGCCGACATGGACGTCAACCATGTGCAGTCGGCCCTCTGCTTCCCCACCTTCCCGCGCTTCTGCGGGCAGACCTTCACCGAGGCGAAGGACCGCGAGCTCGGGCTGCTGTGCGTACGGGCGTACAACGACTGGATGGTGGAGGAGTGGTGCGGCCCCGAGGCGCGCGGCCGGCTGATCCCGCTGACCCTGATCCCGCTGTGGGACGCGGAGCTGGCCGCGGCGGAGGTCAGGAGGAACGCGGCGCGCGGGGTGCGGGCGGTGTGCTTCTCCGAGATCCCGCCGCATCTGGGGCTGCCCTCGGTCCACACCGACGAGTGGGACCCCTTCCTGCGGGCCTGTGACGAGACCGGCACGGTCATCGCCATGCACATCGGGTCGTCCAGCCGGATGCCGTCGACGTCGGCGGACGCCCCGCCGGCCGTGGGCTCCACGATCACCTTCGCGAACTGCTGTTTCTCCATGGTCGACTGGCTGATGAGCGGCAAGTTCGAGCGCTTCCCGAACCTGAGGATCATGTACGCGGAGGGCCAGATCGGCTGGATTCCGTACATTCTGGAACGGGCCGACGTGGTGTGGGAGGAGAACCGCGGCTGGGGCGGGGTGGCGGACAAGGTGCACCGGCCGCCGTCCGAACTCTTCACGGAGCATGTGTACGGCTGCTTCTTCGACGACGCGTTCGGGCTGAGGAACCTCGACGCGATCGGGGCGGGCAACGTCCTGTACGAGACGGACTACCCGCACTCCGACTCGACCTGGCCCAAGTCCAGGGAGGTCGGCGAGGCGCAGATGGGGCACCTCGACGCGGACGTGGTCGACCGGATCGTGCGGCGCAACGCGATCGGTCTGCTCGGCCTGACCGAGGACGGCCTCTGGGGCCGGCAGGCCCCCCGCCCGTCCTGACGATGAGCACCGCCCAGGGTTGCATGACGGATCATCAGATTGGGGTGACCCATGGTTCGGGTCCTGCCGCAGGGGCGGCTGGTCTACGGGATGCAGCTCCCCGTCCAGTCGCAGAGCACCATCTACGCGGAAGGCTGGGAGGCGGCGGCCGGCGCCCAGGATCTCGCCGCGATCGCGCGTACCGCGGACCGTTCCGGGTTCGCGTACATCGCGAGCTGCGACCACGTCGCCATCCCGCGCCGCCTCGCCGGCGCCATGGGTACCGTCTGGTACGACCCGGTCGCCACCCTCTCCTTCCTGGCGGGGATCACCGAGCGGGTCCGGCTGCTCAGCCATGTCGCGGTCGTGGGCCTGCGGCATCCGCTGATTTCCGCCAAGCAGTACGCCACCCTCGACCACCTCTCCGGGGGCCGGCTGATCCTCGGGGTCGGGGCCGGGCACGTACAGGAGGAGTTCGAAGCCGTCGGCGCCGACTTCGAGCGGCGGGGGGCCGTGCTGGATGAGACCGTGGACGCGCTCAGGGCGGCGCTCGGCCCCGAGGAGTACCCGGAGTTCACGGGGGAGCGGTTCTCCTTCAGCGGGCTCGGGCAGCGGCCACGGCCCGCACAGCGGCACGTGCCGGTGTGGGTGGGCGGATCGTCGCCCGCCGCCGTACGCCGGGCCGCGGTGCGCGGCGACGGATGGCTGCCGCAGGGTGACCCACGGGCCGTGCTGCCGGAGCAGATCGCGCGGATCGGGAGGCTCAGGGCCGAGGCCGGCATCGGCACGCCCATCGAGATCGGGGCGATCACCGAGCCGCTGTACGTCGGCGGGGCGTCCTGGGACGTCGGCCGCCGCACCCTGAGCGGTAAGCCGGATGCCCTCGCCCAGTCACTGCGGGAGTACGCCGCGATGGGGGTGCACCAGATCCAGGTGCGGTTCCGTAGCCGGAGCTGTGCCGAACTCACCGATCAGATGGCGGCGTTCGCCGCCGAAGTGGGTCCGCACCTCAACGACTGAGTTCCACCGTCGGACGTCAGACAGGGAGCACGGCATGGGCAAGCTCGACGGGCGCGTCGTCGTCATCACGGGCGCGGCGCGCGGACAGGGCGAGCAGGAGGCGCGTCTCTTCGTGGCGGAAGGGGCGCGGGTTCTGCTCGGGGATGTGCTGGACGAGCAGGGGGAGTCGCTCGCCAAGGAGCTGGGGGACGCGGCTCGATACGTACACCTCGACGTGAGTCAGGAGGACGACTGGACGTCGGCCGTCCGCACCGCGCGGGAGTCCTTCGGGCGGATCGACGGGCTGGTGAACAACGCGGGCATTCTGCGTTTCAACGAGCTGGTGTCCACTCCACTGGAGGAGTTCCAGCAGGTCGTCCAGGTGAACCAGGTCGGGGCGTTTCTCGGCATGAAGACCGTCGCGCCGGAGATCGAGTCGGCCGGGGGCGGCACGATCGTGAACACCGCGTCGTACACGGCGCTTTCGGGAATGGCCTTCGTCGGCTCGTACGCGGCGACCAAGGCCGCGATCGTCGGGCTCACCCGGGTCGCCGCGATGGAGCTCGCGGGCAAGGGCATCCGGGTCAACGCCATGTGTCCGGGAGCAGTCGACACCCCGATGAGCAACCCAGCCCAGCTGGACCCGGCAGCCGACCCGGCGGAGACGTCGGCCGCACTGGGCGAGCTGTACAGGAAGCTTGTGCCGCTGGGGCGGGTGGGGCAGCCGGAGGAGGTGGCTCGGCTGGCGCTGTTCCTGTCCTGCCCGGACTCCTCGTACATCACCGGTCAGCCCTTCGTCATCGACGGCGGCTGGCTCGCCGGAGTCTCCATCTTCTGACTGAGTGTCAGCTATTGACGGTCCGGACGGTCGATGGAACAGTCGGTGGAATCGCAATCTGACTATGCGTCAGAAATGATTGAGGACGGTGAACCTCCTTGGAATTCGGTCTCTTTGTACAGGGATACGTGGGCAAGCGCGCCGAGGTCGACCCCGAGGCGGAGCACAAGGCGCTGATGGAGGAGACCGAGTACGTCATCCAGGCCGACAAGTCCGGCTTCAAGTACGCCTGGGCCTCCGAACACCACTTCCTGGAGGAGTACTCACACCTCTCCGCGAACGACGTCTTCCTCGGCTACCTCGCGCACGCCACGGAGCGCATCCACCTCGGCTCCGGCATCTTCAACCCCCTCGCGCAGGTAAACCACCCCGTGAAGGTCGCCGAGAAGGTGGCCATGATGGACCACCTCTCCGAGGGCCGCTTCGAGTTCGGCTCGGGGCGGGGGGCCGGCAGCCACGAGATCCTCGGGTTCATACCGGGCGTCACCGATATGAACTACACCAAGGAGATCTGGGAGGAGACGATCGCCGAATTCCCCAAGATGTGGCTCCAGGACGAGTACGCCGGCTTCCAGGGCAAGCACTGGTCGCTGCCGCCGCGCAAGATCCTTCCCAAGCCGTACGGGAAGTCGCACCCGGCGATGTGGTACGCGGCCGGGTCGCCGCCCTCGTACGCGATGGCCGCCCGCAAGGGGCTCGGCGTCCTCGGCTTCAGCGTCCAGAAGGTCTCCGACATGGAGTGGGTGCTGGAGCAGTACAAGACCGCCATACAGGAGGCGGAGCCGGTCGGTGACTTCGTCAACGACAACGTGATGGTGACGTCGACGGCGATCTGCGCCCCGACGCACGAGGAGGCGGTACGGATCGCGGCCGGCGGCGGACTGCACTATCTCCAGTCGTTGGTCTTCCGGTACCACGACACCTTTCCCCGGCCCGAGGGCTTCCCCGTATGGCCCGAAACGCTGCCCGAGTTCAACGAGGAGATCATCGAACTGCTCATCGCCGAGGAACTGCTGATCTGCGGCGACCCGGACGAGGTCCTCCAGCAGTGCAAGCGGTGGGAGCAGGCGGGCGCGGACCAGCTGTCCTTCGGTCTGCCGATCGGCATTTCGCGCGAGGACACGCTGCAGTCGATCAGGCTCATCGGCGAACGCGTCATCCCGAAGATCGACACGGACCCGATCCACCGGACGACCCATTTCCGCCAGGCCGCGGGCCAGTAGCAGCCGGTCCCCGGCCGGGGTGCGCGCGGCAGCGGCCCAACCGCTCGCGCACCCCGGCCGCAGCCATGTCCACCGCACCCATGCCCAGTCCGGAAGGGGTCCACGTTATGCTCGACCACCTCATTCGCGGAGCGACCGTCGTGGACGGGACCGGCGCTCCCTCGTACGTCGCCGACGTCGGCCTCCGCGACGGCCGCATCGCCGTCATCGCCAAGCCCGGCACGCTCACCGAAGAGGCGTGCACCAGTGAGGAGGCCGCCGGCCTCGTCCTCGCCCCCGGCTTCGTCGACCCGCACACGCACTACGACGCCCAGCTCTTCTGGGATCCGTACGCGACCCCGTCCATGAACCACGGCGTGACCACGGTCGCCGGCGGGAACTGCGGATTCACCCTCGCTCCCCTGCACCCCGGGCGGCCCGAGGACGCCGACTACACCCGGCGCATGATGTCGAAGGTGGAGGGCATGGCCCTCAAGGCGCTCGAGGAGGGCGTCGACTGGAGCTGGTCCACCTTCGGCGAATACCTGGACTCCCTGGAAGGCCGTATCGCCGTCAACGCGGGCTTCATGGTCGGGCACTGCGCGCTGCGACGGCACGTGATGGGTGCCGACGCGGTCGGCGGACGGCCGACCCCCGAGCAGCTCGACGAAATGCTCCGGCTCTTCCACGACGCGATGGACGCGGGAGCCTGGGGGCTCTCCACCACCCAGTCGGCCACCCACTCCGACGGCGACGGCCGGCCCGTCGCCTCCCGGCACGCCGAGCCGGCGGAACTCCTCGCCCTCGCACGGGCCGTCGCCGACCACGAAGGCACCCAGCTCGAAGCCATCGTCGCCGGCTGCCTCGACCAGTTCGCGGACGAGGAGATCGACCTCCTCGTCGAGATGAGCGCCGCCGCGGGCCGTCCGCTGAACTGGAACGTGCTGACCATCGACGCGTCCGTCCCCGAGCGCGTACCGCGCCAGCTCGTACCCAGCGAGCGCGCGCGCAAGGCGGGCGGTCGCATCGTCGCCCTCACCATGCCGATCCTCACTCCCATGAACATGTCGCTCGGCACGTTCTGCGCACTCAACCTCATTCCCGGCTGGGGCGACATCCTCGGCCTCCCCGTGCCCGAGCGGATCGCGAAGCTTCGCGATCCGGACCTCCGCGCCGAGATGCTGCGCCGCGCCGAAAGCGAGGAGGCCGGTGTCTTCCGGCGCCTCGCCGACTTCGGCCGGTACGTCATCGGCGACACCTACTCCAGGGAGAACGAGGGCCTCCGGGGACGCGTGGTGAAGGACATCGCCGCCGAGCGCGGCCAGGACGCCTTCCAGTGCCTCGTGGAGATCTGCACCAACGACGACCTGCGGACCGTCTTGTGGCCCATGCCCACCGACAACGACCCGGCGAGCTGGAAGCTGCGCAAGGAGACCTGGCAGCACGAGGACGTCATGCTGGGCGGCTCGGACGCCGGCGCGCACCTCGACCGGATGTGCGGCGCCCCGTACACCACCCGCTTCCTCGGCGACTGCCTGCGCGGCCGCAAGCTCGTCGGTCTGGAGGAGGCCGTGAGGATGCTGACCGATGAGCCCGCCCAGCTCTTCGGGCTGCGTGAGCGCGGCCGGATCGTGGAGGGCTTCCACGCGGACCTGGTCCTGTTCGATCCCGCACGGATCGAAGCCGGGCCCGCCACGCTCGTCCACGACCTGCCCGGTGACAGCCCGCGGCTCGACTCGCGGGCCATCGGGATCGTGTCCGTGCGCGTCAACGGAGTGGAGACGATCCGGGACGACCGCATCACCGGCGCGGTCCCGGGCACGGTGCTGCGCTCCGGCCGTCACACCAGGACGGTGAGCACGCAGTGACCCGGGAGGCGGCCCACGAGCAGCGGCTGTTCATCGGCGGGGAGTGGGCCGAACCCGACGAGGGGCACTACGAGGTGGTCAACCCGGCGACCGAACAGGTCGTCGGCCTGGCCCCCGAGGCGAGCCGCGCGCAGGTGTACGCGGCGGCCTCGGCCGCCCGCGAGGCGTTCGCCGACTGGTCGCGGACCAGACCCGAGGAGCGGGCCCGCGTCCTCGACCGGGCCGCGGACATCATGCAGCGCGAGTCCGAGCCGTACGCGGCGCTCGCGCAGGCGGAGAGCGGCGCGACGACGGCAACGGCACGCGGTATGCAGGTGGCGGTCGCGGTGGCCCGCTTCCGCAGGTACGCGAAGGGCGCTCTGGAGCCGGTCGAGGACCCTCTGCCCCCGCAGATCAACGAGGCCGGGCCGATGGGGAAGGCCGGAGTCTTCGGGGCGGTCGCGGTACGGCAGCCGGTGGGGGTGGTCACCTGCATCACCTCGTACAACAACCCGTGGGCCAACCCGGCCGGCAAGGTCGCACCCGCGCTGGCCATGGGCAACACGGTCGTCGTCAAGCCAGCCCCGCAGGATCCGCTCTCCGTCTACCGGATGGCGCAGGCCCTCGCGGAGGCCGGCGCCCCGGCGGGCGTGGTCAACGTGGTGACCGGCTCGGGCGCGGCCGCGGGCGAGGCGGCCGTCGACTCCCCGGACGTCGACATGGTCAGCTTCACCGGGTCCACGGCGGTGGGGCAGCGCATCGCCGAGGTGTGCGGGCGCGGGATGAAGCGGCAGCTCATGGAGCTGGGGGGAAAGGGCGCGGCGCTGGTCTTCGACGACATCGACGATGCGGGCCTCCTCTCCGCGACGAAGGGAATCGGCACGACCTTCTCCTTCTACAGCGGTCAGATCTGCACCGCGCCGACGCGGGTGATCGCGCAGCGCGGCATCTACGACCGGCTGGTCGAGAAGCTGACCGGCTACCTCGGCTTCATGACGGTGGGCGATCCGGCGGCCCGGGGCACGGTGGTCGGTCCGGTGATCTCCGCCGCGCACCGCGAACGCGTCGAGTCGTATGTCGAGCTGGGCAGAAAGGAGGGCGCGCGGCTGGTCGCGGGCGGTGAGCGGCCCGCGTGCGAAAAGGGCTTCTACGTGTCGCCCACCCTCTTCGCGGACTGCACCAACGACATGCGCGTCGTGCGGGAGGAGATCTTCGGCCCGGTCGTCGTGGTCGTCCCCTTCGACGACGAGGAGGAGGGCATCGCGCTGGCCAACGACAGCGACTTCGGCCTGATCGACTACGTCTGGTCGGGCGACGTGGCCCGTGCCTTCCGGGTGGCGCGGCGGCTGCGCGCCGGCGGGGTGGGGGTGAACACCGTCGGGCGGAACATGGAGGCGCCGTTCGGCGGCTTCAAGCGCAGCGGTGTGGGGCGGGACGTGGGCTCGTACGCGTTGCACGCGTACAGCGAGACGCAGGCGATCGTCTGGCCGGGATGAGGGCGCGAGCCGGCCGGCGGGAATCCGTACGGGAAACTTTTGAAACGGACATAACAGACACAGCTGCGGTTCTCGCAATACAGAAGGAATCGGGTGAGCCCTCTGGATGAGTGGGTGGCTTCGGGATTCAGCTTTCCATTCCCAGATCGTTTACCACTTCTTGCCGCATCATCCAAGGATTGAAGGCGGGAGTGTGACGCTCCGGATGTGGAAACCGCAGCATTTAACGTCCTCCACATGACTCAGGTGGAAGCACGGCCCCAGGCCGGAGACACGGTACGGGGCGTCGACGCGACCGACGGCGGCGTACGTGACAAGGGCCTCGGAGGCAACTCCGTCGGCCTCATGGGCAGCGCCGTCATCGGCATCTCGACCGTCGCACCCGTCTACTGTCTGACCTCGACTCTCGGCTCCACGGCCGGCGAGGTCGGCCTGCAGATGCCTGCCGTCTTCCTGGCCGGCTTCCTGCCGATGCTGCTGGTCGCCTTCGCTTACCGGGAGCTCAACCGGGCCATGCCGGACTGCGGCACCTCCTTCACCTGGACGGTGAAGGCGTTCGGCCCCCGCCTCGGCTGGATGTGCGGGTGGGGCCTCGTCATCGCGACGATCATCGTGCTCTCCAACCTCGCGGGCGTCGCCACCTCCTACTTCTGGCTGCTGGCGGGCGAGATCAGCGGCAGCGAATCGGTCGCCGCACTGGACGGCAACAAGGCCGTCCACATCGTCACCTGTCTGGCCCTCATCGCCATCGCGACGGCCATCAGCTACCGCGGCATGACCGCCACCAAGGGCGTGCAGTACGCACTGGTCGGCCTCCAGCTCGTCGTCCTCGCCGTCTTCGTGGTCATGGCCTTCCAGAAGGCCGGCAGTGGCTCCTTCGACACCGGCCTCGACTTCTCCTGGTCCTGGATGAACCCCTTCGCGGTCGAGTCCTTCTCCGCCTTCACCGCCGGACTCTCCCTCGCGATCTTCATCTACTGGGGCTGGGACGCCTGCCTGGCCACCAACGAGGAGACCACCGGCAGCGCGAAGACTCCCGGCCGCGCCGCCCTCATCGCGATGGTCGTCCTGGTCGGCTCCTACCTGGCCACCGGCATCGCCGCCCAGATGGCCGTCGGCTCCGGCGACAAGGGCCTCGGTCTCGCCAACCCGGAGACCTCCGACAACGTCTTCGCCGCTCTCGCCGGCCCGGTCATGGGCCCGGTCCTCGGCGTCCTGCTCTTCGTCGCGGTCCTCGCGTCGGCGGCGGCGAGCCTGCAGACCACCTTCATCCCGGTTGCCCGCACGGTCCTGGCGATGTCCACGTACGAGGCCCTGCCGCCGTCGTACGCCAAGGTCCACCCGCGCTTCAAGACACCCGGCCGCGCCACGGTCGTCGCGGGCATCGCGACCGGTGTCTTCTACACGGTCATGACGCTGGTCAGCGAGAACGTCCTGATCGACACGATCTACGCCCTCGGCCTGATGATCTGCTTCTACTACTCGATCACCGCGTTCGCCTGCGCCTGGTACTTCCGCCGCGACCTCTTCCGCTCCGCCCGCGACTTCGTCTACAAGGGCCTGTGCCCGGTTCTCGGTGGCGTGCTGCTCACAGCCGTCTTCGGCAAGACCCTGTACGACATGTGGGACCCGGCGTACGGCAGCGGCTCTGCCGTCTTCGGCGTCGGCTCGGTCTTCGTGATCGGCGTCGGGCTGCTGCTCCTCGGCCTCGTGATCATGCTGGTCACCGAGCGCCGCAGCCCGGCCTTCTTCCGCGGCGAGGTGCTCACGAAGGAGACCCCGGCACTGGTGGTCGCGGACTGAGGCGGACTGCCGGTCAGCTCCCCAGGAACACCGGGTTCGTCAGAGCCGCCGGCGGGCCCGGCAGGCCCGCCACCACCGGGGCGTGCCGGACTTCCGCCCGTACGTACGCGGCGTATGCGGCGGTCGTACGCCACTCCACCGTGCCGGCGCCCGACGCCGGGAGCGGGGTGGTGAACAGCGTGCCCTGGTCGGTGACGAAGTGGGCCGTGCAGCCCGGGGCGCCGGTGACTGCCAGGCGCACCGTGACCGGATCGTCGGCGTCCACGCGCAGGCGCTCGCCGATTCCGGCGTGGCGGGCGCGGCCGCCCGAGGCGCCGAAGGAGAGCGAGACGGCCGAGGACTCGGCGACATAGCTCCGGCCCGCCCTGATCCCCACCAGGACCGCCTCGCGCGAGAGGTCGTCGGCGAGCACGACGGTCTGTGGCACACCGACCACCTGCGGTTCACGGTGGGCGTCGCTGTTGCCCATCGCCGGAGTCCAGGAGCCGTCGCCGGAGCGGGCGGACGCGACCAGGGTGTTGTCCCAGGACGCGAGCGCCACCTCGTCCTCCGGGGTGTACGGGCCGTTCCAGACCTCGACCGCGTCGGCCTCGCCGAAGCCGAACTTCCAGTTGCAGCCGATGCAGGTCGCGTGCGGGTGGGCGGGGACCACCAGCCCGCCCGCCCGGCGGATGCCGCGGGCGAAGTGGCCGAAGCGGTTGTCGCGGGCCCGGTAGCGCCAGTCGGCATGGGTGCCGGGGTCGGTGCCGATCGCCACGATGTGGCCGTTGCGGGTGGTGACCTCCTCACCGGCGAGTATGAGCAGGTCGTCACCCCACAGGCCCTCCCACGCACGGTGGGCGGAGTGGGTGTTGTGCTCGCTGGTGTTGATGAAGTCCAGGCCCGCGGCACGCGCGGCCGCCGCGATCTCCGCCGGAGTGCGCCGGCCGTCGGAATGCACCGAGTGCAGATGGCAGTCGCCCCGGTACCACGCGCGGCCCCGGCCCCTGGCCCGGCTTGGCGGGTACACCGGCTTCGGCGCCGGGTCCGGGGCGCCGTACGAGAGGGTGATGGTCACGGTGTACGCCAGACCCTGCGGGGCCACCGTGTACGGCCCGAGCGCGATGTACCAGGTCCCCGCGCGGACGGGGCCGGGAAGATATCCGGGGGTCGCGTCGTCGGCGCGGATGAAGAACTCCGTACGGGCCCCACCGGACCAGCCACGGAACCCCCTGCCCCCAACATCGGTGCCGCGCTCGTCGAAGATGCCGATGTCCAGGGCGTTGCCCTGGGTGCCGGCCGGGACGGCGGGCCGCTCGTAGGTGTACGTGACGTGGATCTGCCTTACCCCGAGTGGGACTTCGACGGGGAGGTACACGAAGTCGGGGGAGCCGGGCGGCAGTGTGCCCCGTACGGCCTCGGTCTGCCGGCCGCTGCTGGGGGCGGCGTTCGCGAAGCTCACACTGCCCAACGTAAGCGCCGCCGCGGCTCCCGTCACCAGCAGTCCGCGTCTGCCCATCGCGCGTTCGTCGTCGCACATGCCGTCGGCTCCCCAGGGTGTCGAGAGGGACAGGAATGGTGCACTCAAACCCTGGTATTGAGCCCTGAACTTCCGTGCAAGGGAAGGGTGTTGTCAGATGGCGAAGGAATTGACACTGGGGTCGCGAGCCGGGCCGCGCGCCTCTCGGCATTCGGTCCCGTACGGCATACGTTTGCCCCGCCACCATTGACGACGACGATGGACGACGGAGGACCCGGATGCGGATCGCGACCACGATCTTCCTCACCGACGAGACGATCACGCCCGTTCGGCTGGCGCGCGAGCTGGAGGAGCGCGGATTCGCCGGGCTCTGGTTGCCTGAACACACCCATATCCCGGTGGAGCGCACGACGCCCAGCCCGGCGGGCGGCGAACTCCCGCGCGAGTACGGACGCACGCTCGACCCCTTCGTGGCCCTCGGCCAGGCCGCCGCGGTCACCGAGCGCCTCGCGCTGGGCACCGGGATCACGCTCGTCGCGCAGCGCGACCCGATCGCCCTGGCCAAGCAGATCGCGACCCTCGACCACCTCTCGGGCGGCCGTTTCACGCTCGGCGTCGGCTTTGGCTGGAACAAGGAGGAGGCCGCGGACCACGGCGTCGAGTGGACGTCGCGGCGCGAGCTCGTACGGGAGCGCATGGCCCTGATGCGCGCGCTGTGGGCAGACCGGCCGACAGCGTACAAGGGCGAGTTCGGGTCGGTCGCGGCCAGTTACGCCTACCCGAAGCCGGTGGGCGGTGCACCGCGCACGCTGGTCGGGGGAGCGGCCGGGCCCAAGCTCTTCTCGCACATCGCGGAGTACGCGCACGGCTGGATGCCGATCGGCGGGCGCGGCCTGACGGAGTCGGTGCCGCTGCTGCGCGGGGTGTGGGAGTCGGCCGGCCGGGCCCCGGAGGCGCTGGAGATCGTGCCGTACGCCGTTCGGCCCTCGCCCGGCAAGCTCGCGCACTACGCGGAGCTGGGCATTACGGAGCTCGTCCTCCAACTGCCGCCCGCCGGAGAGCCGGAGGTGCTGCGGGCGCTGGACGAGTACGCCCAGTACCTGTAGGTCGCTCGGCGGGGCCTCGGCAGGACGACGGCAGGAGTGCTGTGGTCACGGGGTGGCCGGGGCCACTCCTGCTTCAGAACCAGGACGGACCGCTGACCAGGCAGCTCAGAATCACGCCACGCCCGGCGCCGCAGTCGTCGTGGCCGGCTCCGAGAGGAGCGCGACCGGGCGCAGTTGCAGCGCGCCGGGTGCGTCCGTGCGAGGCGCGCCGTTCGCGGCCGGGCCGCCCTCCACGGCGAAGAGGCCGGCGGTGGCGAGAGCGGCGGCCGCCAGGGCTGCTGCGGTGAGCAGGCGCGGGGCCGGGGCGGTGGTGTGGGGCGCTGTCATACGTACGACTTTGCACAGATCACCCCCGGCCGGTCCGCAGACACGCGTTCGGCCGTGGTGGAGCACCCGGTCAGCCGCGCGGGTAGCGCACCAGCCAGCCCGGGGCGGATACCGCCGGGCCGTGCAGGGCGGGACCCTGGGTCATCTCCATGGCGAAGTCGTCCGCGAGCTCCAGCACCGTGCCGCGCCCCTCCAGCTCGGCCAGCCAGGCCGGCGGCAGCGCGGTCTCGCCGTGCAGGACGCCGAGCAGGGCGCCGCAGACCGCCCCCGTGGCGACGGACGCGCCGCCGTGGTTAACCGAGAGGCGGATCCCATGGCGTACGTCCTCGCCCACCAGGGCGCAGTAGACGGCGATGGCGAGGATGTCCTCGGCCACCCGCCCGTCGCCGAGCGATTCGACCAGAGCAGGGGACGGCATGCCCTGGCGTACCGCACCCAGCGCGCGCTTCAGGGCGTCCGTGACGGGCTGGTGGCCGGGGCGGGAGGCCAGCGCCGCCAGCGCCCGCTGGACCGACCCGTCGAGGGACTCGCCGCGGGCCAGGCCGTGCACGATCAGGGCGAGCGCGCCGGCCGAGAGATACGCGGTGGGGTGGCCGTGCGTCTGCGCCGCGCACTCCACGGCCAGCTGGAGGACCAGGGCCGGTTCCCATCCGACGAGCAGCCCGAACGGGGCCGACCGGACCAGCGCGCCGGCATCGCGCGCGGTGGGGTTCTTGGGTCTGTCCAGGGTGCCCATGCTCTCGTCGCCCAGCCCGGTCAGACAGGCGCGGGCGGCGTCGCGGCGGGCGTAGAGCCATTCCTCGCAGGCGAGCCAGCCGTTGTCCTTGCGGCGTTCGTCCGGCCCCCAGTCGCGCTGGGTGGCGGCCCATCGCAGATACGCGCGGTGAACGTCCGTGGGCGGGTGCCAGGCACCGGTGTCGCGGCGGACCTGTGCCCGTATCAGGCCGTCGACGGTGAACAGGGTCAGCTGCGTGGCGGCCGTGACGGCGCCGCGTCTGCCGTACGCCGGGACGAAGTCCATGATCCCCTCGGGCCCGTGGGAAGCACGTATCTCCTCGAAGGCGAGATCCGTGATCCCCGCGCCGAGCGCGTCGCCCATGGCGCCGCCGAGCAGGGTGCCGCGAACCCGGCTGCGGAAGTCCTGCTGCTCGGCCCGGCCCCAGACGGGTGTGGCTGCTGCGCTCATGGCGCAGCACTGTAATCGACCAGGAACGGCCGGTTCAGAAGGCAATGGGTATGTGAACGATCACCTAGTTGGCTCTCTGACCAAAGGCGTCGGGCAGGCGTCCAGCATCAGAGGCTTCCGCGTTCACCGGCATAAGCGGGGACCGCCTTCGCCGGCCGTCCGGTCCGCGTCCGGAGAATCGCGCGCGAGAGCCCGGACGGTGGCGGAACGCGCGAGAGCCCGGACGGTGGCGGAACACCGGCCGGGCTCTTCCCCGTGCGGGCTGGGATCAGTCCGTGATCTCGATCTTGCCGTTGGGCGACTCGGCGGCCGGCGCGGCAGCCGGCGCACCGGCCCCGGCACCCCGCTGGGTGATGCCCCGCAGCAGGGTCGCGACGTCGACACCCGTGGTGGAGGAAAGCAGCTCCACGCCCTGCGCGACGTTGTCCGCGACCGTTCGCGACAGCTGACTCGCGCCGTCCGTGGAGATCACGGTGAGCTTGTCGATGGCGCTCAGCGGTTCGGCCGCCTTGGCGACGATCTGCGGCAGCACCTCGACCAGCATCTGCAGCACAGCCGCGTCGCCGTACTGGGCGAACGCGTCCGCCTTCTTCTGCATGGCCTCGGCCTCCGCCGAACCCTTCGCGGCGATGGCCGCGGCGTGAGCCTCACCCTCGATACGCACGGCCTCGGCCAGCGCCGCGCGGTGCAGCTTCTCGCCCTCACCGGTCAGCCGCGAGCGCTCCGCGTCCGCCTCGGCCTCCTTGACCAGCGCGACCCGGCGGGCCTCCGCCTCCTGCTCGGCCTGGTAGCGGGCCGCGTCGGCCGGCTTACGGACCTTGGTGTCCAGCTCGCGGTCCGTCAGCGCCGCCTGTCGCTCGGCCACCTTCTCCTGCTCGGCGAGCACCTCCTGCCGGCGCGCTGCCTCGGCGAGCGGGCCCGCCGCATTCGCCTTGGCGGCCGCGGCCTCGGTCTCGGCCTTGATCTCCGCCTGGCGCAGGTTGAACGTCCGCTCCGCGACGGCGATCTCCTCGGCGGCCTTCAGGCGAGCCTGCTCGGACGCCCGGCGGGCGATGGCCTCCGCGATGTCGGCCTCCTGCTTGGCGCGGGCGGCCTCCGGACGCCCGAGGTCCTCCAGGTAGGAGCCCTCGGTGGTGATGTCCTGGATCTGGAAGGCGTCGAGCACGAGGCCCTGACCGGACAGGCTTGCCTCGGCCTCCTCCGCGACCTGGCCGGCGAACGCGGCCCGGTCCCGGATGATGTCCTCCACCGACATGCGGCCGACGATGGCGCGCAGCGCGCCGGACAGCACTTCCTGCGTGAAACCGACGATGCCGTCCTGCTGCTGGAGGAAGCGCTGAGCGGCCGCCCGGATACTGTCCTCGTTGCCGCCGACCTTGACGATCGCGACCCCTTCCAGATTGGCCTTCACGCCGCGTAGGGTGACCGCGCCGCGCACATGGATCGGGATGTGCCGGCTGGACAGGTCCAGGGTGAACTTCTGCTGGACGAACGGCACGACGAACACGCCGCCGCCGACGACGACCTTCTGGCCGCTGTTGTCGGTGCTGATCCGGCCGGTGACCGGGTCGGTGGACTTCTTGCCGCGGCGGCCGGTGATGATGAAGGCCTCGCTGGGACCCGCGACCTTGTAGCGCGTGATCACGACAAGGCCCAGCAGGACGAGGAGTACGACCACTCCCGCCACGGCTATGACGACTGAACTCATGAGAACCCCCCCTGCCACCCGGAGACGGCAGATCGATACGAATCGGATGGTTGGAAACAGTGGGCCCGGCCGCCGACGTGTCACGTCGCAACCAGTGGACCTGACGGGTGGTCAGCGCTGAACGGGGCGCACCGCGACCGAGGTGGCCGACAGCGCCGCTTCCACCCAGACCTCCGCGCCGCGCTCCACCGGCACCTCGGACTTCGCCGCCAACTTCACCGGCTGGCCCGCGAGACGCAGCAGAACCTCGCCGTAGCCGTCGGCCGGAATGGCCGTCACCACGGACCCCGAGGTCCCGACGAGGTCGTCCTGATGCGGAGTCGCGGCGGTCAGGTCGCGCATCAGCACGCGGCTGAGCTTCCACACGAGCCAGGCCGCCGTGCCCCCGACGAGCACCCCGACCGCGGTGGCAGCACCGGCCCCGAGGTCGGTGGAGCCCAGCACGATCGCGCCGCCGAAGCCGAGCATCGACACGAAGCCCGCGAGGACCGGCAGCGACAGCAGGCCGTCGAAGAGGGCCTCCAGAACACCGTCGAAAACCAGTGACAGCACCAGGAGCACGACCCCCGCGGTGCCCAGACCGAGAAACAAGGTCACCGGATATCCCCCCTACAGCCCCGCCGCACCCCTGACCTGTCGGGATCGTCTCACGCCGTCATCACTCCAGGACAGGGAGAAGTTCCGGCAGGTGGCCGTCGGAGGCGCGGGCCGCCGCCACCCTCTCCTGCGGCACCTCGCCGTACAGCGTCGTCCGGGGCTTCACCGGCCGGCCGGCCGACTCCGCGATCGCGACCAGGTCCTGGACCGAGCGGTACGAGCCGTAACTCGATCCGGCCATACGGGAGATGGTCTCCTCCATCAGCGTCCCGCCCAGGTCGTTCGCCCCAGACCGCAGCATCTCCGCCGCACCCTCCGCGCCGAGTTTGACCCAGCTGGTCTGGATATTGGTGATGTAAGGGTGCAGGAGGAGACGGGCCATCGCGGTCACCGCCCGGTTGTCCCGGGTGGTCGGACCGGGGCGTGCGATGCCCGCCAGATACACCGGGGCGTTGGTGTGGATGAAGGGCAGCGTCACGAACTCCGTGAAGCCGCCCACGTTCTCGGCCAGCGCGGCCTGCTGGACTCGGGCGAGCGTGCGGAAGTGGCCGAGCCAGTGCCGCGGCTGGTCCACATGCCCGTACATCATCGTCGAGGACGACCGGATGCCCAGCTCGTGGGCCGTCCGTACGACCTCGATCCAGGTCGCGGCCGGCAGCTTGCCCTTCGTCAGGATCCAGCGCACCTCGTCGTCGAGGATCTCTGCCGCCGTCCCCGGGATGGAGTCGAGCCCGGCCTCCTTCGCCGCCGCCAGCCACTCGCGGATCGACAATCCGGTGCGGGTCGCGCCGTTGACGACCTCCATCGGCGAGAAGGCGTGCACATGCATGCCCGGGACGCGCTCCTTCACCGCCCGCGCGATGTCGAAGTACGCGGTGCCCGGAAGATCCGGGTGGATGCCGCCCTGCATGCACACCTCGACCGCGCCCACCTCCCACGCCTGCTGCGCCCGGTCGGCGACCTGGTCGAGGGAGAGGGTGTAGGCGTCGGCGTCCGTGCGCCGCTGCGCGAACGCGCAGAAGCGGCAGCCGGTGTAGCAGACGTTGGTGAAGTTGATGTTCCGCGTGACGATGTACGTGACGTCGTCACCCACCACATCGCGCCGCAGCTGGTCCGCGATCCCGGTCAGCGCGTCCAGCGCCGGCCCGTCCGCGTGCAGCAGGGCCAGCGCTTCCGCGTCGGTCAGCTTCTGCGGATCGTCGGCGGCCTGCCTCAGCGCCTGGCGTACGTCGGTGTCGATGCGCTCCGGCGCCATGCCCGGTGCGGCCGCCTCGCGCAGCGCGTCCCAGTCGCCGTACACCGCGTCGAAGTCGTCCCGGCGGTCGGAGATCCGCCCGTCCGTGTCGATGGTCCGGTGCAGGTCCGTACGGCCGGACGCGACGAAGCCCTCATCGGGTTCCTGCCAGGGCCGGCCCTCCAGCACGGCATCCTCGCGGGCCAGGCCCGTCTCCGGGTCGGCCAGCGCCGTGACGTGCGGCAGCAGACGCGGGTCGAGCCAGGGCTCACCGCGCTGGACGAACTCCGGGTAGACGGCCAGGCGTTCCCGCAGCCGGAAGCCTTCGGCGGCGGAGCGCTCGGCGAGCTCCTCGATCTGGGGCCAGGGACGCTCGGGGTTGACGTGGTCAGGGGTGAGCGGGGAGACGCCGCCCCAGTCGTCGATCCCGGCGCCGATGAGACGCGCGTACTCGTCGTCCACCAGGTTGGGCGGCGCCTGGAGGCAGGCGGCGGGGCCCATGATGTGCCGGGCGACGGCGATGGTGGCGACCAGTTCGTCCAGCTCCGCGTCCGGCATGCCGCGCATCACCGTGTCCGGTTTGGCGCGGAAGTTCTGCATGATGAGTTCCTGAATGCCGCGATAGGCACGGGAGATCCGGCGCAGGACGAACAGCGACTCGGCACGCTCCTCGTACGTCTCCCCGATCCCGATCAGCAGCCCGCTGGTGAAGGGTACGGACGTGCGTCCCGCGTCCTCCAGGACACGAAGCCGGACGGCGGGTTCCTTGTCCGGGGAGCCGTAGTGGGGACCGCCGGGCTCACTCCAGAGCCGCTCGGCCGTGGTCTCCAGCATCATGCCCATCGACGGCGCGACCGGCTTGAGCCGCTGGAAGTCCGTCCAGGACATGACGCCCGGGTTGAGGTGCGGCAGCAGCCCCGTCTCCTCCAGGATGCGGATCGCCATCGCCCGTACGTACGCGATGGTGTCGTCGTACCCTTCCGCCTCCAGCCACTCGCGCGCCTCGGGCCAGCGGTCCTCGGGCTTGTCCCCCAGGGTGATCAGCGCTTCCTTGCAGCCCAGTTCGGCCCCGCGCCGGGCGATGGCCAGCACTTCGTCCGGGGACATGAACATCCCGTGGCCGGCGCGGCGCAGCTTGCCGGGAACGGTGGCGAAGGTGCAGTAGTGGCACTTGTCGCGGCACAGGCGGGTGAGCGGGATGAAGACGCTGCGCGAGTACGTAATGACTCCGGCGCGGCCCGCGGCTTCCAGACCCGCGTCGCGCACCCGTGCGGCGGAGGCGCACAGATCCGTGAGGTCGTGCCCGCGGGCCTGCAACAGCACGGCGGCCTCGGCGACATCCAGCGCCACTCCGTCCCGTGCACGCTTGAGCGCTCGCCGCATGGCGTTGGTGGTCGGTCCGGTTCCCTGCGGCTGCGGCGCGCTCGTCGTGGTCATCGTCCGAGCATAAGAGCGGACGCGCCCCGCCCGCGCCCTGGTGGCGGGGGCGGAGCGGAACGCGTAGGTGGCGGCCGGTCAGTCCTTCGCGGGTTCGCGGACCGCCGCCTCGCCGGCCGCCGCCGGAACCGGGACGGCGGCGCCCGCCGTGCCGCTGCCGTCGTCGCCGTTGATCTTGGCCAGCACCGCGTCGCGCTCCGGGGTGCCCTCCGGCTTGACGAAGCCGATCAGGATGTAGAGGACGAGCGAGACCGCGAGCGGGATGGAGACCTGGTACTGCAGCGGAACGCCGCCCTCCACGCGCCAGCTGATCGGGTAGTTGACCAGCCAGAAGGTCAGCAGGCCGATGCCCCAGCTCAGCAGCGCCGCCGTGGGGCCGCTCTTGCGGAACCAGGGCAGCATGCCCAGCATCAGCGGGATCGCGATCGGCCCCATGAGCCCGGCCACCCACTTGATGACGACGGTGATGATGTCGCCGAAGAAAGCGGAGTTGACCTGGGTCGCGATGGCCATCGAGAGGCCGAGGAACAGCAGAGTCGCCCAGCGGGCGGCGAGCAGTCCGGCGCGGGTGTCCCATTCGCGTACCTTGCGGGACACCGCGGGCATGATGTCGCGGGTGACGACGGCCGCGATCGCGTTCGCGTCGGAGGAGCACATCGCCATGGTGTGCGAGAAGAAGCCGACGATGACCAGGCCCAGCAGGCCGTGCGGCAGCAGCTGCTCGGCCATCAGCGCGTAGCTGTCGGAGGGCACGTCCGTCTTGATGAGCAGCGGCGCCACCCACATGGGGAAGAACAGCACCAGCGGCCAGACCAGCCACAGCACGGCTGACAGCCGGCCGGAGCGCTCGGCCGACTTCGCCGAGTCGGTTGCCATGTAGCGCTGGGCCTGGTTCCACATACCGCCGTTGTACTCAAAGGTCTTGATGAAGAGGTAGGCGATCAGGAAGACCATCATGTACGGGCCGGCCAGCGGCTCCCCGTGGCCCTTGAGTTCCGGCTCGTCCCAGACGTTCCACAGGCTGCTGAAGCCGCCCAGTTCCGCCATGACGGCGACGAGCATCGCGATTCCGGCCACGAACTGGATGATGAACTGCCCGAGTTCGGTGAGGGCGTCCGCCCAGAGCCCGCCCACCGTGCAGTAGACGGCGGTGACCGCGCCGGTGATCAGGATGCCCATGTTGAGCGAGACGCCGGTGAAGACGGACAGCAGGGTGGCGATGGCGGCCCATTTGGCACCGACGTCGACGATCTTCAGCAGGACGCCGGACCAGGCCAGGGCTTGCTGGGTCGGCAGGTTGTAGCGGTTCTTGAGGTACTCCAGCGGCGAGGACACACGCAGCCGCGAGCGCACCCGGTTGAGCCGGGGCGCGAAGACCTTGGACCCGATCGCGATGCCGATGGCAATGGGGAAGGACCAGGTCACGTACGAAGTGACGCCGTAGGTGTACGCGATGGCCGCGTAGCCCGTGAACATCACCGCGCTGTAGCCCGACATGTGGTGCGAGATGCCGGACAGCCACCAGGGCATCTTGCCGCCGGCCGTGAAGAAGTCGCTGACGTTGTCGACGCGTTTGTGGGACCAGACGCCGATCGCGACCATCACACCGAAGTAGCCGATTGCCTCTTCTTGACCTGTGGAGGCGTTGTCGTGAACGTGACGGCGAACACACCATGAGCGGGCCTTCGTCAGACACGGCACGCACGGCACACACGGCAGACATGCGAGAGAGGCCGCACGGGATGCGGGTCCCGTACGGCCGGAGAAGGGTGACGCCCGAGGACGCCTACCTCATCAACTCGCCCGCGTTCACCAGCAGTGACTGACCGGTGATCGCACGCGCCCGGTCGGAGGCCAGGAACACGGCGGCCTCCGCGACGTCGCTGTCGGTGGCCAGCTCGGGCAGCGCCATCCGCTCGGTGAGCCGGCCGAGTACCTCCGCCTCCGGGACACCTTCGGTGTGCGCGGTGAACTGCACGTAAGCCTGTACCGGTGGTCCCCACATCCAGCCGGGCAGCACCGTGTTCACCCGGATCCGGTACGGGCCCAGCTCGCGGGCCATGGAGTACATGGCCGACGTGAGCGCGCCCTTGGAGGCCGCGTAGGCCGCCTGCTGCACCTGTGAGGGTGCGGCCACGGCCGACTGGGTGCCGACGATGACGACCGAGCCGCCGTCCGCCTTGAGTGCGGGCAGGCAGGCGCGGGTCATCCTCAGGGTGCCGAGAAGGTTCACGTCGACGACTTGTTGCCAGGTGTCGAAGTCCGCATCCTCCACACCGCCGAAGTAGCTGTCCCAGGCGGCGACGTGCACCACCGCGTCGACGTGGCCGAACCGTTCGGCGGCGAGCGCGGCCAGCGCCTCGCACTGGGCCTCGTCACCGATGTCCGTGGGCCTGTACGCGGTGTGCGTTCCGTCCGGGTCGATCTCGGCGGCCGCCTTGGCGAGGTTCGCCTCGGTGCGGGCGCCGAGTACGGCGTTGCCGCCGTCGCGTACGACGGCGGCGGCGACTTGATGGCCCAGTCCGGCGCCGACGCCGGAGACGATGACGGTCTTCCCTCGCAGCAGCATGAGCGATCGCCCCCTGGCAGCAGCAATTCTGACGATGCGTCAGGGTAGGCGTGAAGCGCCGAGGAGGGAAGCGCCGAGGAGGGAAGCCGCGCGACGGTTATGAGGCGTGGGCCGTCGGGGGACGTGAGCTGTCACGAGACGTGCGCGGCCAGCGCCTTGCCGAGCCGCCGCAGACCCTCGGCGATCTCCTCGGGGGTATGGGTCACGAAGGACAGCCGCAGGGTGGCCGGATCGGGGGCGGCGGCGAAGAAGGGCGCTCCCGGTACGTACGCAACGTCGTGCCGCACCGCGGTCCTCAGCAGGGCGGTGGCGTCGTGCCCCGCCGGCAGCCGGGCCCATACGAACATCCCGCCCTCCGGACGGTTCCAGCCGGACCCCTCCGGCAGCGCGCCCAGGCCGAGCCCGTCGAGCAGTGCGTCGCGCCGCGCCCGGTAGGCGGTCCGCACCCGGTCCAGATGGCCGGTCAGGTCGGCCGCGGCGAGGTACCGTGCCGCCGCCACCTGGTCGACGGTCGAGGTGTGCAGATCGGCGGCCTGCTTGGCCACGGCGCACGCCCGGCGCAAGGAGTCCGGTGCCCGTAGCCAGCCCAGCCGCAGGCCGGGCGCCATGATTTTGGAGAAGCTGCCCAGCAAGGCCGTGCGGTCCTCGGCGCCGGGCTGCGCCGCCACCCAGGCCTCGGGCTCGCCCTCGTAGCGGAGTTCGCCGTACGGGTCGTCCTCGACGATCCGCACGCCGAGCCGGGCGGCGACCGAGGCAACCGCACGGCGGCGGGCGGCGGGCAGGGTCCGGCCGGTCGGGTTCTGGAAGGTCGGGATCGTGTAGAGGAACTTGGGGCGCTCGCGCACGACGAGCTCCTCGAGGGCCGCCGGGTCGATGCCGTCCTCGTCGCAGGGGACGGGCACGACGCGCGCGCCGGTGAAGCGGAAGCACTGGAGGGCGGCGAGGTAGGTGGGGCTCTCGACCAAAACGGTGTCCCCGGGCTCCAGCAGAGTGGCGGCGAGGAGGGTGAGGGCCTGCTGGGAGCCGGTGGTGATCAGTACGTCGTCGGGCCCCGTGGGCAGGCCGCGGGCGGTGATCCGGGCGGCGACGGCCTCGCGCAACGCGGGGAAGCCTTCGGTGGTGGAGTACTGCAGGGCGCGGCGCGGGGAGGTGGTGAGGGCGTCGCCGTAGGCGGCCCGCAGCCCTTCGGCGTCGAACAGCTCGGGGGCAGGCAGCCCGCCGGCGAAGGAGATCACCCCGGGGCGTTCGGTGAGCGCGAGGATGTCCCGTACGGGCGAACTGCCGACCGAGGTCGCGCGGGCGGCGAGTGGGGGCAGGGCGGCGGCGCGCATGAGGGCTCCTTCGCTGGGACGGGCGGCGGCTCTCCGGCACCCTAACGCGCAAAGATGCAGCTGCCACCTATTTGTCCGCCCGGTGAACCCCTGCCCGCCCTCTCCCCAACTGACTGGTCATCAGATAGACCGGAGGGATGACAGACGAGACGGCAGACGAGACGGCAGACGAGACGGCAGACACCCGCCCCGGCGTATACGCGGAGCTGGCCGCCGTCGGCCCGTACGGAGTCCACCCGGGCCACGCGCTGATTACCATGGTCGAGCCCCACCCGGGTCACGAGCACGCGTACAACCGCTGGTACGAGGACGACCACTACATCGCCGGCGCCATGGCGATGCCGTGGATGTACGCCGGCCGTCGCTGGGTCGCCACCCGGGAGCTCCAGCTGCTGCGCTACCCCGAGAAGTCCGCGGTCGCCCAGCCGGTCACCGCGGGGGCCTACATCTCCACATACTGGGTCACCGACGGGCGCTACGACGAGCACATGAAGTGGACCGTCGGCATCAACAAGCGGCTGAACCGGGACGGCCGCGTCTACCGGGACCGCACCCATGTCTTCACCGCCTTCCAGGACCATGAGGCCACGGTCTACCGGGACGGGGCGGCCGGGCCGCGTGACTTCCATGCGCTCGACCATCCGTACCGGGGGCTGGTCGTCGAGGTGGTGGATGCCGAGGGGCCGGAGCGGCGCGCCGAGTTGCTGGAGTGGCTGCGCGCGCGCCATCTGCCCGGGCGGCTCGACGGCTCGCCGGCGGCGATGGTGGTGATCTTCCGGCCGACGCCGCTGCCGGGTGACCGGATGACGTATGTGAAGCAGGTCGAGGGAGTGGACAGCCGGCTGACCCTGCTGTGGTTCCTGGAGCGTGACCCGGGGGAGTGCTGGCAGGAACACTTCACGCGGCTCGACGAGGCGGTGGCCGAGTCGGGGCTCGGCAGGGTCGAGCTGGTGGCGCCGTTCATCCCGACGGTGCCGGGCACGAACCGATACGTGGACCAGCTCAGGTAGGCGGCTCAGGAGGCAGCTCAGGCAGGCGGACATGGCCGAGCCCCCTCGGCCAGGACGGCGGACCAGTCGAGAGGGCTCATGTCGCCAGCGCTGGTTCTGCTGGGTTTGCTTGTTCTGCGTGTAGTGCGTGCAGTGCTTGTACTGCTCGCGCTTGTGCGGTCGTTGTACGGATGGTCAGCCGAGGTCAAACGCGCCCCGGCTGACTTCCGCGACGAACGCGGCCCACGAGTCCGGGA
Source organism: Streptomyces sp. NPDC051219 (assembly GCF_040682335.1). Lineage (NCBI taxonomy): Bacteria > Bacillati > Actinomycetota > Actinomycetes > Kitasatosporales > Streptomycetaceae > Streptomyces > Streptomyces sp. NPDC051219. Next base: position 281,452 of record NZ_JBFBAS010000001.1, read on the forward strand.
CAAAGGTGATCGAGGGGCCCTCCGGCACCTTGGAGTCACGCACTGCAATTGCCTGCATGACGGGGGACTTCACCTCTACGCATGCACCGTTCCCGGTGGAATACGAGGACTTCGTCCAGGTATTCGTCGCGCCCTGATGAATTGCCATGTTCGCTCCGGTCTAGCCAGTTGTGTCGATTGCTGCGCCAACGTTCTTGATGGCGTGATCGACGCTACTCGCCAACTTCGGTGCGCGAAGGACGCGTTCACTCGACCGGATGGCATATACCAGGGGGGTCTTCCGCGCGGAGGTGGCGAAGGTGTACCGTACCTGCGCCCTGCCCCAAGGGGTGGATCTCAGCTCGCGTACTCCGTCGCGTACCCCTTGGCAATGTCGGCGATGAATTGCCGGGTCTGGTCCACATTCAGCGCCTGTGCACGCAGATGCTCGTACATGACGCTGTAGTTCTGGACGTCGTTCGCCTTCTCCAGGTAGAGATCGCTGGTGACACCCTCGATGTAGACCACACTGGAATCGGACGCGTCAGGGAATTCCAGAATCGCGTACTGGCCGTTCACCCCGGGGTGAGCCCCCATCGTGAAGGGCATGACCTGCACGGTCACATGCGGCAGCTGGGACTGCTCTATGAGGTGTTCCAGCTGCTGGATCATCAGCTGCTTGTCGCCGACCCTCCGGCGCAGCGCGGCCTCGTCGATCACCGCCCAGAGACGGAGCGGGTGCTCGGGTGCGGCGATCCGCTCCTGGCGGCGCAGCCGCACCTGCACACGCTTCTCGATGTCGGTGTGCGCGGTCTCCGGCAGGGCGCCGTTGATGAGCGCCTCCGCGTACTCGCGGGTCTGCAGCAGTCCGGGGACGACCTGGGGCTCGTACACGCGCAGTGAGGCCGCGTCCGTCTCGAGGCCGATGTAGACGCTGTACGGGATGTCGCCGAAGGCGTGCCACCAGCCCTGCTGGCGCGAGTCCTTGGCCATCTGCATCAGCGAGTCGACCAGGCGGCGGTCCTCGACCTCGTACACCTCACAGAGGTCCCGTACGTCGCGCTGGCTGATAGAACGGCGACCGTTCTCGAGGCGACTGATCTTGGACTGGGAGACCAGCAGGCGTTCGGCGACCTGTTCGGCCGTCATGCCCTTCTCCTCGCGAAGGCGTCGGAGCTCCATGCCGAGCCGGCGGCGTCGGACGGTGGGATTGACATTGGACGCCACGGGAACGGCACCTCCTACTGCTTACGTATCTCTGTGTATCTGCTCTTGAGCAGATTGCCACCAACCGGCGTGGCGGCGCTGGGAAATGCGATATGCAGCGGACGCTCACCGGCCGGGCGTGCGCCGCGGGCGGGCATGCGGACGCGCGGGGTGGCGTGCCCGGTCGGTACCGGTCACGCCACCCCGCGCGGCCTGCGGCTCCCGAACCGGATCTGTGGGGACAGTCGGTGTGGCGGGTGGTGCGGGGTGTTGTCGTTCAGTCGTTCAGTCGTTCAGGTGCTCAGTGCGCGACGGCGCGTGCCATGCTCCCGCGGCGCGATTGCATCGGCTGCGGCGGCATCGCTTGCAGTGGAACCCCGGCGGATTCCGTGCCCCGGACCGGCGACTGGCGCCCGCCCGGTGCCTGAGCGCGGCGCGGCTGGGCCACACCGTTCTGGACGTCCATCACGGCGTGCGCCACGAGTCCGCCCATGGGGTCGTGCCGGATCAGATCCCGGAGCCGGGAGCGCGAGGAGCGCCCCTCGTTGCCGGGGTACAGGTGCTTGCCGAGCCCGACTGCGTGGGCCAGCGCGGCAAGCGCTGCGGTCCGCGGGTCCGGCGGCACGCCGGTACGGATCGCACTGTCCAGCCGGCCCCTGATCTCCCGGCTGATTGCCGTGTCCGTCGCCTGGTAGCGAGTCGTCGGCAGAACTCCGCACATCTGGCCCGCCACGGCATGCACCATGCCGCACCGCTCCAGATGCGAGAGGTAAGTCTGGCGCAGCCCCAGGCGGGGCCCGCCGATCCAGTGCACTGCGCGCACCGGGCTGCCGCGTCTGCGCAGCAGTTCCAGTGCGGAGTCCAATGTCGGATCTCCTGTCGGCCGTGGCATCACCACGGCGATACGATCCCCGTCTGGGGCTATCCGTCCCGCCAGAGCCAGCTCTACTAGCTGGGCCCCGGCAAGGCCGAGGTCGAGCGACTGCGGCTGCGCCGTGGTACCCGTGGTCGGGTCCAAGGCGAGCAACAGAAGCTCCTCCGGAAGTGTTCTGCGGCTCCTGCCCATCCATGCCTCCCCGCGTGGATGAATGACAGGGTGACCCCTCTCACATTCATCTGTCGAGAGTGCCTGGGTGCTTTGTGAGGGAACCGGTAGCTATGTCGTTCTCGTCTAGCACGGGAACGAGGTCTCTGAGACGGGACACTGGTAGACGGTTCGGACAGCTTGGACAGCAATGGAGGAGGCATCGGTGGCGGGCGAGTCCCCCGACAAGTCGGAGCAGCAGGGGTCGTCGGGGGAGAGCACTCCGGCCGAGCGTGACCCGCGGCTGTCCGTGTTCCGTGAGGCGAAGACGAGTACGGATCAGCCGACGGCGGTGTTCAAGATGCCGCGCCCCGCAGAGGCGGCGGACGCGGCCGACGCACTTGACGCGGAGTCGGGGCCGACCGCCGGCGACTCGCGTCTGCGTGCGGCGGTGGCGGCGTGGATGGCGACCGCTGCGGAACCGTCTTCGGGTGCGGATGGCGACGCCGGTGCGCAGGACGCACCCCAGCCGGCTTCTGCCGCCGCACGCGCGGCGGAGGACGCCCCGGCAGCCGCCGGTCAAGACAGCGCCGGAGCCCCGGCGCCGCGGGACACGAAGCCGTCACGGGACGCGGCGGCCGAGGACGCCGGCCGGCCTGCGGCCGGGGCGGACGCACCTGAATCCGGCGCCCTCGAGCGTGCGGCGGACGCCGAGCCCGGTGGGCAGCGCGGCGCCGAGGACGCCGGCCGGCCTGCGGCCGGAAAGGGCGCGCCTGCTGCGCGCGAGCCCAAGCCTGCGGCGGGGGCGGACGTTGACGCGGAGTCGGCCGACGACTCGCCCGGCTCCGTTCGGCCCAAGCCCGGCACGGACACCGAGCTCCGAGAGAAGTCCGTGCGCGGCGCGGAGACCCAGCCCCCCACCGGGGCGGGCGCGCCGGCTGCGCGCGAGCCCAAGCCTGCGGCTGATGCTGATGCTGACGCGGAGTCATCTCGGGGTGGCACGAAGACCGAGGACGCTGCCGCCCGGCCGTCGGCCGGGGCGGACGTGCCTGCGGCTCGCGCGTCCAAGCCTGCGGCGGATGCCGAGGAGGCAGTGGCGAATTCCCGGCCTGCCGCCGGAGCGAAGCCGGAGGCCGAGCCGGCGCGCCGCGCGGAGGCCAAGGATGCCGCCCGGCCGGCGGCCGGCGCGGACCGTGCAGCTCTCGACGACCGGCCCGAGGCCGAGTCGCCCTCGGGCGGGTCCGGTGACGCGACTGCAAAGCCGGATCGTTCCTCCGGGACGCCGTCCAGGCAGAAGCGGCCGGCGGGCCCGGCGGGCGCCGACGCAAAGGCTGTCGATCAGGCCACCGCCGTGTTCAAGGCGATCCGGCCGCCGGTGGCGAAGCCGGAGCAGGCTGCGGATCAGGCCACCACGGCGTTCAAGGCGGTCCGGCCGCCCGCGGCGAAGCCGGAGCCCGGCGCCGATCAGACCGCTTCGCCGCCGGCGGCGAAGCAGGAGCACGACGGTGACCAGGCCACTACGGCGTTCAAGGCCGTACGGCCGTCCGCGTCGGCGCCCGAGTCCGTCGCCGAGCGCACCAGCAAGTTCGTACCGCTGAAGCCGACCGGAGCGCAGGCGCCTGCGCGGCCGTCCGCACCCGCGAGCCCGTCGCTCGGGGAGAGCGAGCGGACCAAGCAGCAGCCCCTGCCGCCCAAGCCGCCGCTCGACATGCTGGCCGAACTGACCAACACCCCGCCCCCCGCGCCCACGCCGGTGCGGACCGCCGTGCGGCGGGTCAAGATCTGGACCCCGCTGGTCGTTCTGCTGGCGATCGTCTTTGCGGTCGTACAGCTCGTGCGTCCGCTGCCCGATCCCCAGCTGTCCATGACCGCGAAGTCGACGTTCGCCTTCGAAGGGGACAAGCCGTCCCTGCCCTGGCCTGCCAAGGGCCAGGCATTCATGGCGGCGTCGGGTCTCGGCACCGTCGGCTCCTCCGGCGAGCAGAAGCCCGTACCGATCGCCAGTGTCACCAAGGCGATGACGGCGTACGTCATCCTCAGGGACCACCCGCTCAAGGAGGGCGAGGACGGCCCGTCGATCGAGATCGACGCCAAGGGGGAGGCCGAGGGCCAGTTGGACAAGTCGGACGGCGAGTCGACACTCAACACCGTCAAGGAGGGCGACAAGCTCAGCCTCCATGACGCGCTCGCGGCCATCATGATTCCGTCCGCAAACAACATCGCGCGCCAGCTCGCCCGATGGGACGCCGGTTCCGAGGAGGCGTTCGTCAAGAAGATGAACGAGGCCGCCAAGGAGCTCGGGATGACGAACACCACGTACACGGACCCGTCCGGACTCAACGCGACGACCGTGAGCACCGCCGAGGACCAGGTGAAGCTGGGTCTGGAGCTGGTCGAAATCCCGGCGTTGATGGACATCACCAAGCTGCCGGAGTGGAAGGACCCGTCGGGCAAGAACTGGCGGAACTGGAACGAGCTCGTCCCGTTCGACGGCGCACTCGGTATCAAGACCGGCAGCACGACGAAGGCCGGCGGCAACTTGCTGTTCGCCGCGCACAAGAAGGTCGGTGCGACGGACCAGCTCATCGTTGGTGCAGTGCTCGCCCAGCACGACACACCCATCCTCGGCACGGCCATCAAGGCGAGCAAGGACATCATGCTCGCGACGCAGGAACTGCTCGAGTCCCACGTCGTCGTGAAAAGGGGCGATGTCGTCGGCCATGTCGACGACGGCCTGGGCGGGACGACACCCGTCGTCGCGACCAAGGACGTGAACGCGGTGGGCTGGCCCGGACTCACGGTGAAGATCGAACTGAGCGACGGCGGCTCGGCCGTCCCGCATTCGGCCAGGGCCGGGACGGAGGTCGGGACGCTGACCGTGGGTGAGGGCGCCAGTCAGGTGAAGGTGCCGGTCGCGCTTCAGCAGGACCTCGCGGAGCCGTCGTTCGGCGACAAGCTGACGCGGGTCGCCTGATACCGCCACCCCGGGCCCGGCGGACGCGTGCGTGTTAGCGTCCCCGGGTCCGTCCCCGGCCCCGGCTCCGGCTCCGGCCACCGGGCAACCTCACGGTGCCGGGACGGCGTCTAGGTGGGCGTACGGGCGTACGGGCGTACGGGGACGTACACCGGGGGACGTATCCCCAGGACGTGACCGGGACGGGTGCGCGCGGAAGACGGGGAGGGTCGGGGAGTGACCACCGCTGAGCCGAGGCGCGCCCACGGAGAGTCAGGTACGGAGCCGGGTGCAGGGCCGGACGCAGAGCCGCACGCCGAGTCCGACGGCCTGTCCGGCCTGTCCGGCCCGTCCGGAGGAACGGCGGCGCGAATAGCGCTGCCGCCGGCCCGCGCCGGGGAAAGCGGTGGTGAACCGCCGCGTCGCGCGCTGCGCCACCCGGTGACGTTGGCGACCGCCCTCGCCGCGCTCGCGCACATCGTCTGGTTCTTCTTCTTCGCGAACAGCGGCGGCGACCTCGCGGCCCAGGACGCCTGGGCCGAGTTCGTGGGCCGGCACCCGGACTCCGCGTACAACCTCGCCTGGTACGGCGGGATGCACCCGGTCTCGTACAGCGTCGTGTCCCCGTATCTGATGTCCGTGCTCGGTGTCCGTACGACGATGATGATCGCCGGCACCGTCTCGGCCGGCCTGATCGCCCTGATCCTGACCCGTTGCCATGGTGCCGTGGCCAACCCGCTGCCGCCCGCCCTCGCCGGCGTGTTCGCGTTGCTCTGCAACGCCCTGTCGGGCCGGGTGACCTTCGGGCTGGGCACGATGTTCGCGCTGGGCGCTGTGGCCGCCGTCTTCTGCTGGCCGCGCCGCTGGGCGGAGAACCGGTGGGCGAAGGCCGCCGTCGCGGCGCCGCTCGCCGGGCTGGCGACGGCGAGCAGCCCGGTGGCCGGACTGTTCGTCGGAGTCGTCGCGGCTGCGCTGTTCCTGAGCCGGCGGCGGCCGGGGGCGTACGCGCTGGGACTCGCGCCGGCCGCGGTGGTGGCGCTTTCCGCCTGGCTGTTCCCGTTCTCGGGGACGCAGCCGATGTCCGTGTGGACGGCCTCGCTGCCCTTTCTCTTCTCGGTGCTGGTGTTCGTCCTCGTGCCGAAGGACTGGCGGACGGTCCGGATCTCCGCCGTCGTCTACGGCCTCGGGGTCCTGCTCACCTGGCTGGTCGATTCCCAGATCGGCTCCAACGTCACCCGGCTGGCGATGCTGTTCGCGGGGGTCGTGCTGATCGCCGCCCTGCCCTTCGCGGTGCCACGCTCGCGCGAGTGGTTCGCGATCGTCGTAGCGTTCGCGGGGCTCAACGTCTGGATCGGCTTCAAGGGCGTCGACGACGTGGTCCGTACGACGCCGGTGGCTTCCTGGACACGTGAGCTCGCGCCGCTCGTCAACCAGTTGCAGCAAGTGGGGGCGGAGCGGGGGCGCGTCGAGGTGGTGCCCGCCCGGAGTCACCGGGAGGCCTCGGCCCTCGCGCCGTACGTCAACCTCGCGCGCGGCTGGAACCGGCAGGCGGACATGGAGCGTAATCCGCTCTTCTACGACGACACCCTCAACGCCGCCAACTACCGGGAGTGGCTGGATCGCTGGGCCGTCCACTACGTGGTGCTGCCGAAAGGCGCCCCGGACTCCACCGGGGCGGAGCAGGAGACTCTGCTCGTTCAGGAAGGCCAGCCGTATCTGAAGCAGGTGTGGGCAGACGCCAACTGGCAGCTGTTCCGGGTCCAGGACCCGACCCCACTGGCCGATCCGCCCGCGACGGTGACCCGCGCGGGAGCGGGCGGGCTGACCATCAAGGTGAAGGCCGAGGGCCGGGTGCTCATCCGCGTCCCGTACTCGCCGTGGCTGGGCCTGGTCGATGCCGAAGGCAAGAGGGTGGAGCCCCCGCAGGAAACGGCCCGGTCACAGGAGCGCCAGGACGACGGGCGCCCGAAGGACTTCGTGAACGTGAGCGGGTGCCTGATGAAGGCGGAGGAGGACGCGTCGGGCGACGAATGGACGGAACTGCTCGCCCCGAGACCGGGGACGTACCGCCTCGCGGCGCCCTACCATGTGCCGCGTGGCACGCCCTGTCCGGAGGAGCTGCGCTGAACGCGCGTTGCGGCCCGGTCCCCGCGGGTTGCCCGGGCTGCCGTGGGGGACGGTCAAACGCGCAGGGGCCTACCCACCGCTTGTGCGCTGATGCATAGTTGACCCCTTGACATACTGAACAGTCGGTCTAGGCGTTTGGTGCGGGAAGTCCATGAGTTGCGTACGGTGCGGCGGCGACGGCAGAGGCATGCTGCCCGGGATGACGTGCCCGGTGTGCGGAGTGGACCGAGCGGGGGCCGGGCCGGCCCGGCTCGGCACCTGGATCGCCCGGGAGACCCTGAGCGGCCGCATCTCCACCTTCTCCCGGACCGGTAAAGCCGTGCTGGCAGGGGGTGTTGTGCTGACTGCCCTCGCGCTTTTCTCGGTGTCCACTTCGCTCGTGGGTTCATCGGACGTCCCCGGTACGCCTTCGGGCGACGACGGCGGCACCGCCGCCGGTATCGGCGGCGCGCCCCAGCGGATCGGCCCGACCAGCCTGCCGGGCGGCGGCTTGCCGACGCCCTCGCCCCCCGCCACGTGGAGGCCGGCCAGTCCTGCGCCGTCCAAGCCGGAGCTCCCGGTGAAACCCCCGCACGAAATCCGGCCCCCGTCGTACTCCTCCTGGGCCGGCCCCGGATGCGCCGGCGGCCACTACCGCGAACACGGCCGCTACCACGACGGCGACGACGGCTGGTACACGGTGGACTCGGGCGGCTATCGCGGCAGTTCCTGCGACGGCAGTTTCTCGGCCGTACCCATGTCGGGCAGTACGACCCGGGACTACGGCAACACGGCCACCTGGTCGTGGCGCGTCGGCACCGGCTTCGACGAATGCTCCCTGGGGGTGTACGTCCCGCAGAGCCACCGGGACCGGGACGTGGCCGGTAACCCCACCCAGTACCACCTGCTTGCCGATCCGGAGGACTCCGGGTCGCGCTACCGCACCTTCCGGGTCGACCAGACGATCCACCGCGGGAGCCTGGTGAGCGTGGGCAGTTACGAGGTGCGGGGAGACTGGTTCGCCGTACAGCTGACCGACCGGGGGCAGGACTGGGGCGGCGACGGGCGCCATGACGCCCATCACGCGGCGGCGCAGATGCACATCACCTGCCGCACCTGATCGCACACCTGAGGTCACCACGGGTGCGTGGGCACGGGGGCTCGCCTAGGATCCAAGTGGCGCAGACTCACCGCATCCCGGCTTCCTCGAGGGAGTGACAACGGATGACTACAGACCGCAAGAAGGACCTCGCCGCCGCGGTCCAAGCCCAGGCGACCGATCACGCGCCGCCCCCACCCGGCCACGGCTACCCGGGACCGGTTCAGAGCAAGATCAAGGGCAGTGCACACACGAAGGCGGACCTGAAGCGCGCCGGTTCGCCGCAGGGCGACCGTATCGGTGAGCGGACGAAGGGCCTGAGCTGACGGTCGGGCTCGCGGGCTCGCGCGGCCGAGCTTCGGCGCGTCCACCTGGCCACGGTCCATGGTCCACGGTCCAAGCCAGACGCAGAAGGGCCGGTTCGAAATTGTGCCTTGAACCGGCCCTTGGCTGTGCGTCCCGGCAGGAGTCGAACCTGCGACACCCGCTCGAGAATTCGCGCCGAACCTCACCGCGGATCGGACCGGGGCGGCGGCGCCCAGGACGGCGGTTGGCTTGTTAACGCGGTACGCCGGGCGCAAGCTTGCGGTATGGGTGCTCAGGACGGCCCCACGCTCATCACTTCCGTGCAGCGAGCCTTCCGTTTGATGGAGGCCGTAGGGGCCCACGAGGGCGGTGCCCCGGCGAAGCAGCTGGCACGTGAGGCAGGGCTGCCCCTGGCCACCACGTACCACCTGCTGCGGACGCTGGTCCACGACGGGTACTTGCGGAAGCTGGACGACGGCGGGTTCGTCATCGGGGACAAGCTGCACACGCTGCACGTCGGCAGCCGCAGTCAGGCGCTGCTCACCCGTATCCGTCCCGCGCTGGCAGCGCTGCGGGACGAAGTGTCGGCCGCCGCCTACCTGACCTTCTACGAGGACGGCGAGATCCGGGTCGCCGAGATCGTCGACGGCCCTCGGGCACCACGGGTCGACCTCTGGGTGGGATTCGAGGACGCCGGGCACGCCACGGCGCTCGGCAAGTGCGTCCTGCGCGAGCTGGACGACGAGTCCCGTAGCGACTACCTGTCCCGGCACTCGCTCGCCGACCTCACCCCCCGCACCATCACTCACCGTTCGGAACTGGTCCAACGACTCGACTCGTCGCGCGACGGTCCGGCCGTCATGGACCTGGAGGAGTACGCCCTCGGTACGGTCTGCGTCGCCGTGCCCGTGTACAGCGGGTACACGCTCGGCTCGCTCGGTGTCTCCGTCCGGGCGGACCGGCTCTCCAGAATCGATCAGGTTCTCGCGCGGCTGATCCCGACAGCGAGTCGGGTGACCAGGGGGCTCTCGCTCACTATCTGAAAATCCCACCCTTGTGCCCCACCCGTGGCCCCCTGTTTCCTGGACAAAACGGGCGCTGAGGCGTCACTCACGAACAAGGGGAGTTGCGGCGGGAACATGACTCATGGCCGAAACCATCAGCGCGACCGCCGACCGTCCTGGAAGCGTACGAATCGGGGGGTCCGCTTCCGGGCCCCCGGCCGGCCGGACAGCCACCCGGGGCACGCCCCCGGCGCAGGGGGACCGGCGCTGGACCAGCCACGCACCGCCGCCGTGCTCGCCCGGGTGCCCGCGCTGATCGTCTTTGCCGTCGCGCTTCTCGCTCTCGTCAGCGGAGCCGGGGCGACATGGTTGCCGCTGCTCGCCGTGGGGCCCACGCTGGCCGCCGCCACCAGCAAGCCGCAGGGAGTCCTCAGGCTGGGCTTCATCGCCGTGGCACTCGGCGCGGTGCTCGGTGTCCGTGGCGGTGCGCCGGGCCGTGAGCAGGTCATCGTGCTGTCCGCGCTCGCCGCCATCACCCTCGCGAGCAGCCTGGCCAGCGCGCTGCGCGGGCGGCGTGAACGGGTACTGGAAGCCGTCCGATCGGTCGCCGAGGCCGCCCAGCACGCCCTGCTCAAGCCCGTGCCCGCCACTGTCGGCCAGTTCCAGGTGGCTGTCCACTACAGCGCCGCGGCGGCGGAGGCCAGGATCGGCGGGGACCTCTACGCGCTCGTGCCCACGCCGTACGGGGTCAGGCTGATCGTCGGCGATGTGCGCGGCAAGGGGCTGCCCGCGGTCAGCACCGCTGCTCTGGTGCTCGGCATCTTCCGCGAGGCCGCCTATGACGAGCCGGACCTCCTGGACGTCGTCGGCAGGATCGAGCGGAGCCTGGCGCGCAACCTCGGTCACGACGACTTCGTCACCGCGGTCGTGGCCGGGTTTCCCCGTACCGGGCACATGGAGGTGGTCAACTGCGGACACGCCCCTCCGCTGCTGGTTCGCGGATCCGACGTCGTGGCGGTCGAACCCACGCATTCGACTCCGCCGCTCGGGCTGGGCGCCCTCACCGGTGAGACGCCGAACCTGCAGGTGTTGTCCTTCACCGACGGCGACCAGCTGCTGCTCTACACCGACGGGGTCACGGAGGCGCGCAACCACGAGCGCGAGTTCTACCCGCTCCTCGAACGGGTGGCGCGGCACCTGTCGGACCAGCCGTCCCGTACGGTCGCGGCGCTGCACGACGAGCTGCTCGCGCACGTGGGCGGCCGGCTCCACGACGACGCGGCACTGCTTCTGCTTCGGAAGCCGGTCATGGCCGGGTCAAGATCCGCTGTGGAGGCCAGGGCTCAGGCCGACACGCTGCCTCTTTGCGGAGCGGAGGCGCTCTGACGAAGCCGACGAAGCCGCGGAAGCCGTCGGAACCGCCCGATGGCGGCGGAAGATCGGGATGGCGCTCCGCGGGCGGTGGAGCGGCCTTGGGCGGGGGTGGACTCTCGTAAAGGAACGGACATATCGTTCTAGGTGCCGCTCCGGCAGCCAGGAGGCGTGATGTCCGAACTCATCGTCATCGGCTACGACGACCCGGCGGTGGCGCAGAAAGCCTTCAAGGCTGTTCAGAAGCTGGAGAAGGACAAGGCCGCCGACCTCACCGGTCTCGCCGTCGTCAGGGTCGACGAGGACGGCGAGACCCACGTGGACACACCGCGCCGGGACGAGAGAGTGGCCCGGTCCGCCACAGCGGGCGCCCTCTGGGCCTTGGTCTTCGGCATCCTCTTCGCGACCTCCGGCCTCGGCCTGGTGGGCGCAGCGCTCGGGGGGCTCTACGGGAAGCTGCGCACGAAGCCTCGACAACACATTTCGCAAGAAGGTCCAGTCCCTCCTGAAGCCCGGCTCCGCGGCCCTCGTGATCATGGCTTCGCAGGGCACCGAGGACAGGCTCAGCGCGGAGCTGCAGGCATTCGGCGGCACCCTCCTCAAGACTTCACTCGCCGAGAAGGACGAGAAGGAACTCGCCGAGCAGCTAGCCGGCACCGAGTAGGGCATACGCCCGGCAGCCCGCCGACCGGCCCGCATTCCCCGTGCGGCCTGCCTCCAACGAGGTGCGGGAGTTGGTCACTGACGTGCTGGACGCGGACTTCGGCGTCTGCTGGTTGTGGCACAGGATGTCGGCGGCCATGGGGCAGTGGCCCGCGCTGCACGGGAACTGCCGTCAAGAGCCGATCGCGACGTCGTGATCGAGCAGATCGGACGGCTCACTCGGCGGCCCGCCGTGTATGCCGTCGTCCTCGGTGACGGTGCGGTCGTGACTGCGGCACCAGCGGTGAACGAGGTAGCTGCCGGCTCCGGCGCTGATGGCGACAGCGGCGCCTCCATTGTCGTAAAAGGCCTGCCAGGTGACGGCCATGATGGTGAGCACGGCGAAGAGGGCGATGAACGCCCCGAGCACGATCTTGCGCTTCATGATGGATAGGACACCGATGCGGTCCCCACGGTTGTACGAGCGTGGGGTCCTTGCGGGGACAGCCAACGACGCCGACCCACCTCGTCCGTGAGGCTCGGCGTGGCGAGCGTCGTGCCGGAGTTCTGCCGATGTGGTACCCGAAGATGCGGCAGGCGGTCTGGCGCGAGCCCCCCTCCCACGGGTGGAGCCGGAGGTCCGGGGGTAGGCGGGACGAACAGCAGAGTGGCCTCACCGGCATGTCCGGTGAGGCCACTCCGCTTGGCTGAGCGATCAACTCGGCGCAGGATGTCTACGCGCCATCACTCTCGGACGACTCTCCACGACTGTGACGGTGAGGGCGAGCTGTATAGGGTCTTGGCAACCGTCCTTCTCGGCGAGGCCCGCCCGCACGGAATCAGACGGACTCTCCCGGCAGGCCGTGAGCGCAGACTTGACCGATCATCAGGAGTGCTGCCGTGCGACCCACAGAGACGTCATCTGCGCCCGGCAGCCTCGGTTGGAACCGTGAGACAGCGTCGCTGGCGCTCCTGTCCTTCGCCATGCTGATCGTTTCGCTCGACCAGTACATCGTGGTCGTGGCACTCCCCGACATCGCACGCGACCTCGGCTATTCCGCGCAGACGCTCCAGTCGGTCATCAGCGCCTATGCAGTAGCCTCGGCCGGCTTCCTGCTGTTCGGCGGGCGTGCCGCCGACCTGCTCGGACGACGCCGCATCCTGGCCACCGGCCTCGCACTCTATGCCGGGGCAGCGTTCGCGGGGGGACTCGCGACCAGCCCCGGAATGCTCCTCACCGCCCGCGCAATCCAAGGTCTCGGCGGAGCCCTCGTCTTCCCCACCACCCTGGCACTCATCAACACCACCTTCGTCGAAGGCCGCGCCCGCAACCGCGCATTGGGCATCTGGGGAGGGGCAGGCGCGGCAGGACTCGTCATCGGTGTGCTGCTCGGCGGTCTTCTGACGCAGGCGTTCGGCTGGGAAGCGGTCTTCCTCGTCAACGTCGCCCTGGCCGGCCCCGCGCTGCTGCTTGCCTTCGTATTGATCCCCCGGGACGGTGAACGCGAAAAAGGCCGCAAGTTCGACCTCCCCGGTGCGCTCAGCGTCACTCTCGGTGTCACACTCATCGTGTTCGCCCTCGTGCAAGGCCCCGGATTGGGCTGGCTTTCGCCAGCCATCTTGATCAGCGCAGCAGCCGGGCTACTGCTGATCGGAGCTTTCTTCATCATCGAGCGGCGCAGCCACGACCCGCTCATGCCACCCGGGCTGCTCTCCAAGCCCAACCTGATCACCGGCGTCGTCATCGCGTTCATGTTCATGGCGACCTTCGGCTCCGTGCTCTACTTCCTGTCCATTTACTTCCAGGAGATTCTGGGCTACGACGCTTTGCAGACCGGCGCCGGCTTCCTCATCCCCACGGCAGTGGTGGTGGCAGGTTCGACAACCGCAGGCCAGCTCGTGACGCGGTTCGGTCTCAGGCGCACGTTGGCCGCGGCCCTCGCCGTCGGTGCGCTCGGTGCGGTCGCACTCGGCCTCGCGATCTCGCCGAACGGCACATACATCGAACTCATCCCCGGCCTCGTGGCGCTCGGCATCGGCGACGGGGTGGTCTTCACCACCATGTTCATCGCCGCCGCCACCGGAATCTCCGACCGGCAGCAAGGCATCGCCTCCGGCATCGCCTCCACCGGCTCAGGCGCGGGCGCAGCGGTCGGCCTCGCCATCCTCGTCCTCGTAGCGACTGCCGGTCTCGATGGCCTCTCCGGTGAACAGCTTCGAGTCGCCACCGCCGACGGGATCCGCACCACGCTCTTCGTCGTGGCAGGCGGAGTCGTGCTGACCTTCCTCGTCGCCTTGAGTCGGTGCCCGACACCGCCCGAACCGCGACCCGCCCCTGTGCCGTACCAGACCCGTCGCTGCTGACAGCGTCCAGGACCCGCCTGGACGAGAAAGCGTCGCGCTTGGATTGTCGCCGGCGACGGCCGTAGCTCAGAGGCGCACGTCAACGTGGAGATCGCGCGTAGGCTCCATCTCCTCGTCCAGCTCGGCGACCCCGAGCCAGTGGTCGAGCAGGAAGGACACGGTTACCTGGGTCTTGGGGTGGCGCCGCTCGTCGCCCTGGCGAAGGAGCTTCGTGCGGGCCTTCCCAGCCTCAGCAAGGGTGGGCGCCTGCTCGCAGACGTAGATCCTCTTCTTTGTCAGCGGATCGCGCCCTGCGTAAACGCTGGCCTGGTAGCCGGATCCATTGCGCCATGCGGCCTCGCTGACCGGGATTGGGCTCGGTGTTAGCCATGGTCTGGAACCTGCCGACGGCTGATGCCACGGCTACGACGAACAGCGCGCCTCCCGGGGAAGGGAAACGCGCATGGATGTTCGGAGACACCGCGACTGGATCTATCTGACGACGCCGTGCAGCGCCCCAACCTTGCGGCTGTCGCCCGAAGCCTCCAGAGGTCCACCTGACCCTCGACGAGCGCGAGTCGTCCGCGATTACTGCGAGAACATGAGACTCCGGGCCTGGGCGGGTTCAGCTCGCCGCGGTGGCATCCCCGCGACAGTACGCCCAGTGACCGACCACCGTAATGACTGCGGTGTACAGGCAGAAGACCACAAGTGCCATCGGCATGGAGAGGTCGGAGCCGACCATCGTCCCCGCGAACGACCGGTCATCCCCCGTGAACGCCGAGACATCGGTGAGCATGGCCCGACCCGCTGCGAACGGCAGCCAGTCGCCCACTCCCTCCAGCCCGGGCACGTACCCCAGCAGGGCTCCCACCAGCCGTTCCGCGAGCACCGGCCAGAGGCACAACATCACCACCGGGATGATCCGGTTACGCATCAGCGCCACCAGCGCCATGCATAGCAGCGCCCAGCAACCCATCCACAGGATGAACCGGGACACCGGCAGGAGGACTTCACCCCAGATCGGCTGAGGAGCACCCATGACGGCCAGGGCCAGCGCGGCGGACAACGCCCCGACCAGCGCGCTCATCCCGGCTACGCCGGCTCCGACGAGAAAGCCAACGGCGCACTTCGCCTGGTACGCCGTCCGGCGTCCATTGACTGCCAGCCAGGTGGTCTGGGCCGCTCCCCGCACCAGATCGGTCGACATAGGGCCAGTGCCGAGCACCAGTACGAAGAAGCAGAGGGCGGGGATCTGGGTCGTCATCGGAGTCCATGCCAATACGTCGCCCATCGAAGGCGCGCTGATAACCCGCTTCGTGTCCAGGTCGAGCAGGAGTCCTGGCCCTGTCAGCAGGCTCAGGGCCACGACCACGCCGAGGAGTATCCATGTTGACCGCAGCCCCGCCAGATGCCGCCACTCGTACCGGCACGCGTTGCGGAACGACTCACGGGCGGAGACGACCGGCGGGAGCTTCATCGCAGCAGGCGTCATGAGATCTTGAACTCCTCTTCCGCGATGGTCAGGTAGAAATCCTCCAAGGAGGGCATTGCCTCGGACAGCCAGTAAAGGGCCACCCCACCGTCTGCCGCCAGGGAGCTGATACGGATCCGGTCCAGTCCCGTGATGTGAGCGCTCGGCCCGCCGGTGGGCTCTAGCCGGCCCCCCTGCTCCTGTACCAGGCGAGCGAGTCCCGGCAGATCCGGCGACTGCACTGTCACCACTCGCCGACTGACCGCGTGCGACAACATTTCCTCCACCGGCGCTGACGCCACAACCCGCCCGCGCGACAGCACCACTACGCGATCGGCAAGCTGCTCCATCTCGCCCAGAAGATGACTGGACACCATGACCGCCCGTCCTTCAGCGGCCTGGGTTCTCAGAAAGTCCCGCAGCCAGCGGATCGCGTGCGGGTCGAGCCCGTTCCCCGGCTCGTCAAGAACCAGAATCGGCGGATTACCGAGAAGCGCCTGAGCGATTCCCACCCGCTGTTTCATTCCCAAAGAGAGTTGACTCAGTCTCAGTCGGGCCGCCCCGGTCAGCCCGACCGTTTCCAGTAGTTCGTCCACGCGCACGTCCGACGCGCCGCAGCCGGCCGCCACCATGCGCAAATGTGACCGCACGCGATGCCTGGGGTGGCCCGCAATTCCTCCCAGCACGGCTCCCACGACCGCCGAGGGCGAGCCCCATTCATACAGCGGGCGACCGAGAAAGAGAGTTTCGCCTTCCCCACGAATGAGGCCCAGCATCAGCCGGATCGTGGTGGTCTTGCCCGCGCCATTTGCTCCGACGAAACCGGTCACCTCACCGGCGCGGAGCGTCAGCGACACGTCGTCAAGAATCGTCCTGGAACCGAAAGAGCGTCTGAGGCCGCGTGCTTCGGTCAGTACATCGCCTTTCAGCACAGCGTGCTTCCTCTCGCTTCGTCTCAGGACCAGGGAAGTCCCTCTGTGAGGCTGAACAGCAGGGTGAACAGCAGCAGGGCGCCCACCGGGACGATCGCGAACGAGTCGGGACGCTCGCGGCGCACCGCGTGCCAGACGAGAGCGACGAGCGGGCCGGAGAGCGCGGCCGCCATCAGAGCCCAGCCCACTCCCCTGCTGCCGAAGAAGTTGAACGCGACGAACGCCGCGGTAATGAAAAGGGCGGGCGAGGCCCACAGGTGCCTCAGTGCCGGGGCGGAATCGGTGGGGGTCATCGGATGGGGTTCCTTGCGAAGAGCCAGGCTCGAGTCAGGCCGGAAGCCAACAGCAGCGGGTGGTGCCCCGGCAGAGAGCCGGGGCACCACCTCAGCGATCAGAAGAGGCTGCGGATGTAGGTGTAGAGCTGGTACTGGGCCTCGGCGCCGGCCGCGATCCAGGCGATACGGACCGGGTGGTACCACGCCAGACCGTCCATGTACGAACGGAACTTGCCCCAGCCGCCCTTGGCAGCCTTGAGCGCGTCGTCATAGACCTTGCCGCCGTGCTTCTTCAGCAGATTGAACAGGGCCTTGGCGGCGCTGCCGATGCCGGCGCGGGCCTGAACCTCGGTGGCGGTGCCATTGGCGACGGCACGAAGCGACTTCGCGTCCTTGGCCGGAAGTTCGGCGACGATGGCCGAGTTGGCGAGCAGTGCGCGGGCCTCGGGCGCGGTCAGCGTTGCCTGGGCCGTGCGGACGGAGGACTTGTTCGTGTGCCCGGTCTCCGATGCCTGCGCCAGGCCGGCGCCCGCACCGAGGGTCACGGCGGCCATGGCAGAAACGGCCGCCATACGCAGAGTACTGCGGTTCATGTAGAATCTCCCTTGCGTGTTAATCGCAAGGGGAGGAAGCCCGAATGGGCGACCTGAAAAGGCGTGGAAACCGAAAGGTCCCCCCGGACTTCTTCCCCCGATTACTTCTCTTCCGAACCGACCATGCGAAGGGCCCCAGCGGTTGATCAGGCCGCATTAATGGGCTTCTTGGTCTGGTTCATCACCCAAACCCGGTGGTCAGGCCGGGACTTCGGTGTGGCAGGAACATAACATGCTTCTTGATCACATGTCCAAGGAAGACCTGGTCGTGGCGCACGATGGCACGGCGGCCTCCACTGACCTTGATCAGGCCGTCCCTCTTCAGCCGCGCGAAGGCGCGGTGGGCAGCGCTGACGGAGCCACCACGGGTCTGGGGAGGTCGCCGATCGTGGGGACTTCCTCGCCGGGCAGCATGGTGCCCTGGCCGACGCGGCCGGCGACGGTTCGGACGTCGGCGCCGCCGCCCAAGAGCTCGGCCACGTTGAACGCGCGCAGGTCCTTCAGGCGAACACGAAGGCGCCTCGCGCCAGTTCGCCGCCGAGTGCCTTGCAGCGTTCCTCGGCACGGGTCCGGTGGGCGACGAGGACGGCGCGCGTGATCACGTCCATGGCCTGCTTGCGGCGCTGCTGGGTCTTGGTGTCCTTGATGCGACGACGGTTGTTGGAGTGCTTCACGAAGAGGTCGAGCCGCTCGAAGTTGATGTCCGACCAGCGCAGCGCGCACATCTCGCCGCGGCGGGAACCAGTCACCATCGTCATGAAAAGGTACGTCCCCCGGTCCAGGTTGCGTTGCCAGGCCGTGTTGAGAATGAGGGTGGCTTCTTCGGGAGTTGGCGGGTCCAGGGTTCGGCTTCGGCTGGGAAGGCGGCGCGGCGAGGGCCGCGACGTTCGTCGTGACGTACCCCCAGCGACGCAGGCCGCGCTCGAGCGCGGGCAGCAGGGTGAAGTGAACCTTGCGGATGGAGTTCGGTTCGAGCTTCCGGCAGACGTGCTTCTTCTTCGTCTTCGGGTCGACCTTCCCCTTGCGCCTGCCGTCGCACTGTTCCCGGCACGGCCGCAGCCCCGCGTAGAACAGCTCCAGCATCTCGGCGGTCAGCTTGCCGGCCTTGATGTCGCCGGGGAGCGCTGTCTCCCCATGGGTCGAACAGGCCGAGCGGGAGGCCCGGAAACGCCGCCAGGCCGGCCACGCGTCGCCGACCCTGGATCGGCGCGCCGTCGTGGCCGATGCCGTCAAGTCTCTACGCGGCCATGCCCCGCGTGAGGCAGTACGGCGGGTCGCCGAGGCGTTCGGCAACACCGCCGCGCACTGTGAAGGAGGCCGAAGTGTTTCTGTCCCGGATCCACCAGAAGGCCGAGAGGTGGACGTTCGCCTGGAGACCGAATCTTCGAGGTCGTCAGCGGTTGCCGGGCGGCCCGGACAGCAGCTGTATGCGAGACCCCTCAGACGTGCTGGCCGTCAGGACCGGCGACGGACCGGTAACCCTCGCCCAGGCCGTGGCCGTGCCGCTCTCCGTGCAGCCGGGCATGCTGTCTGGCCGACCGCGGCTAGCGGGCAGGCTGTCTGGCCGACTGCGGCTACGAAAGCCACGACCTGATGCGCGGCGTCATCCCGCGGCAGGCGCGCATCGGCCTGACGAGCGTCTCTGTAAGGCTCGATTACTTCTCGCTACCGTGAGTGAGATCCAGGGGCCCTCCGCTTGGGGTCGAGGCGGTAGTCGGGACAGCCGACATTTGCGCATGGACCTGCGCCCCACACGGGTACAAAAACGCCGAGTGACTTGTGGCGACTAATGGTGGGAGCGACTGGCTGTTTGCAGGTCGGGCATACGTACGCTTCACTCTTACGCTCTTTTTTGACCATTTTTTTACGATATGCCCTTACCGGCGAGTCGGGTAGAGGGTGTGGTCCCTCTGGAGCCGCGGCGCGCGGGGGCCCGGGGTTGAACGTGTCGACGGGGCGAACACCGGGCTAGGTGCCATGGTCGCGGGTGCGGTCGGCCTCGTGCTCTGGGTCATCCGGCGCGGGCGGCCCTCCTCGGGCCTGTGGCCGCTCGGCCGCTCTGGAGTCTGCCTCCGTTTCGGCGGCCTGTCCTGGTACGGCGTGATCGGTTTGGCCGGTTTTGCCGGGCCTTCTGAGGCTGAGCACCACGGAGCTGGTCAAGACTATGACGATCACTGCCAGGCTCACCGGTGAGGGGATCTCGGGGATGCCAGTACTGATCATCTTGTGGGAGGCCTGGAGAATGAGTTTTACGCCGATGAATGCGAGGATGATCGCGAGGCCTCTGTTCAGATAGTGGAACCGGTCCAAGAGACCCGCGAGCATGAAGTAGAGAGCGCGAAGGCCGAGGATGGCGAACGCGTTGCTGGTGTAGACGATGAAGGCGTCGTCACTGACCGCGAGGACGGCGGGGACGCTGTCGACGGCGAAGATCAGGTCTGCGGCCTCGATCGCGGCGACCACCGCGAGCAGGGGCGTTGCTGTCCGCTTGCCGGCTTCCTTGACGAAAAACTTGGCCCCTGCGTACTCGTCCCGAACCGGGATGATCTTGCGGAGCAGACGGACGGCGAAACTCTTGCCCGGGTCGAAGGTGTCCTGATCATCCTTGAGGAGTTTGTAGGTGCTGTAGAAGAGGACCGCCGCAAAGGCGAACAGCACCGCGGTGAAGCGGCTGACCACGGCCACGCCGAGGGAGAGGAAGATCCCGCGGAAGACAAGGGCCCCGATCACGCCGAAGAACAGCACGCGGTGCTGGTAGGCGCGGGGTACTTCGAAGTAGGCGAAGATGACCGCAAACACGAAGAGGTTGTCCACCGACAGGCTCTTTTCCAGCAGCCACGCGGTCGTGTACTCAGTTCCCGCCGTCGGACCGAGGACGAAGAAGACAACGGCACCGAAGATGAGGGCGAGGCTCACCCACAGGCCGCTCCAGGCGGCGGCCTCCTTGAACCCGATGACGTGGGCGGTGCGGTGGGACACCAAATCCACCACCAGCGACACCACCACTGTCGCGGCGAACGCCCCCCACAACCAGAGCGGGACATCAAGCACGAGGAACACCCTCACCACGGACCGCGCCAAGCACGCCAGCCCCTACACAGGAGTCTGCGGCAATTCACCCTTCCGAGCACGGCGGAAGCGGAAGCTGGAGTTGCCGCCGCTGCTGCGGGACGCGAGACGGACAACGATCGACGCAACGACGGCTCCTGCAACCGGCCCCTCACGACGTAGCTCGTGGCGCGTCGTCGGCCCGTCGGCATCCGCAGGCCGGTCGGGTGCTGCCAGGCTCCTCACCCAGGGATCACCGGGTGCCGACCGCCTCTCCTGGGTCGTCAGGCCTTCCGGCCCGAGGTGGGGCCGACCAGTTCCTCCAGTACGTCCTCCATGGTGACGAAGCCGATGACCGTTCCCTTGTCACCGGTGACAGCGGCTAGGTGGGTGTCGGCGGACCGCATGGCGGTCATGGTGTCGTCGAGCGGGGTGTCGATCTCGACTCGGATCACCGTGTGCAGCGCGCTGTGAGGGAACGGCTGGGTGCGCTCGGCGACGCCGAGGGCGTCCTTGATGTGCAGGTAACCCAGCACCTCGCCACCGGGGCCGGTCACGGGCAGCCGGGAGAAGCCGGAGGACGCCGCGGCACGCTCCAGCTGCTGCGGGGTGATCTCATGGCCGACGGTGATCACCTTGTTCAGCGGAACCATCACCTCACCCACGGGGCGGGTGCCCAGCTCCAGCGCGTCCTGGAGCCGTTCGCCGTCGGCGGGTCCCAGCAGCCCGGCCTCGCTGGAGTCCTTGACCAGGCGGGCGAGTTCGTCGTCGGTGAAGACGGAGGCGACCTCGTTCTTCGGTTCGACCTTCAGCAGGCGCAGCAGGGTGTTGGCGAACGCGTTGATGCCGAAGATCACCGGGCGCATGGTGTGAGTGAGCGCGACCAGGGCCGGCCCGAGGGCTAGAGCGGTCGGCGCCGGTGCGGCGAGCGCAATGTTCTTCGGCACCATTTCGCCGATCAGCATGTGCAGATACGTCGCCAGGGTCAGCGCGATCACGAACGCGATCGGGTGGATCAGCCCCTCCGGGACGCCGATCGCCTGGAACGGCGGCTCCAGCAGGTGGGCGATGGCCGGTTCGGCGACCGCGCCCAGGACCAGCGAGGAGATGGTGATGCCGAGCTGCGCGGTCGCCATGGCGGCGGAGAGATGTTCCAGGCCCCACAGAACGGCCTTGGCGCGCCGGTCGCCCTTACGGGCCCGGGGCTCGATCTGGCTGCGGCGTACGGAGATCAAAGCGAACTCGGCGCCGACGAAGAATGCGTTTGTGACGAGCGTGAGCGCGCCGATCAGAAGCTGGAGGGTGGTCATCGGGCTTCCTCCGCGATCTGCAGGACAGGGACGGGCGCGGTGATACGGACGCGGTCGGCCCGGTGGTGCTCGATACGGAGAACGGCGAGCTGCCAGCCCTCCACGTCGAGCCGGTCGGCCAGCGTCGGGATGCGCTCCAGCCGGGTGGCGATCAGGCCAGCCAGCGTCTCGTACGGGCCCTCGGGGGCCGCGAAGCCGATCTCCTCCAGCTCGTCCACGCGGACGCTGCCGTCCGCCTCCCACACCGCGCGGCCGTAGGGCGACGCCTCGACGAGAAGCAGGTCAGGGGTCTCGTCCGGGTCGTGCTCGTCGCGTACCTCGCCGACGACCTCCTCCACGATGTCCTCGACGGTCGCCACCCCTGCGGTGCCGCCGTATTCGTCGATCACCACGGCCATCGTGCGGGCCTGCCGCAGACGCCCGAGAAGCTTGTCCACCGGGAGGGAGTCGGGGACCAGCAACGGTTCGGTGGCCAGGTCGGTGACCGGGGTGTGGTCGCGCTTGGTCTCGTCCAGCGCCAGGACATCGCGGATGTGGACCGAGCCGATCACCTCGTCCAGGCTCTCCCGGTAGACGGGGAACCGGGACAGGCCGGTGGCCAGCGTGAGATTGGCGGCGTCCGTGGCGGTGGCGTGGGCCTCCAGGGCCTGAACGTCGACGCGCGGCGTCATTACGTTCTCCGCGGTCAGCTCGACCAGGTGCAGGGTTCGTACGAACAGCTCGGCCGAGTCCTCCTCGATGGCGCCCTCCCGGGCGGAGTGCTGCACGAGGGCGACGAGCTCCTCCGGGCTGCGGGCCGAGGCCAGCTCCTCCTGCGGCTCCAGACCGAAGCGGCGTACGAGACGGTTCGCGGTGCTGTTCAGGTGCCGGATCAGCGGGGCGAAGGCGGCGGTGAAGCCGCGTTGCGGTCCGGCCACCGCCTTGGCGACCGCGAGCGGGCTGGCGATCGCCCAGTTCTTCGGGACCAGCTCTCCGACGACCATCAGCACCACGGTGGAGATGCTGACGCCGAGCAGGGTGGCCACAGTGGAGACCGCCCCGGAGGGCAGTCCGGCCGTTTCCAGCGGCCCCCGCAGCAGGGCGGCGACCGACGGCTCAGCGAGCATGCCGATCACCAGCGAGGTCACCGTGATGCCCAGCTGGGCGCCGGAGAGCTGGAAGGTCAACCGCTTGGCGGCCTTCAGGGCGCTTACGGCGCCGCGCTCGCCGGCTTGTGCGGCGCGCTCCAGCTCGATTCGCTCGATGGTGGTCAGGGAGAACTCGGCCGCGACAAACACCGCACAGGCCAGCGTCAGGGCAAGAGCCAGGAGCAGCAAGAGGACTTCGGTCACCGTGCCACGCCCGTTCCCCGACTCGACGGGGCGGGAATGGCACGGCTCGTACTGGGAGGCTCACCCATTGCGGGACCGCAGCTCCTTCTCGGATCAGAGATGCAAGACGGGGAAAGCAACCCCGTACGGCCACAGTAAAGGAAAGGCAAATTGCCGTCAGGTGACGGACGTCAATCCGCAAACCCGGCACTACTCTGCGCACTCGGATGCACCCACAGAGTGGCGTTCATGGCGGGGAAGGGCCGCCCAGCCGGTCCTCGCAGTACCACGTGGAGGAGTGAACGCCGCGATGGTGTTCAAGAAGCTGCTCGGAGCCATCGGGGTCAGTGCTTCCTCGGTCGACACCGTGCCAAATACCGGATCCGGAGCGCCGGGCGGCATCCTGTCCGGGCAGGCCGCCTGCGCGGCGGCCAGGCCGATGTGACCATCGAGCACATCACCCTGGACCTCGTCGCCCGCGTCGAGGCGGAAGGCGATGACGGAGAGCATGAAGGCACGGTCGTCTTCGACCGCATCACCATCGGCGGCGGCTTCCGCCTGGCCGAAGGCGAGGAACACAGCGTGCCCTTCACCGCCTCCCTCCCCTAAGAGACTCCGGTGACTGAACTGCACGGCCAGTCTCCGGCGTGATGCAACTGCCCTTCTACCAGGAACTCGAGTCACCCCGCCCGCCCAGTGTGCGCACGTGGCGAACGAGATCGAAGTGACCTTCCTCGCCACGCCCGGTGGCATGGAAGTCGTCATCGAGGCGGACAAGCGTGGCGGTCACGGCTTGAAGGGATACAGCTCCGAAGGCCGCGACGCGGTCACCCGATTCACCGTCTCGCACCACAATGTCCAGCACATCGATTGGAACGCCGAAGTCGACGCCTGGGTCAAGCAGCTCGTCGACCGCCACGGTTCACACGCCGGCCACCACCGCGACCCGGACGGGCATCATGCTCACGCGGCGGCCGCCTGGGCCGCCCCATGGCGCCGATGGTTACAGGGGCGTGGCCGCTTCCAGCACGAAGAACAGCGCGATGGCCGCATTCAGGGCGGACAGTGTGGAAGCGGCCGTCCCGGCAGCGGCGATGAGGGCGGCGAGCCCGGCACGGGTGAGAGCGGGTGGCCAGCTGCGGGCAGGAGGGGTCGGGCCGAGCAGTGCGGCCACTCTGCGCGGAACGGGCCCCGGCTCGGCGAAGGCCGCCAGCCCGGGCACGGCCGCATGATGAGAGACCAGCGCGGCCTTACCGACGGCGCGGGCGGTCAAGCGCCGGTCTCCGGTGGCTCGGGCTGCTTCCTCGTCGGCCCAGCGTTCTGTGCTGTATGCGACCGCTTCCCGCAGCGGCCGGAGGAGCGGGTTCGCGCAGCCGGCCAACTGGACGGCGAGCAGGAGCCGGTGGTGCCGCCCCGACAGATGGGCACGCTCATGGGCGAGCAGCGCAACGCGTTCCCGGTCATCCAGGCAGGACACCATGCCCGTGGAAACCATGATCCGCCCCGGGGAGCCAGGCAGGGCATACGCGTATGGTTCCTCGTCGGGCAGCACCGCGACCTCTGAACTGGATGTCAGCCCCGCCAGGGTGCGGTGAGCGCGGGCGCGGAAGCGACAGTGGCGTAGCGCGGTGCGGGCAGAAGCCGCCACCACGATGGCGAGTATGCCGATGGACGCCTTGCCGGCCACCTCGTCGTAGGGAACCGCTTCGCGCACTTCAGGGTCCGACCACCTGTCGGGCAGCGGATTGCCCGGCAGTTGCGCGGTGCCGACAACCACGAGGAGACCCAGGCACAGTGTGCTGCACGCCGCGAGGACCACCCCCACGGCAGTCAGCAGACGCGCGGCGCTTCGTGGATGCAGGTGCGTCTCCGCCAGGCGCGCGATCGGAAGGGCCGTCAGCGGCAGGACCAGCGGCAGGAAGACGAAGACGCCCATCGGTCAACTCTCCGCTTCGCCCGCAGTGCCGGATGCCGTCGGCCCAGGCTCGTTCAGCAGGGACCTCAGGAGCTGCTCGTCATGCGGCGAGAGAGCCGAGACGAAACTGGAAAGCACCGCGTCTCGGTCATCCCGCCGGTCGAGGAGCTGCCGCATCCGCAGCGCCGTCAGTCCTGCCTCGTCGGATGTGGATGTCCACAGGAATGAACGGCCGGCCCGGCTACGGGTGACGGCCTGCTTGCTGTACAGCCGGGTCAGGATGGTGATGACCGTGGTGTAGGCCAAGTCGCCGTCGAGGCGCTCCTGTACCCACGTGGCCGTAACCGGCCCGGGCGCTGATCCCAAGACCGACAGCACCTGGGCTTCGAGCTCGCCCTGGCCGCGCCTGCGCGCGCGCGGACTCTGGCCGGTGCTCCCGCTCTCCTCCACCATCAGGCTGCCCCCCTACTCGTCCTCCAGCCCCATAGCTGCTCGGGCATCGACGCATCGTACCCAGCAGGCCGTCTCAGTCTCCGGCGACGAGTGTTCACCCGAGCGAGGGGTACATCCGGTCACGTCTCCCGGCGCAACCCAACTATTTTCTACAGTGCTGTAGATTCCAGAATCCGGCACGCAACTCGCCGGGCATACCCGTGCCCGGCTTGGGACTTGAGAAGGAGAACGGCATGGGTGTGAGCCTTTCCAAAGGTGGCAACGTTTCACTGACCAAGGAAGCCCCGGGCCTGACGGCGGTGCTGGTCGGCCTCGGCTGGGACGTGAGGACCACCACGGGTTCCGACTACGACCTGGACGCGAGTGCCCTGCTGGTAAACGAGTCCGGCAAGGTCCCCTCCGCCGAGCACTTCATCTTCTACAACAACCTCAAGAGCCCCGACGGCTCGGTGGAGCACACCGGCGACAACCTCACCGGTGAAGGCGAGGGCGATGACGAGGTCATCAAGGTCGACCTCGCCTCCGTGCCTGCCGACGTGTCCAAGATCGTGTTCCCTGTCTCGATCCACGACGCCGAGTCCCGTGGGCACAGCTTCGGGCAGGTCCGAGGCGCCTTCATTCGTGTGGTGAATCAGGCGGGCGGCGCGGAGATCACCCGCTACGACCTGAGCGAGGACGCCGCCACCGAGACCGCGATGGTCTTCGGCGAGCTCTACCGCAACGGCGCGGAATGGAAGTTCCGGGCGGTTGGCCAGGGCTACGCAAGCGGGTTGGCCGGCATCGCGACCGATTTCGGCGTCAGCCTCTGAGGCCGGCCACCGTACGTACCGTCGTCACCACGCACGAGAGGGGCCACAACGCATGAGCGTCAACC
The DNA here is from genome assembly GCF_040682335.1 of Streptomyces sp. NPDC051219. NCBI lineage: Bacteria > Bacillati > Actinomycetota > Actinomycetes > Kitasatosporales > Streptomycetaceae > Streptomyces > Streptomyces sp. NPDC051219. Next base: position 307,669 of record NZ_JBFBAS010000001.1, read on the forward strand.
TGTCCAAGGGCCAGCAGATCAGCCTGATGAAGTCCGGGGGTGGTGAGCTCACCGTCGTACGCATGGGCCTGGGCTGGAAGTCCGCTCCCCGCAAGGGATTCCTCGCCAGAATGACCGCCCGTGAGGTCGACCTGGACGCCTCCGCGGTGCTCTTCGCCGGCAAGGAGCCGGTGGACGTCGTCTTCTTCCAGCAGCTGACCAGCAAGGACGGCTCCATCCGCCACACCGGGGACAACCTTGTCGGCGGCGCCGGTCAGGGCGGTGACGACGAGTCGATCGTCGTGGACCTGCAGCGCGTCCCCGTTCACGTCGACCAGATCGTCTTCACGGTGAACTCGTTCACCGGTCAGACCTTCGAGGAAGTCGAGAGCGCCTTCTGTCGTCTGGTGGACGAGACCAACGGGCAGGAGCTGGCCCGATACACACTGAGCGGTGGAGGCCGCCACACCGCGCAGATCATGGCCAAGGTCCACCGGTCCGGCACCGGATGGCAGATGGACGCCATCGGCGACCCGGCCAACGGGCGGACCTTCCAGGACCTCATGCCGGCCATCGCCTCGCACCTGTAGCCGCTTCCTCCGCGGCGGACACCTGCCTGGCGCGGCCGGGGAAAAGCACCGACCACCGCTCGAACAACTCGCAACGATTGCAGGAGAATGCACATGGCCCTGTGGGACCGGCTCAAAGACTCCGCCGCGACGATGCAGACGCAGCTCACGGCGAAGAAGAACGACCTCAAGAGCGGCGCGTTCCGGGATTCGAGCATGGCGATGTGCGCCCTGGTCGTCGCTGCGGACGGCACCATCGACCCGGCCGAGCGCCAGCGGGTCGCCTCACTCATCGCCACCAACGAGGTGCTGCAGAACTTCCCGGCCGAAGACCTGCAGCGCCGCTTCGACGACCACCTGAACCAGCTCACCGCCGACTTCGCCTTCGGCAAGGTCGGCGTCCTGCAGGAGATCGCCAAGGCCAAGAAGAAGCCCGCCGAGGCCCGCGCGGTCATCCAGATCGGCGTCATCATCGGCGGCGCCGACGGCGACTTCGACAAGGACGAGCAAGCCGTCGTCCGCGAAGCCTGCTACGCCCTCGACCTCCCGCCCCACGAATTCGACCTCTAGCCACCGCCGAAGGCGGGCGTGCCCACCCCATGAGGCACGCCCACCTTCGGGGGTCAGGCGGAGCGGAGCGCGGTTCCGACGGAGACGCCGCGGGCCTGGGCGATGTCGCCGATCGTGGGGACTTCCTCGCCGGGCAGCATGGTGCCGTCCTCGATGGCGAGCCTGAGATCCTGGACGATCATCTCCAAGGGTGCAAGCACGCGCGGCGGGGCCGCCCCAGCCTTGATCGTTCGGCCGATGGGGCCCACGGATGCGTCCGGGCGGGCAACGACCGCGGCCTCGCACTGCCCGCAGAGTGCCTTCGCGCCGTCCTCGGTGACGACGAGCATGGCCCATAGCGACTCGTTCCCGCACTCGCACACCAAGCGAAGTCCGTTGATGCCGGTGGCGACCGGGCGATCGGCGATCAGGTTTTCCGGGACGGGCAGCTGCTCGCGAAGGCGGTGACGGCCTGGCGCTCACCCTGTTGCGCCGCTCTGCCCGGACCAACAGGTGAACGTAATCAGGGGGAGAGATCACGATGACCACGGGTGCAAAGATCCGCGCGTTTCCGGTTTCCGTGGGTGCGGCGAGCCTGGCGAGACTGACCGGCCGGGAGCGCGAGGTGCTGCGCAACCTTGCCAAGGGTGAGTCGAATCGCCTTCTCGCTCGGCGGCTCGGAGTCGCAGAACGGACCGTCAGGGCCCACATCACCAGCATCGTGCGCAAGCTGGGTGGGTGGCCGCCCTCGCCGTCGCGGGGGTCACCTTCGCCGCCGGTATCGGATGGCTGGCCGTCCACTGATCGGCCTGAAACGCCGTCACTATCGCGATGGAAGAGGCCGGTGTGGGCCTACGCGCATGTGCCGAACGGCGACACCGGCAATCACCTGCCGATGATTCGTGCCGCCATCGAGGCCCACGCACCGGGCTTCACTGACTCCGTGGTCGCCGAACGCGGACTGTCGGCGGCCCAACTCGGTGAGTACAACACGAACTACGTGGGCGGCGACATCGGCTCCGGTGCGATGAGCCTGTGGCAAACACTGGCCCGCCCTGTGGCTCGCTGGAATCCCTACCGGACCCCCCTTCCAGGTACCTGGCTGTATTCGTCGGCTACCCCGCCCGGCCCCTCAGTCCACGGAATGTGCGGGTACCCCGCAGCGGTGGCGGCGCTGGAGGACCGGAAGGTCCCCTACAGGCTGGGAATGCGCCCCTGAACAGCCACGACACGACGCCGGTTCATCGAGTTGTACGAGGAGATCGGTCTCCCGCCGATCCGGTTTCACGACCTGCGTCACGGTGCCGCGACGTTGGCCCGCGCGGCCGGGGCCGACCTGAAGGACATCCAGGAGATGCTCGGTCACTCCTCGATCACCATCACGGCCGACACGTACACGAGCCTGTTTCCCGAGGCGGATCTGGCGATCGCTGAGGCCGCCGCTCGTATCGTGCCGCGCGCACGCGCCACCTCCGAGGACACGGCGCCCGAAGCGGAGCCGGAGCCGGACGATGCGGAGGAGCGCGGCCCGGAGTCCGTGCCGGATGATGCTGATCCGTTGGGAGATATTCGGGAGATCAACTCCCCGTCCGCTCACGCACCGCTCACGCAAACGGCCCCGGACGAGGAGTCCGAGGCCGCACAGAACGCTCCCTAGAGCAGAAACCCCAGGTCAGCAGCGTAACGCGCTGTGCCCCCGGCAGGATTCGAACCTGCGACACCCGCTTTAGGAGTTTTCCAGGGCCGAGGCTGTGACCTGCGTAAACGTCGTCCTCAGGGCGTCTGGCCTGCGAAATCACTCCTCCACGTTTCTCGTGTGTTCTCAGCCGTTCCCAGCCTCATGTGTGCTGGATCCGTTCCGGTCGGCCACCGGGCTGGGACGGGTCCCCGATGCGGAGCCTCATCGACGGAGGACGGGCGTATCCGCGAACTGCCGGCGCCGCTCGGCTGGCAGGCGGACGGGCGCCCCGCTCTCGTCGTAAAGATGCGGGCGGGCAGGCGGGAACCCGTAGCCTGGTACCAGCAGCAGACGGCGTGATCAAGCGGAGGCGATGCGGATGACCACAGCCCCCAGCGGTGGGTCTCACTCGCCGCCGCCCCCGTCGTCGCACCCCCTGCGGACCATCCGTGACATCCGGGAGTCTCTGCCGGAGGACCAGCGCCGGCACTTCGACGCTGAGCTCGCCGACACGGAGATTGAGGCGTTGCCCGAGATGCTCCATCGCTGGGTGACACTGAGCAACGACGGATTCGAGGAGTTCCTGCTCTCCCAGCCCCTCGACGGCCTGGAGTTCGGTGCCCGCTCCTACGACGAGCAGACGGACGCCGAGTGATCTACCTGTTCGACACCAATGTCGTCGCCGAGCTCACGACCCGGGCGAAGCCCGACCCCCGCGTCATGGCATGGTTCCGCTCCACGGCTAGACCCAACCGCTTCCTGAGCGTGATCACTGTCGCTGAGATTGAGGTCGGCGTCGCCGCCCCCCCCGGATCCCGTACGACAGGCCCGTTACGCCCGAGCCCTTGCCGCGGTGCGGCACGAATACGGCAACCGCATCGCGCCGATCGGCGAACGGGAGGCGGCTGCCTACCTCGCCATCCACAAGACGCTCAAGGTCACCGGCACCAGCATCGACCCGCCGGACGCACTGATCGCCGCCACCGCCCTGGCCAACGGCTGGACGGTCGCCACCCGCAACATCAAACACATGGCCCGAACCGGGGCTCTGGTCGTCAATCCGTGGGAACAGCAACTGTAAGTGGGTCGTAGCGGTCAGTGTTCCTGACTCACGGGCGACACCGCAGAAGGACAACGAGATCCTGCGCAAGGCTGCCGCCATTTTCCCCAGAAGACGACAGACTGATCCGCTTTCGTTTCGTCGACAAGCACCGGAACGCCCACGGGGCGAGCGGGCGGGAACAGAACTACCGGCTGACTCCGCCAGGAGAAGAAGACGACACCCGGTCGTCCCGGCGCCGGGTCAGCTCGCGCCGTATGTGTGCTGTGAGCGCAGAGGCCCTGCCGCCCGCTAGGACGACAGGGCCTCTGGCCTGCCTGGCTGCTGCCCCTGCCAGCCTCCGGAGTTCCCCGTGACTCACCGCCTGATCTGGCGCGGTTGTGGCACGGACTGACCCCATCGATTGGTCCTGCTCAGCCGGGATCCGAACATCCTGTGCCTCGAAGTGCTGCCCAAGAGCGGCCTGCACACCCCGGAGGAATGATGTCGTTCTGGGCAGGCGAGCACTTGATCTTGACTCGGTGAGCACCGGGCTCGGCCATGTCGCGCGTCGTACGGTCGGTGGAAGCCGGCCCCGTCCAGTGCGGCGAACGCGCCGGCCCTCCGCTGACGGCAAACCGCCCCCGGCGCACAACTCATGTGCTGCCGGGGGCGGTTCAGGTCATGGCCATGCGCGTCGGATCAGGGCCCGGTGACACCGTAGATCGAGTACGGGTAGGACTGTGCCTGCCACACCAGGTTGAAGCGGGCCGTGGGCCTGGCACTCACCTGGGGCACCCGCCCGTCGGTCGACGTCACCGTCCGCACGCTGCCGAACGTCCCGCCTTGGGTGACCAGTCGGGCGCTTACCTTCTGCGTGACGTACGGGCCCTGCGGGGTGTGGTAGACGAGCATGCCGTCGCCGTCGTCGTCGAGGGCGATGTCCGGCCGGTCGCCCGACCCCAGGGAGCTGATACTGCCGAGGCTGCCGCTCGCGGTCAGCTTCCGTCCGGACAGCACGAGTTTCCCGTCGCTGCCCCGCTTGGCCCACACGATCATCGAGTCGCCGTCGAGGTCCATCGCAAGGGTGCTGTGGTTGCCCACGTTGTCCGTGCTGGGTGAGATGCGCAGTGGGTTGTACAACGTGCCACCCCGGCTCCACCGCGAAGCCCAGAGCTGTGGCAGGCTGCCGCCGCCGGAGCGGTAGGTGATGACCGCGTCGCCGTCGCGGTCGACGGCGACCCGCGGCCGGCCGAAACCGGCGTACGACTCGATCGCCGAGGTGAGCACCTTGGTCGAGGAGACGGTGGAGTCCGTGTTGATCCGCTTGGCCAGCACACTCCCGCCGTTCACCCAGGAAGCGACGAACCGGCCGCTGCGGTCCACACCGATATCCGTCATCTCGCCCGAGGCGTTGCCCAGGGTGATGGCCGGGCCGATGGTGCCGCTGACTGTGATCTTGCGCCCCACGGCGTACCAGCTGCCGTCGCGGACCTCCGTCCACACGGCCATGGCCGTACCCGTGGGCGCCACAGCTACCGCGGGGGTGGTTGCCGGAGCCGAGGTGGACAGCTGCTGCAGGGAGCCGACCAGGCTGCCGGAGGCCGAGACCCGGCGGCCCACGACGTGGCCGCCCTGCTCCCAGACCACCGCGGAGTCGCCGTCGTCGTCCGAGTCGGCCTGCGGCCAGTTCGCCACGGGGCCCAGCGGCGACAGATTGCCGGTCGGGGTCAGCGTCCCGTCGGCGCGCTTGATCCTGGCCTGCACCCGGTGGTAGCAGCTCGACGCCGCCGAGTCGCACGCTGTCCACACTTGGAGGGCGTCGCCCTGCCGGTCGACGGAGACCTGAGGCGAGTCGGTGGCCTCCCAGGCACTTGGCGACACCCGCCACGACGTCGTCCACGCGGCCTGGGCCGGCCACAGGCTCACGACGGTGGTGGCGATCCCTGCCGCGGCAGCGACGGCACCGCCGATGACGACACGGCCCTTCAAAGAACGTTTGTGACGCGATCTTGGCACGGTCGGCCCTTCCTCCTGCGGATCAACGAGGTCCGCCCCGGTTGAGGCCGCGAAGGCTACCCCACGTCCTAGGATCAGGATCCACGGAGGTCAGGCTGCTCCTCCGGCGACGATGCACTTCATCCCGACGCCTACGGTGTTGGGGTAGTTCGAGGGCCACTGGTCCAATCATGCGGTCAGTTCTTTGCTTCTTTGTGAGCGATCTCGGCAACCTGGCCTTTCCCTGGTCTCGGGCAGCTCGATGGCTGCTGACTGGTCGTCATTGGTCATCCTCAGCAACTGCCGGGCGACCTCGGACGGCGAAGCATGATGCCCACGCGGAACTGCATGACGTGCGCGAGGTCGACTCCACGGAGCTTTGGCCGGTGTCCTGCCCGGGGTCGGGCATGATCAGGGGGCCGTACGCTTGCCGGCTACTCGGGCAGGCTTGCCCCCTGCCCGCAATGTGTCCGAGTGGCCCCCTGGTCTTGCTCGACGCGGGACCCGAACCGGGGAGGTGGGTAAAGCCGTGGAGCCGACCGACCCCACCCCCGGCCGGCGCCGCCGCGCCTTGCCGCGGCACCTCTGATCAGCTTCCGCGCGGTGGCGTAGGCCCGACGTTCTTCGTACGGTTTGCTGACGAGGAGTACGGACGACACCTCGACGCCGTTCTCTTCCAACAGCGATCGTGAGAAACGGATGTTCTCGCCGGTGTTGCGCGCATGAGGCTCTACGAGGACGGCCGAAGCGGGCACCCTCAGTTCGAGGGCGCGCTCCCGATAGTGCACAGCTTCGCCGCGGGGCATCCGCTCACGCGTCGTTGGGCTCGTGGCTCCGGTGAACACAATCAGCGGCATCATGCCGCGTCGGTACAGGTCGACCGTGGCGTCAGCGGCTCCGAGATCGTGACTGCCCAGGCCGATGGCAACGGAGCACGGACGCGGCTCGTGACCCATCAGCTGGTAGTCCCAAAGCAGTTGGGTGTCGTCCCACACCTCTTGGGTCGGGATCACTGGTCGCCCTTCGGCTTCTGTGCCGAGTCCGGCACCTTGAAGTCGTACTCCCATGCAAAGCGCGAGGCGGCATGAACGCCGATGGCGAACTCGATAACGGTGCCATCAGCTGTGTAGGTCGTCCGGTGAAGCTCCATCACCGGCTATCCGGCGGGTAGCTGAAGGAGCTTTACTTCCTCGGCCGTAGGGACGCGTGCGAAACAGTGCTTCCTTCACGTGGCCGATCTCGTATCCGGCGTCGTAGAGCACTCGGTAGCGGCGGTTTCTCGTGCAGCTTGAGAACAAGACCACCGCGGCCACTGCCAAGGAGTCTCACCGGGTGCTGCGCACGGCGCTGGCGGCAGCCGCTCGGGAAGAGCTCATCGCCAGGAACGTGGCCGGTCTGGTCGAGCCTCCCCGTGCCAAGTCGCGGGAGCTGAGTCCGTGGTCTTTGGGACGAGACATTGGACTTCCTTGCCGCGGCCCGAACAGATCCGCTTTACGCCGCGTTCGTCCTCGCCATAGCGATGGGCCTTCGCCGCGGGGAACTGATCGGCCTTCGGCGGACTGCTGTGGACCTCGACAATCGGATCCTCTACGTCCGACAACAGACTCAACGCCGTCGCGGAGTTCTATACGACGACGATCCCAAGGGCCGCCGGCGGCGAGCCGTACCGCTTCCCGCGATGTGCATCGCACCCCTCCGCCGGCACCGGATGCGGCAGAAGGATCAGCGGAAGCGCGCGGGGGAGGGCTGGCAGGAGCCCAGCTACGTCTTCACCACGCGCACCGGCCGCACGGTCGAGCCGCGCAATGTCTACCGGTCCTTCACCCGCGTCGCCGAAACCGCCGGCCTTCGTGTGATCCGGCTGCACGACGCCCGGCACGGCTGCGCGACCCTGCTCACCGCTGCCGGGGTCGCTCCTCGCGTCGTGATGGAGATCCTCGGGCACAGCCAGATCAGCATCACCATGGACGTCTATACGCACGTCGTCCAGGACACGCAGCGCGAGGCCATCAGCCACATGGATCGGCTGCTCAAGAGGCGGCCCGGCCGTGAGTGACCGTCCCCGTTGATGTCAGAAGCTGATGTCAAAGGCCCCGGACCATGATCGGTCCGGGGCCTTTGCGCTGGTGCCCCCGGCAGGATTCGAACCTGCGACACCCGCTTTAGGAGAGCGGTGCTCTATCCCCTGAGCTACGAAGGCAGGGATTTGTCGGAAAACGTGTCTGAAACCGTTGGCCGACAGGGTGGGACCTGACCTGCGAGGGCCGGGCCACCGCGGACAGTGTAGCGGGTGACGCTTGAACGGTATCGAGGTGCAGACGGTGGGTGAGGTCCGGAGCCGGCCAGGCATCTTGGTGGCACTTGATCATGACTCGGGTAGCGCCCCGCTGACGCTACTGCTGAGGGACAACAGCTACGACGACAAGTTCGCGGTCCTCCTCAGTGAGGAGCGGTGAGGTAATGGCCAAGGGCCCCACCGGTTGATCAGGCGGTGCGTGGTTTGTACAGGCGCTCGGCTGGAGTTTCCCGGCCGAGCGCTCTGCGTAGGCGACTGCCGAGTCCGGCGGCGACGGTGTCGAGGTGTTCGCACCGTCTTGGTGTGTGCTGGAGTTTTCCGCCAGGGTGTGGGTGCCGGGCGCGGCCGATGAATCTTGACGGTTCCGAGGGGCGGCCTTAGCGTCCAGGGCAGCTGAGCACGCGCTTAGGAGATCCCGTGCCCCATACCGACCTCACCGCCGCCGCTGCCCGGCTGACCGCTCCCGGCGCGCCCTTCGCCGTCGTACGAGCGGAGGACGGATCGCCGGTGTACGCGGACGGGCCACGCACCCTGCGCGAATTCGTCGAGACCACCTGGGCGTTCGGGGGCCGGACGTTTCTGGTGGGGGAGGAGCGGACCTACAGCTACGGCGAGTTCTTCGCGGCGGCCTCCGCCCTCGCCCGGCGGCTCGTCGACGAGTACGGGCTGGTGCCCGGCGATCGGGCCGTCGTCGCGATGCGCAACCATCCCGAATGGCAGATCGCCTTCTGGGCGGCCCAGCTGGCCGGGCTGGTCGCCGTGCCCCTGAACGCCTGGTGGACCGCCGAGGAGTTCGCGTACGCACTCGGTGACTGCGAGCCGCGTGTCCTGCTCGTCGACGGGGAGCGGCTGCCCCGAGTGGCCCCCTGGCTCCAGGAGCAGGAGGAGCGGCCGCGTACCGTCGTGTTCCACCATGACGGGCCGGTCGGCGAAGGCATCGAGCCGTACGTCGGGCCGTACATCGAGCGGTACGAGGATCTGCCCGCCCCGGATCCCATGCTCGCGCCGCCCGCCGTCCACATCCGGCCCGAGGACGACGCCACCATCATCTATACCTCGGGCACCACGGGGCGGCCGAAGGGCGCCGTCGCCACCCATCTCGCGCAGGCCGGTGCCGCCATGAACCCCCGCTTCCTGGCGGCGCTTTCCGCGCTGGCGAGGGGGCAGATCCCGGGGCAGGGGCCGACGCCGGTGACCCTGATGACGTTTCCGTTCTTCCATGTGGCTGCCTTCACCGGGCTGTACGCGGCGATGGCGGCCGGCGGCACGGTCGTGCTGCTGCGCAAATGGGACCCGGACAAGGCCCTCCAGGCCATCCGTACCCACCGCGTCACCCACTACGGCGGCGTCCCGGCCACGGCGCTCCAGCTGCTCGAAGCCGTCGAGCGGGCCGGCGACGGCCTGGAGACCCTGACCATGCTCAACACGGGCGGCGCGGCCGCCCCGCCCGACCTCGTGGCGCGGATCACCACCCTCTTCGGCGAGCGCGTCGAGCCGCGTAACGGCTACGGGCTGACCGAGACCAGCGGCGGGGTACTGGCCAACTTCGGGGCGTCGTACCGGGAGCATCCCGGCAGCGTCGGGCTGCCGACCCCGGCCACCGAGGTGCGGATCGCGGGACCCGACGGCGCGGAGCTCCCCCAGGGCGAGGTCGGCGAGCTGTGGCTGCGCGGGCAGGCGCTGGTGCGCGGCTACTGGCGGGACGAGAAGGCGACCGCCGAGGCTTTCCAGGACGGCTGGTTCCGCACCGGTGACCTCGCGGCCGTGCGCGACGGCGGGCGAGTGAGCATCGTCGACCGGCTCAAGGACATGGTCGTCCGCGGCGGCGAGAACGTGTACTGCGTCGAGGTCGAGGCTGTACTCCACGACCACCCGGACGTACTGGACGCGGCGGTGGTGGGCGTCCCGCATCCGGTGCTCGGCGAGGAGGTGGCCGCGGTGCTGCGGTTGCGTCCGGGCGCGACCGCGGGGGTGGCGGAACTGCGTGCGCACGTCGGGCGACGCCTGGCCGCGTTCAAGGTGCCGGCACATGTGCTCGTCCGGCAGGAGGTACTGCCACGCAACCCGACCGGGAAGATCGTCAAGCGCGATCTACGAGCCGAGGTGGCCCGGCTTCTGGATCGGCGCGGTGGTCCCGGCGGTGGTGGTCCCGGCGGTGGTGGCCCCGGCGGTGGTGGCGCTGGTGACGGCGGGGCTGGTGACGTCGGTCCCGGTGCCGAGGCCGGCGTCAGGGCCGGGTGACGCGCACCTGGTAGCTGCCGTTGCGAAGTTCGCCGACGACGGAGACGCTGATCTGGTTCTCGATGTCCGCGAAGGTCTCGCCGGGCCGGTACGGCGCGTCGGAGAGTTCCGTATGCACGTTGGGCTGGCGGGTGCAGCCGCCGCTGTCGACCGCGCTGTCGGACACCGTTATCGGCCCCTGGCCGGTGTCCACGTCGGTGTCCACGTGGTAGATCAGCACCCCGGGTCTGCAGACCACCTCGTCGTTGCCGGCGCGGGTGCGGACCTCGACCGCGTATCCGGTTGTTCTGGAGACCGGTATGAAGGCCATTTTGGTGCCGCCCTTGGTGGCCAGCGGGGTCAGGACGTGGTCGCTGACGCCGGGTATGGACGCGCAGCTGATCTGGCCCCCGTCCAGCCAGCCGAGCTTCCACTTGTGCCAGGCGAGCAGATCGTTGTTGGCCCCCCAGTCCTCGGACATGATGTCCCAGTGGCCGACGGCCCCGCCGCCGTCCGCGGTGTAGAGGTCCGGCAGGCCGAAGACGTGGCCGTTCTCGTGCGGCAGGACCCGGTAGCCGGTCTCCTCGTGCGAACCGGAGCCGTCGTCCTGGCGGCTGTAGACGAACGACGCGTTGGAGAGCGGGACACCGTCGGCGTAGGGTGCGTCCCCATTGCCCGAGAAGGTGACGGACAGGACGGTGTCGAGCGCGGATGGCCCGGCATTCGGAGTCACCAGGATGTTGACTATGTCGTACGCGCTGAAGTCCACGTCGGGGTCGGCGGCGGCGATGATGTGCTGGACGAGTTCGCGGTAGCCCGGCTCGTAGGGTGACCCGCGATCGATCCCGTACGCCGCGAACGGCAACGGCATCCGCAGCCAGTCCTTGAGCGGGGCCTCCGGGCGGTAGATGAGCCGGCCGTACGAGCTGGTCCTGAACCACTCGGTCGTCTGGGGGAAGAACTCCGCCAGCCGGTCGGACGCCTTGCCCTCACCCGGCGCGTCCGAGAAGTCGATCATGAGGTTCAGTGCCCGGATCTCACCCGTGGAGCGGGCGTAGCCGGGCGGCGTCGGCAGCCCCTCAGACATCTGTACGCCCATGCCTTTGATCCGGCAGGGAGCGAGCGCGGCCTCGTCGGCGGCGGTGGCCGCCGGCCCGGCAGCCGCCTTGGGACGGCTGGTGATGTCGCCGCTGGCGGTGGCGGTGGCAGCGAGTGCGAGAGTGGTGGCAGCTATGAACACGCTGGTGCGGCGGGGCCTGCGTATCCGGGGGCGGGTCTGCGACATACGAGCGCCTTCGGGTCCGCGGCAGTCGGCCGGACCCGATCTGCACTCCGTTCGATCACCCTGTGACGGCCGTAGCGCGTGCGCGCGCCGGGTGCGCCGAACGTGGGTCTCTCCCACAGGTGAATGTGATGCAGGTCACATAGGGCTCCGAAATAAGCGGGGATCATCTCCCCGTTTACACAGATGTTCTGCGGAAACGGGGAGAGCTTCTCCGCTTGAACGTGTGGACGACCAGCAGACCGACCTGCAAGAGCGCAAGATCGGGCGAGAGAGGGAGGGTCGGCGTGGATACCGCCGCCACCGAAGGTGTCGAGGGACATCGGCGCGTCACTCGGCCGCGGGCCGACGCGGTCCGCAACCGGGAGCGGATCGTCGCGGCGGCACGCGAGATGTTCGTCGAAACGGGCGCCGACGCACCGCTCGACGAGATCGCCCGGCGGGCCGGCGTCGGAAATGCCACCGTCTACCGCCACTTCGCCGACCGCGCCGAACTCGTCCGACAGGTCGTCCTCTCCGTCACGGAGCGGATCGCCGGGCAGGCCGAGACGGCACGCGCCGAGGAACCCGACGCCTTCGCCGCACTGCGCCGTTTCGTACACGCGGCAGCGGATGAGCGGATCGGGGCCCTCTGTCCCGTGCTCTCCGACGGCTTCGACCAGAACCACCCCGCCCTGCTCGCCGCCCGCGACCGCCTCGAGAAATCCATCGAGGGGCTCATGGAGCAGGCACGCGAGGAGGGCATGCTCCGCGCCGACGTCGCCGTCGGAGACCTGATGGTTGCCCTCTCCCAGCTCAGCCGGCCGCTGCCGGGCATCCCGTGCCCGGACATCGACCGCTTCGTCCACCGGCATCTGCAGCTGTTCCTCGACGGACTGCAGGCCCCGGCCCGGTCCGAACTCCCAGGCTCTGCCGCGACCTTCGAGGATCTGCAACGAAAGCCGTAACCGCGGCGCGCCGGCTGCAACTGCGGCGCGCCGCCCCGACGTGACGCGCCCGCACGACGCCCCATGTAACGCCTTTGCCTAACCCCCGCACGACAGGCCCCTGCACAGCAGGCCCTGCTTACGTCCGGATTTGACTTTTCTGTACCGACAGGTGGCTATTCCCATGTCCAAAACAGCCGACACGGCCCTCCCTGATCCCAGCCGCTGGAAAGCGCTGGTCTTCATCGCGCTCGCCCAGCTGATGGTCGTGCTCGACGCGACCATCGTGAATATCGCGCTGCCCTCCGCGCAGCACGACCTCGGCATATCGGAGGGCAACAAGCAGTGGGTCATCACCGCCTACGCCCTCGCCTTCGGCGGACTGCTGCTCTTCGGCGGCCGGATCGCCGACCTGTGGGGCCGTAAGCGCACCTTCGTCGTCGGCCTGCTCGGCTTCGCCGCCGCCTCCGCTCTCGGCGGTGCGGCCACCGGCGAGGCGATGATGCTCGGCGCCCGGGCCCTGCAGGGCGCCTTCGGTGCGCTGCTCGCCCCCGCCGCGCTCTCGCTCCTCGCGGTGATGTTCACCGATGCCAAGGAGCGGGCCAAGGCCTTCGGTATCTACGGTGCGATCGCCGGTGGTGGTGGCGCGGTGGGTCTGATCCTGGGCGGCTTCCTTACCGAGGTCCTCAACTGGCGCTGGACGTTCTTCGTCAACATCCCGTTCGCGATCATCGCCGCCGCCGGCGCCTACTTCGTGATCCGTGAACCGGCCGGTACCCGAAATCGCTCGACGCTCGACATCCCCGGTGTGGTCCTCTCCACCCTCGGCCTGGTCTCACTCGTCTACGGCTTCACCCGTGCCGAGTCCGAAGGCTGGTCCGACCCGACCACGGTGGGCTTGTTCGTCGGTTCGGCAGTGCTGCTCGCGGCGTTCGTCCTCACCGAGTCGAAGGTCAAGTCGCCGCTGCTGCCGCTGCGCGTCCTGACCGATCGCAACCGCGGGGGCGTCTACCTCTCGCTGGGCCTCGCCATCATCGCGATGTTCGGGCTGTTCCTCTTCCTCACGTACTACCTGCAGATCGTGAAGGGCTACAAGCCGATCGAGACCGGCTTCGCGTTCCTCCCCATGATCGCGGGCATGATCGTCGGATCCACCCAGATCGGCGCCCGGCTGATGACCCGGGTCGCGCCGCGCCTGCTGATGGGCCCTGGCTTCCTCGTCGCAGGTCTCGGCATGCTGCTGCTCACGCAGCTGGAGGTCGGGTCCTCGTACGCCGGCCTGATTCTGCCCGCGCAGCTGTTGCTGGGTCTGGGTATGGGCACCGCGTTCATGCCGGCCATGGCGCTCGCCACGCACGGCGTGCGGCCGGAGGACGCCGGTGTCGCGTCGGCCATGGTCAACACCTCGCAGCAGGTCGGTGGCGCCATCGGTACGGCCTTGCTGAACACCATCGCCGCCTCCGCCACCACCGCGTACATCACCACGCACGCCGCGGGCGGCACGGACCAGCGGGCGTTGCAGCTCCAGGCCTTGGTGCACGGCTACGCGAGCGCCATCTGGTGGGCGGTAGGCATCCTTGCCGCCGCCGCGGCGATCGCCTTCACCTTCGTCAACACCGGGCGCCCGGGCGTGGGCCCGGGTGCCGGTACGGGTACGGCCCTGGGCGGCGGAGCGGAGGATGACGTCAGGATTCCGGTCGTCGCCCACTGAAACGACGCGCTCGCCCCTGCTGCGCATCCACCTGCCCCCTGTCCTGGTCCCGCTGCTGAGCGGAGCCGAGGCAGGGGCAGCGCGCGTCCGGCCCCCAGACAGCGAAGACTGTTGAAGTTTAAACAAAATCGGGCTAGCCTCGACTCATGAGTGCTGTACGTGAGCGCATGCCCGCCCTGTACCTCAGTCATGGCGCCCCGCCGCTTGCCCGCGACGCCGTATGGCCTGGGGCTGTCGAAGCGATCCGTGCAGTTCGGCTGAGCAGCGGGCCGGGGCGGCCTGGCCCGCTTCCTAGTCCAGGCCCGCGTCCCGGTTCCGGATTCGGTCCCCGGGGCCGGGGCCGAGCTCCTTCTCGTACCAGCGCACATCCCAGTAGCGGCCGAACTTCCATCCGGCCTCGCTGAGTTGGCCGATTTCACGGAAGCCGAAGCGGGCGTGAAGACGGGCGGACGCCTCGTTCGGGACAGTGACGGCGGCGTAGGCGCGGTGGACGGGCTCGTCCGCCAGGGCCTCGAACAGTGCCTTGTACAGCAGTGTGCCGATGCCGCGGCCGCCGGCGTCGGGCGCGAGATAGACGGTGACCTCCACGGAGGAGTCGTACGCCGCCTTGGGCCGGAACGCGCTGCTGGTTGCGTACCCCAGAATCCGGGCAGACGGGACCTTATGAGCAACCAGAAGCCGGTGGGGGCCGTCTTCGGGATGAGAGCGCAGCCACGGGCCGCGCTGCTCGGAGGTGAATACGGTCGTGTCAAAGGTGACCGACGTATCACGGATGTAGTGGTTGTAAATGTCCGTGAGTGCGTCCAGGTCGGCCTCCGTGCCTGGCCTGACCTGCACCTCTGTACGTTCTGACGGCATGCGTCCTCCCTTGGCGGCGGGACAGGGTACTGCATGATCACGAAAACAAGGGTGCAGCTGGGGAATTCTGTCCGGATTCCAGTCGTTGTTTCCTTCGGATGCGGGCACTCGGGAGAGTGTTCCGACAGCCACTGAAGCCAGAGACCACCCGCGACCGACTCATTTCGACTCATCGCAAGGGAGCACGCATGGCAACCCGTGCCGTCGCCCGTAGTCAGTCCGCTTCCGGCGGGACTACCAGGGCAAGCAGTGTTCGCGCCGGAGGCGGGGAGATCGCCGACCGCGACCTGGTCGGCATGTACCTCGACGAGATCGCGCGTACACCGCTGCTCGACGCCGCCAAGGAGGTCGAGCTTTCCCAGATCATCGAGGCGGGGGTGTACGCCCAGCAGATCCTCGACAAAGAAATAGACAGCGATGGCGGCGGTGCCACGCGCGAGGAGCTCGAGGCGCTGGTCGCCGAGGGCGAGCGCGCCAAGGACGTCTTCATCCGCTCCAACCTTCGTCTGGTCGTGGCTGTCGCCCGCCGCTATCCGCGCAGCGGGCTGCCCCTGCTGGACCTGATCCAGGAGGGGAACGCAGGCCTGGTCCGCGCGGTCGAAAAGTTCGACTACGCAAAGGGCTTCAAATTCTCCACGTACGCGACCTGGTGGATCCGCCAGGCGATCACCCGCTCCATCGCGGACCAGTCCCGCACCATCCGGCTCCCCGTCCACCTGGTGGAGGAGCTCGGCAGGATCCGGCGCGTGCAGCGCGAGTTCAACCGCGAGAACGGGCGCGAGCCGGAGCACGCGGAGATCGCCAGGGAGCTGGGCTCGACGCCCGAGCGCGTCGGGGACGTCCTGGACTGGGCCCGTGACCCGGTCAGTCTGAACATGTCCGTGGACGACGAGGGCGAGACCCAGTTCGGCGACCTCCTCGAGGACACGTCGGCGATCTCGCCCGAGCAGTCCGTGCTCACGCTGCTGCGCAGCGAGGAGCTGGAGGATCTGATCGGCAAGCTCGACACCCGTACCGCCTCGATCATCAAGATGCGGTACGGCATCGACGACGGTCGCGAGCGCACGCTGACCGAGGTCGGCAAGCAGCATGGCCTGACGCGCGAGCGGATCCGCCAGATCGAGAAGCACGCCCTGCTGGAACTGAAGCGGATGGCCCGGGACACGGGCTTCGACGCGGCGGCCTGACCTGCCCAGCCGTTCGAGGCCCCGACCCCGCGCCCCATCCCCAAGAACGGCCCCGGCACCTATCCCCCCCAGGTGTCGGGGTCCCGCCCCGGCACCTATCCCCCCAGGTGTCGGGGCCCTTCCGTTTCCGAAGCGGTCGCCTACGCCCCAGCCGCGCGCGCGAGCCGGCCGCCGAGATCCGACACGCACTCGACGAGCGCCGTCGGCGCGTGCACCGTGAACTCACAATCGATCAACGCCAGCCGTACCGCCAGCCACTCCAGCGAGTCCGCCGACTCGGTGTGCAGCCGGCACGTGCGCTCGTCCACCGGCTCGGGCACCCCCAGGGACGCCGGCAGCCGAGTGGCAACGAGCTCCGCCGGAGCGGCGAACGTGATCTCCACCCGGTATGCCGGCTGCAACCGTGACAGTGACCGCTTGATGAACTCCGCGGCGTCACCGGCCGGCAGCGCCCGCGGCGCGAACCGCGCGCCGGTCGCGAACGGCTCGCTCACCCGGTCGACCCGGAACGTACGCCAGTCCTCCCGGTCGAGGTCGTACGCCACCAGGTACCACCGGCGCCCCGTCGAGACCAGCCGTACCGGCTCGGTCAGCCGCCGGCTCTCCGTCCCGTCGCCCGCCCGGTAGGCGAACCGCAGTCGCTCGTGCCCGGTGACGGCGGAGGCCATGACGGTCAGCGTCTGCGGGTCCACGGTCGCTCCGTCTCCGCGCGTGAGCGGGAGGGTGGCGGACTGGAGGGTCGTCACCCGGTGCCGCAGCCGCGACGGCAGTACTTGCTCCAGCTTGGCGAGCGCGCGTACGGACGCTTCCTCGATTCCCTCGATCGCATGGCCCGCGCCCGCCCGAAGCCCCACCGCGATCGCCACCGCCTCCTCGTCGTCGAGGAGCAGCGGCGGCATGGCGGCCCCCGCGACCAGCCGGTATCCGCCCACGGCGCCCTTGGACGCCTCCACCGGATAGCCGAGTTCGCGCAGTCGGTCGATGTCCCTCCGGATCGTCCGCGGACTGACCCGCAGCCGTTCGGCGAGTTCGCTGCCGGGCCACCCTCGGGGTCTGCAGCAGCGAGAGCAGGTTCAGCAGCCGTGCCGGGGTGTCTGTCATAAATCCAGGGTCCCAGCGAACTAGGACATGACCTGTCCTATACGGAATCTACGTTCGTCGCATGACTTCCCAAGCCCAAGCTCCCGTACAGGATCCGGCGTCCGGCCGGGCCGCAGACCGCCGCCGCTGGCTCGCGCTCGCGGTGGTGATGACAGCGGCCTTTATGGACCTGGTCGACGTGACCATCGTCAACATCGCGATTCCCAGCATTGAGCGGGACCTGTCCGCCACGTTCGGTTCGATCCAGTGGATCACCGCGGGCTACGCCCTGGCGTTCGCCGCGGGCCTGATCACGGGTGGCCGGCTGGGTGACATCTACGGCCGGAAGCAGATGTTCCTGATCGGCATGGCGGGCTTCACGCTCGCCTCCGCCCTGTGCGGCTTCGCGGCCAACCCCGAGATGCTGGTCGCCTCCCGGCTCCTTCAGGGGGCGATGGCCGCGATGATGGTGCCTCAGGTGCTGGCGATCATCCACGTCACCTTCCCGGCGCACGAGCGTGGCAAGGTCTTCGGGATGTTCGGCGCGGTCGTCGGCCTGGGCGCGGTCTCCGGCCCGATGCTCGGCGCGCTGCTCACCCAGTGGAATCTCTTCGGCCTCGAATGGCGCCCGATCTTCCTGATCAACCTGCCGGTCGGTATCGCGGGCCTGATCCTGGGCCGCCGCTTCATCACCGAGTCGAAGGCCCCGAAGGCGCTCCGCCTCGACCTGGTCGGCGTCGCGCTCGCCACGCTGGGCCTGCTGATGCTGCTGTACCCGCTGACGCGTGGCCGGGAGCTGGACTGGCCGCTGTGGGGTCACCTCTGCATGGCGGGCAGCCTGCTGGTCTTCGGCGCGTTCGTCGCGTACGAGAAGTACAAGGCGCGCAAGGACGGATCGCCCCTCGTCGAGCTCTCGCTGTTCAAGGTGAAGAGCTTCGCGGCCGGCGTCGCACTGCAGCTCACCTTCGGTATCGCATGCGGCATCTTCTTCCTGGTCTGGACGCTTTACATGCAGATCGGCCTGGGCTGGAGCCCACTGCGCGCGGGTGCGACCGGCATTCCGTTCTCGCTCGCGGTCTCGGCGGCGGCCGGCCTTTCCGTACAGAAGCTGGTGCCGCGCTTCGGCCGCAAGGTGCTCCAGACGGGCGCGCTGACCATGGCGGCCGGACTGATGCTCTACATCTGGGAGGCCGGCCGTTACGGCACGTCCATCCACGCGTGGCAGATGGCGCTGCCGCTGATCGTGATGGGCGTCGGCATGGGCCTGATCGTGGCGCCGCTCACCGACGCGGTGCTCTCCGAAGTGCCGCGTGAGCACTCCGGCTCGGCCTCGGGGCTCATCAACACAACTCAGCAGATGGGCAACGCGCTGGGCCTGGGCCTGGTGTCGGTGGTCTTCTTCGGTGCCATGGACGACCGTCTGGCGGCCAGCGCGGTGGGCACCGCCTTCGCGGAGGCCTTCCAGCACTCGCTGTGGTGGGTGGTCGCGGTGCTGGCCGTCATCTTCGTGGTGATGTTCGCGCTGCCGGCGAGGCCCAGGGCCGTCGAGGCCCCGGCGAGCGCGGTGGCGCCGGTCGGGGAGCCCGTCGGGGAGCCCGTCCTCGTCCCCTGACGCGGGTCCCCGTTCCCGGACCCCCGGCTGAAGAGCCGGGGGGCCGACGTATGCGCACGAGGATGCGCGCAGGCGTATGCGAACGTACGAGTGGCGGCATGCGCCCGTTTCGGCCCACTTTCATGTCCGATTGCATTTACTTCTCCGAAATTTGGGCGTAGCGTAGGGGTGAAACCACAGGTTCGGGCATCGATCGGACGTAAAACCACATGTACGCACCGGAGCGCCAGCAGGAAATCCTTCGCCTCGCCCGCGAAAGCGGCCGGGTCGACGTACTCTCGCTGGCCGAGGAGTTCCAGGTCACGGCGGAGACCATCCGGCGCGACCTCAAGATCCTCGACCGGTCCGGCCTGGTCCGCCGGGTTCACGGCGGCGCGATACCGGCCGGGCGGCTCGATTTCGAGCCGGACGTCACCGAGCGCGAGTCCACCGCCGCCGACGAGAAGGACCGCATCGCACAGGCCGCGCTCGGCGAACTGCCGGCGGACGGAAGCGTCATCCTCGACGCCGGTACGACCGTGGCCCGGCTCGCCGCCGCCATCCCCGTCGATTCCGGGCTCACCGTCGTCACCCACGGGCTGCCCGTCGCGGCCCGCCTCGCCGACCATCCGGGCATCGCCCTCCATCTGGTGGGCGGACGCGTCCGGCATCGCACCCGGGCGGCCGTCGACGCGTGGGCGCTGCGGGCCTACGCCGAGATCCGCGCCGACGTCCTCTTCCTCGCCACCAACGGGTTCAGCCCCGACGACGGGCTGACCACACCGGATCTGGCGGAGGCGGCGGTCAAGCGGGCCGCGATCGCCGCGGCGCGCCGGGTCGTCCTGCTCGCCGACTCCGCCAAGGCCGGCCAGGAACACTTCGCACGCTTCGGCTCCTTCGCCGATGTGGACCTGCTCATCACCGACTCGGGGCTCAGCCCCGAAAACGCGGCCGCCATCAAGGCGGCCGGCACCGAGGTGCTGCTCACATGATCCTCACCGTCACCCCCAACCCCTCGCTCGACCGCACGTACGAAGTGCCGTTCCTGGAGCGGGGCGAGGTCCTGCGGGCGAGTTCCGAACGGCTGGACCCGGGCGGCAAGGGCGTCAACGTCTCCCGCGCGGTCGCCGCCGCCGGGCACGCCACCACAGCGGTGATGCCGCTCGGAGGCGCACCGGGGGCGCTGATCGCCGAACTCCTCAGCGGACAGGGCATCGACGTCACCGCCGTGAAAATCACCGGCCAGACGCGGTCCAACATCGCGATCGCCGAGCCCGCCGGAACCCTGACGAAAATCAACGCGCCGGGGCCCGAACTCACCGCCACCGAATCCGGGCTGCTGCTCGACACCGTCCGGACGCACTCCCTGGACGCCGACTGGATCGCCTGCTGCGGCAGCCTCCCGCGCGGCGTCGGGCCGCAGTGGTATGCCGAGCTGGTCGCCCGCGTCCACGAGGCGGGCGCCCGCATCGCCCTGGACACCTCGGGTCCGGCCCTGCTCGCCGCGCTCGGCGAGCGCCCCGACGTGGTCAAACCCAACGCCGAGGAGCTCGCGGCGGCGGTCGGCCGCCGCCTCACCACCGTCGGCGACGCTCTCGAGGCAGCCCGTGAGCTGCGGTCCCGCGGCGCCGCGGCCGTCCTGGCCAGCCTCGGCGCGGACGGCCAGCTGCTGCTCGACAGCTCGGGTACGTACTTCGGCTGCGCGGCGGTCGCCGTCGTCCGCAGCAACGTCGGCGCGGGAGACGCCTCCCTCGCCGGATTCCTCACGGCGGGCGGTACGGGCCCGGACGCGCTGGCGGCCGCGGTCGCCCACGGCGCGGCAGCGGTGCAGCTGCCGGGCAGCGTGATGCCCGCCCCCGCCGACCTCGACCCGTCCTCGGTCACCGTGACCGAGGACGTCCCGCTGGACCGCGCACTGACGGAGCCGACGATATGAGCGAGATGATCAACGCGGCACTGGTCGACCTCGACCTGTCCGCCGACACGAAGGAAGCGGCGGCCCGTTCGCTCGCCGAACGAATGGTGGCCCGGGGCCGTGTGTCCGACCTGGAGGGCTTCCTCGCCGATGTTGCCGCGCGTGAGGCTCAGATGCCGACCGGCCTGGACGGCGGGATCGGCATCCCGCACTGCCGCAGCGCGCATGTCACGGAGCCGACCCTGGCGTTCGGCCGCAGCCCGGCGGGCATCGACTTCGGCGCCCCCGACGGCCCGGCGGACCTGATCTTCCTGATAGCGGCCCCCGCAGGAGCGGACGACGCCCATCTGACGATCCTGTCGAGCCTGGCCCGTCAGCTGATGGACGCGGAGTTCACTGCGGCCCTGCGGGCCGCGAGGACACCGGATTCGGCTGCGCGGCTCATCCAAGGCGAATCCCCGGCGGAGGCGGCTGCGGCGGAAGCAGCCGCGGCAGAGGCAGCGCCGGCGGAGGCGGCTCCGGGGGACGCGGCTCCGGCTTCGCCGAGCGCGCCCGGTCACGATGCTGACGGCGCGGCGGATGCCGCAGCCGATTCGTCTGCCGAGCCGGCCGCGGCAGCGGTTTCCGACACCGGCCAGGGACCGGCGGACGGTGACCGTGTCGCAGTCCAGGCCTCGCCGGATGCCGCCGGGGAAGGGTCGATCGGCGTACCCGTTGGTCCGGCCGCGGCCGACGACACCCCCCGCGACGCCGGGACCGGACCGGGCCTGCGGATGGTGGCCGTCACCTCGTGCCCCACCGGCATCGCGCATACCTATATGGCCGCCGAGTCGCTGGAGAAGGCCGCCGAGGCCGTCGGCGTCGAACTCGCAGTGGAGACGCAGGGTTCCGCCGGGTTCGCCCGGCTGGCCCCGGCCGTCATCGCCGCCGCCGACGCCGTGATCTTCGCGCACGACGTACCCGTACGGGACAAGGAGCGCTTCGCCGGCAAGCCGGCCGTCGACGTCGGCGTGAAGGCCGGCATCAACCGCCCGGCCGAGCTGATCGCCGAGGCGCGCGGCAAGGCGGAGCGCGGCGAGATCGCAGGTCCCGCGAAGGCGACGCCCGTCGAGGAGGCGGGAGAGCCCGGCGAGGGCTACGGGACAAAGCTGCGCAAGTGGCTTATGTCCGGTGTCAGTTACATGGTCCCCTTCGTTGCGGCCGGTGGCCTCCTGATCGCCCTTGCCTTCGCCATCGGCGGGTACGAGATCAACAAGGCGCCGTCTGTCGCCGAGCACTTCCTCTGGACCGAGTCCGCGAGCTGGGCCGCGCTCCTCTTCCAGACCGGTGACCTCGCCTTCAAGTTCCTCATCCCGGTCCTCGCCGGTTACATCGCCTACGGGATGGCCGACCGGCCGGGCCTCGTCCCCGGCTTCGTCGGAGGTTCGATCGCCCTCACCATCGACGCCGGATTCCTCGGCGGCCTGATCGCCGGCTTGCTGGCGGGCGCCACGGTCATGGCGATCCAGCGCATCCGCATCCCGAAACCACTGCGCGGCATCATGCCGGTGGTGGTAATCCCGCTGGTCTCCGCGGCACTGGTCGGATTCCTGATGTTCCTCGTGGTCGGCAAGCCGATCGCCGAGCTGCAACAGGCCCTGACCGGCTGGCTGTCCGGCCTCTCCGGCGCCAACGCGATCATCCTGGGCGCCATTCTCGGCCTGATGATGTGCTTCGACCTCGGCGGCCCGCTCAACAAGGTCGCGTACGCCTTCGCCGTCGGCGGCCTCGCCAGCCCCAACGAGGGTTCCCTGAAGGTGATGGCCGCGGTGATGGCGGCCGGCATGGTGCCGCCGCTTGCCATGGCGTTGGCCACTGCCCTCCGGGGACGGCTTTTCAGCAAGACCGAGCGCGAGAACGGCAAGGCCGCCTGGTTCCTCGGCGCGTCGTTCATCACGGAAGGGGCCATCCCCTTCGCGGCCGCGGACCCGGTCCGGGTGATCCCGGCGGCGATGGCGGGCGGCGCGGTGACAGGCGCGCTGTCCATGGCCTTCGGATGCACGCTCCGGGCCCCGCACGGCGGCATCTTCGTGATCCCGCTGATCGGCAACCCGGCCCTCTACCTGCTCGCGATCGCCGCAGGCACCGCCGTCACCACGGGCCTGGTGATCCTGCTCAAGGGCGTGCGCAAGCCCGGACCGGCGCTCACCACGGTCACCGCCGATGAGGACCCGAAGGTCCTCGCCGCGGCCTGACCCGGACCGGCCCTCAGCGGACCCGCGCGCGGAGCTTCATGGCTTCGCGCGCGTCCGCCTCCGTGGCGTACACCTCGCACATGTGCCGCCCGTCGGGGGTGGCCGTGTGCTCGACCTCCCAGAGGCTGATCTCGCTGCCGTCCGCGAGCACGAAGGCATGCTCGTAGAGCATGAAGGCGGCTCCCGCGCTCCAGCCGTCCGCGGTGCACTGCCGGCCGAAAGCCTGCGTGATCCGATGGGCATACGCACCGCGCAGCAGCCGCGCCGTGTTCTCGCCCGGCCGGTCTGCGTTCTCCGCGCGGCGCAGCAGGCGCCGTGCATGGTCCGCGGAGTCGTCCGGTACGTACAGCCTGTGCGGCGTGACCGGCGGAGTGGCCAGCAGGGCGCCGAGGACGGCGAGGTCGTCGGCTTCCCCGGTATCGGCCGAAAGGGCGAACTCGACGGCGCCGCCGTCCGGTTCACCGCCCAGCCTCGAGGCGGCAAGGCACGCCTCTGCCTGGTCCGCGTACAGCTCGTGGCGCATTACGTCGTCACCGCTTCCGTCGTCACCGCGGCCCGTGCGGCACGCCAGCTCCCAGAGGGTGAGCGTGCTGCCGTCGCCGAGCAGATAGGTGTGCCGGTACGTCTCGCGGTGCAGACCGGAGGCCGAGCTGTGGTGCGAGGAGTACAGGGAACTGCTGTGCGCGAGCGCGGCACCGAGACGTTCGACGGTGGCGTCGGGCAGCTCGAAGGAGTTGAGGGCGCGGCCGAGGAGTCGCTCGAGGTGCGCCTCGGTTGTCTCGTACGGATCGCTCAAGGTGGGTCTCCAGGCCGTCGCTGCATGTTACGTTGCGGAAGCTCAACGTAGCCCCTGGGTCGGACATCGTGTCCGTGGTTCGGAAAAACGTACGGCCCGTACGGCGAGTTCCCGCCCGGCCCCGCCAACTGTCTTCCGCTGTACGTCAGTACAGATCCCGGTATGCCGGGAACACTCCGCCGGGCCCGTCCACCCCCTCCGCGGCCAGCACCGCCTTGACGACGGCACGCGTCACGGCGTCCGCTCCGGCTGCCAGAACGTCGTTGAGGGCGTTGAGTTCCGCCAGGCCGAAAGGGTCCGGTCCGGCGGGCGCGGCGAGCGGCCGGTTTCCGGTGGACAGGGCGAAGACGGTGTCGCCGTCGTTCATGAGGTGCACAGGGCGAACGGCGCGCGCCAGGCCGTCGTGCGCCGTCCCCGCGAGCTTCTGCGCCTGGGGGCGGGTCAGTACGGCGTCGGTGCCGACGACGGCGAGGGTGGTGTTCAGCGGCGGCCGCACGGAAGCCGCCGTCCGCTCCGCGGATTCGGCGCGCGCCTCCGCGAGCCGCCGCTTCGCCGCCGAATGGACCTCTGCCGCGGGGAAGTCCGGCCGGCCGTCCATCAGCCGTCCGTACAACACGCCCGTCAGCGGATCGACCACCGATCCCACGGAGTTGACCACGACCAGCGCCCCGACCGTGATTCCGGATTCGAGCAGCACACTGGCCGAGCCGGTCCCGCCCTTCAGCCCGCCGGCGACCGCTCCGGTGCCCGCGCCGACGCTGCCCTCGTCGACCGGTGCGCCGTCCGCCGTCGCGGCGGCGGCCTCCACCGCCGCGCGGCCGACCGAGGCGTCGGGCCGGGCACGCCAGTCGCCGCCGCGGCCGAGATCGAAGATGCAGGCGGCCGGTACGACCGGCACCACCTGCGCCGGATCGGGCCCGACCTGTACTCCGCGTCCCTGTTCCTCCAGCCAGGCCATCACGCCGGACGCGGCGTCCAGCCCGAACGCGCTTCCGCCGGTCAGTACGACGGCTTCGATGCGCTGCACCAGATTGCGTGGATCGAGGGCGTCCGTCTCACGGGTGCCGGGGCCGCCGCCGCGTACGTCAACCGCGGCGATCGCCCCGCCCTCGGGTGCCAGGACGACGGTCGTACCGCTGAGGGCGCGGTCACCGGCGGTTGGCGCGTGGCCGACCCGCAGCCCTGCAACGTCCGTCAGAGCATCTATTCGATCCATGAGGCCCATACGTACCACGTGCCGTACGAACGACAAGAGACCCCGGCAGCACACGCTGCCGGGGTCTTTCGTCACATCGCTCCACGGGCATCAGCGGCCCGAACGGTGAAGCGGAGGGCGATCAGTCGACCTGCGAGAGGACCGGGATCTCGCTCAGGATGTGCGACAGCGGGTCGTCGCCGTCGATCTGAGTGGAGTTCTCGACACACTGCTGGTTGTTGCTGGACGTCAGAATGTCCTGGACCACTGCACCGATCCCGGTGGCGCCGACGTTCGCCTTGCCCAGAGCGCCGATGCAGGGCTTGTTCAGCGAGCCCTGGATGAGGCCGATCTGCGGGCTCATGTCGCCGTGGATCGAGGTGTTGCCGTAGGCCTGCGACGCGCGGTTGCCGTTCAGCACCGTGTCGTCGTTGTCGATGGCCATGGCGGGGGTGGCGACGGCGGCCCCCGCACCAAGCACGGAGAAGGTCACCGCGGCGGTGGCCATCATCTTCTTGATCATGTTTCGTCCTTTTTTCGCACGAGTGCCCGCTACTGGAGCGCCCTGATCAACTGGCCCCTGAAGGATTGGTTCCGCTGCTTCACCCGAACGGCCCGCGCGCGGAATGCTCATCGCCACAGAACGCGAGCCCCCTGCGCTCCGTGAGCGGGATGGCTGCGCCGGTCACCCTCAGTACCGCTCACACGGACGCAGTAGATGCCTCCACCAACGAAAATCTGCTGGTCATGAGCTGTTCAAGGGGGTGCCTCGGCTGAGCCGACGGATCCGAGCGGTTGCGGTCCGTGCGCAGTCTTCTCACGGTGAGTGAGAGACCACCCCCACTCACCGAAAGGAATTTCTGTGCGTTTCACATCCATGTCCCGCGTCCTCGTCCCGTCGGCGGTGTCCGCCGCTCTGCTGTTCGCGGCGGTCGGTCCCGTCGCCGCCGCGCACACCGAGCACCAGCAGACTCGAACCGCCACCTCGGCCAAGGCCCCGCTTCCCGAGGCCGCCGCCCTCGGGGCGCAGGTCAAGACCCTGCAGGGGCTGTCCGCCGAGGTCGCTCCCGTCACCGACCTGCTCGAGGCGGTACTCGCGGCGGACAACGGTCAGCTCACCAAGGCCGAGGCGGCCAAGCACGCTGAGGCCGTCAAGGCGGCGCTCGCCGCCAAGAAGGAGGCCAACGCAGCCGCGCCGGCCGCCGGCACCGCAAACAGGGCGGCGTCCGCGGATGTCGTGGACGACGCGATCGCCGCGCTGCAGAAGGCGGTCGACGAGCTCATCGCCTCGGCCACCTCCGGCAGCGCCGCGGACGTGTCGTCGTCGGTCGAAGCCGTCGTGACCGGACTGGTCAACGACATCGTCGCCACGGTGCTCGGCAGCGGTCTCCCGGCCGCGGACCTCGAGGGCCTGCCGACAATGCCCGCGATGCCCGTGGCGGTGCCGGCCACCCCCGCCGAGCCTGCGACCCCGGCGGAGCCCGCCACCCCGGTGGAGCCGGCTGTCCCGGCGGAGCCCGCGACCCCGGTGGAGCCCGTCACCCCCGCCACCCCGGCCGAGCCCGTGGCTGTCCCCGCCACCCCGGAAACTCCGGCGGAGCCCGCTGTTCCCGCCACTCCGGCTGAACCGGCCGCCCCGGCCGCCCCGGCTGAACCGGCCACCCCGGCCGAGCCCGTCGCTGTTCCCGCCGCCCCGGCCGTACCGGTTACGCCGTGACGCAGCGGTGGCGGGTCCGGACGCGGACCCGCCACCGTCTCGGCTGAACAGGGTTGTTCGGTGCGACTCCCATACAGAACGCCAGGACCGCCCTGAGACCGGTCAGCGCCGTTCCCGCCCGGCCGGTACCGCGTTCGTCGATCCGGCGCGAGGCGCCGGCCGAGCGGGCGGCTCATACGACTGTGGCGCCATCCGCGAGATGCCGGTGGCGCCACATTCGTATGAAGTTCTGCACAGGGAGTGGTGTCAGCCCCTGCCGCCCTGAGCGCCCAGGTCGATGCCACCCAGCATCGGGGTGCTCTTGGCGACCGCGCCCGTCGTCTTGAGCACCTCCGACGGGGCGTTGTCGTGAACCTTCTTGAGGCCACCGGCGGCGTCCGCCACCGACTTCACCACGGAGCCCTGCTCCTCCACAGCGCGCATGACGGTCCCGGTGGTGAGGGGGGTCTCCGCGAGGGCACCGTTGAGGCTCATGGGAGGAATGGACGCGCTGTTCGCGGCGAAGGCGGGAGTGGCTCCCCCCAACGCCACCACGGAACCGGCGACGATGGCAGCGACCTTGGCGTACTTCATTTCAAATCCCTTTCTCCGTCGGTGCTTGTGGCACCGCTTTCACCATGGGTAACGAGCCCTGTCGGCAACAGAAACTCCGCTCCCCGGCCTTTCTGGGGCTCATTCGATTGACGAAGTACGGAGATCCTCTTATCAACTGCTATCGGCTTCGCCGGCGGTACAGCAGGGCTCCGCCCAGGAGAAGTCCGGCGCCCACGGCGGCCGTGGCCGGCTGGTCGTACGATCCCGTTTCCGCAAGTTCAGGGACGAGGAGCCGCGGGGCGGGTTCGGCGGGCGACGTCACCGTCGGCGGGACGTGACGGGGTGGAGCCGGGCGCGGCGGCTCGGGATTCTCGGGCGCGCACCCGTTGTTGTGTGCGGGATTGAGCACCCCGACGACGTCGAGGGTGTTGCCGCAGGCGTTCACCGGGAGGTCGATCGGCACCGAGACGCTGTTGCCGGCCAGGACGCCCGGTGAGTGGGAGGTGTCGCTCGCGGCATCGCTGTCCGCGTGTGCGAGGCCGGCACCGAGCGAGAGCATGCTCGATGCGGCTGCGGCGGTGAGCATGCCTTTGCTCAGAACCTGTCGCATTGATTGTTCCTGCCTTCCGGCTGTTGGAATCCAAGGTGGCCCCGGAGCGCACCTCCGTGCACTCGGGGCCACCCGAAAAGCTCACCCGTGGCGGGTGCTGTCGTCAGGCGTTCCCGCATTTGGTGCCGAAGACGGGGTTCAGCAGGGCGATGACGTTGACGGTGTTGCCGCAGACGTTCACGGGGATGTGAAGCGGGGCCTGCACCAGGTTGCCGGAGATGACGCCGGGGGAGTCGGCGGCCAGGCCCTCGGCCCCCGCGTGGGCGAAGGCCGGGGCAGCGCCTCCCATGGCCACCATGACGCCGGCGGCAACTGTGGCGACCTTCTTGTACTTCATTTCGATCCTTCCCGCAGTGGTGCCTGCCGCATTCGCGACCTTCGCGCTGCGCGCACAGTTCCCTGTCCGTGAACACCGCTGCAGGACAGGTAACGAGTGCCGGTCGGAAAGGACTCGGTAATCTCGCGCCACCCTGTGGGGAGTCACTCCAACGCAGCATGAATTAACGCCCCACGGATCCGAGAACTGTTGACCGGAGATCGGCCCAATGGCGGAATTCCGGCAATTCGTTCGAGGAGCGGTTCGCTGCAGTGCAGGCGCTCCTCCGGTGGGGCGCATGGAATCACCGCATAAAATCACCGGATGGGCTGACGCGCGCGACTCGGTGTCATCGCCCGAAAGGCTGTACGGGTGAGGTCGCCGTAAATTACAGCCCGCCTTACGGATGGTGTTATTCCGCTTTCTTTATTGATCGAAAATGCCAGGGTCTCGTTCGCAGTGGCTGCCTGATGCCTGGAGCACAGCGGCACGTGGCCTGCGCGGCCGACCATCCGCTGGGCACTGCTGAATCGTTGGCGAGAAGCCGCCGGACTCTTCCTGGGCATCCTGATGCAGAGTGGGAGAGACTGATTTCGCAGCCCACGTGGCCCGGCCCCTGGCACAGCGGACCGTGCAGCCAGGCAGACCGGCCCGGGCCTCCCCGGCGCGGACCTCCGGAGGGCCGTATGGCAGAGGCACAGCCGACTGGCCCGGTGATCGGGCCGGGGGAGCGGCTGGCCATGAACCGGATGGGCAGTTTCGACTGGGACCTGGACCGGGGAACGTTCGACCTCGACGACGCCGGGCTGGCGGTGTTCGACCTGGAGCGGTCCGGGTACGACCTGAAGCCCGAGACACTGGGCGTGCGGGTGTCGCTCGAAGAGGGTGCCAGACTGGAGGCCGCCGTGCAGCACGCGCTGCACACGGGGCAGGAGCAGTACGGCGTGTACTTCAAGCTGACGCGGCGGGACGGCAGCGAGCAGTGGTCGCACTCGCAGGGGCGCATTCTGCGCGACGGCCAGGGCTTGGCCCGCCGCATCGTCGGGATCGTCCGCGACGCCACCGAAGAGCTCGCCCACTCCACGCTGTTGCGCTCGCTCGAGGCGCAGCGGCAGAAGCAGACGACGATCGTCCAGCGCACCACTGAGGCACTGTCACGGGCCGTGACCGTCGATGACGTCACCGCGGTGCTCACCGGCGCCGGCGGGCTCGAACGGCTCGGCGCCCAGGGGCTTGCCCTCGGTCTGGTCGAGGGCGACACGTTCAAGGTCATCGCGTTGAGCGGGGAGTCGCTGGAGATCCTGGACGACCTGCGCGTCAACAAGCTGGACAAGTCGCTGCCCCTCGGCGAGGCCGTACTGACCCAGCAGCCGCGGTTCGTGAGTTCACTGTCCGAACTTGCCGACAAATTTCCGCTACTGGCGCCCTATCTGCCGCGGCTCAACTTCAATGCCGCCGTCTATCTCCCGCTGGTCGCCCAGGCCCGGTCGGTCGGCGGCCTCGCGCTGTTCTACCGGCGGCGGACCGACTTCAGCTCCGAGGAGCGCAACCTGTGCCTGGGCCTTGCGGGCATCGTCGCTCAGTCCCTGCAGCGTGCCATCCTCTTCGACCAGGAGCGCGAGTTCGCCACCGGTCTTCAGGCGGCCATGCTGCCGCGCCGTATCCCAGAGATCGTCGGCGGCGAGATCGCGGTCCGCTACCACTCGGCTTGGGGCGGCCGCGAGGTCGGCGGCGACTGGTACGACGTCATCGCGCTGCCCCGGGGGCGGGTGGGCATCGTGGTGGGCGATGTACAGGGGCACGACACCCATGCCGCCGCCATCATGGGCCAGCTGCGAATCGCCCTGCGTGCGTACGCGGGGGAGGGACACCCCCCGTCCACCGTGCTGGCCCGCGCCTCGCGGTTCCTCGCCGAACTCGACACGCAGCGCTTCGCCACGTGCACGTATGCCCAGGTGGACCTGGAAACGGGGGGCGTACGAGCGGTGCGCGCAGGGCACCTGGGCCCGCTGATCCGGCACAACGACGGCCGGACCGGGTGGCCGAATCTGCGTGGTGGGCTGCCCCTCGGTCTCGCCACGGCCTTCGAGCAGGAGGAGTACCCGGAGACCCGCCTCGACCTGGTGCCCGGTGAGACCCTCGTGCTGTGCACCGACGGTCTCGTCGAGGAGCCGGGGCTCGCCATCACCGACGGCATGGACGCCCTCGCCCACGCGGTACGGACCGGCCCGCAGGGGGCCGACGAGTTGGCCGACCATCTCTCCGACCGGCTGTGGGAGCGCTGGGGCTCGGGCGACGATGTCGCACTCCTTGTGCTGCGCCGGGCGCCGGACCCGGGCACCCATCGTGCGCCCCGCATCCATCAGTACGTCCACCAGGCCGACCCGGAGGGACTCTCCGAGGCCCGGTACGCGTTGCGTCAGGCCCTGCGCGACTGGGGAATGGTGGCCCTCGCCGACGATGTGGAGCTGGCCGCCGGGGAGCTGTTGGTCAACGCCCTCCTGCACACCGACGGAGGTGCGGTGCTCACGCTCGAGGTGCTGCCCGAGCCGGTACGGCGCATCCGCCTCTGGGTGAAGGACCGCTCCAGCGTCTGGCCGCGCAGGCGGTCGCCCGGGGAGGCGGCGACCACCGGACGGGGGCTGCTGCTCGTCGACGCGGTGGCCAGTCACTGGGGGGTGGAGCCCCGCGGTGACGGGAAAGCCGTGTGGTGCGAGTTCACCGCGCCCGTCGCGGCGCAGCCCTAGCGGCCGTCACTGATCGTGGTTGCAGTGGCACGTCGAGTTGTGGCAGGTGCGAGGTGGCGCGATCATCGACGCATGGAACGGAATCAGCCATGCGATGGATAAGTATGACGACCGTCAAAGGAGTGTTAATGCTCCTGCTCCTGGCCGCCGGGTTGCCGACCGTGGCCGCCTACACGTCCGGCAGTCCCCTCGGCGGTCCCAGCTGCCAGGCCGTTGCCTTCATGTCGGTCGTGGGCATCGGACCGGACTGCGGCGAGCAGCAGCCTGACGGGGCTCGCTAGCCCTTGCCCCGGCGGTCTTGTCGGATCCGCGACCTCGATCCTCGAAGACCGCCCGGACAGGGCCTGGACAGCTACGGCGTCGAGACGAGCGTGACGGGGCTCTCCTGGTCGACGAGGAAGTGCGGCAGCGGCAGCCAGCCGCCGGCCGTCCGGAACGTAAGCATCCGGACCTCCACCTGAGCCGGCCCCGCCGCGAATGCGGCAACATCCGTGGGCTGGGTGCTCGGCCTTCCCGAGTTGGTCCACGGGTGCTCCAGTCCGTCGCAGACGGCCTCGGTGCCACCGATGCTCTGCGACGAGGTGCCGTTCTGCGTGATGTTGGTGGCGATGAACACCGAACCGGACTCTGCTTCGTCGATGCAGCGGTAGGTGCCGGACAGGGTCACGAGCCCGTCCGCCGCGATCTGTCCGTACTCCTGGACGGACACGCTGTTGACGGGTTCCGCCGCCTCGGTCGCGACCGGAAATGCCGTGGCCACCAAAATTCCGCCCAAGACTGTGCCGAGCATGCGCATGACTGCCTCCATGAACCGGAAAACGAATGTTCTGGGTTTGCCAGTTTTGCGGCTCGGCATGATGAAACCGGCGCGGCAGTACTCGTGTCGTCCGTCTCCACGCGTAATTCACGCGTGAGGACGCCCCTGATGCGTCAGTCGGCCCTTACTCCGGCGAATCCGGCGGCCCGGGCGTGCTGTGCGCCGCGATGTCCTCCGGGAAAAGGTCACTGAAAATGCCCGCTGCCACGTTCGTGTATGCGCGCCGCGGCATACGTCCGTCCGGGTGAATTTCCGCCGGATGGGAGCCTCGGCGGCCATTAGGGTGCCGAGCCATGACCTCAACTCAAACTGCAGCAAGCGGCGTTCAGCGAGGCCACTTGGGCACCCTCTTGTTGCTCACATGGATCGGCGATCCCGTGGAAGGGCAGAACGTTCCTTATCTGCTCGCCTTTTCGCTCGGAGACGGGACTGACGGCCCGGAAGCGGGGGAGGCAGCCGTCCGGGCGCTGATCGAGGAATGCGGGATGTCGGTGGGCGGCGGACTGCTGGACGGCAGTCGCGTGCCCGGCCTGCCGATCAAGCTGCTGGTCGAGGGCGGTCAGGCGGCGCTCAACATGCCGTATTTGAAGGCGCAGTGTCCCGTCCCGCCGGAGTGGCTGCGGTCGGCCAAGGAGCACGGAGAGGTCTACTTCCTGCTGGCCAGCCGGCCCTGGCCGGAGGCGACGCCGGGAGAGCCGGTGAGCGAGGAGATGCTCAAGGCATTCGTGGGCGACGAGGAGACCCTCACCACGGCGGGGCACTGCCTGCTGCCCGTCACGCGGCTGCGTAGGTGACCCGACGCGGATCCGGCCGATCGTCTCGGAGCGGCCGGATCCGCGGAGGCCGGCGCTCAAAGCTGGGCGGAGGCCCGGTCCCGCTCCGCCAGAGTCACGCCGGCGGCCACGGTCAGCGCTGCCACCAGTCCGGCGGCGAGGACGGCCCAATGGCCCGCGAAGGTGCAGGCGAGAATCGCCAACGCGGATAGGGGCAGGGGGAATTGCTGAGCGAGGTTGCGCTTGAAGTGGCGTGCGTGCAGGAACCAGACGGTCAGCAGGAACAGGGCGGTCGGCAGCGTGACGGCAGCGTTGGCAGCCACGGCGGAGATGTGCGCCTTGCCCACGGCGTGTTCGACCGTGACCTCGATGCCCGCGCCGATCGCGGCGGCGGAGCCGAAGATCAGGACGTGCCCGTAACCCCACGGAATGGCCTGCCGGTTGGAGATCAGCCGCTCGTGCGCGGGTACGGCGAAGTAGATCCACCAGGCGGAGAAGACGATCAGCAGTCCGCCGCCCGCGATGGGCAGAAGCTCGCCGAAGGCCTCGTTCTCGTCGAGTGCGGACTGTACGGCGATGGTGCTGGCCGCCATCGTCTCGCCCAGGACGATCAGGGTGAAGAGGCCGTAGCGCTCGACGATGTGGTGCGCGTGCCACGGTGTCTGCCGGTTCCGCTCGGCAATCAGCGGGATGGTCAGCTCGGCGGCTGCCACGACGATGAACAGCCAGCGCTTGGCCCCCTCGGGGACGAACAGCAGTGCCACCCAGGCCGCCTGGCAGACGGCCAGGCTCCCGGCGTACTCCAGCGCCGTATTCCGGGCGGGGCCGGTCTCCGACGCAGCCGCCCGCAGCCACTGGCCCGTCAGCGCGACCCGCATCACCAGATAGCCGATGACGGCGACGGTCCAGTCGTTGTCGTTGAAGGCGCGCGGGACCCCGGCCGCATAGATGAGCACACCGGAGATCTGCACGAGCGTCGCCATCCGGTACAGCACGTCGTCGCAGTCGTACGCCGAGGCGAACCAGGTGAAGTTCATCCAGGCCCACCACACGCCGAAGAAGACGAAGCAGTAGCCGATGACTCCGGCGCCGGGATGTCCCTCGGCGAGGGCGTGTACGAGTTGCAGGCCGGCCTGCGCCACGGCGACCACGAAGCAGAGGTCGAAGAAGAGTTCCAGCGGGGTGGCCGCGCGATGTTCCTCGTCGCGGCTGCGGGCGGTCATCCGGGTGTACGCCATGGGCCCAGCACAGCAGAACCGGGCGGGCCGGGAGGCGGGGCGCGCAAGGCATACGCCCGAGAGAGAGGAGCCGTGCCGCCCGGGCGCCGTACCCTGGAGGTATGAGTACCGCCCCCACCCCCGGACCGCGCGAATCGAAGCACGACTCCCGGCCCAAGCCGGCGCTGGACTTCGACGATCCGATGGACCAGCAGTCCTCGGACGATACGGACCGCGGGTGGGGCGAGCGGCCTTCCGCGGTCAGCGACAGCGCCGCCGACCTGGCTCGCTTCCTCGACGAGAAGCCGCCCCACCACCTCTGAGCGCCGGCTAGCGGTCGCGCCCCGTACCCGAGTCGCGCCCCGTACCCGAGTCGCGCCCGGAACCCGAGTCGCGCTGGGCCACCACCGCGTCGCGGATCTCCTTCAGTACCTCCAGCTCGGTCAGCTCGACCACTTCCTTCGCGCCTTCCCGCGCGGCATCCCGCTCCGCCCGCCTGGCGAGGTACTTGGCCATGGGCAGCACCATCAGGAAGTACACGACGGCGGCGGTGATCAGGAAGCTGAGGGTCGCGCTGAGCACCGAGCCCCACATGATGGGGATGCCCGCCGCGGCCTCGCCGGTCTTCGGGTCGATCGCGCAGGGGTCCTTGAGGCAGTACGTGTACTTGTTGAGGTCCTTCGTGCCGAAGGCGCCGACCAGGGGATTGATGAAGCCTTTGACGACGGCGTTCACGATCTGGGTGAACGCGGCGCCGATCACGACGGCGACCGCCAGGTCGATCACATTGCCTCGCATCAGGAAGGCCTTGAAGCCCTCCAGGACGCCGACCTTCTTCTCGCTCACCACTGAACCCTTCGTCGCATGCGCAGGCCACGGAACAGGCCGCTCCGAAACCTACGTCAGCGCGGGGGACCAGCGTCCAGTCGCTGCGTGCGATCTGATGACGCGACTGTCTGTTCGTGCGATTCAGCACACGATCACCGCCAGTTGAGAGGTCACGCCGGCGCCCGCGAGCGCCGCCGCCGTGGCCCGCGGGACCGACAGCACGACCAGCGCCCCGCCGTCCCCCATCTCCCTCTCGGGCAGGGGTACTTCGGCCACCCGCGCCGACGCCGCCACCACACGGGCCCGCGAATTCCCGCCCGGGGACGAGTCCGCCGCCACCACATCAACCCGGTCCCCGGGGCGCAGCAGCCGTACGGCCGCCGCGTCCGCGATCCGTACCGGGGCGGAGACGCGCTCCACCGCGGCCGGCCGGTGCCGGGGCGGCGCAGCCGCCTCGGCCGCCACGCTGCCCGGAGGCCCGGATCCGGTCGCCACCACCGCGGCGGCCATCGCCAGCCCTGCGGCCATCGCCCGACGCCTGCGCCGCAAGGCCCGCCGCAGCCGGTGGGCACCGCCGCGCACCCGCAGCGGAGCGAACATCGGCACCACGCGCGGCGGAGGCGCCGGATGGGCGGCGGGCAGGGAGGAGGCGAAGGGAGACGGAGGAGGGGGCGAGGGGGAGGAAGCGGGAGCGGAGGTGGGGGAGAAGACAGAGGAGGACGTGAGGGACATGGCAAACACCACCTGCGGTGAGAGGGACTTAGGCCGGATACCCGGACACCCCTCACGATCCCTTGTCGCGCCCGGTCCCGCCGAGCCCTGTGGACGTGCACCCCGATGGGGAGAACTCGCCCACTCCCCGGGGTGATTACGGCAGGTCGAACCCCAGGTCCCAGCCGTCGTGGGCATGGGTGCACAGGCAGTCCCGCGCGTCGGTGGCCGGCAACTTCGCCACCGCGTCGAAGAGCACCTGGCGCAGCCGCCCCACGTTCTGGCCGAACACCTCGATCACCTCGGTGTGCGAGACGCCCTCGCCCGTCTCCGCCCCGGCGTCCAGGTCGGTCACCAGCGCAACCGAGGTGTAGCAGAGGCCCAGCTCCCGGGCCAGGACCGCCTCCGGGTGGCCGGTCATCCCCACCACCGCCCAGCCCATCGCCGCATGCCATTGCGATTCCGCGCGGGTCGAGAAGCGTGGCCCCTCGACGACGACCAGCGTCCCGCCGTCCACCGGTTCCCAGTCCCGGCCGCGCGCGGCCGCAAGAGCGGTCGCCCGCCCGACCGGGCAGTAGGGGTCGGCGAACGTCGTGTGGACGACGTTGGGGACGGTGCCGTCGGGCAGCGGCTCTCCGTCGAAGTAGGTCTGCGTACGCGCCTTCGTACGGTCCACGAGCTGGTCCGGTACGAGGAGCGTCCCGGGGCCGTACTCCGCCCGCAGTCCGCCCACCGCGCACGGTCCCAGTACCTGGCGCGCGCCCACCGAGCGCAGGGCCCACAGGTTGGCGCGGTAGTTGATGCGGTGCGGCGGGAGGTGGTGGCCGCGGCCGTGGCGGGGGAGGAAGGCGACTTGCCGTCCCGCTATCTCGCCGAGGAACAGCGAGTCGCTCGGCTTCCCGTACGGGGTGTCCACCTCGACCTCGGACACGTCCTCCAGGAAGGAGTAGAAGCCCGAGCCGCCAATCACGCCGATCTCTGCGTTCGCCATGGCGATCACCCTAGGCCCTGTCCTGGGCGCGAAAAAGCCGGGGACCCCGTCGTACATCGAGTACGTGACGGGGTCCCCGGCGGAAGCCTCAGGCAGCCGAGGAGGAACTGCCCGCAGAGCTGCCGGCGGAACTCGCGGAGCTTGTGGAGCTCGACGACGAGGCCGACGACGATGCCGAGGAAGAGCCCGAGGACGAAGTGTCGGAAGACGACGTCGACGTCGCAGCTGCCGGCTTGGAGGCCGGTGCGCTGCTCGACGACGAGCCGCGGCTGTCGTTCCGGTAGAAGCCGGAACCCTTGAAGACGATGCCGACCGCGGAGAACACCTTTTTCAGGCGTCCCTCGCAGCTCGGGCACTCGGTCAGGGCGTCATCGGTGAACTTCTGCACCGCCTCGAGGCCCTCGCCGCACTCGGTGCACTGGTACTGATAGGTCGGCACTTGCTCCTCCTGGCACTCTCACTCATTGAGTGCTAACGACGTTCCATACTGACGTATTCCGCGGAATCAGTCCACCGTGACCGGCACGCGGTGACCGACACCACTGCGGCTGCCCCGTGCCGCGATGCGGCCCGAGGCCTTCGGAGACAGCCGCGAACGCAGCGCCACCAGGGTCGCCAGTGCCAGTGCCGTGCCCACCAGAGGCACCACGAACCCGGCGCTCGCGCCGTGGGCGTCGGCCAGCCGGCCGGCCCCCGTGACGGCTGCCGCCTGGCCGAGCGCGACCGCGCCGGTGAGCCAGGTGAACGCCTCGGTCCGGGCGGTGGCCGGGACCAGCTTCTCGACCAGTGTGTAGCCGGTGATCAGCGCGGGCGCGATGCACAGGCCCACCAGCAGTC
The DNA here is from genome assembly GCF_040682335.1 of Streptomyces sp. NPDC051219. Taxonomy (NCBI): domain Bacteria; kingdom Bacillati; phylum Actinomycetota; class Actinomycetes; order Kitasatosporales; family Streptomycetaceae; genus Streptomyces; species Streptomyces sp. NPDC051219. The sequence goes on from NZ_JBFBAS010000001.1 coordinate 344,870, forward strand.
CGAGCGCCCCGAGCACCGGTACGGAGTGCACCGCCCACAGGGCCGAGGTCGCCAGGGTCAGCGCGGTGTATCCGACGATCAGGCGCCTGCGCGGGCCGGACTTCCAGGCGATGGCACCGCAGGCGATGCCGGCGAGCATGTTGCCGGCCGCGAAGACGCCGTACAGCAGACCGTTCGCGCCGGGGTTGCCGATCTCCTGGGAGAACGCGGTGAGCGAGACCTGCATGCCGCCGAAGACGGCGCCGATGCCGAGAAAAGCGATCGCGAGAACGCGCACCCCCGGTACGGAGAGCGCGGAGCTGTGCGGTGCGGCGGCGGTGCCGGAGCCGCGGCTCGGCCTGGGCTGCGTCCGCCGCTGGGCCGCGAAGAGCAGGCCGCCGACCAGCGTCAGGCCCGCCTCGGCGGCGAGGCCGGCCGCGGGGTGGACGCCGGCGCACAGCGCCGTCGCCAGGACCGGGCCGATGACGAACGTGAACTCGTCCGTCACCGACTCGAACGCGGCGGCGGTGGACATCAGCGGTGAGCCCTCCAGCTTGGCCGCCCAGCGGGCCCGCACCATCGGCCCGACCTGCGGGACCGAGGCACCGGCCGGGACAGCGGCGGCGAAGAGGGCCCACAGCGGCGCGCCGGAGAGTGCGAAAGCGATCAGCGCGCCGACGGAGGCGGCGTGCACCAGGACACCCGGCAGCAGCACGGCGCTCTGTCCGAAGCGGTCCGCGAGCTTGCCGCTCTGCGGTGCGAACAGCGCCATGGAGACGCCGGTGACCGCGGCGACGATGCCGGCGGTTCCGTACGAGCCGGTGGTGTGGTGCACGAGCAGCACGATGCCGATGGTCAGCATCGCGAAGGGCTGGCGGGCGGCGAAGCCGGGGAGCAGAAAGCCCCAGGCGCCGGGTGTGCGCAGCAGTTGCCCGTATCCCGGGCGGGAGTCCTCGGCGGTGGCCGCGACGGTGTTGACCGTGGTTGGCACGGTCCTTGCCTTTCCGCTGCCTGGTAGTGCTCCCCCGTCACGCGCCTTGTGGGCCGTGCGGGAGCCCCGAGAGCTGTCCTCACGCGCAGTAACCGGGGTAGATACCAGGGCCGCTCCCTGTGAAGGGGGGCCGCGGCCGCCGTGCGGTCGCGCCAGCTCTGCGTCAGGCAGAGTTGGTCGATCAGTGTGCCTTCATGCTACAGGGAAACCGCCGTTCCGTGCCTGTGATTGCGCCGACACGAGCAGCAGTCACCTGCGATTAACCGGAGTTTCGGAGGCCGTTTCCGCCGGTTCCCGTGCCGAGCCACCCTGCCAGCTTTCCGCCCTGTCCGACGGCACGCAGCCGCGCCTCCGCCGCGTCCCGCACCGGATCGGTCGCCACCACCAGCAGCTCGTCGCCCCGGCGCAGAACGGTCGCGGGTCCCGGCACGAAGCTCTTCCCTTCCCGTACGACGAGGGTGACCGCTGCGCCGGGCGGCAGTCGCAGCTCGCTGACCTCCACGCCGTGCATCTTCGACTTCTGGGGGATCGCCACGGACAGCAGGTGCCCCCGCAGTCGCTCGAGCGGAGCCGATTCGATGCCCAGGTCGGCCGCGGTGTCCGGCACGCCGAGATTCAGCTTTCTGGCCAGCCAGGGCAGGGTCGGCCCCTGTGCGAGGGTGTAGACGACGACCAGTACGAAGACGATGTTGAAGATGCGGTCGCTGCCCTCGACCTGCGCCACCATCGGGATGGTGGCCAGGATGATGGGCACCGCGCCACGCAGGCCCGCCCATGACATGAGGGCCTTCTCCTGCCACGGCAGGCGGAACGGGAGCAGGCTGACGAAGACCGACAGGGGCCTCGCCACCATGGTCAGCACCAGTCCCACCATCACGGCCGGCCAGAAGTCGGCGATCAGCTCGTGCGGGGTCACCAGCAGGCCGAGCAGGACGAACATGCCGATCTGGGCGATCCAGCCGAGCCCGTCCGCGAAGCCGCGGGTGGCGGGCCAGTGCGGCAGTCTGGCATTGCCCAGCACCATGGCCGCCAGATAGACGGCGAGGAAGCCGCTGCCGTGTGCCATGGCGCCGGCGGCGTAGGCCACGACGGCGATGGCCATCACGGCGATGGGGTAGAGGCCGGAGGCGGGCAGTGCCACATGGCGCAGGCCGTACGCACCGAGCCAGCCCACCGCGAGTCCGATGGCCGCGCCGATCGCCAGTTCCATGGCGATCTTGCCCAGGAGCGCGTACCACTCGTCCACCGGACCGGCGGTCGAGAAGGCCACCACCAGGATCACGACGGGGGCGTCGTTGAAGCCCGACTCCGCTTCCAGCGCACCCGTCACCCGGGACGGCAGCGGGACCCTGCGCAGGACGGAGAAGACGGCCGCGGCATCGGTGGAGGACACGACCGCTCCGATGATGAGCGACTGCCGCCACTCGAGTCCCACCAGGTAGTGCGCCCCCGCCGCCGTGACGCCGACGCTCACGGCGACTCCGACGAGCGAGAGCATGACCGCGGCCGGCAGCACCGGCCTGACCTCTTTCCACTTCGTGCCCAGACCACCCTCGGCCAGGATCACCACGAGCGCGGCATAGCCGATGACCTGCGTCAGCTCCGCGTTGTCGAAGGCGACGCCGCCGATGCCGTCCTGTCCTATGCCGACGCCGATGCCGAGGTAGAGGAGCAGGCTGGGGAGCCCGCTGCGCGACGAGACGCGCACTGCCGCCACGGCGACGAGCAGAACGAGCGAGCAGATCAGCAGGAGCTCATTGAGCTGGTGGACAGTCAGGGGCCGGCCTTTCCCTCGCACGCCTGCCGGATCGTGCCTCCGGCGGCAGGTACTTCGTTACCTTACCTAATCTTTGACGCGTTCTTTACGCGGCCAGGTGTCCGTGGGACGACCGTTCGAGCGCGTTACTGATACCGCGTCCGGACCGGGTGAGCGCTGCGCCTATGGTTGCTCCCAGCACTCCCAGGACCACCCTGCCCCTCGAAGGACAGCGATGCCCGCCAACGAAACCGCCTCTTCCGGCAAGAAGAAGGGGCGTCGTGCCCGCCTGATCGTGATCATCCTGGTGCTGGCACTCGTAGCGGGTGTCGGTTACGGCGCGTACTGGACCATCGACAGCGTGCGTGCCTCCTTTCCGCAGACCACGGGGACGGTGAGGCTCGAGGGCCTCTCCGGTCCCGTCGACGTCAAGCGCGACGACTACGGCATCCCGCAGATCTACGCGAACTCCGACGAGGACCTGTTCCGCGCCCAGGGATTCGTCCAGGCCCAGGACCGATTCTGGGAGATGGACGTCCGCAGGCACATGACCGCCGGGCGTCTGTCGGAGATGTTCGGCAGCGGCCAGGTCGGGACGGACGCGTTCCTGCGCACCCTCGGCTGGCGCCGGGTGGCGCAGACGGAATACGACACCAAGCTCTCGCCGGAGACCAAGAAGTACCTCCAGGCGTACGCCGACGGGGTCAACGCGTACCTCGAGGGCCGTGAGGGCAAGGACCTGTCGGTCGAACACGCCGCTCTCGGCCTGAGCAACGACTACAAGGCCGAGAAGTGGACCCCGGTCGACTCGGTGGCCTGGCTCAAGGCAATGGCCTGGGACCTGCGCGGCAACATGCAGGACGAGATCGACCGCTCGCTGATGACCAGCCGGCTCTCCGAGGCGGAGATCAAGGAGCTCTACCCGCCGTACGCCTTCGACCGGAACAAGCCGATCGTCGAGGGCGGCACGGTGGACACCGGCACCGGTTACGACCCGGAGGGCGAATCGACCGGCACCCCGGGCACGTCGGGCGGCGCGCTCGGCAATGCCGCAGACGCCGGACAGGGCAGTGCGCAGGGCGCCGCGCAGGGTCTGCAGACCCAGCTCTCGGCCCTCTCCGACACCCTTGACGAGATCCCGGCGCTGCTCGGCCCGAACGGCAACGGCATCGGCTCGAACTCCTGGGTCGTCTCCGGCAAGTACACGACCACAGGCAAGCCGCTGCTCGCCAACGACCCCCACCTGGCCCCGCAGCTGCCGTCGCTCTGGTACCAGATGGGCCTGCACTGCCGCAGCGTCTCGGCCTCCTGCAAGTACGACGTAGCGGGCTACACCTTCTCCGGCATGCCCGGCGTGATAATCGGCCACAACCAGGACATCGCCTGGGGCATGACCAATCTCGGAGCCGACGTCACCGACCTCTACCTGGAGCAGGTCACCGACGAGGGCTACCTGTACGACAAGAAGACCCGGCCGTTCACGACCCGCGAAGAGGTCATCAAGGTCGCGGGCGGTGCGAGCAGGACGATCACGGTACGCACCACCAACAACGGCCCGATCGTCTCCGACCGCAGCGACGAGCTGGCCAAGGTCGGCGAGAAGGCCCCGGTCGCCGCCTCCGCTCCCGACCGCGGAAACGGCTACGCGATCGCTCTCCGCTGGACCGCGCTGGACGCGGGCAGGACCATGGACGCCGTCTTCGAGCTGAACCGGGCCAAGGACTTCGCCGGCTTCCGCAAGGCCGCCCGCAACTTCGAGGTCCCGTCGCAGAACCTGATCTACGCCGACAGCAAGGGCGCCGAGGGCAATATCGGTTATCAGGCGCCCGGCCGTATCCCGGTCCGCGGCAAGGGTGACGGCCGGATGCCGGCCCCGGGCTGGGACCCGGCGTACTCCTGGAAGAGCGGCGAGGACGCGTACATCCCGCAGGAGGAGCTGCCCTGGGACTTCAACCCGGAGCGCGGCTACATCGTCACCGCCAACCAGGCGGTCACCGAGTCGGATGAGGACGCCAACCCGCACACCCTCACCACGGACTGGGGCTATGGCGCCCGCAGCCAGCGGATCAACGACCTCATCGAGACCAAGACCAAGGACGGCGGCAAGGTCTCGACCGAGGACATGGCGAAGATGCAGATGGACAACAGCAGTGAGATCGCCGCGCTGCTGACGCCCATCCTGGCGAAGATCAATGTCGAGGACCCCGACGTCCGCGAGGCGCAGAAGCTGCTGGACGGCTGGGACTACACGCAGGAGCCGGACTCGTCGGCGGCCGCGTACTTCAACGCGGTCTGGCGCAACATCCTCGTGCTCGCCTTCGGCAACAAGCTGCCCAAGGAGCTGCGGGTCGAGGGCCAGTGCCTGAACGTCCGGCCCGCCGACGCCACGGGTCCGGTGGACGATCTCGAGAAGCCGGTCCGGGAGTGCGGCGAGCGCGACGGGGACACCGCCCAGCCGGACGGCGGCGACCGCTGGTACGAGGTCGTTCGAAAGCTGATCAAGGACGAGGACAGCGCCTGGTGGCAGTCGCCCAAGACCCGTCTTGACCTGGCGACGCAGACCCGTGACGAGCTCTTCGAGCGGGCCATGAAGGACGCCCGCTGGGAGTTGACCGCCAAGCTCGGCAAGGACGTCGACACCTGGAGCTGGGGCCGGCTGCACCAGCTGACCCTGAGAAACCAGACGCTCGGCACCGAGGGGCCCGGCTTCATGCAGTGGCTGCTCAACCGCGGCCCGTGGAACCTGGGCGGCGGCGAGGCCGCGGTCAACGCCACCGGCTGGAACGCGGCGGACGGGTACGGGGTCATCTGGGTGCCGTCCATGCGGATGGTCGTCAACCTCAACGACCTCGACAAGTCCCGTTGGATCAACCTGAGCGGCGCCTCGGGGCACGCCTACAGCGCGCACTACACCGACCAGACCGACATGTGGGCCAAGGGTGAACTGCTCGACTGGGCGTTCACCGAGGAGGCGGTCGACCGGACCACGGTCGACGCCATGGTGCTCAGGCCCTGAGACACGCCCAGGTGCGCTGCGACCCGGCGCCGGCTGTCGGGCGCCGGCGTCAGGCGCCGAAGCGCGTGACTCCTTCGGGTGTCACCACAGCCTGCACGGGGTGGTCGTGCGGTTCCTCCGGGACCCGCGCGACCACCTCGTTGTCGTACAGGAGGACAACCAGCGCCGGGTTCGCGCCCGCCCGTGCGAGACGGGCGAGCACGCGGTCGTACGAGCCGCCGCCGCGACCCAGGCGCATCCCGCGGGAGTCGACCGCCAGGCCGGGCAGCAGTACGGCGTCGGCCGTCAGGACGGCGTCGGGACCGAGCCTCGCGCCGGCCGGCTCCAGCAGAGTGATCCTGCCCGGGCGGTCCGCGCGTACCAGCCGGTCCGCGCCCTCGTACGCGCCCCAGTCGAGATCGTTGTCGTCCATGAGGACCGGCAGCAGGACGCGCACGCCCCGCGCGCGCAGCGCGTCGAGCAGCGCGCGCGTGCCGGGTTCGCTCCCTACGGACACATACGCCGCCACCGTGCCCGCCCGGGAGAGTTCCGGCAGCTCCAGTGCCCGGCGCGCGAGAACCGCGGCCGCGTTCTCGGCGTCTTCCTCGGACAACCGGCTCCTGGCTGCGCGGAGTTCGCGCCGGATATCGGTCTTGTTCGATTGATCACCGTGCATATGTGGTTCACAAACCCTTCTAAATGGCCGCGAATTAACCGGAGTATCACCTTCCGCCCATACGCAGCGGATAGGGTGCTGCGCATGACTCAGTCGCACCCCAAGATCAGCAAGGCTGTCATCCCTGCTGCGGGTCTCGGAACACGGTTCCTTCCGGCCACGAAAGCCACTCCGAAGGAAATGCTGCCCGTCGTCGACAAGCCGGCGATCCAGTATGTGGTGGAGGAGGCGGTCTCGGCCGGGCTCTCCGACGTCCTCATGATCACGGGCCGCAACAAGCGCCCGCTGGAGGACCACTTCGACCGCAACTACGAACTGGAGTCGGCGCTGACCCGCAAGGGGGACGCCGAGCGACTGGCCAAGGTGCAGGAGTCCAGTGATCTGGCGACGATGCACTACGTCCGCCAGGGCGATCCCAGGGGCCTCGGCCACGCCGTTCTGTGCGCCGCCCCGCACGTCGGCGACCAGCCCTTCGCCGTACTCCTCGGCGACGACCTGATCGACCCGCGCGACCCTCTGCTGGCGCGGATGGTGGAGATCCAGGAGGTTCACGGCGGCAGCGTGATCGCGCTGATGGAGGTCGACCCGGCGCAGATCCACCTGTACGGCTGCGCCGCCGTCGAACCCACCCAGTACGGAGACGTCGTCAAGATCACCGGCCTGGTCGAGAAGCCGGAGGCGGCCGAGGCGCCCAGCAACTACGCGATCATCGGCCGGTACGTCCTCGACCCGGCCGTCTTCGCCATACTCCGTGAGACCGAGCCCGGCCGGGGTGGCGAGATCCAGCTCACCGACGCCCTGCAGAAGCTGGCCGTCGACGAGAAGCTGGGCGGCCCGGTGCACGGGGTGGTCTTCAAGGGGCGCCGCTATGACACCGGCGACCGCGGGGACTATTTGCGGGCCATTGTCAGACTGGCGTGCGAACGTGAAGACCTGGGACCCGAGTTCCGGACCTGGCTTCGCCGTTACGTCACCGAGGAGATGTAGCACTTGAGCAGCACCGCACCATCGGACACCGGCAGGCAGCGGCTCTGGTCGGTGGACGAGCACCTGGACGACATCATCGGCGCTGTCCGTCCGCTCGAACCCATCGAGCTGCAACTCCTCGACGCCCAGGGCTGTGTCCTCGTCGAGGACGTCATCGTGCCCGTCGCCCTGCCGCCCTTCGACAACAGCTCGATGGACGGGTACGCCGTCCGGACGGCGGATGTCGCGGGTGCGAGCGAGGAGTTCCCCGCGGTGCTCATGGTCGTCGGAGATGTCGCGGCCGGCAGTGGCGAACTGCCGACGGTGGGACCGGGCGAGGCCGCCCGCATCATGACCGGTGCTCCGCTGCCGCCCGGCGCCGAAGCCGTCGTCCCCGTCGAGTGGACCGACGGCGGTACGGGAGGGGGGGCGGCCACCGCGATGCGTGCGGCCAGTGCCGCACCCGAAGGCGCGAGCGGCGAGGTCCGGGTGCGCCGGGCGGCCGAGGCGCGGGCGCACGTCCGCGCCCGCGGCAGCGACGTCCGGGCGGGCGACCTCGCGCTGGAGGCGGGCACGGTGCTGGGCCCGCCCCAGATCGCCCTGCTCGCCGCCATCGGGCGTGGCACGGTCCGGGTCCGGCCGCGGCCCCGGGTGGTCGTCATGTCGACCGGGAGTGAGCTGGTCCAGCCCGGCGAGGAGCTGGCCGAGGGCCGGATCTACGACTCCAACAGCTTCGCGCTCACCGCGGCCGCCCGGGACGCCGGCGCCATCGCGTACCGGGTCGGCGCCGTCGGCGACGACGCGGAGACGCTGCGGGCGACCATCGAGGACCAGCTGATCCGGGCCGACCTCATCGTCACCACGGGTGGCGTAAGCGTCGGCGCGTACGACGTAGTGAAAGAAGCCCTGGCCTCCGCCGGCGACGCGGAGGAGCCGGGCAGCGGGGTCGACTTCCGCAAGCTGGCCATGCAGCCGGGCAAGCCGCAGGGCTTCGGCTCCATCGGCCCGGACCACACCCCTCTGATGGCGCTGCCGGGCAACCCCGTGTCGTCGTACGTCTCGTTCGAGTTGTTCGTCCGGCCGGCCATCCGCGCGCTGATGGGCCTGCGGGACGTCCGGCGCCCGAGCGTGCGGGCGGTGCTCCGCGCCGACAAGGCACTGTCCTCACCGGCCGGCCGTCGCCAGTTTCTGCGCGGTGCCTACGACCCCGAGGCGGCCACCGTCACTCCTGTGGGCGGTTCGGGTTCCCACTTGATCGCGGCCCTGGCGCACGCCGATTCGCTGATCGTGGTCCCCGAGGAAATGACCTCCGCCGAGCCCGGTGCCGAGCTCGAGGTGGTCCTGCTCGGCTGAAGCCCTCCAGGTGGGGGTAGCGTGGCTGCCCACACAGGCCCTGATGGGCCCGGACCGGGAGCGCCACAGTGACTGCGAATTCCCGGGGGGAGACCCCCGGCCCCCCTCAGCAAGACAGGCTTACGCACATCGACGCTGGGGGCGCGGCCCGAATGGTCGACGTGTCGGAGAAGGACGTCACCACGCGGACCGCCAGTGCCAGTGGGCGCGTGCTGGTCTCTCCCCGGGTGATCGAGCTGCTGCGCGGCGAGGGTGTGCCGAAGGGCGACGCCCTGGCGACCGCACGTATCGCCGGGATCATGGGCGCCAAGCGAACCCCCGACCTGATCCCGCTCTGCCACCCGCTCGCCGTCTCCGGCGTCAAGCTCGACCTCACGGTCGTCGACGACGCGGTCGAGATCCTCGCCACGGTGAAGACCACCGACCGGACGGGTGTGGAGATGGAGGCGCTGACCGCCGTCTCGGTGGCGGCGCTCACGGTGATCGACATGGTGAAGGCGGTCGACAAGGGCGCGGTCATCATGGACGTACGGGTCGAGGAGAAGACGGGCGGCAAGTCCGGCGACTGGAGCCGGTCATGAGTGCGGCACCACGCGCCGGAGAGGTGCACAGCCACAGCCACGGACCGGCGTCCTCACCCACCCCGCCCGACCAGGCGGCCACCCCAAGCACCGGCCCCGGGCAGGCACCCGGCCAGGCACCGGTGGCGCAGCAGCGGCGGGCGCTGGTCGTCACCGCCTCCAACCGCGCCGCCGCCGGCGTCTACGCCGACCAGGGCGGCCCGGTCCTGGCCGAGGGCCTGCGCGTCCTTGGCTTCGCGGTCGACGGCCCGCAGGTGGTGCCCGACGGCGATCCGGTCGAGCAGGCGCTGCGCGCCGGGATCGCCGCAGCGTACGACGTCATCCTCACCACCGGCGGTACGGGAATCTCGCCCACCGACCGGACGCCCGACGTGACCCGTCGTCTCCTCGACTACGAGATCCCCGGCATCCCGGAGGCGATCCGTGCCGAGAGCCTGGCCAAGGTCCCCACCGCCGCCCTCTCGCGGGGGCTCGCCGGTGTCGCGGGACGGACCCTGATCGTCAACCTGCCCGGCTCGACCGGCGGCGTGCGCGACGGACTCGCGGTCCTGGACCGGCTCCTCCTCCACGCCGTCCACCAGATGCGGGGCGGCGACCACCCCCGACCCGCGGGGGGCCCCAGCTGAACGCTCCCTCCTGGCCCGTCGTGCTGGCGGACGGCGATGTCGTCCTCCGCCCGATAAAGCTGCGCGACCAGCGGGCCTGGCGCGAGGTCAACCGGCGCAACCGCGACTGGCTGCGTCCCTGGGAGGCGACCATTCCGCCGCCTTCGCCGGCCGGCCCGGTGGCCCAGCGGCCCACGTACCGGCAGATGGTCCGCCATCTGCGTGCGGAGGCCAACGCCGGCCGGATGCTGCCGTTCGTGATCGAGTACCAGGGCCGTCTCGTCGGGCAGTTGACGGTGGCTGGGATCACCTGGGGCTCGATGTGCGGGGGCCATGTCGGCTACTGGGTCGACCGGGAGGTGGCGGGCCGCGGGGTGATGCCCACGGCGGTCGCCCTCGCCGTCGACCACTGTTTCCGTACGGTCGGACTGCACCGCATCGAGGTCTGCATTCGCCCCGAGAACGGCCCCAGCCGCAGGGTGGTGGAGAAACTCGGATTCCGCGAGGAGGGTCTGCGCCCGCGTTATCTCCACATCGACGGCGGCTGGCGAGACCACCTGGTGTTCGCCCTCACGGCGGAAGAGGTTCCCGAGGGGCTGCTGCGCCGCTGGCACCAGGTCCGACCCGGTACATCGCAGAAATAAGATATGTGTTCGAAATTGGCCGCCATCCGAACGTAAACGCGCTCACTAACGCGGCCAGTTGATCCGAACAATCACAAAAAAAGTCCGTGATATCAGCCAGATCGTGCGACACACCGGGCCAATTGGCGGATGGCCTCGCTCGTACCCCTCTACGGTGTGAGGGTGAGCAGCAGCGGCCTCATCTACGCAGTCATTGTCGGGGCCTGGGCCGCCTACCTGGTGCCGATGTGGCTCCGGAGGCAGGACGAGCTGAACGAGGCCCGTCCGACGGAACGCTTCTCCACCGCCATCCGGCTGTTGTCGGGACGGGCGGCCATGGAGCGCCGTTACGCCAAGGATCTGCAGGGGCGCAGTGACGAGGAGGCGGAACCCCGCACCGACCCGGACGCCGTGACGAACCCTACGGGTTCCGTCGACGTCCGGGCTTTCGCCGTGCCCCCGACAAGGACAGAGCACACCGAACACGTCGAGCACACGGAACGGCCCGAGCCGTCCGCGCCCGCCAGACCCGCGCGCCCCTCGGGCGACGCCGCCGAGCGTGCCCGGCGCGCCAAGCGCCTGAAGGTCCTCGCGCGTCGCCGGCGCACCACCGTGATGCTTTTCCTCGCCTTTTCGCTGGGCGCCGTCGTCGCGGCGGTCGGGGGACTCCGCTTCCTCTGGGCGCCCGGTGTACCGGCCGCCCTGCTGAGCGCGTACATCATGCATCTGCGCGCCCAGGAGCGGCGGCGGTTCGTCTTCACCATGGACCGGCGCCGGGCCGAGGCGGCCGCCCAGCGGCTGCGCGAGTCCCGGCCGCGCCGCAGGCAGGCGCCGCCGGGCGCACACGCCGAGGTTCCGGAAGCGCGGACGGAGTCCGTGCCGGTCCCCGTCGTCTCGCCGCAGGAGGCCGGCCGCCGGGCCCTGGTCGAGCAGACCGACCACGCGGAGTGGGTCGACCAGCAGCGTGAGCGCGGCCCGGTCCAGGGCGAGAGCTGGGAGCCGGTCCCGGTCCCCCTGCCGACGTACGTCACTGCTCCGGTGGCGCCGCGCGCGGCGGGCAGCGTCGACCTCGGTGCCCCGGACGCCTGGAGCTCGGCCCGCTCCAGCACCGCCGAGCCGACGGCGGACCGGCCGGCGCCCCCGGTTTCCGACCCGGCGCCCGGTCCGCGCATGCCCTCCCCCTCGACCTCCGGTTCCGCTTCGGTGCGCCGCAGCCGCGAGCGTGGCCGCACCCCGCTCTTCGACCAGTACGAGGAGGAGGACCGGCCGAGAGCCGCCAACGAGTGAGGACGTGACCTGCGCGGAACGGATTTCCAAGCACCCCGACCGGGGTGCTAAGGTTTCACTCGTTGCAAGGGCCTGTGGCGCAGTCTGGTAGCGCACCTCGTTCGCATCGAGGGGGTCTGGGGTTCAAATCCCCACAGGTCCACCGCACACAGAGATCCCGTCCGATCGTTCAGATCGGGCGGGATTTCTCGCGTTCCCCGTCCCGAGCGCCGATCACCCGTCCAGCAAGCCCGCTTCGCGGTCCCGGGGAAGAATGGCCAGTGGTCGGACGCGTCGAACGAGGTGTGCATGCACATGGTTCGCAACAGCGAGGATTTCCTCGACGCCGGTTACGCGGCGGGGCTGGTGGTGGACGGCGTCGGAACGGTTCTGGGCTGCACCCCTGCGGCCGAGGCGCTCCTGGGCCGCAGCGCCGAGGACTTGCACGGACTGCCCCTCCGCTCCCTGCTGGCCGATCCCGACCACTGGCCGCACGCGATGGCTCAGCGCAGCGGCCCCGTATGGGAAGGCCGCGCCGTCGTGCGGACGGAGGACGCAAAGGAGTTGGACGTGGCCTTTCGCGTCCTTCCGCTGGACCCCCCGTCCCGTCCGAGCGGGCGCGACTCCCGGTGGCTGGTTCTGGGGGCGCCTCGCGCCCAGGTGTCGAAGTGGCGTCAGGACTTCGCGTTCACCCAGGAGCTGTTCCTCCAGGACCGTGTAGGGCTTGCGGTGTTCGACCGGGAACTGAGGCTGGTACGCACGAATACGCACCTTCTGCCGTACACGGGGGTGCCCGCCGATCTCGCGGGCCACCGGCTGGCGGACTTCCTGTGGGCGGAGGACGCCCGGCAGATCGACGACCAGCTGCTGGAGGTCCTCCGGTCCGGGGTTCCGCTCGTGGGCGTGGACGCCTTCGTACGCACCCTGACCGACCCCGGAGCGGGGCGGATCATGGCGGTGTCCGTGTTCCGCCTTCAGGAGCCGGACGGCCGGGTGATGGGGGTCACCGGCCTCTTCACCGATGTCACCGAGCAGCGCCGGGCGCGCCGGCGCCTTGATCTTCTGCACCGTGCCACCGCTGTGCTCGGGAACACCCTGTCCGTTGCGGAAACCACCCGGGATCTGGCGAATGTACTCGTGCCCGACCTCGCCGACACCGCAGTCGTCGACCTCGCCGAGGGCGTATTCCGTTTCGCGGAGCCTCGCCCCGAGAATCATCGGCTTCACCTCCTGCGCCGCGCGGCCGCGGCGGGACCGGACGCCGGAGAGGCCGGACCTGAGGACGTGGTCGAGCTGGACACCGGAGGATCGCTGCGGGGTCACGTGTGGGCCGACGGCAGGCCGGGCGAGAACCAGCGGATCCGTTCGAGCATGGCCGTACTGCTGCGTGCCAGGGGCATGCTCCTGGGGCGGGTCACCGTGCGGCGCACCAGCGTTCTGCCGTTCGACAGGGACGATCTGGACCTGCTGGGGGAGATTGCCTCCCGTGCGGCTCTGGTGGTGGACAACGCTCGTCGCTACTCCCGTGAGCGCCGGGCGAGTGTGAGTCTGCAGCGCAGCCTCCTGCCTCCGGCCGAGACCGAAACGGTGGCCGTGCAGGCGGCCAGCGTCTATCTGCCCACCGATGCGGCCACGGGGGTGAGCGGGGACTGGTTCGACGTCATCGCGTTGTCGTCCGCGCGGGTTGCCCTCGTGGTCGGTGACGTGGTCGGCCACGGGCTGCACGCGACGGCGACGATGGGCCGGCTGCGCACGGCCGTGCGTACGCTGGCCGATCTCGATCTCGAGCCGGACGAGCTGCTTGCCCATCTCGACGACCTCGTCTCCCAGCTCACGGTGGAAGCCGGCGGCAACGAGCCCGGCGCCCAGGGTTCCCCCACACCGGGCGGGTACCACGCCTTCGGCGCCACCTGCCTGTACATGACCTACGACCCGGTGACGCGGCACTGCGTGATGGCCAGCGCGGGGCATCCGCCGCCGGCCCTGATGACTCCGGACGGGACCGTCGAATATGTGGACGTCAGTCCCGGACCGCCGCTGGGGGTCGGCGGACTGCCCTTCGAGCCCGTCGAGATCGAGGTCGAGCAGGGCAGTGTGTTCGCGCTCTTCACCGACGGGCTCGTCGAGCGGGGGGCAGGCGATGTCGACGAAGGGATGCAGGCACTTCGGGAGCGGCTGATGAGAGCCGACGCCCTGCGCCGCCCACTCCGGGACGTCGGCCGGGAGGTCGTGACGGGACTGGCGCCGACCCGGCTCCCGGACGACGTCACGCTGCTGCTCGCCCGTACCCGTGTCGTTCCGCCCGACGACAGCGTGACCTGGGTACTGGACGCGGACCCGGCGGTCGTGGCGAGCGCGCGTGAGCTGGTGGTGGGGCAGCTGTCCAGCTGGGGTCTGGACGAACTGGCCTTCACCACCGAGCTGGTGGCGAGCGAGCTGGTCACCAACGCCATCCGCTACGCGGGCGGACCTGTGGAGCTCCGGCTGATCCGGGCAGGCACACTGGTCTGCGAGGTCTCCGACCCGAGCAGCACCCAGCCCAGGATGCGGCGTGCCCGCACCACCGAGGAAGGCGGGCGCGGCCTCTTCCTGATCGCGCAGCTCACCCAGCGCTGGGGCAGCCGCTACACGCGACGCGGGAAGACCATCTGGGCGGAGCAGCCCCTGCCGGGGCCGGTATGAGGCGGCGCACGCCTCCAACTCCCGTGCTGTTCACCGTTGCCGCGCGATCCGTGACGCGACCCGGACCACGACGACTCGGACTACCACAATGACCGTATGACAGACGGAATCGACGAGACGACGGCGCAGGCATGGGCAGCGCTCGAGGGGCCGGCCGGGATGGCCGGGCTGGTGACGTACCTCGGAGCCGGGCACGTGCTCGCTTCTCGGCTGCCGGTGCGACAGCTGGCGAGGGCCACGGTCGGGGCGTGTTCGCTCGCCGCTGCCGAGCTGTCCTCCGCGCGTACCGGGAGACCGGTGTCAGCCGTGCGGGTGGACGAGGGCGCCGTGGCCACCGCGTTCGTCAGTGAGCGGCATCTGCGGATCGACGGCAGGACGCCGACGACGTTCGCGCCGCTCTCCGGCTTCTGGCGGGCGGCCGACGGGTGGGTACGGACGCACGCCAACTACCCGCATCACCAGGTGAGGTTGCTGGACGCCCTGGGCATCCGGGACGGCGGGCAGGCGGCCGACGCGGTGGCGGGACTGTCCGCCGTGGACGTCCAGGAGCGGGCGTACGCGGCCGGGGGTCTAGCGGTGGCCGTGGCGGAGCCGGGGCACGCCGGCCACGACGGGGGACATCCGCTCGTCGAGGTCCGGCCGGCCGGGCCGGAGAGCGGGAGTCCGGCGCTCCCGGCAGGTGTGCTGCCCGCGGAAGGGGTGCGGGTACTGGACCTGACTCGGGTCATCGCGGGGCCGGTCGCGACGCGCACCCTCGGCCTGCTGGGCGCGGACGTACTGCGGATCGACGCGCCGCAGTTGCCGGAGGCGGCAGACGCCCACGCCGACACCGGGTTCGGGAAGCGGTCGGCCGGGCTCGACCTGGCGCAGGCGGCGGACCGGCGGGTCTTCGACGAGTTGCTCGGGGCGGCCGACGTGGTGATCACCGGGTATCGGCCCGGCGCGCTGGACCGTCACGGCCTGGCTCCGGGCGCCCTGCTCGAGCGGCGGCCCGGCCTGGTCGTGGCGCAGTTGTGCGCGTGGGGCTGGTCGGGGCCGTGGGCCGGCCGCCGGGGTTTCGACAGTCTCGTACAGGCCGGGTGTGGAATCGCGGCGATCGAGGCCCGGCCGGACGGGCGCCCCGGAGCGCTGCCCGCGCAGGCGCTGGACCACGGCACCGGTTACCTGCTGGCCGCCGCGGTACTGCGGTCACTGACCGAGCGTCAGAGGGACGGGCGGGGCAGGCATGTGCGGCTCTCTCTCGCGGGGACGGCCGCCTGGCTGATGCACGGTATCCGGGGCGTCCCGGCGGGCGACGGCGTGTACGAGGCGGAGAAGTGGCTGGGCGAGACGGATTCGCCCTACGGGCCGCTGCGCCACGCTCTGCCGCCGCTCGGCTTCGACGGGGCTCCCTGTGACTGGAGCCGGCCGCCCAGCCTGTGGGGGACGGACCGGGCCGTCTGGCTCACGGGCTGAGCGGGCCGACGGGACCCGCCCGGCTCATGGCTCGAGCGGACCGACCGGATCGAGCGGCTTGGCGAAGCAGCGGCTGTTCTCGTACTCGCGGTAGTGGCCGAACTTCGTGCACGACAGGTACCCGCTGGAGGTGTAGAGGGCGATCGCCTCCGGCTGCTTCGTGCCGGTCTCCAGGACCATCCGGGCCCGGCCCGCCGTACGTGCGCTGTCCTCCAGGGCCGCCAGGATGCGGCGGGCCAAACCCAGACCACGCGCCTCGGGGACGACGTACATGCGCTTGAGCTCGGCGTCGCCGTCCGAGTACCCCTCGTCGTTCCGCTCCTGGGCGCGCCAGCCGCCCGTCGCCACCGGCCGGCCCCGGTCGTCGTACGCGAGCAGGTAGAGGCCGTTCGGCGCCCGGAACATGGCGGCGTCGAGCGGGGTGACGTCGCCCTCGTCCTCGTAGCGCTCGGCGTACTCCAGCTGGACCTGGTCGTTGAGCTTGACCGCGTCGGGGTGGTCGTAAGCGGTGGGTCGTATAATCATGTGCAGTATCGTACTTCTATGCAGCGAATTGGGTGGGTGAAGATCCGGCTCGGTATCGTGCCGCAATGCTCACCGTGACCTCTGTGAATGTAAACGGGCTGCGCGCCGCCGCCAAAAAGGGCTTCGTGCCGTGGCTGGCCGGGACCGCCGCCGATGTGATCTGCCTCCAGGAGGTGCGGGCAGAGCCGCAACAGCTTCCGGAGGAGGTCAGGCGGCCCGAGGGCTGGCACGCCGTGCACGCCCCGGCCGGCGCCAAGGGCCGGGCGGGCGTCTCGCTCTACACGCGGCGGGCACCGGAGCGGGTGCAGGTCGGCTTCGGCAGCGGTGAGTTCGACGGCAGCGGCCGGTACGTCGAGGCGGACCTGCCCGGCGTCACGGTCGCCAGCCTGTACCTCCCGTCCGGAGAGGCCGGCACGGAGCGGCAGGACGAGAAGGTCCGCTTCATGGGCGAGTTCCTGCCGTACCTCAAGGAACTGAAGGAGCGGGCGGCGGCCGGCGGGCGCGAGGTCCTGGTGTGCGGCGACTGGAACATCGCCCACCAGGAGGCGGACCTGAAGAACTGGAAGGCCAACCGGAAGAACTCCGGCTTCCTGCCCGAGGAGCGCGCGTGGCTGACCCGGGTGTTCGGGGAAGCGGCGTACGTGGACGTGGTGCGGGAGCTGCACCCGGAGCAGGAGGGGCCGTACTCGTGGTGGTCGTACCGCGGGCGTGCCTTCGACAACGACGCGGGCTGGCGCATCGACTACCAGGTGGCGACGCCGGGACTGGCGGAGCGCGCCCTGAAGGCGTACGTCGAACGGGCCGCGAGCCATGGCGAACGGTGGTCGGATCATGCCCCGGTGACGGCAGTCTTCGATCTCTGAGACCGACCGGGCGCCCGTTGCCGCTCCTCGACGACGAGGCCCCGGTCACGCAGGCTGTCCACCGTCGCGCGGACAGCTGTCGCCTGGTCCTTCGTCGGCCCCCTGCGGCGGGCGCGTGAGCACGCGGTCCATGGCCATCGAC
This sequence comes from Streptomyces sp. NPDC051219, assembly GCF_040682335.1. Classification (NCBI taxonomy): domain Bacteria; kingdom Bacillati; phylum Actinomycetota; class Actinomycetes; order Kitasatosporales; family Streptomycetaceae; genus Streptomyces; species Streptomyces sp. NPDC051219. Next base: position 362,328 of record NZ_JBFBAS010000001.1, read on the forward strand.
AGCTCCGCCTCGACCACGCTCTTGGCGAGCGGGCGCAGCCGCTCCAGAGCACCGCCGAGGTCGTCCGGCCCCTTGGCCATATGCGTTCCGACGAGTGAGGTGAAGAGGCCGGCCATCGCGTCGGCGTGCTCCCGCACCTGCCGCCCCGCCGTGAGTACGGCGGCGAGCGGGACTCCTTCGCGGACCAGGGCGGCGGAGACGTCCAGCAGCCGGCGGCTGATGTGGACGATCTGGTCTCCGTCGGTGGCCAGGTAGCCGAGGTCCAGCGCGGCGGCCAGGTTCTCCGCCGTGACCTCGCCCTCGAAGTAGTCGGCGAGGTCTTCCGGTGTGAGACGGACCGGTGTCTCCTCGGTCCACTGCGGGAGTTCGTCGGGACCGAGCCGGCCGAGGCCGCCGAGGCCGAGGAGTTCGCCGACGTCGCGGCCGTGCTCGAACGCGGTGATGAGGTCGGCGATGCCGCCAAGGGTGTGGCCGCGTTCGAGGAGGGCGGCGATGGTCCGGAGCCGGGCCAGGTGGTGTTCGTCGTACCAGGCGATGCGGCCCTCGCGGCGGGGTGGCGGGATCAGCTTGCGCTCGCGGTAGAAGCGCAGAGTGCGCACTGTGATACCGGCCTCCTTGGCCAGTTCGTCCATGCGGTACTCGCGTACGGTGCCTTTGTCGGTCTCCTGTGCTTCTGCCACAGCGGCAGCCTATGCCGTGGGGGCCGGGGCGCGGCGAGTCCCGTACCGTCGGTAACTTTCCTGCGCCCGACCCCTACCCATGAGTACGGTGCTGCTCTACTCTCCGAACCGTGCCAGTGGTTGCTGGCAGAGTCGCAGGATGGCGGGAGGCGGCATGGCCGAGCACGAACATGTACGAGTGGCGGTGATCGGATCCGGGTTCGGCGGCCTCGGCGCCGCGGTCCGGCTGCGCCGCGAAGGGATCACCGACTTCGTGGTCCTGGAGCGGGCGGACGCCGTCGGCGGCACCTGGCGGGACAACAGCTATCCGGGCTGTGCCTGCGACGTGCCCTCGCATCTGTACTCGTTCTCGTTCGCCCCCAACCCCGACTGGCCCCGTACCTTCTCCGGCCAGACGCACATCCGCGCGTACCTGGAGCAGGTCGCCGACACCTTCGGGCTACGCCCGCACATCCGGCTGAACGCCGAGGTGCGGAGGATGCGCTGGGACGGCGACGCGCTCCACTGGGAGATCGAGACCGCGAACGGCCGGCTGACCGCCGAAGTCGTCGTGTCCGCGACCGGGCCGCTCTCCGACCCCAAGGTCCCCGAGATCCCGGGACTCGAGAACTTCCCCGGCAAGGTCTTCCACTCCGCCCGCTGGGACCACGACCACGACCTCAGGGGCAAGCGCGTCGCGATGATCGGGACCGGTGCCTCGGCCATCCAGATCATGCCGGCGATCCAGCCCGAGGCCGGCCGGCTGACCCTCTTCCAGCGCACGCCGCCGTGGGTGCTGCCGCGCATGGACCGTGCCATCACGGGCGCCGAGCGCTGGCTGCACCGGCAGTTGCCGTTCACCGGGACCGCGCGCCGCGGCCTGCTCTGGGGGATCAGGGAGCTGCAGGTCAGCGCGTTCACCAAGCACCCGAACCGGCTGGGCCTCATCGAGTCGCTCGCCAAGTCCAACATCGCCCGGTCCATCAAGGACCCCGCGCTTCGGGCCACGCTGACCCCCTCGTACCGGATCGGCTGCAAGCGCATCCTGCTGTCGAGCGAGTACTACCCGGCGCTCGCCAAGCCCAATGTGGACGTCGTCGCCTCCGGACTGACCGAGGTGCGCGGATCGACGCTCGTCGCGGCCGACGGTACGGAGACCGAGGCCGACGTGATCATTTTCGGCACCGGCTTCCACGTCACCGACATGCCGATCGCAGACCGAGTGGTCGGCGCCAACGGCACCACGCTGGCCGAGGAGTGGAAGGACGGGATGGAGGCGCTGCGCGGTGCGACCGCGGCCGGCTTCCCCAACTGGATGACGATCATCGGCCCGAACACCGGGCTGGGCAACAGCTCGATGATCCTGATGATCGAGTCGCAGCTCAACTACATGGCCGACTATCTGCGCCAGCTGGGCACGTTGGGCGGGAAGGCCGCACTCGCGGCCAGGCCGTCCGCCGTGCAGGCGTGGAACCGCCGGGTGCAGGAGCGGATGAAGCGGACCGTGTGGAACACGGGCGGCTGCACCAGCTGGTATTTGGACGCGAACGGCCGCAACACCACCATCTGGCCCGGTACGACGGGCGAGTTCCGGCGCGCGACCCGCGAGGTCGACCTCGCCGAGTACGAGGTCCTGAGGCTGCGCGACACGGCGAAGGTTGTTTCGGTCGCCGAGGTCGCCGAGGTGTCCGGGGCTTCCGAGGCCAAGGAGGTGTCCGCATGAGCCGGCTGACATCCGGGAGGTCCGCCGGACGTTCCCCGGGGAGCAGCGGTGGCGCCGGCGCTGTCGACGGGCCGTACGTCCCGCTGGTCGCCGAACGCGAACTCACCGCCATATCCGCGGACGGGTCCCGGCTGCACGTGGAGGTCCACGGTCCAGCGGGCGCCCCGGCCATCGTGCTCGCGCACGGCTGGACCTGCTCCACCGCGTTCTGGGCAGCGCAGATCCGAGGGCTGGCCGAGAGCCACCGGGTGATCGTCTACGACCAGCGCGGCCACGGCCGCAGCCCCGCGCCGACGTCGGCCGGGGGCTACAGCACGCACGCGCTCGCGGACGACCTGGAGGCTGTGCTCGCCGCCGCCCTGGAGCCGCTGGAGAAGGCCCTGCTCGTCGGGCACTCCATGGGCGGGATGACGCTGATGGCGAGCTCCGGGCGGGCGAAGTTCCGGGAGCACGCGGCCGCCGTACTGCTGTGCAGCACCGGTAGCTCGCGGCTGGTCGCCGAGTCGCTTCTCCTGCCCCTGCGCGCCGGGCGCGTACGGACCCGCCTCACCCGCGCTGTCCTGGGCTCGCGCGCCCCGCTCGGGCCCGTCACACCTCTGGCCAAGCGGATCCTGAAGTACGGGACCATGGGCGCCGGCGCGTCCCCCGAAAAGGTGGAGGCGTGCGCGCGGATCGTGCACGCCTGCCCGCGCGTGGTGCGGCACGGCTGGTCGCACGTCCTCGGTGAACTGGATCTGGAGGCCGGCGTACGGGAGATGGGGGTGCCCACCGCTGTGATCGGCGGCACCGCCGACCGGCTCACCCCGATCGTTCACTCCCGCGCGCTCGCGGCCGCCCTCCCCGAGTGCGTCGGCCTCACCGAACTCGAAGGGGTGGGGCACATGACCCCGGTCGAGGCGCCGGACGCGGTCACCGGCCGCATCAGTGAACTCGTCTCGCACTACGTGCTGGTACCCGAACCCCGATCCGCGGCCGTGGCCGTACCGGTGTCCGCAGAGGAGGAGACGCTGTGAGCGCACGCAGGAGTCTGGAGGGCCAGGTCGCCGTTGTCACCGGCGCGGCCAGAGGTGTGGGAGAGCTGCTGGCCCGCAAGCTCTCCGCGCGCGGCGCGAAGGTGGCGCTGGTGGGCCTGGAGCCAGAGGCGCTGAAGGAGGTGTCCGAGCGGCTGCACACCGACAGCGATCACTGGTACGCGGATGTCACGGACCACGAGGCGATGGCGCGGGTGGCGCGCGAGGTCCAGCAGCGCTTCGGGAAGGTCGACATCGTCGTGGCGAACGCCGGAGTCGCCGCCGGAGGTCCCTTCGTGGACTCCGATCCCGATGCCTGGCGGCGCGTCATCGAGGTCAATCTGATCGGCGGAGCTGTCACGGCACGGGCGTTCCTGCCCGTACTCATCCAGAGCCGGGGCTACTTCCTGCAGATCGCCTCGCTGGCCGCCATCACCCCCGCGCCGATGATGACCGCGTACTGCGCGTCCAAGTCGGGAGTGGAGGCCTTCGCGCACAGCTTGCGTGCCGAGGTCGGCCACCAGGGTGTCAGGGTCGGCGTCGGCTATCTGTCGTGGACCGACACGGACATGGTCCGGGGCGCCGACCAGGACGACGTGATGCGCGAGCTGCGGCAGCGCCTGCCCTGGCCGTCGAACCGTACGTACCCTCTCGGCCCCGCGGTTGACCGTATCGTCGCCGGGATCGAGCGGCGGTCGGCCCATGTGTACGCGCAGTGGTGGCTGCGCGGGATGCAGTCGGTGCGGGGCTGCCTGCCGGGCGTCATCGCCACTGCCGGCCGGCGGGAGATGAAGCGGTTCGGACCGCGTCTCGCCGGTGTGGGCAAGGGACTTGTCGGGGCGGGTGGGGCCGCGGACGAGAAGGAACGCACCGGGGGCGTCACCCGGAGGTAGCTGGTGGTGACTGATCAAAATGCGTGGAATGTCGGCCCGTGTCAGTCTGGTCGAGGCCCAACCCCTCACACCCCACTAGGAGTGAACTTTCATGGGCATATCGGACCAGTTCAAGGACAAGGCGCAGGAGCTCTCGGACCAGGCCAAGCGGAAGGCGCGCAAGGCAAAGGACGAGTCGTCGCAACGCCAGTCGCAGGACCCGGACCGTGAGCGGATGGACGAGGAGCGGCGGGCCGACGAGGCGCGTCGGAAGTTCGACGAGGACTACGACGTCTGACCTGCGGCCGCCACGCGCACCTGGGCGCACCCGGAACGCCGGGTGCGCCCTCGGCGTTCCTGGCCGTGGGCCTCAACCGGGCGTCAATCTCAACCGGTTTTGCGCGGGGGGAGCTTGGGGCGGCGTAGGTCCGGCACGTCGCTGTAGTCCGGCGGGGCCGCGGCCGGGTTCCGGGCCAGCAGGTCCAAGGCCAGCTGGACCGCGTCGTCCAGCTGGGCGTGGCGGCCCTCCGCCCAGTCGAGGGGCGTCCGCTCGACCTCGATGTCCGGCTCCACGCCGTGGTTCTCGATCGACCAGCCGTACGTCTCGAACCAGGCCGCGTTCATCGGGACGGTGATGACCGTGCCGTCGCCGAGCTGGTGCCGGCCGGTCATGCCCACCACACCGCCCCAGGTACGCAGGCCGACCACCGGGCCGAGGCCCAGCAGCCGGAATGCTGCCGTGATCATGTCGCCGTCGGAGGACGTCGCTTCGTCGGCCAGGGCGACCACCGGGCCCCGCGGTGCGTTGGAGGCGTAACTGACGGGTTGCGCATTGCGGGTGAGGTCCCAGCCGAGGATCTTGCGGGACAGTTTCTCCACCACCAGCTCGCTGATGTGGCCGCCCGCGTTTCCGCGCACGTCCACGAGCAGCGCCGGCCGCGAGACCTCCCTCCGCAGGTCCCGGTTGAACTGGGCCCAGCCGGAGCCGCCCATGTCGGGGATGTGCAGGTAACCGCACTTGCCGCCGCTCACTTCGCGTACGACCTCACGGCGTTTGGTCACCCAGTCCTGGTAGCGGAGCGGGCGCTCGTCGATCAACGGCACGATCGCGACCCGCCGCGCCCGCCCCTCGCCCTCCGCAGGCTGGAAGGTCAGCTCCACGGTCGTGCCGCCGGCCATCGCCAGCAGTGGATAGGGGCCGGCCACCGGGTCGACCGGGCGGCCGTCCACATGCGTGAGGACCGCGCCGTCGCGGATGCCCGTACCGGCCAGCGGGGAACGGGCCTTGGAGTCGGAGGACTCGCCCGGCAGGATCCGCTGGACCACCCAGGCGCCGTCGCGGCACACCAGGTTGGCGCCGAGGAGGCCCATCGCGCGCTGGTAGTGCGGTGGGCCCTCGTTGCGGCGGGCGGGTGAGACGTACGCGTGCGAGGTGCCCAGTTCACCCACCACCTCGCGCAGGAGGTCGGCGAACTCGTCGGGGGAGGCCACGCGTTCGACGAGCGGGCGGTACTGGTTGAGCACGCCGTCCCAGTCGATGCCGCACATGTGCGGCTCCCAGAAGTACGCGCGGATGATGCGGCCCGCCTCGTTGTACGCCTGCCGGCACTCGGCCGCCGGGTCGACCTCGTGCAGGATCCGGCGGAGGTCCAGGTAGACCGTCGAGTCGCTGTCGCCGGACTCCGTCGCCGGGACTGCCCGCAGGTCGCCTTCGTCCACCACGACGAGCCGGGTCCCGTCGCCACTGACCGCGAACCAGTCGAGGTGATTGACCAGTTCGGTCTTCCGGGCCTTGGTGATGTCGAAATGTTCGAGCGTGGGACGGCCCGAGGTGTCGGCCGGGTTGGCGAACGTCTCGCCGAGCGCGCCCGAGATCGGCCAGCGCAGCCAGACCAGCCCGCCGCCGGCGACCGCGTGGAGTGCGGAGTACTTGGAGGCGGCGACGGGGAACGGCGTGACCCGGTCCGCGAGCCCTTCGACCTCGACCAGCACCGTGCCGTCGCCCGTTCCCGGTTCGCCCTCCGCCGGGTCGAGGCCGCCCGCGGCCGGGCGGCCGTCCGGCGACAGTGCGAAGGGCGAGGGCGTCGCGGACGACAGCGGTACGAGGTAGGGGCGGCAGCCCAGCGGGAAGGAGAGGTCGCCCGTGTGGACGTCGTACACCGGGTCGAACCCGCGCCACGAGAGAAAGGCGAGATAACGGCCGTCGCTGGTGAAGACCGGATTCTCGTCCTCGAAGCGGCCGTTGGTCACGTCGACGATGGCGCGGTCCTTGATCCTCGCCACCTTGATCTGCCGCAGCGAGCGGCCGATGCCGGGATGGGACCAGGTCAGCCAGGCGCCGTCGGGGGAGAAGGAAAGGTCGCGGACCGGCCCGTTGCCGGCCCGGATCAGCTCGGTGACCTCCCCGTTGGACTCCTCGGTGGCGTCGATCAGCAGCAGCCGGCCGTCGTTCGACGCGATCGCGAGCCGCTGTCCCTCGGGGTCGGAGAGCAGCTCGTGTACGCGGCCGAGTTCCCCGGAGGCGAGCCGGCGCGGCTCACGCTCCCCGCTCGCGCGCGGCAGGTACGCGATCTCGACCGCGTCCTCACCCTCCGCGTCGGTGATGTACGCGACCTGGCCGCCGCTGCCGAGCATCTCCGGCAGCCGGACCCGTACGCCCGGCGTGTCGGCGATGGCGCGGGCCGGGCCGTCGCGGTGGGTGAGCCAGTACAGGCTGCCCCGGACGCACACCGCGCTCGCCCGGCCGGTGGCGTCCACGGAGAGGGAGTTGACGTGGCTGGAGGCGGGCACCTGGTACCTGCGCCGGCCGGCCCGCGGGCCGCCGAGCCGTACGTCGAGCTTGCGCGGCACCGCGTCGGGGGCCAGGTCCTCGACCATCCAGAGGTCGCCCGCGCACTGGTAGACGATTCGGCGGCCGTCGCTCGAGGCGTGCCGGGCGTAGAACTCGTCGTGGTCCGTGTGCCGTCGCAGGTCCGTGCCGTCGGGAAGGCAGGAGTAGATGTTGCCGATGCCTTCGTGGTCGGACAGGAACGCGATCCGGCCGGACACGAACATCGGGCAGTCCAGATGGCCCCCGAGGTCGTCCAGCAGCCGCTTGCCGTGCAGCCACAGGCGGCCGGTCGCCCCGCCCCGGTAGCGCTTCCACGAGGCGGGCTCGTGCGGGGGCTTTCCGGTGAGCAGCAGGGTCAGGTGCTCACCCTCGATGTCCGCGACCTGGATGTCGGCCACCGGTCCCCAGGGCAGCCGTCGGCCGGGAGAGCCGTCGGTGGCCACTTTGTAGGCCCAGGAGAAATAGGAGAAGGGCTGGCCGTGCGAGGAGACGGCGAGGATGTGGCCGTCGGGATCCCAGCCGCAGACCCGGGTGTCGGTGGAACCCCAGTAGGTGAGCCGCCGGGAAGAGCCGCCTTCGACGGGCGCGAGATGGATCTCGGGGTCGAGGCTGCGCCAGGTCGTGTACGCGATGTGGCGGCCGTCGGGGGAGAACCGGGGGTGGCTGACTCTGGTCCGGTCGACGGTGACCCGCCAGGCGCGGCCGGGGGCCTGCCCGGCCCGTACGAGGGGAGCGACCCAGAGGTCGTCCTCGGCGGCGAAGCACAGCAAGTCGTCGTGGAGATGCGGGAAGCGGAGATACGCGACGTCGTCACTCACCCCCCAATGCTTTCCGGGTCAGGGGGGCGCGGCAACTCGTACGCCCGGACCAGTTGCCGGGCCGTGACGCAGACCACTAGCGAAACGGTTTCGTTTCGCTAGGCATGGGGGGTAAGTTAAGCGTACGAAACCGTTTCGTACGGACAGCGCCTCGCCATCCGAGCGGGCAATCGGGCAATCGGAAAGTCGCAGGGGAGGTCGGGAATGGCCAAGTGCGCGGTGTCGCGTCGCAGCCGGATCACGCCGGAGCGCGAGGCGGAGCTGTACGAAGCCGTGCTGGACCTGCTGCGCGACGTCGGCTACGACGCCCTGACCATGGACGCCGTCGCCACCCGCACCCGCTCCAGCAAGGCCACCCTCTACCGCCAGTGGGGGAGCAAGCCGCAGCTGGTCGCCCGGGCGCTGCGCCACCACAAGCCTGTGAGCATCGCGGACATCGACACCGGGACCCTGCGCGGCGACTTCCACGAAATGGTGGCGCGTACCGACGACCAACAGATCGAGAAGGACTCCGCGCTGTTGCGGGGTCTGGCCCATGCCGTCCACGAGAACCCGGACCTCCACCAGGCGCTGCGCGACCTGCTGATCGAGCCCGAGATCACCGGCCTCGACGCACTGCTGCAACGCGCGGTGGCGCGTGGCGAGCTCGCCGCGGACAATCCCGCGCTGAAATACGTCCCGCACATGCTCGTCGGCGCGTTCATCGCCCGTCAGCTGATCGAGGCCAGGCCGGCCGACCGCGCCTTCCTCTCCGACTTCCTCGACTCCGTGGTCCTCCCCGCCCTCGGCGTCTGACCCCTCCCCGCACCACCTCCCCTAGCCCTGTCTGACGCACCGCTCTCGTCGTCGGGCTGAGTTCTGACGCCCATTTCCGACCAACGACCTGACCGGGAGTAGCCCTCGTGGCCACGTTCCTCTACAAACTCGGGCGGTTCGCCTTCCGGCGCCGCCGCTTCGTCGCCCTCGTGTGGGTGGCTCTGCTGGCGCTCGCCGGCGTCGGCGCCGCCTCCGCCTCGACTGCCGCCTCCAGCTCCTTCTCGATACCCGGCACGGAGGCCCAGAAGGCCTTCGACCTGCTGGAACAGCGCTTCCCAGGTGCCAGCGCCGACGGCGCGACCGCACGCGTCGTCTTCAAGGCCCCGGACGGCCAGAAGATGACCGACCCTGCTCACAAGGCCGAGGTCCAGAAGGTCGTCGCCGACCTCAAGGCAGGCTCGGACGAGGTGGCGTCGGTCGTCGACCCGTACGCCGGCAAGGCAGTCAGCAAGGACGGCTCGATCGCGTACACGCAGGTCTCGTACAAGGTCAGCGGGATGGAGCTGGCCGAGGAGACCCGTGAGGCGCTCAGGGACGCCGGCAAGGAGGCGCAGGACGCCGGTCTCACGGTCGAGATCGGTGGTGACGCGCTGCAGGCCGTGCCCGAGACCGGGGCGGGCGAGATCATCGGTGTCGTCGTCGCCGCGATCGTGCTCGTGATCACCTTCGGTTCCCTGGTGGCCGCCGGGCTGCCGCTGCTGACCGCGATCATCGGCGTCGGCATCGGTGTCTCCACCATCGCGGCCCTGGCCAATGTCCTGGACCTGGGCTCCACCACGGCGACGCTCGCGACGATGATCGGCCTCGCGGTCGGTATCGACTACGCGCTCTTCATCGTCTCCCGATACCGGGCCGAGCTGGCCGAGGGCCGCGAGCGTGAGGAAGCGGCCGGGCGAGCCGTCGGAACCGCGGGGTCCGCGGTCGTCTTCGCCGGACTCACGGTCGTGATCGCCCTGGTGGGCCTGGCCGTCGTCAACATCCCGATGCTGACCAAGATGGGCGTCGCCGCGGCCGGCACGGTCGTGATCGCCGTCCTCATCGCGCTCACCCTCATCCCGGCGCTGCTCGGTTTCGCGGGCAAGCGGGTATTCGGCCGCAAGGCCCGCAAGCGGGCCGCCGAGGCCGCCGTGCCCGCGGACGTCGCGCGCGAGGAGAAGCCCAACATGGGCACCCGCTGGGCGCGCTTCGTCCTGCGCCGGCCGGTGGCCGTACTGCTGACCGGTGTGGTCGGACTCGGCGTCATCGCCATACCCGCGGCTTCCCTGGAGATGGGTCTGCCGGACGACGGCTCGCAGCCGGTCTCCACCACCCAGCGCAAGGCGTACGACCTGCTGTCCGACGGCTTCGGCCCCGGCTTCAACGGTCCGCTGCTGACGGTGGTCGACGCCACCGGCAGCGACGACGCCAAGGGAGCGGTCGACCGGGTCGTCAGCACGGTCGAGGACCTCGACCAGGTCGCGGCCGTCACCCCGGCCACCTTCAACAAGGCCGGCGACACCGCGACGATCACCATCATTCCCAAGGACCGGCCCAGCTCGGCCGGCACCGAGGACCTGGTCCACGCGATCCGTGACTCGGGCACCGAGCTCAAGGGCGACACGGGGGCGGAGGTGCTGGTCACCGGTGCCACCGCGATGAACATCGACTTCTCGCAGAAGATGAACGACGCGCTCCTGCCCTACCTCGCACTCGTCGTCGGTCTCGCCTTCGTGCTCCTGATGCTGGTCTTCCGGTCGGTTCTGGTCCCGCTCAAGGCGGCCCTCGGCTTCCTGCTCTCGGTGGTCGCCGCCCTCGGCGCGGTCGTCGCGGTCTTCCAGTGGGGCTGGCTCGGCTCGCTGTTCGGGGTCGAGCAGACCGGTCCGATCATGAGCATGATGCCGATCTTCATGGTGGGTGTCGTGTTCGGCCTGGCCATGGACTACGAGGTCTTCCTGGTCACGCGGATGCGTGAGGCGTACGTCCACGGCGAGCGGCCGGGGCAGGCCATCGTCACCGGCTTCAAGCACGGGGCCCGTGTCGTCACGGCCGCGGCGGTCATCATGATCGCGGTCTTCTCCGGCTTCATCGGATCCAGCGAGCAGATGATCAAGATGATCGGCTTCGGTCTCGCGATCGCCGTCTTCTTCGACGCCTTCGTCGTACGGATGGCCGTCGTGCCGGCGGTACTCGCGCTGCTGGGCAAAAAGGCGTGGTGGCTGCCTCGGTGGCTGGACCGGGCGCTGCCCAACGTGGATGTGGAGGGGGAGCAGCTGCACAAGCAGCCGGCCGACGCTCCTGAGGACCCGGACGAAGAGCGCCGGCTGGTGCGGGTCTGAGTGCGCCCGGCTGAGAGCGCCGCCTGAGTGCGCCGACGGGGCGACGCCCGAGCCTGCGCCCGAGTACCGGCACGGTTCGGTCCCGCTCCGTTCAGCGGCCCGGCCGCACCCCCTTCAGGGAGTGTGGCCGGGCCGCATCTGCGTGCCCGCCGTCATCCCCTGGCGTGGGTGCCGCTGGGACGCCGGCTCACCGGCGCCGCCACCGCGTACGTGTGGCGCAGGAAGCGGCGGAGTGCCGAGCTGTCGAACTGCACCACCGCCACGCCTTCGGGCGAGTGGAACTCGACCACCACCTGGACCCGGCCGCACGGCCAGATCCGTACGTCCCCGGTGCCGGCGGGGGAGCGCAGCCCTGTCTCCAGGAGGTTGCGGGTGAGCCGCCACTCGTTTTCGGTGCCATCGGGGGAGAGCCCGGCGGGGAAGACGATGCGCACGCTCTGAGGCTCGTCCGGGTCGAAACGCAGGGCGACGGCGACCGCTCTGTAGAACGGGGCGTCGGTGATGATTCGGGCGCGGGCAGGGTCTTCAACGGCGGTTGACATCGGCCGGCTCCTCACACTCGCGACGTTCGTCCTCTAATGTCGCATATTTCACAGGAAATGCTCGACCGAATGCGAGGACGGCTTCTACTTGTGAAGAGGTCGCTCTTGCGATGGGTTTGCAAGTGGGCACTATCATCAAACGGTTAAGCAGCTCATCAGGACCGCAGGAAGCGGAGCCCACCTATGCATGTCCCTGACGGATTCATCAACGCTCCCGTCTCGGTGGCCGCCGGAGTCGTCGCGGCCGGTGCCGTCGCCGTCACCCTGCGCGGCGCCCGACGCGAGCTGGATGACAGGACCGCGCCGCTCGCAGGGCTGGTCGCCGCCTTCATCTTCGCCGTGCAGATGCTGAACTTCCCGGTCGCGGCGGGTACCAGCGGCCATCTGCTGGGCGGCGCGCTCGCCGCGATACTCGTCGGCCCCTATAGCGGGGTGCTCTGCGTGTCCGTGGTTCTGCTGATGCAGGGCATCCTCTTCGCCGACGGCGGGCTCACCGCCCTCGGCGTCAACATCGTGATCATGGGTGTGGTGACGGTCGTCGTCTCGTACGCCCTGTTCCGTGGCCTGGTCAAGGTCCTGCCAGGCGGCCGCCGCTCGGTGACCGCCTCCGCCTTCGTCGCCGCGCTGGTCTCGGTGCCGGCCTCGGCGGCCGCGTTCACCCTGCTCTACGCGGTCGGCGGCACGGCGGACGTACCGATCGGCAAGGTGCTGACCGCCATGGTCGGCGTCCACGTCCTGATCGGCATCGGCGAAGCGGTGATCACCGCGGCCACGGTCGGGGCGGTCATCGCCGTACGGCCTGACCTGGTACACGGTGCCCGAGGCCTGGCCGCGCCGCTCAAGCTGCGAGTCGGCGGGGAACTGGTGGACGCGCCCGCCGCGGCGCCCGCGCCCGTCGCCGCCCGCTCCACCCGCGCGGTGTGGGGCGTGGGCCTGGCCGGCGCCCTGGTGCTCGCCGGATTCGTCAGTTTCTACGCCTCTGCCAGCCCCGACGGCCTGGAAAAGGTCGCCGCAGACCACGGCATCGACAGGAACGTCGAGGAGCACGACGCCGCCGGCTCCCCGCTCGCCGACTACGGCGTCAACGACGTCGACGACCCCCGGCTCTCCGGTGGACTGGCCGGCGTCATCGGCGTCGGGGTGACCGTCGTCACGGGCAGCGGAGTCTTCTGGGCCGCTCGCCGCCGCCGTACCGAGGAGCCGGCGTGGGCAGACCGCGTGGAGGAAACGGTCTGACATGGGCGCGGGCCACGCACACAAGCTCTACCGGCACGGCCACTCGCCGGTGCATGAGATGCCTCCGCACTGCAAGCTCGCGGCCGTCTTCTGCTTCGTCCTGGTCGTCGTGTCCACCCCGCGCGAGGCGGTGTGGGCCTTCGGTCTGTACGCGGTCCTGCTCGCGGGGGTCGCGGCGCTGGCCCGCATCCCGGCCGGCTTCCTGCTGAAGCGGCTGCTGATCGAGATCCCCTTCGTCGCCTTCGCCGTACTGATGCCGTTCGTGGCGGAGGGCGAGCGCGTGGACGTGCTCGGCATGTCGCTGAGCGTTTCCGGCCTCTGGGGCGCCTGGAACATCCTCGCCAAGGGGACGCTCGGCGTCGCCGCCTCGGTCCTCCTGGCCTCGACGACCGAACTGCGCTCGCTGCTGCTGGGGCTGCAACGCCTGAAGCTTCCGCCGCTGCTCGTCCAGATCGCCTCCTTCATGATTCGGTACGGCGATGTGATCAGCGACGAGATGCGCCGGATGTCGATCGCCCGGCGCTCACGAGGCTTCGAGGCGCGCGGCGTACGCCAGTGGGGTGTGCTCGCCAAGACGGCGGGGGCCCTCTTCATCCGGTCGTACGAGCGCGGTGAACGGGTGCACCTGGCAATGATCAGCCGCGGGTACGCGGGCTCCATGCCCGTGATCGACGCGGTGACGGCCTCGCGGGCGCAGTGGGCCTACGCGGCCGCCCTCCCGGCGGCGGCCCTCGCCGTGTGCCTGATGGGATGGACCCTGTGACCGATCCTGTGACCGAGCCTGTGACCGGACGTGCGGACGTCCCCGTGACCGAGCTCGTGAACGGCCCCGCCTCCCTGGAGGTCTCCGGGCTGGCGTACGCCTATCCTGACGGCCATCAGGCCCTGTTCGGCGTCGACCTGACCGTCGCCCGCGGCGAACGGGTCGCCCTGCTCGGCCCCAACGGCGCCGGCAAGACGACCCTCGTCCTGCACCTCAACGGCATCCTCGACGCCGGCGTGGGCTCCGTGAAGGTGGCCGGGCTTCCGGTCGAGAAGCGGAACCTCGCGGAGATCCGGCGCCGCGTCGGCATCGTCTTCCAGGATCCGGACGACCAGCTGTTCATGCCGACGGTCCGGGAGGACGTGGCGTTCGGGCCGGCGGCCTCCGGGCTGCGCGGTGCGGAGCTCCAGGCCCGGGTCACCGCGGCGCTGGAGCAGGTCGGCATGGCCGAGTACGCCGAACGGCCCCCGCACCACCTGTCGTTCGGGCAGCGCCGCCGGGTCGCCGTGGCGACCGTTCTGGCGATGGAGCCCGAGATCCTGGTGCTGGACGAGCCCTCGTCCAATCTCGACCCGGCCTCCCGGCGGGAACTGGCGGACATCCTGCGGTCGTTGGACGTCACCGTGCTGATGGTCACGCACGACCTGCCGTACGCCCTGGAGCTGTGCCCGCGCGCCGTGGTGCTCAGCGAGGGGGTCATCGTGGCCGACGGTCGCACGCAGGAGCTGCTCTGCGACGACGAACTGATGCGGGCACACCGCCTGGAGCTGCCGTTCGGATTCGATCCGCGCTCCGTGACAATGGACGCGTGAACGAGGACAGGGAAGTCGCGTCGCTGCTCCTGGACGACCAGTTGTGCTTCGCCGTGTACGCGGCCTCGCACGCGGTCACGGCCGCGTATCGGCCGATGCTCGACGAACTCGGCCTGACCTACCCGCAGTACCTGACCATGCTCGTCCTCTGGGAGCGCGGCGAGCTGCCCGTAAAGGAGCTGGCGGCGGCGCTGCGGCTCGACTACGGGACGGTCTCGCCACTGCTGAAGCGGTTGGAGGCGGCCGGACTCGTGCAGCGCGTCCGCGCCCCGCACGACGAGCGGTCGGTGCTGGTCACGCCGACCGAGGAGGGCCGGGCGCTGCGGCTGCGTGCCCGGGCCGTGCCGCAGACCCTGCTGGCGACGTCCGGGATGGCGCCCTCGGAGGTAGCGCGGCTGCGTGGTGACCTGCACCGGCTGGCTGCGCGCGTCCGGGCCGTTCCCCGGACGGGCCTGTTCCTACCCCCAGGTAACCCACCTGCCTCGGCCTGAGATAGCTTGTGCACGATGTTATTGCGCACACGCCTTTTCTGTTTTCTCTGTGAGGTCGCATCATGACCGACTCCACCTCGGCCGGCCGCCCGAAGAAGATCATTTACGTGGCGGAGGCAACCGCCCACGGCGGTCGCGAGGGCTTTGTCACCAGCCAGGACGGGCAACTCGACCTGAAGGTCGCCATGCCGCCCGCGCTCGGCGGCGACGGCCGGGGCACCAACCCGGAACAGCTCTTCGCCGCCGGGTACAGCTCGTGCTTCCACAACGCCCTGGTGCTTGTCGGGCGGCGGGCCGGGTACGACCTGACCGGCTCCACCGTCAGCGCGAAGGTGGGCATCGGCCCGAACGACTCGAAGGGCTACGGCCTCGCCGTCGCCCTCAGCGTCTCGCTCCCGCTCCTCGACCAGGAACTGGCGGCAGGATTCGTGAGCGCGGCGCACGAGGTCTGCCCGTACTCCAACGCGACCCGCGACAACATCGACGTGTCGATCGTGCTGAGCTGAGCCGACCGCCCGCGGAGTGCCCACTGAGTCCGCCCCTGGTCAGTGGCGGGTTGCAGGCCCGTTGCACCATGGAGGGGCGCGCCACCCGGGCGCTGCATCTGAGGTGGGAGAGCACGCGTGGACGTCCAGGGCACGGTGGCGGCAGGCTTTGAGCCGGTCAGGGACGCGTTCGTGCGCAACTTCGAGCAGCGCGGCGAACGCGGGGCCGCAGTCGCCGTCTACCGGGACGGGCACAAGGTCGTCGACCTGTGGGCCGGGACGCGTGATGTGGACGGCTCCGAACCCTGGGCCGTCGACACCGCGCAGATCGTGCGGTCCGCGACCAAGGGGGTGGCCGCCGCGGTGCTCCTGCTGCTGCATCAGCGAGGGCAGCTGGACCTGGACGCGCCGGTGGGCACGTACTGGCCGGAGTTCAAGGCGGGCGGAAAGGAGCGGGCGCTCGTACGGCACCTGCTGGCGCACCGTGCGGGCGTGCCCGTGCTCGACCGGCCGCTGACCGTACGGGAGGCGGCGGACGGGAAGAGCGGGCCGCTCGCCGTCGCGGCGCAGCAGGCGGTCTGGCAACCGGGCACCGACCACGGATATCACGCGCAGACGTACAGCTGGCTGCTCTCCGAGCTGGTCCACCGGGTCACCGGCCGGACCATCGGACGGCTGGTCGCGGACGAGGTCGCGCGTCCGCTGGGCCTGGACTTCTGGATAGGGCTGCCGCGGGAGGAGGCTCACCGGGTGGGCCGTGTCGGTCCGGTCGAGGAGCCGGCGGACAGTGCGGGGCAGCTGCGGCTGCGTCCCAAGCGGAGCGTCTCGGAGGCGTACAAGGACCCGGACTCACTCACCCGCCGAGCGTTCGGGGCCATCGACCCGCTCCCGGACGAGAACGACCCGGCGTACCGGGCGGCCGAACTGCCGGCGTCCGCGGGCGTTTCTACAGCCCGCGCGCTCGCCCGCTTCTACGCCGCGACAATAGGTGAGGTCGACGGCCACCGGCTCTTCGCCCCGGCGACGCTGACCCTGGCCCGCTCGGAGGAATCGGCGGGCCCCGACCGGGTGCTGGTCGTGAACACCCGCTTCGGCCTCGGCTTCATGCTGCACGGCCCGGCCTCCCCGCTGCTGGGGCCCGGCTCGTTCGGCCATCCCGGGCGAGGTGGCTCGCTGGGCTTCGCGGACCCCGAGTCGGGCATCGCGCTCGGCTATGTCACCAACGGCATGCGCAAGGGGGTTACGGCGGATCCGCGCGCCCAGGCGCTGGTGAGGGCGGTGCGAGAGGTGGTGGGCCGGTAGCCGGTCCCGGCTCGGCCCGTGCACGCGGCGCCGCCCGCCGGCTCGTACCGTGCGGGCGCCGAACGCTGGTTCAGCCGGGTAGGGCGCCGGGTAGGGCGCCCCCATGAGGCGTTTCGAGTCGTATGGAGTACTGATCACCGGCGCGGGGCGCGGTATCGGCGAGGCCACCGCCCGCCGGCTGGCCGCCGAAGGCGCCCACGTCCTCGTCACGGACCTGGACGAGGACCGCGCCGAGAAGGCGGCGGCGGGCATCCGGGAGTCCGGCGGCGTCGCGGAGGCGCTGGCCTGCGACGTCGCGGACAGTACCTCGGTCGACGCGGCCGTCGCGTACGCCGTCCAGCGGTTCGGCTCCCTCGACACCCTCGTCAACAACGCCTACTCCTGCCACCCCGACGCCCCGCTCTTCGAGGACGAGTCGGACGAGATCTGGCAGCGGGACCTCGACATCACCCTCACCGGCGCCTACCGCTGTGCCCGTGCCGCGCTCCCCCACCTCGCCGCCGCCCCGGACGGCCGGGGCGCGATTGTCAGCATCGGCTCGGTCAACGGCGAGCAGGACTTCGGCAACCACGCCTACAGCGCGGCCAAGGCGGGCCTCGCCGGGCTGACCCGTACCCTCGCGGGCCACGCCGCCCCCAGGGGCGTACGCGTGAACCTGGTCGCCCCCGGCACGGTCCGCACGGACGCCTGGGCGGGCCGGGACGATGCTCTGGCGCGGGCGGCCGAGTATTACCCCCTCGGCCGAGTCGGCCACCCGGACGACATCGCTGCTGCGGTGGCGTTTCTCGCCTCCCGCGACGCGTCCTGGATCACCGGCGTGACGCTCCCCGTGGACGGCGGCATTCTGACCGGCCGGACGGGCCTGCGGCGGGCGTTGCGCGGGGAGTGACCGCGATACGGCCAGGCCCCGGAGGCCGGCAGCGGCGCGAAACAGGCCAGCACAAGACCGATCACCGCCCCGCCGCCCGCCATCAGCGTGAAGGCGACCAGCTGGTCCTTGATGCCGTGTGCGATGGCGTTCCAACTGGCGTGTGTGACAGCGGCGATGAGAACAGCCGCCGCGACGAATACGCTCACGCGCTCTGCTCACGCACGTCCACCAGCGTGCCGCCGGCGTGCGCGATCAGTGTGCTGGGCTCCAGAGGGAACACCGTGTGCGGCGTGCCGGCCGCCGCCCACACCACCTCGTGGTCCAGCAGCCCCCGGTCGGCGAGCACCCGCGTCCGGGTGCGGTGGCCGAAGGGCGGTACGCCGCCGATCGCGTATCCGGTGGTCTCCCGGACGAGTTCGGCGTCGGCGCGCCCGACCTTGCCGGCGCCCAACTCCCTGCGTACGGCTTCCACATCCACCCGTGAGGAGCCGTCCATCAGGACAAGTACGGGGACGCCGTCCGCCGCGAAGATCAGTGACTTCACGATCTGGCTGAGCGCACAGCCGATCGCGGCGGCGGCTTCCGCGGCCGTACGTGTGGCGTCGGGGAAGCGGCGGACCTCCACATCGAGGTCCAGCTGCCTCAGCGCCTCGGCGAACCGCGGGTCGGCGACGGATCCTGCGGCAGGCGGTCGGGCAGCGGGGCTTTCGGAGGTGCTCATGACGGGCACGCTAGCGCTCGGTGTAGGGCCACGCGACCGGGTTCCGACAGGCGGCCGCGTCCTCAGTTGCCCGCGCGCAGAACCGCCGCCACGATCGGCCCGGCCGCATCGCCGCCGTGCCCGCCCTTCTCGACGACGGCGGCGGCGGCGAGGTCACCGGAGTAGCCGGTGAACCAGCTGTTGGGCTGGGCGTTGCCGTCGATCTCGGCCGAGCCGGTCTTCGCCCCCTTGGGAGACGGGACGCCGGCCATGGGGCCCGCACCCGTGCCGGATGCCGCCGTGAGCTGCATTGCGCGGCGCAGGGCCCGTGCGACGGACCCCTTGAGGCCGTCGGCGGTCGCCAGTTGACGGTTGTCCAAGGACTGCGCGACGATCACCGGCTGGTCGAACCGGCCCGTCTTCACGGTGGCGGTCACCGAGGCCATGTTCAGCGGGCTCATGAGTACCTTGCCCTGGCCGATCATCGCGGCAGCGCTGTCCTGCTTGCCGGTCACCGGCACGCTGCCGTCGAACGACGGGATCCCGACGCTCCACTCGTGACCGAGGCCGAAGAACCGGTCGGCCGCGTCGGTGAGGGACGCGTCGTCAATGGCGTCGTCGGCGATCGGCTTGATGAAAGCGGTGTTGCACGACCGGGCGAAGCTCTGCTCGAAGGTGGCGTCCGGGATCTCGAAGCCCTTGAGGTTGCGGAAGGTCTGGCCGTACCACACGGCCGACTTGGGGCAGGGCGCGCTGCCGCCGTACGACATCAGGCCCTTGTCGAGATAGAGCGCGGCGGTGACGATCTTCATTGTGGAGCCGGGCGCCAACTGCCCCTGAAACGCCGCGTTGTACCCGTCGGCGCGGTGGTTGGCGAACCCCAGTACATGGCCGGTGCTCGGCTCGATCGCCACCACCGACGACTCGCCGTACTTCTTGACCGCCCGTTCCGCCGCCTCCTGCACGCCGGCGTCAAGGGTCGTCTCCAGCTTCGCCGGCTTGCCCTCGGAAAGCGTCAGCAGCGTCTGGTCGGGGCTTCCCTCACCCACGCTGTCGATCCACAGCTCGACACCTGGCTCGCCGCCCCCGGCCAGCTCGCCGTACCGGGTCCTGAGCTGGTCCAGGACCGGCCCCAGAGAGGGGTACTTCTCCCTGGTGAGCGGCTTTCCGTCGCGGTCCACCGCCTCCAGGGACGGCGCCGAGGCGGTGCCGGTCTTCATCTGGAGGCCGGTGGTCAGCTTCGGGTGCACCACGGTCGGCACCCAGTCGACCAGCGGCTTGCCGGTCTTCACCCCGCGGACGACCGTCAGCGCCGACTCGTACGTCCAGGGCTTGGTCCTGCCCTCGTACGAGACCACGGCCTTGACGGTGAACGGGACCGTGGCCCCGACCGGCGTGCCGGGCGTGAGCGCGACCTGGGAGACATGGGCATCGGTGCGGTAGGTGGCCAGCGCGGGCTGCGCCTCGGCGGCATTGTTCGTGAGCCCGGACGCGGTGTTCACGTCCCCCTCCGCCCAGGCGGCGAGGAAGTCCTTCGCCGTCCGGTCGATCTCCTCGGCACTGGGCGGGCCCGTTCGGACGGGGACCGCGCCGCCCACACCGCTCGTCCCGCCCAGCACGTTGTAGGCGCCGTAACCGGCGCCACTGGCCAACACCACGAACACGCCGCCCACGACGGCGACCTTCGTTCCGCTCCGCATCCCCGTAGTCCCTCCCCAGGAGCCGCGCACTGAACACGTTCAAAAAGGGGTACTGGTCCACACCATACGGCGCGTGAGTGAGTGAAGGGGCGTCTGTTATCGGAACGGAACGATCGCGATCACGCTGACGAGCGCCGCCGCGGCCGTCCGGCAGGACCCGGGACCCAGGGGTCGAACCACATCACGAGCGTGCACAACCGGACTCGTCGCACATTGCCGCGCTGCACCCCGCTCGGGAGCAGTGATTGCTCAAAAAAAAGACAAGCCCCGGATGAAATTGGCATCCGGGACTTGATCCTGCGTATATTTAATCCTTCATGCCTTCGCGAAAAAAGGCATTAGGAGAAGTCTTCTGCGAGAAGCATATCGCGTCAGGAGTGGAATTGTCAACCGAGGAAATGCGGCAGGAACAGCAATTCATCACCGGGCTCTACACCCGGCTCGATCAGCTCAGGGAGCAGGCCGAGGAGTCGGTGCGCGGCGCGCTCGTGCAGGTCGGGAGCGGTTTTCAGGCCAAGCTTGAGCGGGATGTGCTGGTGGCAGAGCAGTCCGGGCTGCTCAGTGCGATCCACGCGGGGGAGAACGGGCTCTGTTTTGGACGCCTCGACTTCCGGGACGGCCGGACCCACCACATCGGACGCATCGGAATTCGGCAGGACGACCCGTCCCGTACGCCCCTGGTGATCGACTGGCGGGCGGACGTGGCGCGTCCCTTCTATCTGGCCACCGGTCATTCCCCGATGGGCCTGCGGCGCAGGCGGCACATCACCACCGAGGGGCGCACCGTCACCGCGCTCCACGACGAGCTGATGGACCTCAGGGACCCGACCCGCACCGGCCATGAGGGCGCGGACGCCGACGAGGTCCTGCTGGCCGCGCTGGACGCCGCCCGCACGGGGCGGATGCACGACATCGTCCGGACCATCCAGGCCGAGCAGGACCGCATCATCCGGGCGCCCCACCGGGGCGTCATGGTCGTCGAGGGCGGCCCCGGCACCGGGAAGACCGTCGTCGCGCTGCACCGGGCGGCGTATCTGCTGTACGAGCACCGGGAGCTGCTGGCCCGTCGCGCAGTTCTGATCGTCGGCCCGAATCCGGCCTTCCTGAGTTACATCGGCGACGTGCTGCCGTCCCTGGGCGAGACCGGGGTGCTGCTGGCCACCATCGGCGAACTCTTCCCCGGTGTGCGCGCCACCGGCACCGACAGTCCGGCCGCCGCCGAGGTCAAGGGGCGCGCCGCGATGGCCGGCGTGCTGGCGAAGGCGCTGCGGGACCGGCAGACCGTGCCCGAGCGGGCGACGGAGATCGACCACGACGGATACGGGACGCTCCACCTGGACCGGGCCATGGCCGAGGACGCGCGCTGGCGGGCGCGCGAGAGCGGGCTGCCCCACAACCTGGCCAGGCCCGTCTTCGCGTTCCACGTCATTGACGCGCTCACCGCGCAACTGGCCGAGCGGATCGGCGCCGACCCGTTCGGCGGGCCCAATCTGCTGGGGCCCGACGACGTCGCCCAGATGGGCAAGGAGATCGCGACGAGCCGGGAGGTCCACGCGGCCGTCGACGAGCTGTGGCCGCAGCTCACCCCGCAGGAGTTCGTCGCGGACTTCCTGGCGGAGCCGGTCCACCTCGACGACGAGTCGGCCGAGCTGATCCAGCGGCAGGGCGGGGCGTGGACCCAGGCCGACGTACCGCTCCTCGACGAGGCCGCCGAACTGCTGGGCGAGGACGACAGTGCGGCCCGCGCCGCGGCCGAGGCCGAGCGCCAGGAGCGGATCGCCTACGCACAGGGCGTGCTGGAGCTGTCCGCCGGTTCGGAGACGTACGAGTTCGAGGACGAGGAGTCCGAGGTCCTCGCGGCGCACAACATCGTCGACGCCGAGCGGATGGCCGAACGGCACGAGGAGGCCGACCGCCGCAGCGCGGCCGAGCGGGCGGCGGCCGACCGGACCTGGGCGTTCGGCCACATCGTCGTCGACGAGGCGCAGGAGCTCTCGGCGATGGCCTGGCGGCTGCTGATGCGGCGCATTCCGACGCGCTCCATGACGCTCGTCGGGGACCCGGCGCAGACCGCGGAAACGGCCGGGCTCGGCTCCTGGGAACGCATCTTGGAGCCGTACGTGGGCGACCGATGGGAGCACGTACGGCTGGGGGTCAACTACCGTACGCCCGCCGAGATCATGGAGGTGGCGGCCGGGTTCCTGCGGGCGCACGACCCGTCGTTCGTGCCGCCCGGCTCGGTGCGGTCAACCGGGGTGCGGCCCTGGGCGCTGCGAGTCGCCGCGGGCGGCCTCGCCGCTGCCGTGGCGCGGGAGGCCGCGGCGGCCCGGGGCGGGGGACGGGTCGCGGTCGTCGCCCCTGCGGCGCTGCACGCGTCGCTCCTCGCGGAGCTGCCGGACGCGGGCCACGGGCCCGCGCCCGACCTCACCCGGGACGTGGTGCTGCTGGACGCACGGCAGGCGAAGGGGCTGGAGTTCGACACGGTGCTGGTCGTGGAACCGGCCGAGTACGGGGTGAGTGATCTGTACGTCGCGCTGACCCGCGCCACCCAGCGCCTCGGGGTGCTGCACACCGGCGATCTGCCCGGGGCGCTCGGGGGACTGGAGGAAGCGGGGGGCCGCTAGGACCTGGCGACGGCAGACCCTGGGCCGTCCGTGGGCTGTCCAACGGCCACTCTGGACGACCGATGACGACCACCAACCACGGTGGCGGGGCCGGCACCCACAGGTGCCGGCCCCGCCACCGTTCCTGCTAGACCCAGGTGTCGAACCACATCCGGTTGCGCCACTCGTCCATAGGGATCGTCTGCCCGGTGTAGACCGGATAGAAGTAGATGAAGTTCCAGACGATCAGCAGCACCAGCACGCCCGATCCGACCGCCCCGATCGTCCGCCGCCGTTCGCTCGCCCCCGGCGGTCCCAGGAACGCGCCGATCATCATCGCCAGCGCCAGGCACAGGTACGGCACGAACACGACCGCGTAGAAGAGGAAGATCGTGCGCTCCTGGTAGTTGAACCAGGGCAGATAGCCGGCCGCGATCGCGCACGCGATCGCGCCCGCCCGCCAGTCGCGGCGGAACGCCCACCGCCACAGCACGTACAGCAGCGCGAAGCAGCCCGCCCACCACAGCAGCGGGGTGCCGAGCGCCAGGACCTCGCGGGCGCACTTGCCCGCCTCGGTCGCCGGGCAGCCGTCGTTCCCGGGGAGCGGCGACTCGTAGAAGTACGAGACGGGCCGGCCCTGCACCAGCCAGCTCCACGGGTTCGACTCGTAGGTGTGGGCCGAGGTCAGGTCCACATGGAACTTGTAGACCTCGGTCTCGTAGTGCCACAGGCTGCGCACCCAGTCCGGCAGCCAGGTGAAGTTCCCGCCCGCGCCGTCGCCCTTGGCCCAGTCCCGGAAGTAGCCGCCCTTCCCGTTGTCGGGGCTGAGGATCCAGCCCGTCCACGACGCGGTGTACGTGACCAGGGCGACCGGCACCGTCGAGACGAACGCGGGCAGCGCGTCCCGCCCGAGCATCGCCGCGTACGGGTTCGCCGCGCCCGCCACCCGCCGGGCGCCCACGTCCCACAGAACCGTCAGGATGCCGAAGAAGACGATGGCGATCGCGCCGTTCCACTTCGTGCCGAACGCCAGGCCCAGGCAGATTCCCGCCGCGATCCGCCAGGGCCGCAGGCCCAGCCGCAGCTGCTCGGCGACGGTGACGTCCGGGCGTGTCACCCCGTCCGCGTCGACCGGCAGGGCCGCCGCGAGCCGGGCTCGGGCCCAGTCGCGGTCGACCAGCAGACAGCCGAAGGCGGCCAGTACGAAGAACATCAGCACCTGGTCGAGCAGCGCGGTACGGCTCATCACGAAGTGCAGTCCGTCGACGGCCAGCAGTGCGCCCGCGAGGCAGCCCAGGAACGTGGAGCGGAAGAGCCGGCGGCCGATCCGGCACAGCATCAGCACCGAGAGCGTGCCGAGTACGGCGGTCATGAAACGCCAGCCGAACGGGTCGAAGCCGAAGATCCACTCGCCCGCGCCGATGACCCACTTGCCCACCGGCGGATGCACCACATAGCCGGGATCCGTGGGGACCGCGACCCGGGAGGGGTCGGCGATGACCGACTTGTCGATGTCCTTGGCCCAGCTCGACTCGACCCCGCGGTGGATCAGTGCCCAGGCGTCCTTGGCGTAGTACGTCTCGTCGAATATCACCGCCTTGGGGCTGCCCAGGTTCACGAACCGCAGCACCCCGGCCACCAGGGCCACCAGCAGCGGCCCGCCCCACGCCGACCAGCGCAGCAGCCGCTGCGCGACGGTGGGCGGGAGCCCGAGCACCGTCCACAGGCGGCCGGACGGCCTGTTGTACGCAGGCACCAGCCGCTCACGGACGTCCGTGCTCGCCGGGGCGGCGTAGCCGAACCGGCGCAGCCGCCGCTGCCAGGAGGGCGGCTGTTCGTCGGCGGCCCGGCCAGGATGGGTCGCAGTGCTAGTCACCGGGTCATCGTAGGGAACGGATCTGGGCAAGTGGTGGGCCCGGGCCCTGCGAGGATGGTCGGGTGACTGGAACGCTGGTACTCGCAGGGACCCCCATCGGTGATGTCGCGGACGCGCCGCCCCGGCTCGCCGCCGAGCTGGAGACGGCCGACGTCGTCGCCGCCGAGGACACCCGGCGGCTGCGCCGGCTCACCCAGGCTCTGGGCGTGCAGACCTCGGGGCGGGTCGTGTCGTACTTCGAGGGGAACGAGTCCGCCCGTACGCCGGAACTGGTCGAGGCACTGGAGGGCGGCGCCCGGGTGCTGCTGGTCACCGACGCCGGTATGCCGTCCGTATCCGATCCCGGCTACCGGCTCGTCGCCGCGGCCGTCGAGAAGGACATCAAGGTCACCGCCGTTCCCGGGCCGTCGGCCGTGCTGACCGCCCTGGCGCTGTCGGGCCTCCCGGTGGACCGCTTCTGCTTCGAGGGCTTCCTGCCCCGCAAGGCGGGCGAGCGCCTCGGCCGGCTCCGCGAGGTCGCCGACGAGCGCCGCACCCTCGTCTACTTCGAGGCCCCGCACCGGCTGGACGACACGCTCGCCGCCATGGCCGAGGTGTTCGGCGAGCAGCGGCGGGCCGCCGTCTGCCGTGAGCTGACCAAGACGTACGAGGAAGTGAAGCGCGGCCCGCTGGGGGCGCTCGCCGAATGGGCCGCCGAGGGCGTGCGCGGTGAGATCACCGTCGTCGTCGAGGGCGCGGCGGACACCCGGGGGCAGGAGTTCGACCCCGCCGAGCTCGTGCGCCGGGTGCAGGTTCGCGAAGAGGCGGGGGAGCGGCGCAAGGAGGCCATCGCGGCGGTGGCGGCGGAGGCGGGGCTGCCCAAGCGCGAGGTGTTCGATGCCGTGGTCGCGGCAAAGAACGCGTCTCGGCAGGTGCCAGGAGTCGGTAAAGGACTAATCTGAAAAGCAAAGCTTAGGCCGCGCATCGGGGTCTTTCGTCGGCAGATACCCAAAACCGCTCCAACGGACGACAGACCTGATGCGCTCCCGCCGGAACAGGCGTCCACTGGCTAGTGCCACCAGTGGACCAGAGGAGCTGGCATGAGTGAGATCGCAGATACACCGACCCCCGGCGCCGTCGCCCCCACCGTGGGCAGCGCTGTGAGCACCGCGCACGAGTCCTATGCGTTCGCCTGTATGAGGTGCGGGTACGGCTGGGAGCAGTCGTACGAGATAGAGCACCACGTCGACGGCAGGGGCCAGCCGTTCGTCACCTACAAGGCCAACGGGGAACGGGTTCCCTCACCGCTCTCCAAGCCCACCTGTCTGAACTGCGGTGGGCATGTCGTGCGCATCATGCGGGCCGGCCAGGTCTCCTCGGTTCTGGGCACGCTGGACCAGCTGTACCACCACCCCGTCGCGCCCGGGATCGCCGGTCCGGTACCGGCCGGCGCACCGGTGAAGCGCCCGCCGAAGCCGGCCGCCGCGGAGCCTGTTGCCGCCGAGCGCGCCACTCCGGGCACGGACGAGGCCGAGGTCGGGCACCACTGGCAGCTCTCCCACCTGTTCCACGCCTTCCACCGCAAGTGACGCCGGGACGCGGCGGTGATGCGCCGGTGATGCGCCTCCGGGGCGCCTCGTAGGATCGCCCCATGCCGAAAACTCGCGGAGGCAAGGACGCTCCGCCGCCGCTGCCCGAACCGCTCGGGGTGCCGGTCGCCGACTCGCACACCCATCTGGACATGCAGGAGGGCACCGTCGAAGGCGCCCTGGAGAAGGCGGTCTCGGTCGGCGTCACCACCGTGGTCCAGGTCGGCTGCGACGTGAAGGGCTCGCAGTGGGCCGCCGAAACCGCTGCCGCGTACGACAGCGTGCACGCGACCGTAGCCCTGCATCCGAACGAAGCCCCGCGCATCGTCCTCGGCGACCCCGACGGGTGGTCCAGGCAGGGTGCTCGCGAGGCGGGCGGGGACGCGGCCCTCGACGACGCGCTCGCCGAGATCGACCGGCTGGCGTCGCTGCCGCAGGTGCGGGGCGTCGGGGAGACGGGCCTGGACCACTTCCGCACCGGACCCGACGGGATGGCAGCTCAGGAACGCTCTTTCCGGGCCCACATCGAGATCGCCAAGCGGCACGGCAAGGCGCTCGTCATCCACGACCGCGAAACGCACGCCGATGTGCTGCGCGTGCTGCGCGAGG
Organism: Streptomyces sp. NPDC051219; assembly: GCF_040682335.1. Taxonomy (NCBI): domain Bacteria; kingdom Bacillati; phylum Actinomycetota; class Actinomycetes; order Kitasatosporales; family Streptomycetaceae; genus Streptomyces; species Streptomyces sp. NPDC051219. The sequence continues at coordinate 388,929 of NZ_JBFBAS010000001.1, forward strand.
AGGGCGCTCCCGAGCGCACCGTCTTCCACTGCTTCTCGGGCGATGCCGAGATGGCCGAGGTCTGCGCCGCCGCCGGCTACTTCATGTCCTTCGCCGGCAACATGACCTTCAAGAACGCCCAGCCGCTGCGCGACGCCCTCGCCGTCGCACCGCTCGACCTCGTGCTCGTCGAGACCGATGCGCCGTTCCTGACTCCTGCGCCCTACCGCGGACGGCCCAACGCCCCCTATCTCATTCCGGTCACCGTCCGTGCCATGGCCGCGGTGAGGGGCGTCGACGAGGACACCATGGCGGAAGCGATCTCCGTGAACACGGCTCGGGCGTTCGATTACTGAGTGAAGTCGCGTCGCTTTGGAGAGTGACGGCCACTCCGCTAGTGTCCCGGCCCGCAGCGTCAGCCAGGCGGACCGGACCACTGGAGCGAGCGTCGTGAGCAAGTCGCAGGGCAGTCACCGTGCCGCGCGCGGGGGCGGCGGCCGCCGGGCCGGAACCGTGGCGCCGTACGAGCCGTACGAGCCGCGTGAGCCCCGTGAGCCCGACGAGACGTACACGCCCCGTCCGCCCGGCACGCCCTACGAGGCGCCCGAGGCGCTCCAGCGGCCCGAGACGTACGTGCCCTTCCCCGAGCAGGCGACTCTTCCGGTCAAGATCCCTGCCACCCTCCCGGACCTCGGTGAGTTCCTGGTCCCGCACCAGAGCCCGCCGGGCGCGGGCGGCCGTGCCGAGGCCCGGCGGGCCGCCCGCCGCCGCAAGGCCGTCCAGGGGCCCGAGGGACTGCGCCGCCTCGTCCCCAAGGCTCTGGTCATGGCGTTCCTGGCCGGTGGCACCTCGGCGTTCGTCGTGGACGACAAGGCGGTCCGGCTCACCGTCGACGGCGTTCCGCGCACCATGCACACCTTCGCCGACGACGTGGACGAACTGCTGGAGGACCAGGGTCTCGAGGTCGGACGGCACGACATCGTCGCCCCCGCCCCGGACACCGAGCTCGCCAACGGGGACGAAGTCGTCGTCCGCTACGGCCGTCCCGTCACCCTCACCCTCGACGGGCGGCGCCGCCAGGTGTGGACCACCGCCCGCACGGTCGCCGGCGCGCTGCGCCAGCTCGGGGTGCGCGCGGAGGGCGCGTACCTCTCCGCCTCCCGCTCCTCCGCCATCTCCCGCCACGGCCTCGCGCTGGACGTCCGGACCGAGCGCACGGTGACCTTCATGGCCGACGGCCGCGAGCACACCATCCGTACCAACGCGGCCACCGTGGCGGAAGCCCTCGGTCAGGCCGGCATCACCCTGCACGGCCAGGACACCACGTCCGTGCCGCCGGGCTCGTTCCCGCGCGACGGCCAGACCGTCACCGTCATGCGGATCACCAGGAGGCAGGAGGTCCGCGAGGAGCCGATCGGATACGAAACCCGCCGGACCGAGGACCCCTCACTCTTCGCCGGTACGGAGATGGTCGTCCGCGCGGGCCAACACGGCGCACGGCGGGTCACCCACGCCCTGCGCACAGTCAACGGCGTCAGGCAGAAGCCACGGAAGATCGCCGACGAGGTGGTGCGGAAACCGGTCACCCAGATCGTCCGGGTCGGCACCAGGCCGCGACCGTCGTCCGTCCAGGGCGCCGACGGGCTGGACTGGGACGGGCTCGCCCGTTGCGAGTCGGGCGGACGGCCCGGCGCGGTCGACCCCTCGGGGACGTACGGCGGGCTGTACCAGTTCGACACCCGCACCTGGCAGGCCCTGGGCGGCAGCGGCCGGCCACAGGACGCGAGCGCGGGAGAGCAGACGCACCGGGCGAAGAAGCTGTACGTACAGCGGGGGGCGAGCGCCTGGCCGCACTGCGGCCGGCTGCTCCGAGGGTGAGCCGGGCGGTGCGCCGAGGTGGCCTAGGCTTGACCGGTGAGCACCACTGAGCCCGACGCATCCGACGCCCTCCTGGGCCCCGCCGACATCCGCGAACTGGCCGCCGCGCTCGGCGTACGCCCCACCAAGCAGCGCGGCCAGAACTTCGTCATCGACGCCAACACGGTCCGGCGGATCGTTCGGACGGCGGGTGTGCGGCCCGAGGACGTCGTCGTCGAGGTCGGGCCGGGGCTCGGTTCGCTGACCCTGGCGCTGCTCGAGGCGGCGGACCGGCTCGTGGCGGTCGAGATCGACGACGTGCTGGCCGGTGCGCTGCCCGCGACCATCGCCGCCCGGATGCCCGCCCGCGCGGACCGCTTCTCACTGGTGCACGCCGACGCGATGCACGTCCAGGAACTGCCCGGCCCGCCGCCCACCGCGCTGGTCGCCAACCTCCCGTACAACGTGGCCGTACCGGTCCTGCTGCACATGCTCGACCGCTTCCCGACCATCGACCGGACCCTCGTCATGGTCCAGGCCGAGGTGGCCGACCGGCTGGCTGCCAAGCCGGGCAACAAGGTGTACGGAGTGCCGTCGGTGAAGGCCAACTGGTACGCGGAGGTCAAGCGGGCCGGTGCCATCGGCCGCAACGTCTTCTGGCCGGCCCCGAATGTCGACTCGGGCCTCGTCGCACTCGTCCGCCGGACGGAACCGCTGAAGACCACCGCAAGCAAGGCGGAGGTCTTCGCGGTCGTGGACGCGGCCTTCGCGCAGCGCCGCAAGACGCTGCGGGCCGCGCTCGCGGGATGGGCCGGATCGGCCCCTGCCGCCGAAGCGGCGCTGGTGGCGGCGGGAGTCTCGCCGCAGGCGCGCGGCGAGGCGCTGACGGTCGAGGAGTTCGCCCGTATCGCGGAGGCCGCGAAGGCCGCGAAGGAGACGTCCGCGTGAGCGTCACGGTCCGAGTGCCCGCAAAGGTCAATGTGCAGCTCGCGGTGGGCGGGGCCCGCCCCGACGGCTTCCACGACCTGGCCAACGTCTTCCTCGCGGTGAGCCTCTACGACGAGGTCACGGTCGCGCCCGCCGACTCGCTGCGGATCACCTGCTCCGGCCCCGACGCCGGCCAGGTCCCCCTGGACCGTACGAACCTGGCCGCGCGGGCGGCGGAGCTGCTGGCCGCGCGCCACGGGCTCAGCCCCGACGTGCACATCCACATCGCCAAGGACATCCCCGTCGCCGGCGGCATGGCAGGCGGCAGCGCGGACGGCGCGGGGGCGCTGCTCGCGTGCGACGCGCTGTGGGGCACGGGTGCCTCGCGGGCCGAACTCCTCGACATCTGCGCCGAACTGGGCAGTGACGTGCCGTTCAGCCTGGTCGGGGGAGCGGCGCTCGGCACCGGCCGCGGCGAGCGGCTGACCCCGCTCGAGGTCGGCGGCTCCTTCCACTGGGTCTTCGCGGTGGCCGAAGGGGGGCTGTCCACACCCGCGGTGTACCGGGAGTTCGACCGTCTGAACCAGGGCACCGACGTCCCGGCGCCCGAGGCGTCACCGGCACTGCTGACCGCCCTGCGCTCCGGCGACCCCACCGCGCTGGCGAACGCCTTGGCCAACGACCTGCAGCCGGCGGCTCTGTCGCTGCGCCCTTCCCTCGCGGACACGCTGGCGGCGGGCACCGCGGCGGGCGCCCTGGCGGCCCTGGTCTCCGGCTCCGGCCCGACGACGGCGTTCCTGGCGAAGGACGTGGACACGGCCGAATCGGTCGCGAAGGCCCTGCTGTCCTCGGGAACGTGCCGCACGGCCCGGGTGGCCTCGTCCCCGGCCGAGGGCGCGATGGTCCTGTAGCCGGTCCTGCAGGGGCGGCCCGGAGCCGGTACTCAGGCTGAAGTTGAGTACGCGAGCGCTGACGCCTGCCGGGGCGCCGGCGCGACCGTACTCGCATGGGATCAAGCGTTCGTGAACTCGCCGACTCCACGCCCTCCGGGCGCGACCGGTACATCGATCTGCTGCGCGTCGCCTCGCTCGGGACGGTCGTCCTCGGGCACTGGCTGATGGCCGTCGTCACTTCCGACGGGGTCGGGAACCTGCTGGCCGTAGTGCCGGAAGTGCAGCTGCTCACCTGGGTACTGCAGATCATGCCGGTGTTCTTCTTCGTCGGCGGCTTCTCGCACGCGCTGTCCTACCGTTCGCTGCGCCGCAAGCAGCCCGACGCCGGCGTGTACCCGGCGTTCCTCCGGACCCGCCTGCAGCGTCTGCTGCGCCCCACCATGGTGTTCATCCTGGTGTGGGGTTCGATGGCGCTCCTCGTACAACTGCTCCGCGGGGACGGCGGGCTGACCGGAGTGGCCCTGCGGCTCGTGGCTCAGCCGCTGTGGTTCATCGGGATCTATCTGGCGATGGTGGCGTTCACCCCGCCGCTTCTGAAGCTGCACGAACGGTACGGCTGGGGGGCCTTCGGGGTGCTGGCCGCGGCCGCGGCCACCGTGGACGTGCTGCGGTTCGCGGCTGGGGTGCCCTTCGTCGAGTTCCTGAACTTCGCCTTCGTCTGGCTCGCCGTGCACCAGCTCGGCTTCCTGCGCGCCGACGGACGTATCCGCATTCCTTCGGCCCTCGCGGCGGCCGGTCTGGCCGGTGCCACCGCACTGGTGGCCCTCGGCCCGTATCCGCTCTCGATGGTCGGCATGCCGGGCGAGAGGGTCAGCAACATGGCACCGCCCACGCTGGCCCTGCTCTGCCACGGCCTGTGGCTGGTGGGGGCGGTGGAACTGCTGCGCGGCCCCGGCGCGCGACTGCTGGCCCGGCCCCGGGTGTGGCGGGGCGTCGTCGCCGCCAACGGGGTTTCCATGACCGCCTTCCTCTGGCACCTGACCGCGATGCTCGGGGTGTACGCGCTGATGTTCGCCCTCGGCCTGCCGATGCCCGTCCCCGCGAGCGCCGTGTGGTGGGCGCAGGCGCCGGTGCGCATCCTCGTCGCCGCCGCCCTGACCGCCGTACTCGTCGCCGCCTTCCGAGGCTTCGAGCGGCCGCCCACCGTCCGGCCGCCCACGGTCCGGCCGCCCACGGTCCGGCCGCCGGCGCCCGGCCGGGCGTCCGGCCCGGCGGCCGCTCTGGGCATCACCCTCTGCCTGCTCGGCGTCCTCGGGCTGTCGATGGTCGGCTTCGGCGGTCTGCTCCAAGGGCGTACGGCGACGCTCGTCGCGGTACGGATCAGCGCGCCCGTGGCTGTCGCGATGGCGCTGGCGGGCTGGCTGCTGGTCGAGCGGGCCGGTCGCGTCCGGCAGCGCTGACCGGCACCGGGCGGGCGGGCCGCGGGGTGGCGACTAGGCTGGGGAGTCGATCCACACCCGTCCCAGGAGCGTTGATGGCCGTCAATCTGGTCAGTGTCGAGGCAGTCAGCAAGGTGTACGGCACCCGTACCCTGCTCGACGGCATCTCCCTCGGCGTGTCCGAGGGGGACAGGATCGGTGTCGTGGGCCGCAACGGCGACGGCAAGACGACCCTCATCCGGATGCTCGCGAAGCTGGAGGAGGCCGACAGCGGCCGGGTCACACACAGTGGCGGGCTCCGCCTCGGGGTGCTCACCCAGCACGATTCGCTCGACCCCGCCGCGACCATCCGGCACGAGATCATCGGAGACCTCGCCGACCACGAGTGGGCCGGCGACGCCAAGATCCGCGACGTGCTGACCGGGCTGTTCGGCGGGCTGGACCTCCCCGGCTTCGCGCAGGGGCTGGACACCGTGATCGGCCCGCTCTCCGGCGGTGAGCGCCGCCGTATCGCACTGGCCAAGCTGCTGATCGCCGAGCCAGACCTGCTCGTCCTCGACGAGCCGACGAACCACCTCGACGTCGAGGGCATCGCCTGGCTGGCCCAGCACCTCCAGGCGCGCCGCTCCGCACTGGTCTGCGTCACCCACGACCGCTGGTTCCTGGACCAGGTGTGCACCCGGATGTGGGACGTCCAGCGGGGTGATGTGCACGAGTACGAGGGCGGCTACAGCGACTACGTCTTCGCGCGGGCCGAGCGTGAGCGCATCGCCGCCACCGAGGAGGTCAAGCGCAAGAACCTGGTCCGCAAGGAGCTGGCCTGGCTGCGGCGCGGCGCTCCGGCCCGGACCAGCAAGCCGCGCTTCCGCGTGGAGGCGGCCAATGAGCTGATCGCGGATGTGCCGCCGCCCCGGGACACCGCCGAGCTGATGAAGTTCGCGAACTCGCGCCTCGGCAAGACGGTGTTCGAGGTGGAGGACGTGACGGTCCAGGCCGGGCAGAAGGTGCTGCTCAAGCACCTCACATGGCAGCTGGGCCCCGGCGACCGGGTCGGCCTCGTCGGCGTGAACGGCTCGGGCAAGACCTCGCTGCTGCGGGCGCTGGCCGAGGCGGCCCGCACCCAGGGCGACGTACAGCCCGTGGGCGGGAAGATCACCGTCGGCAAGACCGTGAAGCTCGCCTACCTCTCGCAGGAGGTCGGCGAACTCGACCCGTCCCTGCGGGTGCTGGAGGCGGTCCAGCGGGTGCGCGACCGGGTGGACCTGGGCAAGGGCCGGGAGATGACGGCAGGTCAGCTGTGCGAGCAGTTCGGCTTCTCCAAGGAGAAGCAGTGGACGCCCGTCGGCGACCTCTCCGGCGGTGAGCGGCGCCGGCTGCAGATCCTGCGCCTGCTGATGGACGAGCCGAACGTCCTCTTCCTCGACGAGCCGACGAACGACCTCGACATCGAGACGCTGACCCAGCTGGAGGACCTGCTCGACGGCTGGCCGGGCTCGATGGTCGTCATCAGCCACGACCGGTTCTTCATCGAGCGGACCACCGACAAGGTGATGGCCCTGCTCGGCGACGCGTCGCTGCGGATGCTGCCGCGCGGTCTCGACGAGTACCTGGAGCGCCGTCGCCGGATCGTCGAGTCCGCGACACCCTCTCCGGCGGCGGCGTCGGCTCCGGCGAAGGAGAAGCCGTCCGGGGACGCACGCGCGGCGAAGAAGGAACTGCAGAAGATCGAGCGGCAGCTGAACAAGCTCTCCGACCGGGAGACAAGCTTGCACGCCCAGATCGCCGACAACGCCACCGACTTCGAGAAGGTGGCGAAACTCGACACGGAACTGCGTGAACTTCTCGCCGAACGCGACACGTTGGAGATGCGCTGGCTGGAACTCGCGGAAGACGTGTGACCGTCTCCTTCCGGGGCGCCGCCCCTGAACTCCCCGTCGCATAACAACGCCGTCACAGGCCGGTCCTCCCTTGGGAACAGGGGCTGGACCGGCCCTTCGCACAAGTGGGCGGAGTGATAGAAAGAACTCCCGCTCGACTGACGCAGATCTGCGGGATCCATGCCCGATTCGCTCCTTTCCGGCGGTGTTTCACGTCGGAATTGCGGGGGAGGCCGGTCGGGCGGTGGACTCCGCGTGAAGAGGTAAGTGCTGATGACTCAGCCGCCCAACCAGCCACCGCAGGGGGGCTTCGGCGCGCCCCAGGATCCCCAGCAGGGGCCTCCTACGCCCCAGCCGCCGCAGATGCCGCCGGTCCCTCCGGCCGCTCCGCAGACTCCGCCGCCCGGCGGGCAGCCGGGCTACGGCTATCCGCAGGCGCCGCAGCCCGGTTACGGCTACCCGCAGGGCGCACCGCCCGCCGGGGACAATCCTTATGCGCAGCAGCCCGGTCAGCCCGGCCCGTACGGTCAGCCCGGCCCGTACGGTCAGCAGCCCGGACCGTACGCCCAGCAGCCCGGTCCCTACGGCCAGCAGGTCCCGTACGGGTACCCGCCCCAGCAGTTCCCGGGCGCCCCGGCGCCGGCCGGCGGCGGCCGGAACCCCTTCAAGGGCAAGCCCGCCCTCGTCGTCGCGGCGGCCGTGGCCGGCCTGCTGGTGATAGGCGGCGGTGCCTACGCATTGGTCGGCGGCGGCGAGGACGACGACAAGCCGAAGGCCGGCAAGAGCAAGGACCCGGCGCCCAGCAGCTCGCCCAGTGTCGACCAGGGCGACGGCAGCGGCGACGGCGGGCAGACGAACGAGGACCTCAACGCGGGCCGCAAGCCCGGCGAGGACAAGGTCCTCTGGTTCAAGACGAACGACATCGACGTGCCCGGCAGCGGCGCCGAGACGCTCGGCATGTGGTTCGCGGGCGATGTGGTCGCCAAGGCCTCCTACAGGTCGGTCACGGGATACGGCGTCACCGACGGCCAGAAGAAGTGGTCCGTGCCGTTCACCGGCGACATCTGCGGGGCGCCCCGGCAGACCACCGCGGACGGCAAGATCGTGGTCGGCTTCAAGGACGGCACCTCCAAGGACGCCGACTGCAACCAGCTCAAGATGATCGACCTCAAGGCCGGCAAGGAGGGCTGGACGAAGGAGGTCCCCGAGGAGGGCGCCTTCGACATCATGACCCAGCTCGACCTGGCGATCACGGGGAACACCGTCACGGCCAGCAGAATGGGACCGTCCAGCGCCTTCCGGGTCAGTGACGGCGCGAAGCTGTTCGGCAAGAGATCCGGTCCGTGCAGCCCCGACTCGTTCGCCGGCGGCGCGAAGTTGATCGCGGTCGAATCATGCACCAAAACCGAGACCGAGCAGGTCGAGGAGTTCGATCCGGTGACCGGCAAGGCCAAGTGGACGTTCAAGGTCCCCAAGGGCTGGTCGGTCCGCAAGGTTTACTCCGTCAACCCGGTCGTCATCTACATGACGAACGAGGACAAGAAGCAGTGGAACGTCACCACGCTCAAGTCCGACGGCTCGGTGCGCTCGCAGCTCGACACCAAGGACAGCTTCCAGCCCGACTGCGGATTCTCCATCCTCGACCGTGATTTGCAGGGTTGCATCGGCGCGGCGGTGGACGCCAACACGCTCTACCTGCCGACCGAGCCGAAGTCGGGTGGCAGCGGCGGCCGTTCCAACGAGATCGTCGCCTTCGACCTCAATACCGGTAAGGCCAAGTGGCGTTCGGCGGCCGGCGAGGGTCGCACGATGATGCCGCTGAAGGTGCAGGGCGGGAGCCTCGTGGCGTACCTGGAGCCGACGTACGACAAGGGCGGCTCGGTGGCGAGCATCGCCGCCGGCGGCGGCAAGCCGAAGGTGCTGCTTCAGCACCCCGAGGCGGCCTCGGACATCGAGGACTCCTTCTTCTCGAAGCAGGTCGACTACGTGGACGGCCGGTTCTTCATCTCGACGACCCGGCTCTCGGGCAAGGACGACACCGAGGAGAAGCTCATGATGGCCTTCGGCAAGTGAGCGCCTCGAGTACGTCACTGAACTCCGTCCCCCACTTCCCTTCCCCAGAGGTACGACCGCGATGACGCAGCCGCCCCAGCCGCCCCCACCTCCCAACGAACCGCCCCAGGACGGATTCGGTGCGCCGCAGGACCCGCCGCCCGGAGGGTTCGGAGTTCCCCAGGACCCCCCGCCCGGAGGGTTCGGCGCACCGCAGCAGCCGCCGGCGTACGGGTATCCGCAGACCCCGCCGCCGGGACAGCCCGGTTACGGCTATCCGCAGCAGCCGGGCTACGGCTATCCGCAGCAGCCCGCCCAGCAGCAGCCCGGCTATGGCTACCCGGCCCCTCCGGCGACCCAGCAGATGCACTCGGGCGGCGGCGGTGGCGGCAAGAAGCCCAACGCCCAGATGATGATCATCATCGCGGCGGTCGTCGCGGTGGCGCTGATCATCGTCGGTGGCGTCTGGTACGCGTCGGGCAAGGACGGCGACGGCGGCGGCCGGAACGAGTCCAAGGGCACCTCGGGCTCGACCGAGGGCGGCAAGGACGGCAAGGACGCCAAGGGCTCCGACAATCCCGCCTTCGGGGGCGAGGGCAAAGAGAAGCCCCCGGCCGACCCCAACTCAACGGTCGCCTTCCAGGTGCCTCAGCCCAAGGTCACCGAGGTGACCTCGGTGGAAGGATCCTGGGCCACCGACACGGTGTACGCGAAGAGCGGTGTCAGTCAGATCGTCGGCTACGACCCGGTCAAGGGAACCCAGAAGTGGGTCATTCCGCTGCCGGGCCAGGTGTGTGCCGCCACGAAGCACGTCACTCAGGACAACAGGACGGCGATCGCGTTCGAGCCCGCCAAGCGGACCGCCGCCGCCAAGTACCAGTCGTGCACCGAGGTCGGCGTCATCGACCTCAACGTCGGCAAGCTGCTGTGGAGCAAGTCCGCCAAGGCGACGAACGGCGGTGACCAGAAGGTGGACTTCAAGGAGGTCACCATCGGCGGTCCCACCGTAGCCGCCGGCGGTATCCGTGGCGGCGCCGCGTGGAACCTCGCGGACGGCGCACCCCGCTGGGTGCCGAAGGTCGACCCCGACGGCTGCTACGACTTGGGGTACGCGGGGGGCGAGGCGCTCGCCGCGATCCGCAAGTGCGGGCCGTACGGCAACCAGTACCTCCTCGTCCAGGCCCTGAACCCGGCCAACGGCGCCCCGCTCTCGACGTACAAGATGTCGGCCGGTATCGAGTGGGCGAGCATCGTCTCCAGCAAGCCGCTGGTCGTCGCCGCCGACGTCGGCGACAGCGCCGGTGACGGCAGCGGCATCTCGGACTTCTTCTCCATCGACGAGAAGACCGGAAAGCTGCGTAGCAAGATCACGGTCGACGCCGACCGGTACGCGGCCCGGTGCGCCAGCACGGAGGTCGAGTCCTGCCAGAAGGTCGTGGTCGGCAACGGCCGGATCTACGTACCGACCGAGGAGCACGAGGGCGGCGGCGAGTACGGCGACACGAACGAGATCGTCTCCTTCGACCTGGTCACCGGCAAGGCGACCACCGACCGGGCGGACGCGGGCGACCGCTACACGATGTTCCCGCTGCGTATGGACGGCGGCGACATCATCGCGTACAAGTGGCCTCCCTACGACAAGGGCGGACAGATCGTCAGCATCGACGGCCGCACGCTCAAGCAGACCGTGCTGCTGCAGAACCCGGGCGACAAGTCCGTGCGGTCGGCGGAGACCAGCTTCTCGTCGGACTACGCGGAGATCCGCTACACCAGCGGCCGCATGTACTCCTCCGAGGTCATGATCAGCAAGCCGACGGCCTACTCGGAGAAGGAGTACCTGGTGGTCGCCTTCGGGACCGGCTGACCCGCCGGCCCCTGACCCGGCAGACGCAGCGCAGCCAGGAAATGACGGAGAATTCCGCATTCTGGGGGCTTCAACCCGGTAACGGGCGCGCAGAGTCGAACAAGCGTGTAGCTTGCCGGGTCAGGAGGGCCGGGGGGCCCGCTCCTGGGGGATGGGGGGTTCGATGGGAGTGCGGCTCATGGTGGTCGACGACCACCGTTTGCTGGCCGAGGCGCTGGCCTCGGCACTGAAACTGCGCGGGCACCGGGTGCTCGCCGCGGCCGCGCCGACATCGGGCGCCGCCGAGCTGGTGGTGAGCAGGGCGCCGGAAGTGTGCCTGTTCGGTACGGCGACCCCGGCCGAACCGGGCGCCTTCGAGCCGATCGTACGGATCAAACGCGAGCGGCCCCAGGTGGCCGTGGTGGTGCTCGGGCCGGTGCCCAGCCCGCGCGGGATCGCCGCCGCCTTCGCCGCCGGCGCCTCCGGGTACGTACGCCACGACGAGCGCATCGAGGGAGTCGAGCGCGCCATGGTCAAGGCCCGGACCGGCGAGGCGGCGGTGGCGCCGCAATTGCTCCAGGGCGCCTTCGCCGAGCTGCTCAACCCGGTCGCCCAGCCGGACGACGAGGGCACCCAGCTGTTGCGGATCCTGACGCCGCGCGAGGTGGAGGTGCTGGTCCGGGTCGCGGACGGCGAGGACACCCGGCTCATCGCCGCGGGCATGGGGATCGCCCCGAGTACGGCCCGCACGCATGTCCAGCGGGTGCTGATGAAGCTGGGCGTGGGGTCCCGGCTGGAGGCGGCAGCGCTGGCGGCGCGCACCGGGCTGCTGGACCGGGCGTCCGTGCCCGGGCAGTCGTCGGCGGGCCCGGAGCCGGACTGACCTGGCCCAAGCGCATGACCTGAGCGGTACGGGATAACTGCCCGTACCGCTCAGCGGCCTGTCCGGAACCGGCGGAAGGTCATGGACGTTGACGCGGGCTGTTGAGTTGTGGTTCTTTGCGTGTGGTTCTGTTCGGTCTCCGTCGGCCGACTGGTGTGAGGAGCTCTCGGGTGAAGAAGACGTCGGTCCGGCTCGCTGACGGCCGTGAGCTGCTCTACTTCGACGCCCGCGACGACGCCGTACGCGACGCCGTGGACCCGAGGCCGCTCGAAGCCGTCTCGACCACCTCCGAGATCCGCCTGGACGCGCTCCTCGGCGACGCGGTCGCCATCGCCTCGCACCGGCAGACCCGCACCTACCACCCGTCCGCCGACGCCTGCCCACTCTGCCCGTCCCGCGACGGGCGGCACAGCGAAATCCCCGCGCCGGACTACGACGTCGCCGTCTTCGAGAACCGCTTCCCCTCCCTCGCCGGCGACTCCGGGCGCTGCGAGGTCGTCTGCTTCACCTCCGACCACGACGCCTCGTTCGCCGACCTCACCGCGGAGCGGACGGCTCTGGTCCTGGAGGCCTGGACCGACCGCACCGCGGAACTGGCCGGACTTCCCCAGGTCAAGCAGGTGTTCTGTTTCGAGAACCGCGGTGCGGAGATCGGCGTCACGCTCGGCCACCCGCACGGCCAGATCTACGCGTACCCGTTCACCACCCCCCGCACCACGCTGATGCTGCGCTCGCTCGCCGCGCACGCGGAGGCGACCGGCGGCCGGAACCTCTTCGACGACGTCATCGCGCGCGAGTGCGCGGAGGGGCGGCGGGTGGTGCTGGAAGGCGAGCACTGGGTGGCCTTCGTCCCGTACGCCGCGCACTGGCCGTACGAGGTGCACCTCTATCCCCGCCGACGCGTCCCGGACCTGCGGGCGCTCGACGACGCGGCACGCACAGAGTTTCCACAGATCTACCTGGAACTGTTGAGGAGGTTCGACCGGATCTTCGGGCCAGGAGAGCCGCCGACGCCGTACATCGCGGCCTGGCACCAGGCGCCGTTCGGCGGTCTGGAGGAATTTGGTGTCGACCGACACGATTTCGCTCTTCACCTCGAGCTTTTCACCATCAGGCGCACTTCCGGCAAGCTGAAGTTCCTCGCGGGCTCCGAATCCGGCATGAACGTGTTCATCAACGATGTGCCGCCCGAGGCCGCGGCCGAGCGACTGCGAGAGGTAGCGAGCGAGTGAGCGCTGTATCCACCCCGGGGGCGACCCCCGGACCCCGGAAGTACCTGGTCACGGGCGGAGCGGGATATGTCGGCAGTGTGGTGGCGGCGCATCTGCTGGAGGCCGGTCACGAGGTGACCGTGCTCGACGATCTGTCCACCGGGTTCCGGGAAGCGGTCCCTGCCGATGCGGCCTTCATCGAGGGCCGTATCCAGGACGCGGCCGAATGGCTGGACTCCTCGTACGACGGCGTGCTGCATTTCGCGGCCTTCTCACAAGTCGGCGAATCCGTTGCCGATCCCGGGAAGTACTGGGCCAACAACGTGGGCGGGACCATGGCGCTGCTGGCCGCCATGCGCACGGCCGAGGTGCGCCGGCTCGTCTTCTCCTCCACCGCGGCCACCTACGGGGAACCGGTCACCACGCCGATCACCGAGACCGCCGCCACGGCGCCGACTAGCCCGTACGGCGCATCCAAGCTCGCCGTCGACCACATGATCACGGGCGAGTGCGTGGCGCACGGACTGGCCGCCGCCTCCCTGCGGTACTTCAACGTGGCGGGTGCCTGGCGGACGTACGGAGAGAGGCACGCCCCCGAGTCGCACCTCATCCCGCTCGTCCTCCAGGTCGCCCGGGGCAGGCGCGAGGCCATCTCCGTCTACGGCGACGACTACCCCACCCCCGACGGCACCTGCGTCCGTGACTACATCCATGTCGCCGACCTCGCCGAGGCGCATCTCCTCGCCATGGACGCCGTGGTCACCGGCGAACACCTCATCTGCAACCTCGGGAACGGCAACGGTTTCTCGGTCCGTGAGGTCGTCGAGACCGTACGCAAGGTCACCGGCCACCCGGTCCCGGAAACGACCGCCCCGCGCCGCGCCGGGGACCCGGCCGTGCTCGTCGCCTCCGCCGAGACGGCCCGGCAGAAGCTCGGCTGGCAGCCCTCGCGCGCCGACCTGGCCGGGATCGTCGAGGACGCCTGGGCCTTCGCCCGTCGCACGGAGCACGAGGAGAGTGAGGAGTGAGCCCGGGAGCGAGCCCGGCCGAGGACTTCGAGGCGCTGTACGGGACCGCCCCCGAGGGGATATGGGCGGCCCCGGGCCGGGTGAACCTCATCGGTGAGTACACCGATTTCAACGACGGGTTCGTGATGCCTCTGGCCCTCCCGCAGACCGCGGTGGCCGCCGTCTCACGCCGTACGGACGGTGTCCTGCGCCTCCACTCGGCAGACATGGACGGCGGCGTGGTCCAGCTGCGTGTCGAGGAACTGTCACCCCGGGCAGGGGCGGGCTGGGAGGCGTACCCGGCGGGAGTGGTCTGGGCGCTGCGAACGGCCGGCCACGCCGTGACCGGCGCGGACATCCACCTGGCGTCCACCGTGCCGACGGGTGCGGGCCTGTCCTCGTCCGCCGCGCTGGAGACCGTCATCGCCCTCGCCCTGAACGACCTGTACGAACTGGGCCTGAGCCGCGATCGGTTGGCGGTCACGGGACAGCGCGCCGAGAACGGTTTCGTCGGCGTCCCGTGCGGGATCATGGACCAGACCGCATCCGCCTGCTGCACGGACGGCCACGTCCTGCACCTCGACACGCGCGACATCAGTCGCCGGCAGATCCCGTTCGACCTGGCCGGCAGCGGTCTGAAGCTGCTGGTCGTGGACACCCGCGTGCAGCACGCGCTCGGCGACGGCGCGTACGCGGAGCGGCGCGCCGGATGCGAGTCGGGTGCGCGGGCGCTCGGCGTGCGCGCGCTGCGCGACATCGCGTACGTGCAACTGCCGGCCGCACTCTCCCGTTTGAGCGACGAGACGGTGCGACGTTATGTGCGGCACGTCGTCACCGACAACCATCGCGTCGGCCGCGTCGTCGCCCACCTCGACGCGGGAGACGTCCGTGCCGTGGGGCCGGTCCTCACCGAGGGTCACGCCTCTCTCCGGGACGACCTCCGCGTCTCCTGCCCCGAGTTGGACCTGGTGGTGTCCGCCGCGAACACGGTGGGCGCTCTGGGCGCCCGGATGACGGGCGGAGGCTTCGGCGGCTCGGCGATTGTGCTGGTCGAGGCCACGGACGCGGACATGGTGGCCAGATCGGTCGTCGAGGCCTTCGCGACGGCGGGGTACGCGGCTCCGCGGATCTTCCCCGCGGTGCCGTCGGCGGGCGCACGCAGGCTCGTTTGAAAAGTTCTTTGTCGACTTCTGTCTCTTTGCGAAACTTCCGGCACACCACAAACATCCAGGCCAACCAGTTCTGCAAATCACCTTCCGCTCCCCCTCGCCGCCCGTACGCTGATGCACAGCACCGGTGGGGGCCGGTGTTGATTCAGGGGTAGCGACAGTCGGGTACGACGCCCGGGGTGAGCTGGCGGTCGAAGGTACGGCGGCGGCCGTGCGACTGCGGTTCACCGATTCCGGGCGCCGTACCCGTACGGTTCCGTTCCCCTATGCCTGGGGGTGTCTGTGGTTCGTATCCGGGTTCTCGTGGTGGACGATCACCGCATCTTCGCCGAGTCGCTGGCGGCCGCCCTGGCCGCCGAGCCCGACGTGGACGTGTCCGCGGCCGGCAGTGGCCCCGCCGCGCTGCGCTGTCTGGACCGCGCGGTGGCCGAAGGGCGCCGGTTCGATGTCCTGCTGGTCGACGCCGACCTCGGCTGCTCGGCGGGCACGCACGTCGTTCCCGACGCAAGCAGCGAGGACGGCGTGGTGGACGGCATCTCGCTGGTGGCCGGCGTCCGTGCGGCGCAGCCGGCGGTCCGTACGGTCGTACTCGCCGAGCGGGACGACCCGCGCCGGGCCGCGCTCGCCCTGCAGGCCGGAGCGTGCGGCTGGGTCGCCAAGGACTGTTCCCTGTCCCGGCTGCTCGCCGTGATCCGGGGCGTGCTCCGGGAGGAGACGCATCTCCCGCCTGCCCTGCTGACGGGTGTGCTGCGGGAGTTGACCGCGGCGCGCAAACACCGCACAGAGAGCGAGCGCCTCGTCGAGTCGCTGACCCCGCGCGAGCGGGAGGTGCTGCGCTGCATGGTGGCCGGCCTGAATCGCAAGGATGTCGCCGCGCGGCTGTTCCTCTCGCCGCACACCGTCCGTACGCATATGCAGAATGTGCTGGGGAAGCTCGGCGTCCACTCTACGCTGGCCGCGGTGGCACTGGCCCGGCGCGCGGGCGTGCGGCCGGTCGACCTAGCCGGGGATGTTGTCGAACGGAGCAGTCAGCTGGCGTAGCAGTCCGGCCAGCTCGCCGCGCTGGGCGCGGGAGAGCTCGGCGAGGATGGCCCGCTCCTGCGCGAGCAGCCCGGCCAGCGCCTGGTCGGCCCGGTCGCGGCCCTCGGCGGTGAGGCGCACCAGCACCCCGCGCCGGTCGCTCGGGTCGGGGAGCCGCTCGACGAGACCCTTTTTGGTGAGCCGGTCGATGCGGTTGGTCATGGTGCCCGAGGTGACCAGAGTCTGAGTGAGCAGTTGGCCGGGGGAGAGCTGGTACGGGGCGCCGGCGCGCCGCAGCGACGTGAGTACGTCGAACTCCCAGGGCTCGAGGTTGTGCTCGGAGAACGCGAGCCGGCGGGCCCGGTCGAGATGGCGGGCGAGCCGGCTGACGCGGCTGAGCACCTCGAGCGGCTCCACGTCGAGGTCCGGGCGCTCACGGCGCCATGCTGAGACCAGTCGGTCGACCTCGTCCTCCATGACGATCAGTGTAAGGGGTCTGTCGATATGAAGTCTCTTGACGTCAAGATATATTTTGCTGGACTATTGGGCAGGCAGGGGCCGGAACCTGGTTCCGCTTCTGACAGCAGCACCAGCAAGGGGGCTCGAACATGCATTCCGAATCCGTGTCGTCTGCGCCATCTGTGCCATCTGCGCCAACCTGGGATCCACAGCAATACCTGCGTCACTCCGGCCACCGCACCCGGCCGTTCCTCGATCTCCTCGCCCGTATACCCGAACTGCCGTCCGCAGGCACCCGGCCGCCGCGTATCGCCGACCTCGGCTGCGGACCCGGCAATGTCACCGCACTCCTCGCGGACCGCTGGCCCGACGCTCACATCACCGGTTTCGATCTCTCGCCCGAGATGCTCGCGCAGGCGCAGCAGCAGTACGCGGGCACCACACCCGGGGGCGGCTGGCTCGACTTCCGCCCGGCCGACGCGGCGCACTGGACCCCGGACGAACCGTACGACCTGATCGTGTCCAATGCGGCACTGCAGTGGGTGCCCAACCACCCCGAGTCCTTCCCGGTGTGGCTCGACGGCCTCGCGCCCGGCGGCACGTTCGCCTTCCAGGTCCCCGGCAACTTCACGGCGCCGAGCCACGCGCTTCTCGGCGAGCTGTGCGACGCCCCGCAGTGGCGCGACCGGCTCGAGGGCCACGGCCGCCGCTTCGTGCACATCCTCGACCCCGACGAGTACCTGATGCGGCTCACCGACCTCGGCTGCCGGGCCGACACCTGGGAGACGACCTATCTGCAACTCCTGCACGGACCGGACCCGGTGCTCGACTGGGTCAAGGGCACGGCGCTGCGGCCCGTCCTCACGGCCCTGGAGGGCGACGAGGCAGCGACCGAGGAGTTCCTCGCCCAGTACCGCGACCTGCTCCGCAAGGCCTACCCGCCAGGTCCCCAGGGCACGATCTTCCCGTTCCGCCGGATCTTCGCCGTGGCCCGGAAGGGGGCGTGATGCCGGTCGCCCCCGACCATGTGCCGGCCCATCCGGGACTGCGGGTAGGCGATATCGAGGCGCACGCGGAACGCCTTGCGTCGCGGGGGGCGAGGGTTGTCAGGGACGGCGAGCTGCCGGGCCACCGGCGCTTCTGCTCGCAGGACCCGGTGGGCAACCGGCTCGAATTCCTGGAACCGGTGGAGTGAGGGCCGGCTGACGCCCGGCCGGCGGCCGGTCCCGGGACGACCGGACCGGCGGCCGGGTCGTGCCGGTCGGGGAACAGCGACCGGACCGCTCCGGATCAGGCCTTGCGGTGGCCTATCAGACGCGGCTTGGGCTCAAGGTTGCCCAGGCCGTGCCAGGCCAGGTTCACCAGATGGGCCGCGACCTCCGCCTTCTTCGGCTTACGGGTGTCCACCCACCACTGGCCCGTCAGCGCAACCATGCCGACCAGCGCCTGTGCGTACAGCGGCGCCAGCTTGGGGTCAAAACCGCGAGCCTTGAACTCCAGGCCCAGGATGTCCTCGACCTGGGTCGCGATGTCGCTGATCAGAGACGCGAACGTGCCTGTCGACTGGGCCACCGGTGAATCGCGGACCAGGATGCGGAACCCGTCCGTGTACTCCTCGATGTAGTCGAGCAGGGCGAAGGCCGCCTGCTCGCACAGCTCGCGGGGGTGCCCCGCGGTCAGGGAGCTCGTCACCATGTCCAGGAGCTGCCGCATCTCGCGGTCCACCACCACCGCGTACAGCCCCTCCTTGCCGCCGAAGTGCTCGTAGACCACCGGCTTGGAAACGCCGGCCTTGGCCGCGATCTCCTCCACCGACGTGCCCTCGAAGCCCTTCTCGGCGAACAGCGTGCGGCCGATGTCCAGCAGTTGTTCGCGGCGCTCTTTGCCGGTCATCCGGACCCGGCGGGACCGCCGGCTCCCGCTCGGGGGCCGGCCCTTGTCGCTGCTGTTCGTACTGCCGTCGATCGCCACGTTGTCAATCATGCCGCTTCCGCGGCCTTCTCCTTGCGCCGGGAGTCGATTCGCTCGGCGGACGGCCAGCGCACGTCGTGTGCCCAGCCCGCCAGCTCGAACCAGCGGATCAGACGAGCGCTGGAGTCGACCTGGCCCCTCATCACCCCGTGCCGGGCCGAGGTCGGGTCGGCATGGTGCAGGTTGTGCCAGGACTCGCCGCAGGACAGGACGGCCAGCCACCACACGTTTCCGGACCGGTCACGCGACTTGAAAGGCCGCTTGCCCACCGCGTGGCAGATGGAGTTGATGGACCAGGTGACGTGGTGCAGGAGCGCGACACGGACCAGCGATCCCCAGAAGAACGCCGTGAACGCGCCCCACCACGACATGGTGACCAGACCGCCCACGAGCGGCGGGATGGCGAGGGACACGATCGTCCAGTAGACGAAGTCCCGCGAGATGCGGCGGAGCGCCGGGTCCTTGATCAGGTCGGGCGCGTACTTCTCCTGCGAGGTCTGCTCCTCGTCGAAGAGCCAGCCGATGTGCGCCCACCACAGGCCCTTCATCAGCGCCGGAACGGTTTCGCCGAACCGCCAGGGGGAATGCGGGTCCCCTTCCGCGTCGGAGAACTTGTGGTGCTTGCGGTGGTCGGCGACCCAGCGGACCAGCGGCCCCTCGACCGCCATCGAACCGGCGACGGCGAGCGCGATGCGCAGGGGGCGCTTCGCCTTGAAGGAGCCGTGCGTGAAGTAGCGGTGGAAGCCGATCGTGATGCCGTGGCAGCCGAGGTAGTACATGAAGACCATGAGGCCCAGGTCCAGCCAGCTCACCCCCCAGCCCCACGCCAGCGGCACGGCCGCCAGCAGGGCCACGAACGGCACGGTGATGAAGAGCAGCAGCGCGAGCTGCTCGATGGTCCGCTTGCTCTCACCGCCACGCGTGGCGGACGGCAGTGGCTGGCCGGTCCCCTTCGGGGCGTCATCGATCACATCGGGGCTTGTGGTCATGGGGAGTCCCCTGTGGGGTGAGGAGTAACGGCGGACGCTTGGCTACGGTTGCGTAACCTACGCCATCGTAAGTATGGCAGCGTGCGGGCGCCCGGCAAGGGGTCAGTGGACGGTGCCGCGAAAGTGGACACCTATCCTGGGGATGTCGGACAGCGCGGTCCGCTCTGTGTTCAACCGGGGAACCTTCGAATCCCCCCTCCAGTAGCGTTCAAACACTGCAAGGAGCCGCACCTGTGAGCAGTGCCGACCAGACCCCCACCGCCGGCGCGGAACTGCGCGCCGACATCCGCCGACTGGGCGACCTGCTGGGCGAGACCCTCGTCCGGCAGGAGGGCGAGGAACTTCTCGATCTTGTCGAGCGCGTCCGCGCTCTCACCCGTACGGACGGAAAGGCAGCGGCCGAGCTGCTCGGCGACACCGATCTGGAGACCGCCGCCAAGCTGGTGCGCGCCTTCTCCACGTACTTCCACCTCGCGAACGTCACCGAGCAGGTCCACCGGGGCCGCGAACTGCGCGCCCACCGCGCCGCGGAGGGCGGGCTGCTGGCCAGGACGGCCGACCGCCTCAAGGACGCGGACCCCGAGCACCTGCGGCAGACCGTGAAGAACCTCAACGTGCGGCCCGTGTTCACCGCGCATCCGACCGAGGCGGCGCGCCGCAGCGTGCTGAACAAGCTGCGCAGGATCGCCGCGCTGCTGGAGACCCCGGTACTCGAGGCCGACCGGCGCCGCCACGACCTGCGGCTCGCCGAGAACATCGACCTGGTCTGGCAGACCGACGAGCTGCGGGTCGTCCGGCCCGAACCGGCCGACGAGGCGCGCAACGCCATCTACTACCTCGACGAACTGCACGCGGGCGCGGTGGGCGACGTCCTTGAGGACCTCACCGCCGAGCTCGAGCGCGTCGGCGTGCGGCTCCCCGCCGAAACCCGCCCGCTGACCTTCGGCACCTGGATCGGCGGCGACCGCGACGGCAACCCCAACGTCACCCCCGCCGTCACCCGCGAGGTGCTGATCCTCCAGCACGAGCACGGCATCACCGACGCGCTGGAGCTCGTCGACCTCCTGCGCGGGCTGCTGTCCAACTCCATCCGCTACACCGGCGTCACGGAGGAACTGCTCACCTCCCTCCAGAGCGACCTTGAGCGGCTGCCCGAGATCAGCCCCCGCTACAAGCGCCTCAACGCCGAGGAGCCCTACCGGCTCAAGGCCACCTGCATCCGGCAGAAGCTCGTCAACACCCGAGAGCGGCTCGCCAAGGGCACCCCGCACGAAGAGGGCCGCGACTACTTCGGCACCGCCGAGCTGCTCGCCGACCTCACGCTGATCCAGACCTCGCTGCGCGAGCACCGCGGCGCGCTCTTCGCCGACGGCCACATGGACCGGACGATCCGCACTCTCGCCGCCTTCGGGCTGCAGCTCGCGACGATGGACGTACGCGAGCACGCGGACGCGCACCACCACACCCTCGGCCAGCTCTTCGACCGCCTCGGCGAGGAGTCCTGGCGCTACGCGGACATGCCGCGCGACTACCGGCGAAAGCTTCTCGCCAAGGAACTCAGGTCCCGGCGCCCGCTGGCACCCATGCCGGCCCCCCTGGACGCGGCGGGCGAGAAGACCCTCGGCGTCTTCCTCACCGTCAAGGAAGCGTTCGAGCGCTTCGGCCCCGAGGTCATCGAGTCGTACATCATCTCGATGTGCCAGGGTGCCGACGACGTCTTCGCGGCCGCCGTACTGGCCCGCGAGGCCGGCCTGATCGACCTCCACGCCGGCTGGGCCAAGATCGGCATCGTCCCGCTGCTGGAGACCACCGACGAGCTGCGCGCCGCCGACGTCATCCTCGACGAGATGCTTGCCGACCCTTCCTACCGCCGGCTCGTCTCGCTCCGCGGCGACGTCCAGGAAGTCATGCTCGGCTACTCGGACTCCTCGAAGTTCGGCGGCATCACCACGAGTCAGTGGGAGATCCACCGCGCGCAGCGCCGGCTGCGCGACGTCGCCCACCGGTACGGAGTACGGCTGCGGCTCTTCCACGGGCGCGGCGGAACGGTCGGCCGCGGCGGCGGCCCCTCGCACGACGCGATCCTCGCGCAGCCCTGGGGCACGCTCGAGGGCGAGATCAAGGTGACCGAGCAGGGTGAGGTCATCTCCGACAAGTACCTGGTCCCCTCGCTCGCCCGGGAGAACCTGGAACTGACCGTCGCCGCCACCCTCCAGGCCTCCGCGCTGCACACCTCGCCGCGCCAGTCCGACGAGGCGCTGGCCCGCTGGGACGCGGCGATGGACACCGTCTCGGACGCCGCGCACTCCGCGTACCGGCGCCTGGTCGAGGACCCCGACCTGCCCGCGTACTTCTTCGCCTCCACCCCGGTCGACCAGCTCGCCGACCTGCACCTGGGCTCACGCCCCTCGCGCCGCCCGGACTCGGGCGCCGGGCTGGACGGCCTGCGGGCCATCCCGTGGGTCTTCGGCTGGACGCAGTCGCGGCAGATCGTGCCCGGCTGGTACGGAGTGGGCTCCGGGCTCCGCGCGCTGCGCGAGGCCGGCCTCGACACCGTCCTGGACGAGATGCACGAGAAGTGGCACTTCTTCCGGAACTTCCTCTCCAACGTCGAGATGACGCTCGCCAAGACGGACCTGCGCATCGCCCGGCACTACGTCGACACGCTGGTGCCGGACGAGCTGAAGCACGTCTTCGCGATGATCGAGGCGGAACACGCGCTCACCGTGCAGGAGGTCCTGCGGATCACCGGAGGCGAGCGGCTGCTCGACTCCAACCCGGTGCTCCAGCAGACCTTCGCCATCCGCGACGCCTACCTGGACCCGATCTCCTACCTCCAGGTGTCGCTGCTCGCCCGCCAGCGGGCGGCGGCGGAGCGCGGAGAGCCCGCGGACCCGCTGCTGGCGCGTGCACTCCTGCTCACGGTCAACGGGGTGGCGGCGGGGCTTCGCAACACGGGCTGATCTCCGGTCCGTTTCGCCGGACATACCACTGCGGTCCCGCGCCACTGGTGCGGGACCGCAGCCGTATGCGTGCGCGCCGGCGTCATGTGCGCGCTCAGAGCGCGAGGAAGGCAGCCGTCAGCAGGGCGGTACCGGTCAAACAGGTCGCCCAGGCGGTGCGCGGCATGCGCAGGCCCCCCGCGATCACCAGGGAGGCCAGCAGGAACGCACCGCCGAGCGGGACCCACGCGTGCAGGGCGCCGGCCGGTCCGGTGCGTACGACCTCGTCCGTGCCGGGCTTCACCACGACCTGGAGCGTCTGCCCCTTCTTCGCGGTGACCGACTTCTCGATGGTCACACGGGGGCGGGGCGAGGAGCCGTCGGTGGGGGTGTAGGGGCCGGTGCAGGTCTCCGCGCCGCACGCGGTCACCGAGATCGTGCCGTGCTCACGGCCCTTGGCGAGCAGTATGTGCTGGGCGTCGCCCCAGGACGCCCACACGCCGGCGAAGAGAATCAGCAGGGCAACGGCGCCCATCGCCGTACGACGGCCGAGCTGGACGAAGCGGCTCCGGTTGGTCATGGGCCGCGATCCTTCGCCATTCGACCGCGCTCGGTCAACCTCTGGCCATGGCGGGGGGGTGAATTGCGGGGATCAGGAGTTGTACGTCCCCTGCGCGCGCTCCAGACCGTCCGCGATCAGGCACTCCACCGCGTCCGCCGCCCGGTCCACGAGATAGTCCAGCTCCTTGCGCTCCGCCGACGAGAAGTCCTTCAGTACGAAGTCCGCCACCGGCTGCCGCCCCGGCGGACGCCCGATCCCGAAACGCACCCGGTGGTAGTCCGGGCCCATCGACTTCGTCATCGACTTCAGACCGTTGTGGCCGTTGTCGCCGCCACCCAGCTTCAGGCGCAGCGTGCCGTAGTCGATGTCCAGCTCGTCATGGATCGCGACGATGCGGTCCACCGGCACCTTGTAGAAGTCCCGGAGCGCGGTCACAGGACCACCGGACAGGTTCATGTACGACATGGGCTTGGCCAGCACCACCCGCCGGTTCGCCGGCCCGGGCGGCCCCATTCGGCCCTCGACGACCTGGGCCCGGGCCTTGTGCGCCTTGAACTTCCCGCCGATCCGCTCAGCGAGCAGGTCGGCGACCATGAAACCCACGTTGTGGCGGTTCGCGGCGTACTCCGGGCCCGGATTGCCGAGGCCCACGACCAGCCACGGGCTCGCATCGTCCGTCATCTGCATGTCTCCTTCATAGACCAACCGCCGCCCCGCTCCGTGGAGCGGGGCGGCGGTCGCCTTACAACAGAAGAGAAAGGGGCGAGGCTCAGGCCTCGGCGCCCTCGGTCTCACCCTCGGCCTCGCCGGCCGGCTCCTCGGCCTGGGCGGACAGGACCTGGATGACGACCGCGTCCTCGTCGATCGCCAGGGTGGTGCCCTTCGGAAGCGGGATGTCCTTGGCGTGGATCGAGGCACCGGCCTCGAGACCCTCGATGGAGACGGTGACCGACTCGGGGATGTGTGTGGCCTCGGCCTCGACCGTGATGGTGTTCAGCACGTTCTCGATCAGGAAGCTGCCCGGAGCCAGGTCGCCCTCGGTCTTGACCTCGACCTCGACGGTGACCTTCTCGCCACGCTTGACCGCGAGCAGGTCGACGTGGGTCAGGGTGCGCTTGATGGCGTCACGCTGAACGGCCTTGGGGATGACGAGCTCGTTGCGGCCCTCGATGTCGAGGCTGATGAGCACGTTGGCGGTCTTGAGCGCCATCCACAGCTCGTGACCCGGAAGGGAGACGTGAACCGGCTCGGCACCGTGACCGTAGATGACGGCGGGAACCTGGTTGGCACGGCGGGTACGGCGGGCGGCGCCCTTGCCGAACTCGGTGCGGACCTGAGCGTTGAGCTTTACCTCGGACATGCTGCTCTCCTCGTAGAAGACAGAAACGGACGACTGTCACCCGGCCCACAACGGACCTGCTACGAAGAGCGCGTCGATAACGGACAGCCACACATGAGTGCGGCCTCCCTCGCCGAGCAACTCGCTGAGTCTACCCGGCGCCGGAGGCCGCCCCAAATGGATCTTTGACGAGGGTGCTTACGCCTGCTCCTCGAAGAGGCTCGTCACCGAACCGTCCTCGAACACCTCGCGCACCGCACGCGCGATCGTCGGCGCCATCGACAGCACCGTGATCTTGTCCAGCTCCAGGTCGCCCGGATCGGGCAGCGTGTTCGTGAACACGAACTCGCTCACCTTGGAGTTCTTCAGACGGTCCGCCGCCGGGCCCGAAAGGATGCCGTGCGTCGCCGTCACGATGACGTCCTCCGCACCGTTGGCGAACAGCGCGTCCGCCGCGGCGCAGATCGTGCCACCCGTGTCGATCATGTCGTCGACCAGGACACAGATACGGCCCTTCACGTCACCGACGACCTCGTGCACGGTGACCTGGTTCGCCACGTCCTTGTCGCGACGCTTGTGCACGATCGCCAGCGGCGCGTCCAGCCTGTCGCACCAGCGGTCCGCGACCCGGACACGGCCGGCGTCCGGGGAAACGACGGTCAGCTTGGAACGGTCGACCTTCGCACCCACGTAGTCGGCGAGCACCGGCAGTGCGGAGAGGTGGTCCACCGGGCCGTCGAAGAATCCCTGGATCTGGTCGGTGTGCAGGTCGACCGTGAGGATGCGGTCGGCACCCGCCGTCTTGAGCAGATCGGCGATCAGCCGCGCCGAGATCGGCTCACGACCGCGGTGCTTCTTGTCCTGGCGGGCATACCCGTACGACGGGATGATCACGGTGATGCTCCGGGCCGAGGCCCGCTTCAGCGCATCGATCATGATCAGCTGTTCCATGATCCACTTATTGATGGGAGCCGTGTGGCTCTGCATCAGGAAACAGTCCGCACCGCGGGCCGACTCCTGGAAGCGGACGTAGATCTCACCGTTGGCGAAGTCGAAAGCCTTGGTCGGCACGAGGCCGACACCCAGCTGGTGCGCGACCTCCTCGGCCAGCTCGGGGTGGGCGCGGCCGGAGAAGAGCATCAGCTTCTTCTCGCCGGTCGTCTTGATCCCGGTCACAGCACAGTCTCCTCAGACGTGTTGATTGCTGCTGCGCCCGCTTGCGTACATCTGCGCTGCGAGCCAGCCGAATTGCGTGCACGTATCACGGTACGCCGAGATCGGCGCACCTGTTCCCGGTCAGCTTTCGCTGTCCAGCTCCTCCGCCGCAGTCTGAGCAGCCTGCGCGGCCGCGCTCCCCGGACGCTTCCGGGCCACCCAGCCCTCGATATTCCGCTGCTGGCCCCGGGCCACGGCCAGAGCACCGGCGGGCACATCCTTCGTGATGACCGAGCCCGCAGCCGTATACGCCCCGTCCCCGATGGTGACGGGAGCCACAAACATGTTGTCCGACCCCGTCTTGCAGTGTGAGCCCACCGTCGTGTGGTGCTTCGCCTCACCGTCGTAGTTCACGAAGACACTCGCCGCGCCGATGTTCGTGTAGTCCCCGATCGTCGCGTCACCCACGTACGACAGATGCGGCACCTTCGTGCCCTCGCCGATCACGGCGTTCTTCATCTCCACGTACGTACCGGCCTTCGACTTCACACCCAGCTTCGTACCGGGACGCAGATACGCGAACGGGCCGACACTCGCCGACGCCCCGATCTCCGCACGGTCCGCCACGGTGTTGTCCACCCGCGCGCCCGCACCGACCGTCGTGTCCGTCAGCCGCGTGTTCGGGCCCACCTCGGCACCCGTCGCCACATGCGTGGCCCCCAGCAGCTGCGTGCCCGGGTGGACCACCGCGTCCTGCTCGAACGTGACGCTCACGTCGAGCAGCGTCGACGCAGGGTCGACAACGGTCACACCGGCCAGCATCGCCCGCTCCAGGAGCCGCGCGTTCAGCAGCCCGCGGGCCTCCGCCAGCTGCACCCGGTTGTTGATCCCGAGGATCTCCCGGTGATCGCCGCCCACGCACGCCCCCACCCGGTGGCCGGCCTCGCGCAGAATGCCGAGGACGTCCGTCAGGTACTCCTCGCCCTGACTGTTGTCCGTTCGGACCTTGCCCAGCGCGTCGGCCAGCAGCTGCCCGTCGAAGGCGAACACACCCGAGTTGATCTCGCGGATCGCGCGCTGAGAGTCACTCGCGTCCTTGTGCTCGACGATCGCGGTGACCGCGCCGCCGGCGTCCCGCACGATCCGGCCGTACCCGGTGGAGTCCGGCACCTCGGCAGTCAGCACGGTCACCGCGTTGCCGTCGGCGGCGTGGGTGTCCGCGAGCTGCGCGAGGGTGCGGCCGGTCAGCAGAGGAGTGTCACCGCAGACGACGACGACGGTGCCGTCGACGCTGCCGCCCAGCTCCTCGAGGGCCATCCGGACGGCGTGGCCGGTGCCGTTCTGCTCGTACTGCACTGCGGTGCGGACCTCGGCGTCGATCTCGCCGAGGTGAGCGGTGACCTGCTCACGGGCGTGGCCGACGACGACGACCAGGTGTTCGGGGTTCAGCTCGCGGGAGGCGGCGACGACATGTCCGACGAGCGAGCGCCCGCAGATCTCGTGCAGAACCTTGGGAGTGGCCGACTTCATGCGGGTGCCCTCACCCGCTGCGAGGACGACGACGGCTGCCGGGCGGTTGGCGCTCACGGGAATGCCCTTCGGCTTCGGGTGGTGGACACCCGCAGGATACCGGGGCGTTTCAGGGGTGAAACGAGGGCGGGTCCTGACCGTGATGGTCAGGACCCGACAAAAGGTGCAGCTCCCCCATCAGGATTTGAACCTGAACAGACGGTACCAAAAACCGCAGTGCTGCCTGATTACACCATGGGGGATGAAACTCGACTAAACCGGACACTGGGTCAGGTCGCCGAATCAGCAGCCCCTACTATGCCGCACCACCAGCCCTCGATGCGACGATACAAGTCTGCGCCTTGCCTGACATAGATCACGAGGCACCCTTGGTACTCCTCGCTGACGTTTTTGCGGACCGTCCTGGGGTTGTGCTTCTTGACCGTCGACTTGTTGAACGCGGAGCCGTCGGACCCGACCAGCTCTGCCCAATAGTGTTCGGCGGCGCCCACGTCGGCAGACTCGTGAATCATCACCCGGTACCGCAGGCGATCCCGTTCCACACCGAGTAGGCCGAGCCAGGCCAGGTAGACACGGATCATGCCTGGATCGCTGTTCACGAACACGACGCCTTCGCGGCGGTCGTACGCCTTGTCCTTGGTCCCCTCGGCCCAATAGAGGCTGACGCCGACAAGAAACAACTCCCGGTCGGTCAGCTCGCCGATCTCCTGCCTTGCGAGCTGCTTGGTGAGCCGGCGCTCGTCGTCCCGCACGCGCAGTTCATGTTCCCAGCGCTTCTCGGCGGCGAGTCTCGCCTGTTCGGAAGGCGCCCGCCGTGGAGTCGGCTTCGGCAGGTCCCGCACCCACAGCGAGATCGAGCTCTTGGAGCAGCCCAGCTCCATCTGGATCTGGTCGTATGTGAGCCCCTGGAGCCGTAGCTCCCGGGCCCGGTCCCGCAGGTCGTCCTTCGCGTTCGGGCGCTTCGTCCAGTCCGGCGGCGGCTCGCCTTCCAGCAGGCGGTTCAGGATGTCGTGGTTGAAGACCTTAAGGCGGTCGCGGATCTGGCGCACACTGAGGCCCTCACGCCGCAGGGCGACCGCCTGATTCCTGAGGCCCTCGAAGTCTGCGTACTTGCTGCGCATCGATGTCATGCGCTCAGCCTTGTCCGGAATGCGGACGTCCGGGTTGCATGCATGTTCGGTTCAGCAATTCGTGCGAACAACGCTTGTTTCGTGCCCGTTCGAACGCCTTCCGTGCTGCTGCCGGTCTCCAGAAAATGGGTCGCGCCCGCCCGTAGTCTGGAAC
This sequence comes from Streptomyces sp. NPDC051219, assembly GCF_040682335.1. NCBI lineage: Bacteria > Bacillati > Actinomycetota > Actinomycetes > Kitasatosporales > Streptomycetaceae > Streptomyces > Streptomyces sp. NPDC051219. Next base: position 417,317 of record NZ_JBFBAS010000001.1, read on the forward strand.
ACATGACCACAACGGGGGCACACCAGGAAGCGACGGACAGGGCCGGGCCATGGTGGTGGGGGCGTCGGCGCAGTGCGGTGCTGGATGTCGGGCTGGGGGTCGTCTCCGCGCTCGAGTGCGCGCTGGAGGGTGTGAGGTTCGCCGGGAATACCGGGCTGCCGGTTCCCGTCGGGGTCGTCTTCGGGCTGGTGGCGGGGGCCACCCTGGTGCTGCGGCGGCGATGGCCGATCGCCGTGGTGCTGGTCGCGATCGCGATCGCGCCCGCCGAGATGGGCTTCTTGATGGGGATCGTCGGCCTCTATACGCTCGCAGCCTCCGATGTGCCGCGCCGGATCACCGGGGTGCTGGCCGGGATGGCTCTGGTGGCGACGCTGATCGTCACGGCCGTGCGGACCGAGCAGGACCTGTCCCGCGGGGATTTCGAGCCGGGCCCGTGGTTCGTGCCCGTCGTGTCCGTGTTCATGTCGCTGGGCCTGACCGCCCCGCCGGTGCTGCTCGGTCTCTACATAGGGGCGCGGCGGCGGCTGATGGAGAGCTTGCAGGAGCGGGCGGACAGTCTGGAGCGGGAGCTCTCGCTGCTGGCGGACCGGGCGGAGGAGCGGGCTGAGTGGGCGCGTACCGAGGAGCGGACGCGGATCGCCCGGGAGATGCACGACGTGGTTGCGCACCGGGTGAGCCTGATGGTGGTGCACGCGGCGGCGTTGCAGGCGGTGGCGGCGAAGGATCCGGCGAAGGCTGTGAAGAACGCCGCGCTGGTGGGGGACATGGGCCGGCAGGCGCTGACGGAGCTGCGGGAGATGCTCGGGGTGCTGCGGACGGGGGATGCGGTGAAGCCGGCCGTGGCCTCGTTGCCGTTGGCGGCGATCGGGGTGGCGGCGGCCGCTGCGGCGGCCGCGGGGGAGGACGGGCCGCATATCGACGATCTCGAGGCGCTGGTGGGGCAGTCGCGCGCGGCCGGGATGGCGGTCGAGCTGTCGGTGGACGGCGAGTCGCGCGGGTACGCGCGCGAGGTGGAGCAGACGGCCTACCGGGTGGTGCAGGAGGCGCTGACCAACGTCCACAAGCACGCGCCGGGTGCGAAGGCGTGGGTGCGGCTGGCGCACCGGGGGGACGAGGTCGCCATGCAGGTGGAGAACGGGCCGTCGGATGCCGGGGTGGCCGACATGGGGCTGCCCAGCGGTGGAAACGGTCTGGTGGGGATGCGGGAGCGGGTGCTCGGCCTGGGCGGGGTGTTCGTGTCGGGGCCGACGGACGCCGGCGGCTTCCGGGTCTCGGCGGTGCTCCCGCACGGCCCCCGGTAGCCGGCGCAGGGCCGGCCGGCCCTGCGGAGCCGGCCGGTCGACACGGCGGCCGTGGCGGCGTGGGCGCGGGCCACACACCGTCCGCAGGTATCAGCGCCCGTACGGCCCCGAGGTACTGGTCCGACCGGCCCGTCATACCGCCTCGAGCCGGCGGTCCGCGGCATCGGCGGCCCGTGGCGGCCGCGTCAGCCGGTGGTGAGGCGGAGCGGCTGGGTGCCTGTGACGAGTGTGGCGAGGGCCTGGTCGATGTCCGCGCCGAGGTACCAGTCACCGGCGTGGTCGAGGCTGTAGACGCGGCCCTCGACGTCGATCGCGAGATGGGCCCGGCCGTCGCCCTCGCCGGAGGCCCGGGGCGAGAGCTCCTCGCCGAGCGGGCAGATCTCGGTGCCGAGGGCCCGGCCGAGGTCGGCGAAGGTGCGGGCGAGGTGCAGCCCGGTGAGCGGGTCGACGCGCAGCGGCGCGGGAGCTATCTGGCGGCCGGGGCCGGGCCCGGCGATGTGCAGTCCGCCGAACTCGGCCCATGCCTCGACGGCGGCGGGGAAGACGGTGTGCCGGTGGCCGGCGGGCGAGACGTGGTCGCGGAGGGAGTCGGCCCAGTATTCGGCCTGTTTGATGTCCCAGCGTCCGGGCACCCAGCCGGCGGCGCGCAGTGCGGCGTCGACGGCGACGGGGAAGCGGGTGGCGGAGGTGCGGTCGTACGACGCGGAGGTGGGCATTGGTGCGGGTTCAGCCCTTCTCGGCTGTGTCGGCTGCGGCGGTGGGGTCGACGGCTCGTACGCCGAAGTGGGTGAGGAGGGCGTCACAGGAGCGGCACGGCGGGGCGTAGCTGCCGTGCAGGGGATCGCCGTCCTCGCGGATGCGGCGGGCGGTGAGCTTTGAGTGCTTGAGGGCGCGGCGGGCCTCGCCGTGGGTGAGGGGCTTTCGTGAGGCGCGTCTGCTGCGGCCGGCCTCGACGGCGGTCAAGTGCCGTGAGAGCAGGATGGCTTCGGGGCATCGCCCGGTGAAGCGTTCGCGCTGGCCGCTGGTGAGGGTGTCCAGGAAGTCCTGAACGAGGGCGTGCAGTACGGGTGGCTGGTCGCCCTTGCCCGCGGTGCAGGTGAGGGTCTCGCCGCGTACGGAGAGTGCTGCGCCGACGGCGGGAAGGATGCCGTCGCGGCGGTGGCGGAGTACGGGCGGGCGGATTTCTCCTGTGCTGCTCCAACTCAGGCGTGGATCACCGGATGTACCGGCTGCGCGGACGGATCCTGCTGCTGCTGAGGCGTTTTCCGCCGAAGCTGTTCCCTCTGTGCCTGTTTGCGCTGTGTGCATGTGGTGCTTCCCTCCCGTGCCCGCGGCGGTAGCCGCGGAGTGCACGCCCCCGCGTTGCCGGAACAGCCTGCCAAATGTGCACTGTGGTGCGGAAGCTGGGTCACTGAGTCGTGTCAGTTTTGCCGTCCGCCGTCACTGGGCTGTGACAGTTGGTGACCAGGGCGGACGGGCCGTTCCCCCTCTTGCCGTACCGCATAGGCTGTGCTGAACAGCCAGATCCCACAGGGGGCAACCGCCATGACGACAGGTCGGCTCGGGCAGCAAGCCGCGCCACCGAACACGGCCTACGCCGGGCAGGTCGTGCACTTCCCGGACCCGGTCCGGGCTTCCCGCCATCCCCACGGTGTGCGCGTGGATGAGAACGGCCATCCGGACTTCTCGCCGTACGCGCGTGCCGCCGCGGAGATCGCCGAGCCCCCGGAGGGCTTCGGCGTGGATGAGCTGAGGCTGACGGACTACGTCTCGGCCAATGCCGCCCTGCATGCGCAGGGTCACGAGTTGTGGGACACCATTCCCGCGGTGGCGACCCCGCATGGCTGGACCTGGCACCACGTTGCCGGAAGCCGCCGTATGGAGCTGGTCCCCGTCGAGGTGAAGGCGTTGCTGAGGCACCACGGTGGATTGTCGACGGCTCCGGTCGACCACGCCAAGCGTGGGACGCGTCCGCTGCAGGAGACGCGTCCGGTGCATGTGGGGCTGCCGAAGGGCGCGGTCTCGGTGACCGAGCAGCAGGTCCTGGGTGTGGAGGAGGATCTCGGCTACCGGCTGCCCGGTGCGTACCGGTCCTTCCTCAAGGCCGCGGGCGGCTGCGCGCCGGTCGGTGCGGCGTTGGACGCGGAGCTGGGTCTGCTGGTCGACCAGCCGTTCTTCACGGTGCGGGACGAGGCCGCGGTCAACGACCTCGTGTATGTCAACAAGTGTCTGCGGGACCATCTGACGAAGGACTACCTGGGCGTCGCGTTTGTCCAGGGCGGCATTCTCGCGGTGAAGGTGAAGGGGTCGTCGGTCGGTTCGGTGTGGTTCTGCGCGTACGACGACGCGCGTGACCGTGACGGCTGGAGTACCCAGGAGCGGGTGGAGCGGCTGCTGCTGCCGTGCGGGGACGACTTCGATGTCTTTCTGCAGCGGCTGGCGGGTAATCCGCCGGAGCTGGAGACCGTGGCCAACCTGATGGTGGACGGCGGCTTCGCGCAGGCCGTCCCGGTGGAGGGGTGAGCGCGATGGTGACCTTCGCGCAGGCGCAGGAGCGCGCGGAAGAGTGGGTCAACGGGGATGTGCCCGCCTATCAGCACCGTGAGGTGCGGGTGCGCGAGTTCGAGCTCGGTTTCGTGGTGTGGGCGGAGGACCGGGAGAACGGCCCGTCCGGGGGCGGCGGTTCGCAGCGGCTGGTCATCGCCCGTGACAGCGGCGAGGCCACGTTGTGGCCCGGGCTGGCGGTGGGTGAGGTGATCCGCCGGTACGAGGAGGAGTACGGGGCGGCCGCTGACGCGCCGTCGGATGCGCCGCCGCCGGCGCAGCGGATCGATCTGGAGCAGACCTCGTTCCTGTTGAGTCCGCCGGAGTGGCTCCAGGACGCCGCGGACAAGCTGGGGATTCCGGACCGCCGCTCGTCTTCGTCCTCGGCTCCTTCTTCGCCGTCCCCGTCGGACGGTGCCGGTGCTTCGGCTCCGGCGGCCGCGAGTGCGTGGCCGAGTGCCGGTGCCGGGGCGTACGAGCCGACGGCGTCGGACGGAGTGCCCGCGTCGCCGGGCGCGCCCCCGGGGGCCACGCCCTGGGCGGGGACCGACACCAATGCCGCTTCGGACGATGAGTCGGTGCCGCTGCCCGCGACGGTGTTCGCGCCGCCGCTGTCCGGTTCGGACGACGACGACACTCCGCCCCCCGGTGTGGCGCCGGAGGCCAGGACTGCGCTGATCTCCGGCGGCAGCCGGCTGCCGCGGACCGCCGTCGCGCCCGCGCTGGACCCGAACGCGACCCCGCCGGGGGGTGCTCCGCCGTACGGTCATCCGCATACCCCGCCGGGTCCCGCCGCGCCGGGTGTCCCGCAGCCGCCGGTCGGCCCCGGGGCGCAGGACATTGCCGACGCCGCGACCAGCAAGGCGGCCATGCCGCCGCGCGCGTCCCGCGGCAGTGGGCCGACGGCTCCGCCGCCGCCGGGCGCTCCCGGCACCCCGGGTGCGCGGCCGGGCGCGACTCCGCCGCCCTCCGGACCGGGTGCGCCCGGCACTCCGGCGGGCGGGTACGTACCGACGCAGATGGTGTCGCAGCTCGGCCCCGGCGGCCCCGGTGCGCCTGCCTCGCCTCAGCCGCCAGGCCCTCCCGGTCCGCCGACTCCGCCGGGTCCGCCCGGTGGTGGGGTGCACCATGCGGCGACGATGCTGGCGGGCCAGATGGGCCCGGGTGGCCCCGGTGCGCCGCAGCCTCCCGGCCCGCCCGGTGCACCGGGCGGGCCCGCTTCGCCGCAGCCTCCCGGTCCGCCGGGTCCGCCCGGTGGTGGGGTGCACCATGCGGCGACGATGCTGGCGGGCCAGATGGGCCCGGGGGGCCCCGGCGGTCCCGGTGCGCCGCAGCCTCCCGGCCCGCCCGGTCCGCCGACTTCCCCAAGTGGAGGGGTGCACCACGCGGCGCCGATGCTCGCCGGTCCCGGGGCCATGGGGCCGGGTGGTCCCGGTGCCGCGCAGCCCCCCGGTCCGCCCGGTTCTTCCAGTGCGCCGCCGCCCGGCGTACCCGCGCCCGCGTACGGGTATCCGCAGCAGCCTCCCTCCGGCGTGCCCACGGTCGGGCCCGGCTACCAGGCCGTGCTGCGCTACCGCGCGCCGGACGGCAGCGAGCAGCAGTTGATCCGCCGCTCGGCGCCGGGCACCCCGCACCCCGAATGGCAGATGCTGCACGAGCTGCGCGCCATGAACGTGCCGCCGCAGCAGGTGATTGAGCTGCACACCGAGCTGGAGTCGTGCGAGCTGCCCGGTGGTTACTGTGCCCGGATGATCCGGGAGACCTGGCCGCAGGTCCGGATCACGAGCGTGGCCCCGTACGGCAGGGACCACGCCAGTCGGCAGCAGGGCATGCAGCATCTGATCACGCACCAGGGCGAGTTGCACCAGGTGGCGGACGGGCCGGCCCGGCCGGCGCCGGTGCGGGCGCCGCTTCCGCCGGTTCAGCCCGCGCCCCCGATCCCCCCGCAGGGGATCGCGCACGAGCTCCTGGGCGCGTTCGGTCCGCAGGGTGTCTTCCGCTTCGACCAGCGGGCCGTGTCGCGGCAGGGCGTACCGGAGATCGTGGCGCAGACGCTGGTCTGGGCGGGTCTGCCGGTGGACTTCGGTCCGTTCTTCTGGGCGCAGGCGGTGCCGGGGCAGCCCGTGCCGACGCTGGCCGAGCTGGCCGCGCAGCGGCAGGTGCAGCCTGCCTCGGACGCCGGCTCGTACCTGGTCATGGGCAGTGATTTCGGCCGCGCGATCTGCGTTCAGTACGGCACGGCGAACATCGTGGCGGTGCCGGTCGAAGGCGGTCCCGGCGGCCATCCGGTGGCGCCGCAGTTCGTGAACGCCGGGCTGCCCGAGTTCGTCCGCTGTCTCGCGCTGCTCGGCCGGATGTGGCGGCTGCGGCTCAACCTGACGCCCGAGCAGGCGGGCCGCTGGACGGTTGACTTCCAGGCGCAGCTCGCAGCGCTCGACCCGTCGGCGCTGGCCTCGCCGGAGAGCTGGTGGTCGGTGCTGCTGGAGCAGATGTGGGACGGCCTGCTCTGACGCGGGCAGTTGCGGAGAGGTGAGCCGGGCCGGGTCCGCTGGGATCCGGCCCGGCTTGTGCCTTGTTCTCCGGTTCTGCTTCCGGTTTTGTCTTCCGGGTTGCCTTCCGGGGTCTAATCGGCTCATAGCTGACCGTGACGGATGGGCGGAGTGTCGCGTTATGACTGATTCGTTCGGTCCATCAAGATGTGCGCATGAGTGCACCGGTGTCACCTCAGGGGCTTGCCGTCGTACGTGGCCGCGGCTACCGGCCGGACGAGGTCGACCGCTACCTGGCCCGCCTCTCCGTGAGCCGTGACGACGCCTGGGAGCGGGCGGCGCGGCTCACCGTTCTCGCCAAGCAGATGGAGGCCGAGGCGGTCCGGTTGCGGGAGGTCGTCGCCACGCTGGCCCCGCAGACGTACGACGACCTCGGCGAGCGGGCCCGCCGCATCCTCGACCTCGCGCAGGAGGAAGCTGCTGCGGTGTGTGCCGCCGCGGCCGACGACGCGGACGCCATGCGGGAGGCGGCGGAGGTGGCCGGGCGCAAGGCGGCCGACACGGCGCGTGAGTGGGCGGAGTCCGCGCGCGCCGATGCGGACGCGTATGCGCGGCAGCTGCTGCTGGGTGCCCAGCACGACGCCGAAGAGACGCGGAGGGCGGCGCGGCGCGAGGTGAAGGACTCACGCGACGCAGCCCTGACGGCGCTGAAGAAGATGCGCCAGGAGGCGGCGGACGTGCTGGCCGGCGTGGAGGAGGATCAGGCCCGGCGGTGGGACGCGGCGGAGCGCGAATACGCAGACCGCGCAGCCGAGTTGGACGCGAAGCACGTGGAGCTGGAGGCGTACGCGGAGGGCATGCTGATGGAAGCGCAGCGAGCGTTCACGGAGGCGGAGGAGACCGCGCGGCACGGCCAGGAGGACGCGGAGGCGCAGGGCGCGGAGCTGCTGGCGCAGGCGCGGGCGCGAGCGGACCGGCTGGCACGGGACACGGAGCGGGTGCTGCGGGAGCACGCGGAGGCGGAGGAGGAGATGCGGGCCCACATGGAGAACATCAACTCCAGCCTGGCGGCCCTGACGGGTCGCGCCGCGGCGGAAGGCTGAGGCCTGTGGACCGGACGCCGGCCGAATAGTTCGAGACGCCTGGCGGGTTCGTGGGGGTGGGGCGGGTTCGTGGGGGTGGGCGGCCTTCCGCAGGGGTGATCCCGTGCGCGGGCACGCCACGCCGTATTCGACCTCTCTCCGGCGGTACCTGACCCAAAGGGCCTCCGTCTCCGACCTGCCGTCCAGTGCGAGGGTCAGGACGTCAGCCCGGCGGCTCAGGCGAGGATCCCCACCCGGCTCCTCGAACGCTGGGTCTGTCCAGCCCCGGCGTCGTCGCTCACGGCAGCGGCGGCGCCCTCATGCGGCGCCGGTGGCAGGCTGCCTTCTACCGCCAGGGCCGACGCGCCTGAAGGGCAGGGAAGACCGCATCCTTCCGCCTGAGTGCGCGCAGTGGCTGCACGACAGGATTCCGCAGGCCGAGCTGTCCGCGTCGAGGGCGCGCCGGTCACCTCACCCTGGAAGAGGCGTCGGCGCGGCTTCCGGCTCACCTCACTGCGGAGTTCCCGCGGGGGGAGTTAACGGGTCATACGAGTGAACGCGCCGGCCGCGGGTTAGCGGATCGGCGTGTTGTGGGACAAAAGGTGCGTTCCTTCTTATAGCTTTCGCAGCTGTAAGAATCCGGTCAAACATGGGTCATGTCGACTCTGACGGAAGTGGAGATGTAATGCGCAAGCTTCGCAAGGCTGCTCTTGTGGCTGCCATGGTCGGGAGCATCAGCATGCTCGGGGCCGGTGCGGCCTCCGCCCAGGACTCCTACACCGGGGATGGCGACGGCGGCACCACGCTGGTCTTCTGTGACAACTCGGATGAGGGAAGTCTCCTCGATCTCTCGAATCTGCAGCTCTCGGTCCTCGGCCTCGGCAGCAACACTGCGAGCACGAACCAGAGCAACAAGGGCTGCTCTGCCGGCGACCTCACCCAGGTGAACGCCGCCGAGACGGAGCAGGCGTCCGGCGTCCTGAACGTCCTTAGTGCAATCGGCGGCTGAGCTCTGATACCGGCTTGATGAAGCAGCTCCGGACACCATTCCGGAGCTGCTTCCGGTTGTTGGTAGTCCCGCGCCGCTGTCACGCGACGCGGGACTGCCTGCGAGAGACTGCTCGCGTGGCCCTGATGATGCGCCGTCAGGCCTTCAGGAGTCAGTCGCGGCCGCCACCGTGGCCGTTGCCGCCGTTGCCGCCGTTGCCGCCGTTGTCGTGGCCGCCGTTGTCGTGGCCGCCGTTGTCGTGGCCGTTGTCGTTGCCGTTGTCGTGGTCACCGTTGCCGCCACGCCCGTGGTCGCCGTCATCGTCGTCGTAGTCGGAGTAGTGACCGTTGCCGCCACGTCCGTTGTCGTCGTCATCGCAGTCGTCATCCCAGCTTTCGTCGCAGTAGTCGGACGAATAGGAGTGGGATGACGGGGCGGTGGCACTTGCTATGCCGGCTCCGCCGAAGGCGAGGGCCACAGCTGCGAACAGGCCGGCGAGCAGCTGGAAGATTCTGTATGACTTGGGGCGCATGGTGCTTCCCTTCCCGGGGACATAGGCGGCGGGCGAGGGCCCCGTAACGGCCGCGTGCACCAGTACGCGGGATACGTACGATGCGTTCGCGAAAAGGGCCCGGTACGTCGGCTTCAGGTGGCGAGTGTGGCCACCGCCGACTCACGCGCGGAGCGCGGCATCGGGCCCGCCCGGGCTGCTGAGTGAAGCAACCCCTAGCGGGGCATCCGTCCGTCGGGCAAACCGACAACCCTGGTGGTCGTCGACAGGGATGTTGAGATTGTTTCGCCTCAGCGGCACGCCAAGGCGTGTTTTCGTTCAATCTGAACCCAACTTAGGCATGTAGTTACATGAAAGTCAAACCGGATTTATCGGACATCTGTGCCTGAGGGGCGCGTCGGTATTTGCGCGCCCAACTCCTTTTCATTCGTAGGGGATTGGCATCCGACGGCAGGAGGGGCTCCGTTGCGTCACCGGAGTCGACTGTCCGTTGCCACGTTGGAGCCCCGACCGGCGGCGGGCGCAAGTCGTGCAGAGGCGGTCACTCTCCGCGACGAGATGGATATGTGAGGGAATGGGCGGGGCGCGGGGGGTGTTGGCCCCCTTGAGAACCGGCTACGCCCCCGGCCCTCAAGGGAGGCGGCGGCGATGGGCAACGCCGGTCGCTTTCCGGGTAGGGGCACCGAAATGCGGTCACGCCAAGTTACCGGGCGTGCGCGGACGTTGAGGCACGGTGGGCGCAAGAGGGCCGCGACCGCTCGTGCGGCGCCGCGCGGCTGCGACTGCCCCGCGCGGCTGGGACCGCCGTCAGTCCTCCGTGATGACGGGGAAGCGGCGCGGGGCGATGAAGAGGAGCGCAAGGAGGGAGAGTCCGGCAGCTATGGCCGCGCCCAGGTAGACGTGGTCGACTGCCGTGTCGACCGCGCGCCTCAGGTAGTCCGTCGCCTCCGCGGTGAGTGTGCCGGGGTGCTCCAGGGCGTGGGAGACCTCGTCGAGATCGGCCGGGAGGCCCGGCATGGGGGCGCCGGAGAGGCGGGCGGCGAGGGTGGCGTTGGCGATGGCGCCGAAGAGTGCGGCTCCCACGCTCTGGCCGACCTGGCGGCAGAAGAGCACGGAGGCGGTGGTGGTGCCTCGTTCCGACCAGCCCACGGTCGACTGGACACCGACGATGAGGGGCAGTTGGAAAAGGCCGAGCGCGCCGCCCAGCAGGAGCATGACAAGGGCGGGCTGCCAGGGGGAGCCGGGGTAGGGCAGGAAGGGGAAGGCGAGGAGGATCGCGGCGGCGAGTGAGATGCCGATGACCGCCGTATTGCGGAAGCCGATGCGGGTGTAGACGTGCTGGCTGAGCGCGGCGGAGATGGGCCAGCTCAGCGTCATGACGGAGAGCACGAAGCCCGCGCCGATCGGACCGAGGCCGAGGACGGCCTGGGCGTACGTGGGCAGGAAGACTGTCGGTGCGACCATCAGCAGGCCCAGCGCGCCGAGGGCGAGGTTGACGGCGGCGATGGTGCGGCGGCGCCAGACCCAGCCAGGGATGATCGGGTCCGCGGCCCGGCGTTCGACGACGACGGTCAGGGCCGCGAAGACCGCACTGGCGGCGAGCAGGCCGAGAGAGGGCGCGGAGAGCCATGGCCAGGCCACTCCGCCCTGGACCAGGGCGGTCAGGAGCAGTCCGCCGCAGGCGAAGACGGTCAGTGCGCCGGCCCAGTCGATCCGGGGGCGGGTGACCGGAGCCGTGCGGGCGGGCTCCTGGAGGTGGCGGGCGATCAGCCACATGGCCACGGCGCCGACGGGCAGGTTGATCAGGAAGATCCAGCGCCAGTCGGCGTACGCGGCGAGGAGCCCGCCGATCGCCGGGCCGGCGACCGCGGAGAGGGCCCAGACGGTGGAGAGCCGGGCCTGGATCCTGGGGCGCTCCTTGAGCGGGTAGAGGTCGGCGGCGATCGTCTGGACCGTGCCCTGGATCGCGCCGCCGCCGAGTCCCTGGACCACGCGGAAGGCGATCAGCGCCGCCATGTTCCAGGCGGCCGCGCACAGCACGGAGCCGATGAGGAAGAGGGCGATGCCGGCGATCAGCACCGGCTTGCGGCCGAAGGTGTCGGAGAGCTTGCCGTACACGGGGAGGGTGACCGTGACGGCGAGGAGGTAGCCGGAGAAGAGCCAGGAGAAGACGGCGAACCCGCCGAGGTCCCCGACGATCTGGGGGACGGCGGTGGACACGATCGTGCCGTCGAGGGCGGCCAGCGCCATGCCGAGCATCAGCGCCGCGACGACCGGTCCGCGTCGGCGGTCGGCGCCGGGCGCCGACCGGGTGCCGGACAGGGCTTCCGTGCTGCCGCCGCTCACCTAGATCCTTTCACCGTGCACGTATTTTCCCGGGACACCTTCTCATTGGCACGCCGTACAGCGGGAGAGGGCGGGACCCCCTGAGATCCGATCCACCGGAAGGCGTACTCCCCCTAGGGGGACCTCCGCACTTCGGGCCAGGGGCCGTTCGTCCCGGTGGAGGACGAGGCGGCCGCGGACGGGTTCTTAACTGGTTCATACGCAGCGGAACGTCGGGCGGCCGCACCCCGGAGGTGGGGCTAACCCCCGGACGGATACGGCGATGCGCACCAGCGCGCCGGCCCCCCTTCGCGCACCAGACTCGAACCAGTTGTTGAAGACCCGCTCATGACACCGACCGAGGAGAAACCGTGACAACGGCTGTGACCATTCCCAGGCACGAGGGCACTGGAGGGCGTACGGCCGTCGCCGCACGAGCGCGGCAGGTCGTCAAGGCGTACGGGTCGGGGGAGACCCGCGTGGTCGCGCTCGACCATGTCGACGTGGACATCGCCCGCGGGCAGTTCACCGCCATCATGGGTCCGTCCGGCTCCGGCAAGTCCACGCTGATGCACTGCCTCGCCGGCCTCGACACCGTCACCGCGGGTGAGATCTACGTGGACGACACGGAGATCACCAAGCTCAAGGACAAGAAGCTCACGCAGCTGCGCCGCGACCGGATCGGTTTCATCTTCCAGGCCTTTAACCTGCTTCCGACGCTGAACGCGCTGGAGAACATCACGCTGCCGATGGACATCGCGGGCCGCAAGCCCGACGCCCAGTGGCTGAACCGGGTGGTGGAGACCGTAGGTCTCGCGGGGCGGCTCAAGCACCGGCCGACGCAGCTGTCTGGTGGTCAGCAGCAGCGGGTGGCGGTCGCCCGCGCGCTGGCGGCCCGGCCCGAGATCATTTTCGGCGACGAGCCGACCGGCAACCTCGACTCCCGGGCGGGCGCCGAAGTGCTGGGCTTCCTGCGGAAGTCGGTCGACGAGCTCGGGCAGACCATCGTGATGGTCACCCACGACCCGGTGGCGGCGAGTTACGCGGACCGCGTGCTGTATCTCGCGGACGGCCGGATCGTCGACGAGATGTTCAACCCGACGGCCGACCAGGTTCTGGACCGTATGAAGGACTTCGACGCGCGCGGGCGGACGTCATGACCGTACTCAAGACCTCGATGCGCAACTTCGTCGCGCACAAGGGGCGGATGGCGCTGTCCGCCGTCGCGGTCCTGCTGTCGGTGGCGTTCGTCTGCGGGACGCTGGTCTTCACCGACACCATGAACACGACGTTCGACAAGCTCTTCGCGGCCACCTCGGCCGACGTCACGGTCAGCCCCAAGTCCGCGGGGGAGGACGAGGAGATCTCGCAGACCGGCAGGCCCGAGACGCTGCCCGCCTCGGTCGTCGACCGGGTCGCCGGTGCCGACGGGGTGAAAGCCGCCGAGGGGGCGGTGGTCTCCATGAGCGTCACCGTCGTCAACAGCGACAACAAGAACATGGGCTCCACCACCGGTGCCCCGACGATCGCCGGCAACTGGACGCGGAACGACCTCAAGTCGATGGAGATCACCTCCGGTCACGCTCCGCGCGGGCCCACCGAGGTCATGGTCGACGCCGGCACTGCCGACAAGCACGGCCTCGGGCTCGGCGACGAACTGCGCACCATCGCCGTCACCGGTGACATCCGGGCGAAGATCTCCGGTATCGCCACCTTCAAGGTGACCAACCCCGGTGCGGCTGTCGTCTACTTCGACACCGCTACCGCCCAGCGGAAGCTGCTGGGCAAGCAGGGGCTCTTCACCAACGTCGCGGTCACCGCCGAGGACGGCGTCACCGACGAGCAGCTGAAGCGGAACGTCGCCGCCGCGGTCGAGGGCCCGTACAAGTACCAGACCTCCAAGGAGGCCGCCGACGCCAATCGCCAGGACGTCGGATCGTTCCTCGACGTGATGAAGTACGTGATGCTCGGCTTCGCCGCCATCGCCTTCCTCGTCGGCATCTTCCTGATCTTCAACACCTTCTCGATGCTGGTCGCCCAGCGCACCCGCGAGATCGGTCTGATGCGGGCGCTCGGCGCGGGCCGCAACCAGATCAACCAGTCGGTGCGCATCGAGGCGCTGCTCCTCGGTGTCTTCGGCTCCGTGCTCGGCGTCGGTGCCGGGGTCGGCCTCGCGGTCGGCCTGATGAAGCTCATGGGCTCCATGGGCATGGAGCTGTCCACCGCCGACCTCACGATCAAGTGGACGACCCCGGTCGTCGGCCTCGTGCTCGGCATCGTCGTCACGCTGATCGCCGCGTACCTGCCCGCCCGGCGGGCGGGCAAAGTCTCCCCGATGGCCGCCCTGCGCGACGCCGGAACCCCGGGTGACCGCAAGGCGGGTCTGCTGCGGGGCGTGCTGGGTCTGGCTCTGACCGGCACCGGTGTCGCCGCGCTCTACCTGGCCGCCACCGCCGACAAGGCGGGCCAGGGCTCGCTGTTCCTGGGCGCCGGTGTGGTGCTGACGCTGATCGGCTTCGTGGTGATCGGCCCGCTGCTGGCCGGCGGTGTGGTGAAGGTGCTGAGCACGGTCGTCCTGCGGATGTTCGGACCGGTCGGGCGGATGGCGGAGCGCAACGCGCTGCGCAACCCGCGCCGCACCGGAGCGACCGGCGCCGCGCTGATGATCGGGCTCGCGCTGGTCGCCTGCCTCTCGGTGGTCGGCTCCTCGATGGTGGCCTCGGCCACCGACGAGCTCGACAGGTCGGTCGGCGCGGACTTCATCGTCCAGTCCGCCAATGGGCAGCCGATCGTGCCGCAGGCGCAGAAGGCGCTCGAAGCGGCCCCCGGCATCGCCCACGTCACCGAGTACAAGTTGGTGGACGCCAAGCTGACCTCTCCCGACGGCAGGACCGAGGAGGAGGGGCTGGCCGCCGCGGACCCGACGTACGCACAGGACCTGCGGCGCGAGACGGTCGCCGGCCAGCTCTCCGCGGCCTACGGCAAGAACGCGATGTCGGTCGGCGACGCGTACGCCGAGCGGCACGGCATCGAGGTCGGCGACGAGATGACGGTCGCCTTCAAGGGCGGCGAGACCGCCAAGCTGAAGATCGCCGCCATCACCTCCGACGACACCAACGTCGACAAGGGCGCGATGTACGTGAACATCACGACCGTCGAGCAGTACGTCCCGGCCGACAAGATGCCGAAAAACATGATCATGTTCGCGAAGGCGGAGGACGGCCGGGAGAAGGCCGCGTACACGGCGCTCAAGGACTCGCTCGCCGCCTACCCCCAGTACAAGGTGCAGAACCAGACGGACTTCAAGCAGGACCTGAAGGACCAGATCGGGCAGCTGCTCAACATGGTCTACGGGCTGCTGGCGCTCGCGATCATCGTCGCGGTGCTCGGTGTGGTGAACACCCTCGCCCTGTCGGTCGTCGAGCGGACCCGCGAGATCGGCCTGATGCGTGCCGTCGGCCTCTCGCGCCGCCAGCTGCGCCGCATGATCCGGCTGGAGTCGGTGGTCATCGCCCTGTTCGGCGCTCTGCTGGGCCTGGGTCTGGGCATGGGCTGGGGCGCCACCGCGCAGAAGCTGCTGGCCCTGGAGGGCCTCGGGGTCCTGGAGATCCCGTGGCCGACCATTCTCACGGTGTTCGTCGGCTCGGCCTTCGTGGGCCTGTTCGCCGCGCTGGTCCCGGCCTTCCGGGCGGGGCGGATGAACGTACTGAACGCCATCGCGACCGAGTAGCGGCGGTCGGTACGGTGGGGGTCCGGCCCCGGTGCGCTCCTCCAAGCGCACCGGGGCCGGTTTCCGTTCGACCCCGTTGCTGTGCGTCCGCGGCTGCCGCCGACGGGCCGGCGGGTGCCGGAGACGAGTGACGGGTGTGGCGCGAAGCGACCCCGTCGGGGCGGCGGCCGGGCGACGGGCGGGCGTACGCTGGGAACCCCCGGCCCGTGCGACGTGTCGGGCCCTTCGCGTTGCCCCTCCCTCGGCCCCCCGGACGGAAAGCCTTCTTCATGAGCCTGCACGGTCTGCTCGACGCCGTCATCCAGGACCCCGCACTCACCGAAGCGGTGAAGGCCGCAGCCGACGGCAACCGCATGCACGTCGACCTCGTCGGTCCCCCTGCCGCCCGTCCCTTCGCCATCGCCGCGCTCGCGCGCCGTACCGGGCGGACCGTGCTCGCGGTCACGGCGACCGGGCGGGAGGCGGAGGACCTGGCGGCCGCGCTGCGGTCGCTCCTGCCCGCGGACGAGGTGGTGGACTACCCGTCCTGGGAGACGCTGCCGCACGAGCGGCTGTCCCCTCGCAGCGACACGGTGGGGCGCCGGCTGGCGGTGCTGCGCAGACTGGCGCACCCGAGCAAGGACGATCCGTCGGCGGGTCCGGTCAGCGTGGTCGTCGCGCCGGTGCGCTCCGTACTCCAGCCGCAGGTCAAGGGGCTCGGGGATCTGGAGCCGGTGGCGCTGCGGCCCGGGCAGAGCGCCGACCTCGGCGAGGTCACCGAGGCGCTCGCGGCGGCCGCGTACTCCCGGGTGGAGCTGGTCGAGAAGCGCGGCGAGTTCGCGGTGCGCGGCGGCATCCTCGATGTGTTCCCGCCCACCGAGGAGCATCCGCTCCGGGTGGAGTTCTGGGGCGACGACGTCGAGGAGATCCGCTATTTCAAGGTCGCGGACCAGCGGTCGCTGGAGGTCGCCGAGCACGGCCTGTGGGCACCGCCGTGCCGTGAGCTGCTGCTGACCGATGACGTACGGCAACGGGCCGCCGCGCTGGCCGAGGCGCACCCCGAGCTGGGCGAGCTGCTCGGCAAGATCGCCGAGGGGATCGCGGTCGAGGGCATGGAGTCCCTCGCGCCGGTACTGGTCGACGACATGGAGCTGCTGCTCGACGTGCTGCCGACCGGCTCGATGGCGGTGGTCTGCGACCCCGAGCGGGTGCGGACCAGGGCGGCCGACCTGGTGGCCACCAGCCAGGAGTTCCTGCAGGCCTCGTGGGCGGCCACCGCCGGCGGCGGCGAGGCGCCCATTGATGTCGGCGCGGCGTCGCTGTGGGGTATCGCGGACGTACGCGACCGGGCCCGCGAGCTCGGGATGATGTGGTGGTCCGTGGCCCCCTTCGCCGCCGGCGAAGAGCTTTCCGCCGACACCCTCAAGCTGGGCATGCGCGCGCCGGAGACCTACCGCGGCGACACGGCGCGGGCGCTCGCCGACACCAAGGGCTGGATCGCCGACGGCTGGCGCACGGTCTACATCACCGAGGGCCACGGCCCGGCGGCCCGTACCGTCGAGGTGCTGAGCGGCGAGGGCATCGCTGCCCGTCTGGACGGGGACCTCGGCGAGATCTCGCCCTCCCTCGTCCACGTGTCGTGCGGTTCGCTGGACCAGGGCTTCGTCGACCAGGGCCTCCGGCTCGCCGTACTGACCGAGACCGACCTCACCGGCCAGCGCACCGCCAGCAAGGAACTGGGCCGGATGCCGGCCCGCCGCCGCAAGACCATCGACCCGCTGACCCTCCAGGCGGGCGACTACATCGTCCACGAGCAGCACGGTGTCGGTCGCTACATCGAGATGGTGCAGCGCACGGTGCAGGGCGCCACCCGCGAGTACCTCCTCGTCGAGTACGCCCCCGCCAAGCGCGGCCAGCCGGGCGACCGGCTCTACATCCCCACCGACCAGCTGGAGCAGGTCACCAAGTACGTGGGGGGCGAGGCTCCGACGCTGCACCGCCTCGGCGGCGCCGACTGGACGAAGACGAAGGCGCGCGCGAAGAAGGCGGTCAAGGAGATCGCCGCCGACCTGATCAAGCTCTACTCGGCGCGGATGGCGGCGCCCGGCCATGTCTTCGGCCCGGACACCCCGTGGCAGCGGGAGCTGGAGGACGCCTTCCCGTACACGGAGACGCCCGACCAGCTCACCACCATCGCGGAGGTCAAGGAGGACATGGAGAAGTCGGTCCCCATGGACCGGCTGATCTGTGGCGACGTCGGCTACGGCAAGACGGAGATCGCGGTCCGCGCCGCCTTCAAGGCGGTCCAGGACGGCAAGCAGGTCGCGGTTCTGGTGCCCACGACCCTGCTGGTCCAGCAGCACTTCGGCACGTTCTCCGAGCGGTACGCCCAGTTCCCTGTCAACACCAGGGCCCTGTCCCGCTTCCAGAGCGACACGGAGGCGAAGGCGACCATCGAGGGGCTGAAGGACGGGTCGGTCGACATCGTCATCGGCACGCACCGCCTCTTCTCGTCCGAGACCAAGTTCAAGGACCTCGGCCTGGTCGTCGTCGACGAGGAGCAGCGCTTCGGTGTCGAGCACAAGGAGCAGCTGAAGAAGCTCCGCGCGAATGTCGACGTCCTGACCATGTCGGCCACGCCCATCCCCCGTACGCTCGAAATGGCGGTCACCGGCATCCGCGAGATGTCGACGATCACCACCCCGCCCGAGGAGCGCCACCCGGTACTCACCTTCGTCGGCCCGTACGAGCAGAAGCAGATCGGCGCGGCCATCCGGCGTGAACTGCTGCGCGAGGGCCAGGTCTTCTACATCCACAACCGGGTCGAGTCGATCGACCGGGCAGCCGCGAAGCTCCGCGAGATCGTGCCCGAGGCGCGTATCGCGACCGCTCACGGCCAGATGGGCGAGAGCGCCCTCGAACAGGTCGTGGTCGACTTCTGGGAGAAGAAGTTCGACGTGCTGGTCTCCACGACGATCGTGGAGTCGGGCATCGACATCTCCAACGCCAACACCCTGATCGTCGAGCGCGGCGACAACTTCGGCCTGTCGCAGCTCCACCAGCTGCGCGGCCGGGTGGGCCGTGGCCGCGACCGCGGATACGCGTACTTCCTCTACCCGCCGGAGAAGCCGCTCACCGAGACCGCCCACGAGCGGCTCGCGACGATCGCCCAGCACACCGAGATGGGCGCGGGCATGTACGTGGCGATGAAGGACCTCGAGATCCGTGGCGCGGGCAACCTGCTCGGCGGCGAGCAGTCCGGCCATATCGCGGGCGTCGGCTTCGACCTGTACGTACGGATGGTCGGCGAGGCCGTCGCCGACTACCGGGCCTCTCTGGAAGGCGGTGTCGAGGAGGAGCCGCCGCTGGAGGTCAAGATCGAGCTCCCGGTCGACGCGCACGTCCCGCACGACTACGCACCCGGCGAGCGGCTGCGCCTCCAGGCGTACCGCTCGATCGCCTCCGCGAACTCGGAGGAGGACATCAAGGCCGTCCGGGAGGAGCTGACCGACCGCTACGGCAAGCTGCCGGAGCCGGTCGAGAACCTGCTGCTGGTGGCGGGCCTGCGGATGCTGGCACGGGCCTGCGGCGTCGCGGACATCACGCTCCAGGGCCCCAACGTGCGCTTCGGGCCGGTGGAACTGCGGGAGTCGCAGGAGCTGCGGCTGAAGCGGCTGTACCCGCGCACGGTCATCAAACCGGCCACCCACCAGATCCTGGTACCGCGCCCGACGACGGGCAAGATCGGCGGAAAGCCGGTGGTTGGCCGCGAACTGCTGTCCTGGACCGGCGAGTTCCTCACCACGATCCTGGGGTCGTAGCGGCGCCGCCGATCGGTTGGGCCGACGGTGACCGGACGGCCTTTTATGCGCGACCCGTCCGGCCGAGGTGAGGGCGGCCGATGACGGGCGCGGCTGCCGGGCATCGGCAGGGGGTGACGCGGGTACTGCCTAGGATGCTGGGTCCATGCCGCACTCACGCCGGGACGGACTGCCTTGATACGCCTCGCCCTTCCTGCTTACCTCCGTCTCCGCCGAACCGCCTTCCCGGCCACCGCCCTTGCCGCCGCTCTCGCCGTCTCCGGCTGCACCGGGACGCCACTGGGCCGTGACGGGGGCGGCGATTCCGGTCCCGCACCGGAGGCGGGGGAGTACGGCGTCAGCCCGCTGGAGAATCCGGACGGTACGAAGCCGGGGCTCGCGCCCCTCACGACGCAGGTGGACAGGAAGGCCGCGCTGGAGCTCGTCGCGAAGGTACGCACGGCCGGGCGCGGGCCGAGGACGGGGTACGACCGGGACGAGTTCGGATACGCCTGGAAGGACTCCGTCGACGGGATACCACTGGCGCGCAATGGCTGTGACACCCGCAACGATCTCCTGGCCCGGGACGGACAGGACATCAGGCACCGGTCCGGCTCCGACTGCGTGGTCGTCTCCATGACCTTGCGGGATCCTTACACCGGGACAGTCATCCAGTGGCGCAAGCAGCAGGCCGCCGAAGTCCAGATCGACCACGTGATGCCGCTGTCCTACGACTGGCAGATGGGCGCGGCTCGCTGGAACGAGGACGAGCGGGAGCGGATCGCCAACGACCCGCTGAACCTGCTGCCCGTGTCGGGCCCGGCGAACAGTGCCAAGCGGGACTCGGGCCCGGCCTCCTGGCTGCCGCCGAACAAGCTGGTCCGCTGCTCGTACGCGGTGCGGTTCTCGCAGGTCGCCCTCAAGTACGACCTGCCGGTGACCACGGCCGACAAACGGATGATGCTCGCGCAGTGCGGGGGGTGACCTCGGCACCTCGGTACCTCGGCCGAGGTGTCAGGGGCCATGGGAGCGGTCGTCCCGGAGTTGACCGCACCGCCGACCCCGCGGCCGAGCGCCGCGGAGAGAAAACGTTTGGGGTGCCGGGCGCGGTTGGTTAGCCTGCGCGGATGAAGCTGAAGACGACGACGCTTGCCGAACGGCCCGAACTGCAGGGCGCGATGTGGCAGATGCTCGACACCTGGCCGACGTTCATGCTCAAGGACCCGGTGGGCTGGCTGCTCATCGGACGGATCGTCGCCGAACTGCCCGAGTACGTCCTCGTCACGACGGACGAGAACGACGAGGTCGTGGCCCGCGCGTTCAGCGTGCCGTTCGCGCTGAAGAAGGACGGCCGCGGCGAACTGCCCCCGGGCGGCTGGGACCAGATACTACTGTGGGCCTTCTCCGACCTGCGGCACGGTGTCGCCCCCGACACGGTCAGCGCCATCGAGATCACGGTCGCCACCGGCCTGCAGGGGCAGGGGATTTCCGGCCGGGTGCTCGCAGCGCTGCGGGAGAACGCGCGGGCGCGCGGCTTCGGCGAGGTCGTCGCACCGGTCCGGCCGAGTGCGAAGCACCGGGAAGCGGACGCGTCGATCGAGGAGTACGCGTACCGCACGCGCGAGGACGGGCTGCCGCACGACCCGTGGCTGCGGGTTCATGCCCGCGCGGGCGGGGTGATCGAAGCGGTGGCGCCGGCCTCTATGACCGTCTCGGGATCGCTCGCCCAGTGGCGGGAGTGGACCGGGCTGCCCTTCGACACCGACGGTCCGGTGGAGGTGCCCGGGGCGCTGGTGCCGGTGCACTGCGAGGCCCGGCGCGGGTACGCCGTGTATGTCGAACCGAACGTGTGGGTACGGCACGCGCTCTGACCGCCCGGGACAACACGCCCGGCCAGTGCTGTGACCGGGTGGTTCGCCGGGTTGAGGTTTGAGCCGGCGCCGGCCATTCCGCCGGTGCGGGGAGCGTGATCGCGTGAGTTGCGGCTTCTCGAAGGGGCGGACCTCGCCCGGCGGCCGGGGACGCGGAAAGCCGGGGAAGCCGCCCTCCCCCTCCGGGGGCGGCTTCCCCGACGTACGGTGGCCCGTCGGCCCGTCGGCCCGTCGGCCCGTCGGCCCGTCGGCCCGTCGGCCCGTCGGCCCGTCGGTCAGCCGGCGAGTTCGGCCAGGTCGACGACGTCCTTGTCGGCCGGGGCTTCGGCAGGAACCGGCTTGTTGTAGTCGGTGAAGCTCATCGCGCCGGGCTCGTCGCCGCCCTGGGAGACGACCTTCAGCAGGTAGGGCTCGCCCTGCGTGGCGACGTACAGGGTGTGTGTCTCCTTGCCGTCGGTCTCGGTGAGGGTGATCGCCTCCTGGCCGTCCACCGTCGTGACGGCCCCCTTGCGGGCCACGGAGTTGACGTCCTCGAACTCCTTGAGAACCTCGTTGAGGTCGCAGACGCCGGTGAACTCCTTGGCGTCGGGCTCGGAGGTCTTCGTCTGCATCCAGCGGTTGGCGAGCATGGCCACCGCCGCGTCCGTCTCCTCCTTCGGCTCCCCCTCGCTCTGGGACCGCAGGAACTTCTCGTCGAACTTGATGTAGACGGTCTCGCCGGTCTTGATGAGGTTCAGTGAGCCTTCCTGATCCATCGACATGCTGCCGGCGCACTCGTCCTTGGTGTTGAGCGCCATGTCGAGGACCATGCGGCCGTCCTTGTCCACGGTGTCCCCCTTCAGCCGCAGGGACGTGGCGGTCCGGGTGGCCTCGACCGCCTGCTCGACGATCTGCGGACCGGACAGATCCGCGAACGGCTCCTTCTTCTGCTCCTTGTTCTCCTTCTGCGACGCGGAGCCGGAGCTCTTGCCGCTGTCGCTGTCCTTCTTCGTCGTACCGCAGGCGGTGAGGCCGACGGCGGCCGCGAGGCAGAGTGCGGCGAGGGCGGTGGGACGCATGGTGTTCTCTCCCTGAGTGGGGGACGGGCCTTGAGGTGCTGGTGGAGGCGGGGCTGCGAACGGAAAGGCGGGGTCAGCCCGTCTTCTTCCAGTCCTGGCAGCCGGTGGTCTTGAAGTACGCGTCCTTGGCCGTGATCGTCACGATCGCGTTGCCGGAGACGTTGTCGTTGGCGGCAATCGATTCGAGGCTGTGCTCGGAGTCCTTGGCGCGCTCCCAGTAGCACAGGTCGTCGGTGTTGCCGGAGGACTTGTAGGTGCCGGGGGCGATGTCGGTGCCGACCTTGAACATGCCGCCGTCGCCCTTCATCGCGGACTCGGGGATGCCGGACGCCTTCGGGTCGACGGCCTCCCAGTCCTTGCAGCCGGTCGACTTGAAGATCTTGTCCGTCGACTTGACGGTCACATAGGCGGTGCCGGTGACGTTGTCGTTGGCGATGATCGAGTCGAGTTCGCCCTTGGAGTCCTTGGCGCGCTCCCAGTAGCACATGCCGTCGTCGTTGCCGGAGGACTTGTAGGTCCCGGGCTTGAGGTCCGTGCCGACCTCCGCGTCGCCGTCGCCGCTGAAGGCGGCCTTCTTCTCGGCCTTCCTCGCGGTCTGCGTCGCCTGGCCCGTGGCCTTGTCCATCTTCTTCGACGCGGTGCTCCCGGACGAGGAGCTGCGGCTGTCGGTGTCACCGCCTCCGGCGCCCGCGATCCCGGCCATCGCGATGACTGCGACCACCGCGCCCACGGCGGTGAGTGCCTTGTGACGCGCGACCCAGCTGCGACGGGGCGGCTGCGGTGCAGCGTGCTGCGCGCCGTAATTCGGGTCGAACTGCTGCTGGGACATGGGTGCACCTCTCTGGCGCGGTGAGGACTCTCGTTGCGACGGGGGTAATCACAGCAGAACCTGTGAACCGAGTCAACACGGTTCACGGAAATCATTGAGTTCACGATGTGAAGGGATCTCTTCTGTGTGTACGGGTATGCTCAGCGCCACAGAAGAGCGGATCGGACGAGGGGACCTGCCAGGTGCCGGAGAACGCAGCAGAGGTGACCGCTGCCGGAATCGCCCGGCTCGCCGGCGTCGGCCGGGCTGCCGTCAGTAACTGGCGCCGCCGCCACCCCGACTTCCCCAAGCCCGTCGGCGGGAGCGAGACCAGCCCCTCCTTCGCGCTCCACGAAGTCGAGAAATGGCTGCGCGAGCAGGGCAAACTCGCCGAGGTGCCACTCCGTGAACGGGTCTGGCAGCAGCTGTCGGGCCATCCCGAAGGCGCAGTCAACGCCCTCGTCCACGCCGGCTGCGCACTGCTGCTCGTCCGGGACCGGCCCACAGCCTGGCTGGAGCTGAGCGCCGTGTCCGACGAGCGGATGGCCGCCCTGCTGCCACGCGCCCTGGACCAGGTGCTGACCGCACGCTTCGGCGACCGGCCGCCCGTACCTCTCACCCCCGGGCCGGCCGCCTCCGTACCCTTCCTGCGCTCCGTCGCCGAGCTCGCCGCCGAGCTGGGGGCCCGGCAGGCCTTCGAGTTCCTGCTCGGCCGGCACCTCGACGCCAATCCGCGCCAGTACACGCTCACCCCGCCCGGTCCCGCCGAGCTGATGGCCGCCCTGGCCGGGCCGACGCGTACGGTCCTCGACCCGGCCTGCGGACCCGGCACCCTGTTGCGAGCCGTCCCGCACCCCACGGCCGTACGCGGCCAGGACGCCTCGCCCGACCTGGCAGCGCTGACCGCCCTGCGCCTCGCCCTGCACAGCGACGCCGAAGTTCGCGTGGGGGCCGCGGACAGCCTGCGCGCCGACGCCTTCCCCGCTCTCGCCGCCGACGTGGTGCTGTGCCACCCGCCGTTCAACGAACGCAACTGGGGCCACGACGAACTGGCCTACGACCCGCGCTGGGAGTACGGCTTTCCGGCCCGCAACGAATCCGAGCTGGCCTGGGTCCAGCACGCCCTCGCCCGCCTGCGCGAAGGCGGCACCGCCGTACTGCTGATGCCCCCGGCGGTCGCCTCTCGCCGCTCAGGCCGCCGTATCCGTGCCGACCTGCTGCGCCGTGGCGCGCTCCGGGCCGTCATCGCCCTGCCGGCCGGCGCCGCGCCGCCGTACGGCATCCCGTTGCACCTCTGGGTGCTGCGCAAGCCGGGTGCCGGGCAGCAGCCCTCGCCCGAACTCCTCCTCGTCGACACGGCCGAGCTGAACACCGACGGCCGCGACCGGCTGCCCTGGCAGACCGTCCACTCCATGGTTTTGGAGGCCTGGCAGGCGTTCGACCGCGAGGGCACGGCCGAAGAACGGCCCGGTATCAGCCGGGCCATGCCCGTCATCGAACTCCTCGACGACGACGTGGACCTGGCCCCTGCCCGCCACCTCCCGCCGCCCGCCGCAGGCGGCGGCGCGGCCGAACTCGCCGCGGTACGCGAACACCTCGGCGACACGCTGCTGCTGGCCACCCGGCTCACACCCCCGCCCGTCACGGCCGCCGCCCCGTCGCGCTGGCCCGTCACCACGGTCGGCGAACTCGCCCGGGCGGGCGCCCTGTTGCTGCGCGCCGGTGGTGCGGGTGCGGGTGCCGGTGGCGCGGGCGCCCGTGGTGCGGGGGCAGGCTCCCCTCCCGTACTCACCGAGCAGGACGTGCTCGGCGGCCGCCACGCACCCTCGGGCACGCTGCCCGAAGGGGCGCCCGGTGAAGAGCCCGTCCTCACCCGGCCCGGTGACGTCGTCGTGCCCGTCCTCGGCGGCGGCACCGTCGCGCGCGTCGTCGACGAGGACACCGCGGGCGCGGCTCTCGGCCGCAACCTGCATCTGCTGCGCCCCGATCCGGCCGCCCTCGACCCGTGGTTCCTGGCCGGCTTCCTGCGCGGCACCGCCAACAACCGCCAGGCCAGCAGCTATGCGTCCACGGCGACGCGGCTCGATGTGCGCCGGGTACAGTTGCCGCGCCTTCCCCTGGCCGAACAGCAGCGGTTCGGCGAACGCTTCCGCACCCTGGCCGAGTTCGAGGACGCCCTGCGGCACGCGGGCCGGCTGGGCGAGCAGCTCGTGCAGGGTCTGTACGACGGCCTGACGGACGGTACGGTCACGCCCGAGTGATCGCGTGACGCACCACGTGGCTGATCGCGCGAGTGATCGCTGAGCAAGGGTGCGAGTGATCAATCCGACAGCGGATCCGTACAACCCGGGAACAGTTGTCGGTGTCGGTGTATACGCTCGAATCCGCATCCGCGGACGTCCCCCACCTGGCCCATCAGGAGCAGCATGCAAGGCCACGGCTTTACGCAGCCGCCGCAGCCTCAACGCCCCTCGCCCGGGACGCTCGTCGTCCTGCGTGTGATCTTCGTGGCGTTGCCGCTGCTGAGCTGCGGTTTCCTCGCCTGGGCCCCGACGCTGCGGGTCGCCGTCGTGACCCGCAGCCGGCTGAACTGGCTCCTGTTCTGCGCCAACGTCGCGCTCAACATCACCTGGATCGTCCTGCTGTCCATGGACAACACCGACGACTTCAGCACCCCTCAGGGGAACGCCGGCATGATCGGCATGCTCTCGACGGGCGCCGCCGCCATCGCGTACTTCCTCTACGCTGACTTCCGCCACTACAGCCCGCACACACCTCTGTACCCCGGCTACTACCCGCCGCCGGCCCCGCAGCAGAGCATGCCGATGCCCCCGCCGCAGCCCGGCTACGGCTACCCGCCCCGGCACACCGCCCCGGCGCCCACGCCCACCCCCACGCCCCCGCCCACTCCGGCGCCGGCACCCATGCCGCCGCAGCCCCAGCCCCAGCACCCGGCACCCCCGCGCATCGACCAGGTCCGTGCCGAGCTCGACGAACTCAGCGACTACCTCCGCCGTGAGGAGGGCAGGTGAGCGGGCGGATCGTCGCCGGTCGCTACCAGCTCGCCACGATCATCGGCCAGGGCGGCATGGGACAGGTCTGGACGGCGTACGACCAGCGCCTCGACCGCCGCGTCGCCGTCAAACTGCTGCGTCCGGACCGGATGGCGGGTGCCGACGACGCCGACGAGATGCGCCGCCGGTTCGTGCGCGAGTGCCGGGTCACCGCGCAGGTGGACCACCCGGGACTGGTCACCGTGCACGACGCGGGCAGCGAGGAGGACGACCTCTTCCTCGTCATGCAGTACTGCGAGGGGGCCGACCTTGCCGACCATCTCGCCGAGCACGACCCGTACCCCTGGCAGTGGGCCGTCGCCGTCGCCGCGCAGCTGTGCGCGGTGCTCTCCGCCGTGCACGCCGTGCCGATCGTCCACCGTGACCTCAAGCCGCGGAACGTGATGGTCAAGCCGGACGGCACGGTCACCGTGCTCGACCTCGGCGTCGCCTCCGTCCTGGACACCGACACCACGCGCCTCACGCACACCGGTTCCCCGATCGGCAGCCCGGCCTACATGGCTCCCGAGCAGGCGATGGGCGGCGCCGTCGGCCCGTACACCGACCTGTACGCCCTCGGCGTCCTGTTGCACGAGCTGCTCAGCGGGAACGTGCCGTTCGCCGGCTCCACCGCGCTGGGCGTCCTCCACCGCCATCTGTACGAGCCGCCGCTCCCGGTCCGCCAGCTGCGGCCAGAGGTCCCGGACCAGCTCGAGGCGATCGTCCTGCGCCTGCTCTCCAAGGACCCGCAGCACCGCCCCGCCACCGCCCAGGAGGTGTACGAGTCCCTCGCCCCCCTGCTGCCGACCCGGGGGATGCCGTCCGGCCCGCTCGACCCCACCCGCCCCTTCCTCCGCCCGCACGCTCCCTGGCCCGACCGCGCTGCCACCCCGCCCGCACAGGTGGTCCAGCCCGCTCCCGCGCAGCCCGACGTCGCCGAAGCCGTGGACGAGGTCAAACGGCTCCTCGGCGAGGGACGCATCACCCAGGCCGTCGACATCCTCGGCGGCATCCTCCCCGCGGCCGCCGCCAAGCACGGCGAGCACTCACCGGTGGTCCGGACACTGCGCAAGCAGTACGCGGCGACACTCATGGACGACGGCCAGTACCGGCGCGCCCTGCCGGAACTGCGCCGTCTCGCCGACGAGCGCGCCGCCGAATCCGGGGCCGCAGACCCGCAGTCGCTGCGCTTCCGTTACGAGGCGGCCCAGTGTCTGGAGCAGCTCGGCGAACCGGCCGCGGCGCTCGCCGAATACCGGGCCCTCCTGCCTTACTTCGAGAACCGGTACGCCAACAGCGACCTGGAACTGCCGCTGGAGGTCCGCCGCCGCATCGGGCATCTGCTGCTCGCCCTCGGCGACCGGCCCGCCGCCCACGACACACTGGCCCGGCTGCTGTTCGACGCCGAGCGGCTGCACGGCCCGAACCACCCCTTCCCGGCGGAGATCCGCCGCACCCTGCACTGGCTGGGCCAAGTACGCGGCTGACCGTCCGGGGTCTCCGGGGGCTTCCAGGTCTCCGGGGTCTCCGCGCATCCGGAAGTCCTCCCGAATCGTTGGCCGAATCAGTGGCCGAAGCCACACCGACTGCCTAACATCGATCAACGCAGGGTCTTTGTGCACCGAAGCACAATCACGCCGGGAGGCTCCTTTGCACCGCCGCCGTCGCACCGCGCTCACCGTCTCCGCCGCGCTCCTGGGCGCCGTCCCGCTGCTGACCGCCTGCGGCGGCGAGGCCCATCCGGGCACGGCGGCCGTGGTGGGTGGTGAACGGATCGCGGTGTCCTCGCTGCAGGCGCAGGTGAAGGATGTCCGGGAAGCGCAGAACGGTTCACCGCAGGCCGAGCAGCTCATCCAGAACACCGGCCGGCTGCCCCAGGCGAAGCTCAACTCCATGATCCTCGACCGGATCCTGGAACGGGCCGCCGAGGACGCCGGTGTGGAGGTCAGCCCCAAGGACCTGCAGACCGCGCGCAAGGACGCCGAGAAACAGGCCGGCGGCGCCGAACTGCTGAAACAGCTGATGCTCCAGCAGCGCGGAGTGGCACCGGGTCAGATCAACCAGGCGCTGCGCGAGGACGTTCTGGTGACCAAGCTCGCCGCCGCGCTGGGCGCCGACCTCGGTACGCCCGAGGGCCAGGCGAAGATCGTCGATTCCCTGGCCGGCACCTCCAAGGCCATCGGCGTAGACGTCAACCCGCGCTACGGCGCCTGGGACGACCGGAAGATCCAACTGACCGGGTCCAAGACGCCGTGGATCACTCAGGTGACCGAGCAGGACCAGGCGCCCGCGGGCGCGTGACCGGCACCCGGAGCGGCCGGGGTACGTTCGAGGGGTGACTGCACAAGCTCCCTCCGACGCCCCTGCCGCGTCCCCCGGCCGCATCGTTCTCCTCACCACCAGCCACCGGGTGGCACCAGGACTGCTGTCCTGGTCCGCGTGGCAGACGCTGCACGCCGCCGACCGCGTGCTGTGTGCCGACCCCGGCCACCCGCAGCTGCCGTACCTCGGTGAGGCGGGGATCACGGTCGAGCGGTCCGCGCCGGAGGCGGGAGAGCTGGTGGACGCCTGCGCCGGCGGCCGCACGGTCGTCGTCGTCCCGTCCGGCGAGGGCGACCAGCTGCTGACCGACGGGCTGGCCCGGCTGGCCGGCTCCGGCCGGGTGCAGATGCCGGACCTGGAGCTGCTGCCCGCCTCCTACGACCTGCCCGGCGCCCGCCTCCTCGACCTCGTCCAGGTCATGGACCGGATCAGGGCCGAGTGCCCATGGTCGTCCACCCAGACCCACCGCGGCCTGGCGAAGTACGGCATCGAGGAGGCCTACGAACTCGTCGAGGCTATCGAGGACGGCGACCGCGACGAGCTGCGCGAGGAGCTCGGCGACGTGCTGCTCCAGGTCGTCTTCCACGCGCGGATCGCGCAGGACGACCCGGACGAGCCGTTCTCGATCGACGACGTCGCGGCCACCATCGTCGAGAAGCTGATCCACCGCCACCCGCACGTCTTCGGCGACGACACCGCCGAGACCCCGGAGGAGGTCAAGGAGCACTGGCTACGCACGAAGGCGATCGAGAAGCAGCGCAGTTCGGTGACCGAGGGCATCCCGCTCGGCCAGCCCGGCCTCGCACTCGCCGCCAAGCTCGCCTCCCGGGCCCGTACCGCCGGCATGGAGATGGCGCTTCCGGTGGGTGAGGGCATCGGATACGAGCTGCTGGCCATGGCCGTACGTGCGGAGAGCCAGGGCACCGACCCGGAGACGGCCTTGCGCGCGGCGGCCCGGGTCTACCGGGACGCGATCCGCGCGGCGGAAGCGGCTTGGGAGGCGGATCGGTAGGGCTGGGCAGCGGCTCAGCGGCTCAGCGGTTCCGGCGGCTCAGCGGTTCACCGGCCCCGGCGCCTCGGCGCCTCGGCGGCTTTGCGGCCCCGTCAGCCCGGCGGTTCCGCGGCTCAGTCGTTCGGCGACCGGGGCGTGCGGGCTGCTGGGTTGTGCCAGCCGGGGTCCGGCGGGGTCAGGAACCACGCTCCGGGACCGAGCTGCCGCGTCAGCTGCTCGCCGGTGGCGGGCACGGAGTCGTAGAAGGTCCGGGACTCGTCCGCGCCGAGCTGCGCCACCACCTCGGCGATCTCTTCGATGAACGCGGCAGGGCCGCTGATGAAGACGTCCTGGGCCGGCCAGTTTCCACGGGTGGCCAGCGCGGCGGCCAGCCGCTCGGTCGCGTGGGTGCCGGGGCGGCCGGGCGCGGGGGTGATGTAGGTGACGGCCGGCCAGGGGGACGCGTCCTGGAGCGCCTCGACAGCCGGACGGTCGTAGAGGCACGCGGCATCGCGCGCGACGGCGAAGAGCCGCACCTCCGGCGTGGACGGTCCCACGGGCCTGGCGGCCAGTTCTTCGAGCATGGCCTTGACCGGGGACCAGCCCGTACCGGCCGCGACGAAGGTGACCGGCCGAGCCGATTCCGTGTCCAGTGTCATCGCACCGCCCGCCGCCCCGAGCCGCAGCACCTCGCCCTCGCGCGCGTCCCGCACCAGAGCGGTGCTGAGCCGGCCGCCCTCCACACGGCTGATGTGCAGATCGACGGTGAGGTCGGCGCGCGGGGCGTTGGCTATGGAATAGGTGCGCCAAGTGCCGGGCGCCCGGGCGCTGCTGACGCTCACGTACTGGCCGGGCGTGTAGGGCAAGGGCTGCTCCGGGAGCAGGGTGAGCACCGCGACGCCGTCGCCGTACCGCAGATGCCGGACTATCTCGGCGTCCCACCAGGGCGGCTCGTCCGTCGATTCGGCGCCGGCGATCATGGCGTCGGCCAGGACGGCGTACGCCTCCGTCCACGCCTTCTCCACGACCGGAGTCCACGCGCTGCCGGACGCCTCCGCGAGCGCGGCGATCAGGCTGGTGCCGACCGCCGTGTAGTGCTCGGGGCCGACGAGGAACTTGCGGTGGTCGCGGCCGAGGTCCTGCAGATAGCCGGGGAGTGAAGGGTCTTCGAGATGCGCCACGACATGGGTCAGGGCGGCGAAGAGCCGGTCGCGCTGACGCTGCATGTCCTCGTGGCCGGCCGGGAAGAGGGCGCGCAGGCCCGGGTGATGCCAGAACAGGTGCGAGTAGAAGAACTTCACGGCGTCCTCGGCCCGCCGTTCCACCACGGCGAAACTGCTCTTCAAGATCTTCACATCCACAGAGGTGAAAGTAGGAGCGGGACCGTCTCCGGGGTCAAGGGGTGGCCGATCCATGGACAGTCTGCGTCGAACCGCCCATAGAGGACGCGAGGTGAGGGAGATACGGTCGGGGCGTGCATGACGAGACCGCCGCCGGCCCGACCCCCACCCTGTTCAGCTGGGAGTTCGCCACCGACCCCTATCCGGCGTACGCCTGGCTGCGCGAGCACGCGCCCGTCCACCGGACCGCGCTGCCCAGCGGGGTCGAGGCCTGGCTGGTGACCCGGTACGCGGATGCCCGGCAGGCCCTCGCCGACCAGCGGCTCAGCAAGAACCCGGCGCATCACGCCGAGCCCGCGCACGCCAAGGGGAAGACCGGGATCCCCGGTGAGCGCAAGGCCGAGCTGATGACCCACCTGCTGAACATCGATCCGCCGGACCACACCCGGCTGCGGCGGCTGGTGTCCAAGGCGTTCACCCCGCGCGTGGTGGCGGAGTTCGCGCCTCGCGTGCAGGAACTGACAGACCGGCTCATCGACGACTTCGTCCGGAAGGGGTCGGCCGATCTCATCCACGAGTTCGCCTTCCCGCTGCCCATCTACGCGATCTGCGACATGCTCGGCGTACCGCGGGAGGACCAGGACGACTTCCGTGACTGGGCCGGCATGATGATCCGGCACGGCGGCGGGCCGCGGGGCGGAGTGGCCCGGTCGGTGAAGCGGATGCGGAACTATCTCGCGGAGCTGATTCACCGTAAAAGGGAGGATCCGGGAGAGGATCTGATTTCGGGTCTCATCCGGGCAAGTGATCACGGCGAACACCTCACCGAGAACGAGGCCGCCGCGATGGCATTCATCCTGCTCTTCGCCGGTTTCGAGACAACGGTCAATCTGATCGGCAACGGTGTGTACGCCCTGTTGCGTCACCCCGAGCAGCGCGAGCGGCTGCAGAACTCCCTGGTCGCCGGCGAGACCACGCTGCTGGCCACCGGAGTGGAGGAACTCCTGCGCTACGACGGGCCGGTGGAGCTGGCGACCTGGCGGTTCGCGACCGAGCCACTGACGCTCGGCGGGCAGGCCATCGCCGCGGGCGATCCCGTACTCGTCGTCCTGGCCGCGGCGGACCGGGACCCGGAGCGGTTCGACCAGCCGGATGTGCTCGACCTCTCCCGGCGTGACAACCCCCACCTCGGATACGGACACGGCATCCATTACTGCCTGGGTGCGCCGCTGGCCAGGCTGGAGGGGCGGACGGCCCTCGCGACTCTGCTGCGCCGCGTCCCTGACCTGCGGCTGGCGGTGGATCCAGCCGATTTGCGCTGGCGGGGCGGTCTCATCATGCGCGGACTGCGCACTTTGCCGGTGGAGTTCACCCCCGCGAGAGCTGACGAAACGTCACATGCGTGACCTTCACGTGATCTCCCCTGCACCGACTTGTGACAAGCGTTCGAGTACCGCTACGTTCACCGTCGTCTCAGCTGTCACACGGAAGGCCACCGCATGCGCTCCGGGAACGGCCGCCACCGGCGCCCACGTCAAGCCCCCGCCCTCATCGTCGCGGCCGGCGTGACCGGCTCCGCCATCGCGATCCCGCTGCTCGGTGCCACCGGCGCCAGCGCTGCCGACGTCTCCACCTGGGACCGCGTCGCCGAATGCGAGAGCGGCGGCACTTGGAGCGCCGACCTCGGCAACGGGTACTACGGCGGGCTCCAGTTCAGCCAGCAGACGTGGGAGGAGTTCGGCGGGCTGTCCTACGCGCCGCAGGCGGACCTCGCCAGCCGCGCTCAGCAGATCGCCGTCGCGGAGAAGGTTCTCGCCGCACAGGGGCCGCAGGCCTGGCCGAGCTGTGCCGGCAGCGCGGGGCTGACCCAGGGTGGCCTGATCGCCGATGTCGACCCGGGCCTGCCGACGGAGGACATGTCGGTCGGCCCCGCGCCCGTGCGGCCTTCGGAGGCCACTCCGGCGGACGAGCCCACCGCGCCTGCGGCGTCCGGGGCGCCCAAGGCTTCCACAGGGGCGAACACCCCTAATGCAGGCAAGTCGGATAAGAGCGGCAGTTCCTCTCCTGCC
Organism: Streptomyces sp. NPDC051219; assembly: GCF_040682335.1. NCBI lineage: Bacteria > Bacillati > Actinomycetota > Actinomycetes > Kitasatosporales > Streptomycetaceae > Streptomyces > Streptomyces sp. NPDC051219. The sequence goes on from NZ_JBFBAS010000001.1 coordinate 449,578, forward strand.
GCGTCCACCACGCCTGACGCCGCATCGACCCCGGGGGCCGGGTCCGGAGCGGGCAAGCACCGGGGCGCGCCGGCCGCCGGTGAGACAGCCGGGCCGGACGGCGCGGCAGGCGACCGCGACACCGGACGGCACGCCTCCCGTGACGCGGATGCGACGCGCGGCGGGGCTGGGGCGGAGGCGGACACGTACACCGTCCTTCCCGGCGACAACCTCTGGGACATCGCCGACAAGAAGGATGTGGCGGGCGGGTGGTCCGCGATCTACGAGGCCAACGAGACCGTCATCGGTGCCGAGCCGGACCTCATCCTTCCTGGCCAGAGCCTCGACCTGGGTCTCGATATAACCCCAAAGTAGGGGGAGTTCGGGACTTTATGTCCTAGTTTGCTCAAGTGAGACATGAGTCTCTTCGGGCCAACTGGGGCGTCTCGTCCGCCCGGTCTCGCACTTTCGCCTCTCACCTGCGGAAATGACCGTTTCGCGGATATGGGTATGGGCGTTTTCTCCCCGATGTTCGGCATTGAACATCGGGGATGCCTGTGTCTACGGTCTGAACCGCTCGCACCGCGGGCTCCTTCGACCGTCACGCCGAATCCTGCCGACGGACGGGGGAAATATTTCGACGCGTAAAGCGCCGTTGGCAGGAGCGGGGGACCCAAGGTAGGTGCCGGACGCGGCCGTTGAGACGGCAGCTGACCGGCTTGGGGTGAAGTCGCGCCAGACGCGCGGCCGGGCAACTCACTTGGCCCGAACCCGACAGCTCACCTCGTAGGCGTCGGTGAGGAGACAACTCCATGCTGGCATCCAGCACAGGCAAGCACCGCCGGTCGTCCAAGGTCGCCCGTATCGCCACGCTCGCCGGCGTCGCCGGCGCGGCTGTCGCCGTCCCGCTGATGGGCGCCACCTCGGCGTCCGCCGCCTCCGTCGCCACCTGGGACGCTGTGGCCCAGTGCGAGTCCGGCGGCAACTGGTCGATCAACACCGGCAACGGCTACTACGGCGGCCTGCAGTTCTCGCAGTCCAGCTGGGCAGCCGCCGGCGGTACGAAGTACGCCTCCCGCGCCGACCTCGCGACCAAGAACCAGCAGATCGCCACCGCCGAGGTGCTTCTCGACATGCAGGGCCCGGGTGCCTGGGCCTGCGCCGGCGCCGGCAACCTGACCAACGACGGTGTGGACCCGGGTGTCGACACCGGCGCCGCGAAGCCGGCCGCGCAGCCGAAGCCCGCGAAGCCGGCCGAGAAGCGCGCCGAGCCGGCCAAGGCGAGCCGCTCCGAGGCCCGCTCCGAGGCCCCCAAGGCCGCCCAGTCCTTCAAGAAGGGCGACGGCGAGTACAAGGTGAAGGCCGGCGACACCCTCGCCGAGATCGCCCAGGCTGAGAAGGTAAAGGGCGGCTGGGAGAAGCTGTTCGAGCTGAACAAGGACATCGTCGAGGACGCCGACGTCATCCACCCGGGCCAGCAGCTGCACCTCGGCTGACAACCGCCCCCGGCCGGGACCCGCCTCGGCGGAGACCGGTCCCACCCCAGAAACAGCCCCGGTCCGGCGCGCTTTCCCCCGTGCGCGCCGGGCCGGGGCTTCTGTATTACTGGCCGGTGCCGCGCATTACTGTCCAGTACCGCGTGGTCCTTATGTACCGGACCGCGGTTATTCGGGGCTGTTTTCGTCCCAGGGGCCGGGCGGTCGGCCGACCTGTGCCCCGGAGCCGGTTAGGCTCATGGCGCAAGGCCAATGAGACCCTGCACTCATAGCGTCACATCCCAGAAGGAGATGCTCGTGCCGTCCATCGACGTCGTCGTAGCCCGGGAAATCCTGGACTCCCGAGGCAACCCCACGGTCGAGGTCGAGGTCGGCCTCGACGACGGCAGCACGGGTCGTGCTGCAGTTCCGTCCGGTGCTTCCACCGGAGCGTTCGAGGCCCTCGAGCTTCGCGACGGTGACCCGAACCGCTACCACGGCAAGGGCGTCGAGAGGGCCGTCCTCGCCGTCATCGAGCAGATCGGCCCGGAGCTCGTCGGGTACGACGCCACCGAGCAGCGTCTGATCGACCAGGCGATGTTCGACCTGGACGCCACCCCGGACAAGTCCTCGCTCGGCGCCAACGCCATCCTCGGCGTCTCCCTCGCCGTCGCGCACGCCGCCTCCGAGGCATCCGACCTGCCGCTCTTCCGCTACCTCGGCGGCCCGAACGCGCACCTTCTGCCCGTTCCGATGATGAACATCCTGAACGGCGGCTCGCACGCCGACTCCAACGTGGACATCCAGGAGTTCATGATCGCGCCGATCGGCGCCGAGTCCTTCTCCGAGGCCCTGCGCTGGGGCACCGAGGTCTACCACACCCTGAAGAAGGTCCTGAAGGAGAAGGGGCTCTCCACCGGCCTCGGCGACGAGGGCGGCTTCGCGCCGAACCTCGAATCCAACCGGGCCGCGCTGGACCTCATCCTCGAGGCCGTCCGGCAGGCCGGCTACGAGCCCGGCAAGGACATCGCGCTCGCGCTCGACTGCGCCGCCTCAGAGTTCTACAAGGACGGCGCGTACGAGTTCGAGGGCAAGTCCCGCTCGGCCGCCGAGATGACCGAGTACTACGAGGAGCTCGTCGCCTCGTACCCGCTCGTCTCCATCGAGGACCCGCTGTTCGAGGACGACTGGGCCGGCTGGAAGGCCATCACCGACAAGCTCGGCTCCAAGGTCCAGCTGGTCGGCGACGACCTGTTCGTCACCAACCCGGAGCGGCTTGCCCGAGGCATCGAGGAGGGCTCCGCGAACGCCCTGCTCGTCAAGGTGAACCAGATCGGTTCGCTGACCGAGACCCTGGACGCCGTCGAGCTGGCCCAGCGCAACGGCTTCAAGTGCATGATGTCGCACCGCTCCGGCGAGACCGAGGACGTCACCATCGCCGACCTGGCCGTCGCCACCAACTGCGGCCAGATCAAGACCGGCGCCCCGGCCCGCTCCGAGCGCGTCGCCAAGTACAACCAGTTGCTGCGCATCGAGGAGATCCTCGACGACGCGGCGGTGTACGCCGGCCGCAGCGCGTTCCCGCGCTTCCGTTCCGCGTAACGCCAAGGCGCAGGCAAGGCGTAACAGCACAGCCAGTCGTACGTACGTCCCCGGCCGCGGTCCCGTACCGTGTCCGGGGACGTACGCGCGTAACGGCAGGGGAGGCGGGAGACATGGCCGGAAAGAGCCGCGACCGGTACTCCACCGCGACCAGGATCCGGCTGATCGGCGAGCGGACCGCCGCCCGCGTCTACCGTTCCCAGACCCGCCGGCAGATCCGCCGCAGCCGGCTCACCGGCCGGGCCGCGCTGCTCGCGCTGGTGCTGTGCACGCTGGTCGTGGCGCTCGCGTATCCGATGCGCCAGTACGTCTCCCAGCGCTCCGACATCGCCGAGCAGCAGCGAGAGGCGGACCGGGCGCGGGAGGGGCTCGAGGAGCTGCGCGACCAGAAGGCCCGCTGGCAGGATCCCGCCTTCGTGGAGCAGCAGGCGCGCGAGCACCTGCACTATGTACGTCCGGGGGAGACCGGCTACACCATGATCGACCCCGCGGCCGGCGACCGGCGCCACGCCGACCAGGGCGCAGCGGAGCGGCCCTGGTACTCGAACGTCTGGGACGGCGTCGACACGGCCGACCGCACCGACGACTGACCGCCGCACACCGGTCCCCGAGCCGGACCTCGTCCCACCCCATCACCGAACCGCGAACGAAGAGACTTTTCCAGGCATGGACACGCCCCCGCCCCAGACCGACCGGACCGAGCCGACGGACGCGGACATCGCCGCGTTCAAGGAGCAGCTCGGCCGCCCGCCGCGCGGGCTGCGCGCCATCGCCCACCGCTGCCCCTGCGGGCAGCCGGACGTGGTCGAGACAGCCCCGCGCCTCGAGGACGGCACGCCGTTCCCGACGCTCTACTACCTGACGTGCCCGCGAGCCGCCGGTGCGATCGGCACGCTTGAGGGCGGGGGTGTCATGAAGGAGATGCAGGACCGCCTCGCCGAGGACCCCGAACTGGCCGCGGCGTACCGCGCCGCGCACGAGGACTACATCGAGCGCCGCGACGCGATCGAGGTGCTCCAGGGCTTCCCGAGCGCGGGCGGCATGCCGGACCGGGTGAAGTGCCTGCATGTCCTCGTCGCGCACTCGCTGGCGGCGGGCCCAGGAGTGAATCCGCTGGGCGACGAGGCCCTCGCGATGCTGCCCGAGTGGTGGGCCAAGGGCCCCTGTGTCAGCCCGTGCGGCCCGCAGCAGGGCGGCGGTTCTCAGGCCGGGACCACCGGCGACGGCGCTGGCGAGAGCGCCGACGAGGGCGCTGACGACGCGGCCGGTCAGGGCGATGTCGCGTTCAAGTCGGTCGAAGGGAACGCCCAGTGACCCGCGTGGCCGCCATCGACTGCGGTACGAACTCCATCCGGCTGCTCATCGCCGACGCCAACCCGGCGACGGGCGAACTGACCGACCTCGACCGGCGGATGACCATCGTCCGGCTCGGCCAGGGGGTCGACCGGACCGGGCGGCTCGCGCCCGAGGCGCTGGAGCGGACCTTCGCGGCCTGCCGCGAGTACGCCGCCGCGATCAAGGCGCAGGGAGCGCAGAGGGTGCGTTTCGTGGCCACCTCCGCCTCCCGTGACGCCGAGAACCGGGACGACTTCGTGCGGGGGGTGCTGGACATCCTCGGCGTCGAGCCCGAGGTGATCACCGGGGACCAGGAGGCCGAGTTCTCCTTCACCGGCGCCACCAAGGAGCTGACCGGCCGGGCGGATCTGGCGAAGCCGTACCTCGTGGTGGACATCGGGGGCGGTTCGACGGAGTTCGTCGTCGGGGACGACCACGTGCGCGCAGCCCGGTCCGTCGACGTCGGCTGTGTGCGGATGACCGAGCGTCATCTTGTACAGGACGGTGTGGTGTCCGATCCGCCCACCGCCGCGCAGATCACCGCCATACGCGAGGACATCCGGGCCGCGCTCGATCTGGTGGAAGAGACGGTTCCGCTCAGCGAGGCGAAGACGCTGGTGGGGCTGGCCGGCTCGGTCACCACGGTCGCCGCGATCGCGCTCGGTCTGCGCGCGTACGACTCCGCCGCCATCCACCACTCGCGGATCTCCCTGGCGCAGGTCGACGAGATCACCGGCATGCTGCTGACCTCGACCCACGAGGAGCGGGCGGCCATTCCCGTGATGCATCCGGGCCGGGTGGACGTCATCGCCGCGGGCGCTCTCGTCCTGCTGGAGATCATGAAGCGGACCGGCGCCGAAGAGGTCGTCGTCAGTGAGCACGACATCCTCGACGGGATCGCCTGGTCCGTCGCCTGACGGCGTGGGCGGGGGGCCGGACGTACGCCGGGCCCCCGCACGGCTCCGGGACTCGCTTCCGGTCGGCGCCGGGACGGCCCCGGCAGGGGCGCCACAGGCCGGAACGGGCGCGTCCGGGGGTCCTCCGGCCGGCCCTCGCGAAAAAGTTCGTGAAGTTCTTCACAAGGAAAAGGGGTCTGTTGCCCGCACAGGGGTGCCGTAAGCCCCGGATAAGCGGCTCACAGGCCCCCGGCATGCGCGAACCGGACGGTTCCGGGCGCCGGGTGCGCGGGTGCGGCGACCCGGTGGTCCAGTGCCGGACGGATGGCGGAGGACCAGTTCAGCGGGGGTGAACAACGTCCTCCTGTACACCCTGGTTCCCCCGCCGCGCCATGACCTCGGTCACGTGGGCGGCGGAGTGTAGCAGAAGGGCGGGAGGAGCTTGTGAAGGGGCTCACGAGCGACCCCCCTGTGGGTGCTGGATACTCGAATCATGAGCACCACGGAGCGTCCCAGGATCCTCGTTGTAGGCGGTGGGTACGTAGGCCTGTACGCGGCACGCCGCATTCTGAAGAAGATGCGGTACCGGGAGGCGACCGTCACGGTCGTCGATCCGCGCTCGTACATGACGTACCAGCCCTTCCTCCCCGAAGCCGCCGCCGGCAGCATCTCGCCGCGGCACGTCGTCGTCCCGCTGCGACGCGTGCTGCCCAAGGCCGAGGTACTCACCGGCCGGGTCACGACCATCGACCAGGACCGCAAGGTCGCCATGGTCACGCCGCTCGTCGGCGAGGCCTATGAGCTGCCCTTCGACTACCTGATCGTCGCGCTCGGCGCGGTCTCCCGCACCTTCCCGATCCCCGGCCTCGCCGAGCAGGGCATCGGCATGAAGGGTGTCGAGGAGGCCATCGGCCTGCGCAACCACGTCCTCGAGCAGCTCGACAAGGCCGACTCGACGACCGATGAGAACGTCCGCCGCAAGGCGCTCACGTTCGTCTTCGTGGGCGGCGGCTTCGCCGGCGCGGAGACCATCGGCGAGGTCGAGGACATGGCCCGCGACGCCGCGAAGTACTACACCGGCGTGAAGCGCGAGGACATGCGCTTCGTCCTGGTGGACGCGGCGGACAAGATCCTTCCCGAGGTCGGCCCGCAGCTGGGCAAGTGGGGCAAGGAGCACCTCGAGGGCCGCGGCATCGAGATCTACCTGAACACCTCCATGGACTCCTGCGTGGACGGCCACGTGGTGCTGAAGAACGGCCTCGAGGTCGACTCCAACACCATCGTGTGGACCGCCGGCGTGAAGCCCAACCCCGCGCTGGCCCGCTTCGGCCTGCCGCTCGGCCCGCGCGGCCACGTGGACACCGCAGCGACCCTTCAGGTCCAGGGCACCGACTACATCTGGGCCGGCGGCGACAACGCCCAGGTCCCCGACGTCGCCGCCCGCAAGGCCGGCGTCCACAACGCCTGGTGCCCGCCGAACGCCCAGCACGCGCTGCGCCAGGCCAAGGTCCTCGGCGACAACGTCATCTCCGGGATGCGCGGCTTCCCGCAGCAGACGTACGAGCACGCCAACAAGGGAGCGGTGGCGGGTCTCGGCCTCCACAAGGGCGTCGCAATGATCGTCATAGGCAAGATGAAGATCAAGCTCAAGGGCCGGCTCGCCTGGTACATGCACCGTACCTACCACGGCATGGCCGTGCCGACCTGGAACCGTAAAATCCGCGTCCTGGCCGACTGGACTCTGGCGATGTTCCTCAAGCGCGAGGTCGTCTCTCTCGGCGCCATGGAGACTCCTCGCGAGGAGTTCTACGAGGCCGCCAAGCCGGCTCCGGTCGCCGCGGCTCCGGCCGCCGACAAGTCGGAGAAGGCGAAGGCCTCCTAGGGCCCCGCCCTGGGGCCCGACGCCCTGGGGCGGGACACATCCTGGGGCCGGACGCCTCCTGGAGCTGTCTGCCCCTGGGGCCAGGACCGCACGTACGTTCAGAACGCCGAAGGGCGCCCGCCATCCGTGGTGCGGGCGCCCTTCGGCGTATTTCCGCCCCTCCGACTTCCCACACGCCGCAACGGGACTGCATTTGGACCCTGCTGGTGTTTACCGTGGGGTACGGCACTACTGGGGATTACACCGTCACGGAGGTGTGCGCCATGGCCGACGCCGCGCTGCGGCTGACTGCTCTCGCCGACGAGCTGCTCGGGACTCCGTTCCCGGTCCGCATCCGGGCCTGGGACGGAAGTGAGTCGGGTCCGCCCGGCGCGCCGACTCTGGTCATCCGCCACCGCCGCGCGGTGCGGAGACTGATGTGGCGGCCGGGGGAGCTCGGCCTCGCCCGCGCCTGGGTGGCCGGGGAGCTCGACGTCGAGGGCGACCTGTACGAGACGATGGACCGGCTGGCCGGCCTGCTGTGGCAGCGCGGCCGCGACGGGCGGGGTGCGCTGGAATCCGTACGGGACCCCAGGCTCCGTGCGGCCGCACGGGAGTTGGTGTCATTGGCCGGGCCGTGGCTGCCGCCGCCCCCGCCTGCCGAGGAGATCCGGCGCCGCAGCGGTCCGCTGCACACCAAGCACCGCGACCGCCAGGCCATCAGCCATCACTACGACGTCGGCAACGACTTCTACGAGCGGGTCCTCGGCCCGTCCATGGTCTATTCGTGCGCGTACTGGGACGAGGGCTCCACTCTCGAGAGCGCCCAGCGCGACAAGCTCGATCTGGTCTGCCGGAAGCTGGCCCTGAAGGAGGGCGACCGGCTGCTGGACGTCGGCTGCGGCTGGGGGTCGATGGCGATTCACGCGGCGGGGGAGTTCGGGGTGCGCGTCACCGGTATCACGCTGTCGCGCGAGCAGGCCGCTTACGCCCGTAAGCGCATCGCGGAGGAGGGGCTCACCGACCGGATCGAGATCCGCGTCCAGGACTACCGCGACGTCAACGACGGGCCCTACGAGGCGATTTCGTCGATCGGAATGGCCGAGCACGTGGGCTCCGCGCGCTACCGCGAGTACGCGGACGCCCTCTTCGGCCTGCTGAAGCCCGGTGGCCGACTGCTCAACCACCAGATCGCACGGCGCCCGGAGAAGGACGAGTCCGCATACCGGGTGGACGAGTTCATCGACGCGTACGTTTTCCCGGACGGGGAGCTGGCTCCGCTGGGCCGTACGGTCGGGACGCTGGAGGAAGCGGGCTTCGAGGTGCGCGACGTCGAGTCGATCCGGGAGCATTACGCGCTGACCCTGCGCGCCTGGGTCGCGAACCTGGAAGCGCACTGGCGGGACGCGGTCCGGTACACCTCGCCGGGCCGGGCGCGCATCTGGCGGCTCTACATGGCGGCTTCAGCACTGTCCTTCGAGCGCAACCGCATCGGGGTCAACCAGGTCCTGGCGGTCCGCACCGGCTCGGACGGCCGTACGGGCATGCCCTTGCGCGCGCGGACCTGGAACCGGGCGGCGGACGACCGCACGGACCGCGCCGAAGACCGCGTCGAAACCGACCGCACCAAAACCGATGGCATCGCCCCCTGATACGTCCGCTGCTCGCGCCCACCGATAGGCCGGTGGGCAATTGGTGCCCGGGTGGACGGCGTTGATACGTTCGAAACTTCGGGCTCGGACGAGGAGGCGGGCTCGCTGAGGCCATGTGGCTCCGCGATCCCGCCTCCCTTTCGTGTGCCAAAGGGCCACTCGGTGTCTGATTTGTCATGTATTCATCAGATCGAAGGAGCTCCTTTGCGTCGCCCCGCCTCGTGGCTGCCGGCCCTCGCTGCCGCGCTCATATCCGTCGTCACCCTCTCCGCCACCTCGGCGTCCGCCGTTTCCGAGGCGCTCGCCGTCACCACGACCGCCACGTTCAACCATCCGGGCGGCACCGCGACGGAACAGAACCGGGTCCGGGACCACGTCGTCGGTCTGATCGACGACGCGCAGCCCGGCACGTCGATCACCGTCTCGATGTATACCTTCACCGAGGACACGGTCCGCAACGCCCTGCTGGCCGCCAAGGACCGGGGCGTCTCGGTCAAGGTGATCCTGGACCACACCTCGGCGACGATGACCGGCGGCGAGTACGGGAACCTCGCCGCGGGCCTCGGGACCGACCGGACCAAGTCCTCCTGGGTCCTGGCCTGTCCGGCTCAGCGCGGCTGCATCGGAAGCCGGGCGCTTGCCGCGGATTCCGACGGCACCATCAACCACAACAAGTTCTTTCTGTTCTCCCAGGTGGGAGGCGCGAACAAGGTCGTCGTGCAGACGTCGGCCAACATGACCAACCTCCAGCGCACCGACCTCTTCAACAACGCGGTGACGATCGTCGACGGCGGACTGTACGACCTGTACCAGGCGTACTTCGCCGACCTGCTGAAGTACGGAACCGGGGCCGGGCTGAGCCACTATTACAAGACCCCGTCGAGCGGCGCGTACAAGACGTACTTCTTCCCGCGCCAGGAAGCCGCGGGCACCGAGTTCAACAACGATCCGTCCACGGACACGGTCAAGCTGATCCTCGACAACGTCGGCTGCGCCGGCGGCACGGAGGTGCGCATGGCGGCCAACCTCTTCACCCGTAACGCCGTCGCGCAGCGTCTCGTCGCCCTCAAGAACGCCGGGTGCTCCGTCACCTTGGCGCACGACGGCACCCCCGGCGCGATGGGCACGGTCGTGGAGTCCACCGTCTCCGGCAAGCTGACCCAGCGGGTGGAGTGCTACGAGGACCGCGGCGCGGGCGTCGCGAAGGCCGGCCTGCACTCCAAGTACCTGCTGGTCAAAGGCGTGTACGACGGCGTGGCGGGCAAGAAGCTGGTCTTCGCGGGCAGCCACAACTACACCTACCCGGCGCTTCGCGCGAACGACGAGACGCTGCTGAAGATCGACAATGCCGCGCTGTACGACCAGTTCAAGGCCAACCACGACCAGCTGATGAGCTACTGCGCGGGGTCATAGGGTTCCTGGCCCCCTCCCGTCCCCTCCCGTCCGCACAAGTAGAAGGGCCCCGCTGCCGTCTTGGCGGTTTCCAGGGCCCTTCTGCGTGCGTACCCCGGTACGTACCGAGCCGCTACTCCGTCTTGATCGCGGTCAGCATGTTGAGCCTCGCGGCGCTGCGCGCCGGCCACATCGCGGCCAGGATGCCCACCAGCGCGGCCAGCGCCAGGAAGAGGCCGATCCGGTCCCACGGGATGACCAGGGCGTAGCCGGGGACCGAGCTCTTGACCGTCTGGCCGATCGCCCAGCCCAGGAAAGTGCCGAGGCCGACGCCGATGACCGCGCCGAAGAGCGAGATCACCACGGCCTCCAGCCGGATCATCCGCTTGACCCGACGGCGGTCGAGACCGATCGCCCGCAGCATGCCGATCTCCTGCTGGCGCTCGAACACCGACATGGCCAGGGTGTTGACCACACCCAGCACCGCGATGATCAGAGCCATCGCCAGCAGTCCGTACATGATGTTCAGAGCGGTGTTGATCATGCCGCCGAAGGTGTTCCGGATGTCCTGCTGGTCCATCACGCTGATGGCGGGATTGTCACCCAGCGCGTCGACGACGGCCTGCTCCGCGGCCTTGCTCATTCCGCCGTCGGTCTTGACCCAGACCTCGGGGATGTGCGGCTTCTCCTCGTGCGGGGCGAGCAGCGAGGTGGAGATGAGGACCGGCGAGACGAACTCGTTGTCCTTGTACGTCGCGCCGACGGTCAGCTGCGCCTTCTTGCCGTCGGCGTACTCGACCGCGAGCGTGTCGCCGGGCTTCCAGCCGTTGGACTTCGCCGTCTTCTCGGCCACCGCGATCTGGCCGCTGCCCAGCGTGTCCAGCGATCCGGAGACGGTCCGGATGTTGATGAGCTTCTCGATGTCGCCGGGGACGACACCGGAGACCGACTTGTGGGTGTCCTTGATCTTGAAGTACGAGGACTGCTGCGGGGACACCGCCTGTACCCCCGGCGCCTTCTCCAGCGCGCTGACGACGGACTCGTCCAGGCCGCCGCCGCTGGCCATGGTGACCATGTAGTCGGCCCTGATGTTGTCCGTGGTCATCTTGTCCACGGCCCGGCCCATCGTGACGCCGAGCACCGAGAGCCCGGTGACCAGGGTGAGTCCGATGGCCAGCGCGGAGGCGGTGGCGCCGGTGCGACGCGGGTTGCGGACCGCGTTCCGGCTCGCCAGATTTCCGGAGACCCCGAACAGACGCCGCAGCAGCGGCCGTACGAGAGCGATGACGGGCCGGGAGAGCAGCGGGATAAGGACGATCACACCGATCAGCGCCAGGAAGGCGCCGGCCCCGATGATCATCTTACCGTCCTTGCCGGCCGCCGCACCCGCGACGATCGTGGCCGCACCGAGCAGGGTCACCACGGCACCGATGGAGTTCCGCAGCACCAGGGACTTGGTGGTCGCCGGCAGGTGGGCACTGCCCATGGCCGCCACCGGCGGGATCTTCGCGGCCCGGCGTGCGGGCAGCCAGGCGGCGAACATGGTGATCAGCACGCCGACGCCGAGCGCGGCGGCGATGGTGGTGGGCGCGACGATGAGCGAACCGTTCGGGACCTTGGCGCCGAAGGAGCTCATCGCGGAGCGCAGCGCGGTCGCCAGCCCGATGCCGAGTACGAATCCGATCACCGAAGCGACCACGCCGACCACCAGGGCCTCGCTCAGTACCGAGCGGCTGACCTGTTTGCGGGAGGCGCCGACGGCGCGCAGCAGCGCCAGCTCCTTGGTGCGCTGGGCGACCAGCATCGAGAAGGTGTTGGAGATCAGGAAGACGCCGACGAAGAGGGCGATCGCGGCGAAGGCGAGCAGCATCTGGTTGAGGCCGGACAGCCCCTCCTCGATCTGCTTGGCCTGGTCGTCCGCGAGCTCCTTACCGGTCTGTGCCTCGGCGTTGTCCGGGAGCAGTGGCTCGACCTCGTCCAGGATCTTCTGCGCCGAGGCGCCCGACTCGGCGGCGACGGTCACGCTCTGGTAGTAGCCCGGCTTGAGGTAGAGCTGCTGGGCGACCTCGGTGTCGAAAAGGACCAGGCTGCCGCCGGCGTTGACCGCGCCGTCCTCGGTGGTGAAGACACCGGAGAGGGTGTACTCCTTCACCGGGCCGTTGGTGGCGACCCGCACCGTGTCGCCGACCTGGTACTTGCCCTTGGTCGCGGAGTCCTTGTCAAGCGCGATCTGGCTGTCCTTCACCGGGCCGCTGCCCCGGGTGAAGCTGTACGCGCCGTCCTTGCCGTCCTTGCCGGGCGCAAAGTTCCCGCCCTTGTTGGACCAGCCGTTGCCGATGAGCCTGCCGTCGGGGTCGGCTACACCGGCGAAGCCGTCGACGCGGCCGGTGGCGGAGGCGACCCCGTCGATCCCCTCGATCTTCTCGAGGGTCTTCGTGCCGATCCCGGGCTCCTCCTTGCCGTCCGCCTTACGGGCTGTGGGGTCGGCGTAGGAGGTGACGGAGACGGCGACGTTGTCGTAGCTCTTCGCCGACTGGTTGCGGTAGGCATTGTCGAGGGTGTCGGTGAAGACCAGAGTGCCGGAGACGAAGGCCACGCCGAGCATCACGGCGAGTACGGTCATCAGCAGCCTGGCCTTGTGCGCGAGCACGTTGCGCAAGGCGGTACGGAACATGTGGAAGTCCTGGTGTTGTGGGCCGGAGCAGTCGATCAGCGGGCGCGGTTGATCAGCTCGTACGGCCCTTTGCGTCGAAGGCCTTCATACGGTCCAGCACGCCGTCGGCGGTGGGTCGCAGCATCTCGTCGACGATGCGGCCGTCGGCGAGGAAGATCACGCGGTCCGCGTACGAGGCGGCCACCGGGTCGTGCGTCACCATGACGACGGTCTGGCCCAGCTCGCGCACGGAGTTCCGCAGGAAGCCGAGCACTTCGGCGCCGGAGCGCGAGTCGAGGTTTCCGGTCGGCTCATCACCGAAGATGATCTCGGGACGGCTCGCCAGCGCACGGGCCACCGCGACGCGCTGCTGCTGGCCGCCGGAGAGCTGGGTCGGCCGGTGGCTCAGCCGGTCCGACAGACCCACCATGCGGATCACGTTCTCCAGCCACTGCTTGTCGGGCTTGCGGCCCGCGATGTCCATCGGCAGCGTGATGTTCTCCGCGGCCGTCAGCGTCGGCAGCAGGTTGAAGGCCTGGAAGATGAAGCCGATCTTGTCCCGGCGCAGCTGCGTGAGCTGCTTGTCCTTGAGCGCGCCGAGCTCGGTGTCACCGATCCGTACGGAGCCGCTGCTGAAGCTGTCCAGGCCGGCCACGCAGTGCATCAGGGTCGACTTTCCGGAGCCGGACGGCCCCATGATCGCGGTGAACTCGCTCTGCGGGAACTCCACGGTGACCCGGTCCAGGGCGACCACCTGGGTCTCGCCCTGTCCGTACACCTTGGACAGTTCTGTGGCGCGAGCCGCCACAGCGGTGGCGCGGTCGGCGATGGGGGTCGTGGTCACGGAGGAGCTCCTGTCGGGAACGGCGAATCTCTGGGGACTGCTCCATCCTCGCGGCCCGGCGGCGTCGGGGGATCAGTCCGCGTGACCGTTCCCTGAGCCCTCTCGAGTCTGACCGGAAGGGCCGTCCATCCTCCCTGGGGATGACACCGCCCCTGAGACGGGGCGGAGCACGGGCAGTCGAAATTCCGTCATTTCCGGCTGCCCGGCAGGTACCCCCGAGCAGGCCGTGCGGCATGTGCCGACAGCGGATCCCCTGCCCTGACACACCCTCAAGCGCCAATAAAATAAGACAACATCGGGAAGTGGCCCAACTGTTCGGGCGATGTGTCCCGATAGGCTCACCCTGCGCTTTACAGAGCCGCACGCCCTGCCCGGATGGTGGAATGCAGACACGGCGAGCTTAAACCTCGCTGGCCCTTCGGGCCGTACCGGTTCAAGTCCGGTTCCGGGCACTGCACGACGCACGGCACGTGACAAGCGGAAACGTCCGATTTCCGCTGTCACTCTCTGCACCGTTGGGCGCACCGTGGGCGCACGGTGCGCCTAGCATCTCGTCCCCGCACGGGCCCGTTCCAGTCGGAGCGGTTCGATGACGAGCCGTCGGCCGAAGTCTTCAAGAAGGCCGTGGACGACAACAAGCAGCAGTGGCCTCCTGGGTGGGTGAAGGGCAAGGGGTACATCGACCCGGCGGCCGGCGACGATGCGCGGTACGTCTTCGAGACGTACGCGCTGGAGTCGATCAAGAACCGGACGGGCGTCGAGGACTACTACCGCGACGCGATCGAGAAGGAGTTGCGGACGTATCTCCTGCCGACGTGCGGGAAGTGCGACGTCCGCAGCACGGAGCATTTCTCAAAGGCGACGGTGTCGGCCTGCGTGAACCAGATGGCGAAGACGAAAGTCTGGCGCGGCTCGGTGCACAAGGAGATGCCTTCAACGGCTCTGTGCCCAGCCGTCGGCGTGCCCGGCCGATCGCGGCGGTCGTCGGCACCCGCCACGACCGCCCCGCGCCACCCAGCCCTTCGCCCAGCAGCCGGGCGACCTCTTCGTATCCCTGCCCGAAGAACAGGCACATCGCGAGGATGAAATAGACCACCACCCGTGCCGGCAGCAGGCGACTGCGCTGCTCGACCCGGCCGGTCTCAGCGATCACCTCATCAACCAGATGAGGCGGAAACGCCTGCGTCAGCACCCCGATCACGATCCGGTCCGACAACCGCTCACCCGCAGGCACCCTGACCTGCCCTACCCTCGCCACACAGAAGACAACGAGGCACAGCCGCCTAAGACCGACCGGCAATAGGCGGCCGCTGTGGGTTCGGTCGAGAAGGCAGGGCGCTCCCTGGTCGACCGCGGCAAGCAGGGACTGAAGCGCTCGGTTGCCTCCGACGCGTGCGGCGTCCCGCTCGGGATCGTCTCCGACGGCGCCAACCGGCATGACTCGCCCCTGCTCGGTCCCACCCTGGACGCGGCGAAGGCTCAAGTCGGCGCGATGCCGACGACGGTCAACGTCAACCTCGACCGCGGCTACGACAGTGCCAAGTCCCGTTCACTGATAACAAGGTTGGGATTCACCGCCGAGATCGCACGCAAGGGCGTACCGGCCCCGATCGAGGCAGGCAAGCGCTGGGTGGTCGAGCGCACGCACTCATGGATGAACGAGCCTCCGTCCACGCCTGCGGCTCAGTCGTGTGCTCGATGTCCTGCCAGTCGATGCACGACGCGCATTCGACCTACCGACTGGCGGGGAGATCGTCCACCGTGGCGCGGGTGCCCAATTCGGGATACGCATAGCTGCGGAGAGCGCCCGTCATCACCGCGCCCTTTCGTCCAGGTGCGTCCTGATGGCGCTTCAACTCAACGACGCGGTCTGAGAGCGCGTTTGAGATCTGTCGTGCCGCAGGCCGTGGGTGCTCGTTGATCTCGACGTGAGCGGTGCTGGGCAGGATTATCCGTCGGACCTGACCGATGAGCAGTGGGCGTTGGTGGAGCCGTTGCTGCCTGCGCCGCGGACGGGGCCGAAGGGCGGGCGGCGGGAGAAGCATCCGCGACGCCGGACGGTGGACGCGATCGTGGTACGCACCGGATGCGCCTGGGCAGCGGCCGGACTGATCGACTCCCAGTCAATACGCACCGCCGACACGGTCCCGAGCATGACTCGCGGCTTCGACGCGGGCAAGAAGGTCAAGGGCCGGAAGCGGTTCATCGTCACCGATACCCTCGGTCTGCTGCTGACCGTCCACGTCGTGACGGCCAGTGTCCAGGACCGCGACGGGGCCAAGCGATCCCTGTTGTGGACACGGCTGGACCACCCCACCGTGCTGAAGGTCTGGGCGGATCAAGGTTTCGCCGGTCGCCTGGTCGACTGGGCGGCCACCACCCTCAAGCGTTCCCTGGAGATCGTCCGCAAGGACCCCGGACAGCGAGGCTTCCAGGTCCAGCCCAAGAGATGGGCCGTCGAGCGCACTTTTGCCTGGCTCACTGCCCACCGCCGCCTGGCTCGCGACTACGAGCACCACACCGCTCACGCCGAGACCATGATCCGCTGGGCCATGATCGGCGTCATAGTCCGCCGGCTCACCCGGCGGGGACCGGCCATCCGGTCAGGACCACGGCCTCTCAGGCACACAGAACCATGAGGCATCGTGCCGCAACACTTGGAAGAGTGCAGCCATGCCCAATAAGCGTCCGCGCAACGCGACACTGGCCGAGATAGTGGCCTCGTTGCCACCGGCCCCGGACCCGCCCGTCGAATGGGTGCGGTCGCCCGCCGGCCGTGAGGAGTTCGTCGACGACGAGGGCCAACTCTGGCGGAAGGTCCGAGGCCCGCTCCACCGACGGCTCACCCAGCGTCTGGCGACCCAAGCGGATGCGCTGATCATCGGAGAAGCCGGCGGAGGAGAATTCCGCCACGTGCCCGCAACTGACCGGCTCGCGGCCTGGAACCAGATCAAGGACCGGCTCATGGCGGACTGCATACCTAGTTACACCCCGTATGAGTTCGTCTCCACAGACGGCCTCACACTCCTCTATATCGAGGAAAGTTGCTGAACACAGCGTCCAGCAGCGGCCTCATGGCAGATCTCAAACACGGTCTGAGGCCTGGGATAGGTCGTACTCCGGGCGCTGTGTGTCCGTCGCGGCCTTCCACTGCATGACGAGTGCCGCACACACGTCGCAACCCGGCGTGGCCTCCGGATGTTCGTATAGCGGGTCGGTGAGCTGAACCGGATCTCTCGTTGTTGTCTCCAACGCCATCTCTGCAGCTCCGCCACGGGCTTTGATGCTTCGACGCTACGGAGCCGAATGTTCTCGCGTCGACGTGATGTTCTCGAATGTTGGCCGAATGTTTCCCTGAAACTCCCGAGAAAGGGGCCGGACATAACTCGGAACATCCGCTGCAACGGCACCGACAGCAGTCAAGGGTCGCGTCTCTCGTTGTCGAACCGTGCAACTCGACTGAAAAGCGCACAGTTGGCGACCGGCTCATCTTGCCAACTGAGAACGCATCAGCCCTGCTCCAGCACCGGCCACTGATCATCCGAAAGATCCCACGCCCCACACCGAGATCATCATGGTGAGGGGCGTGGTCAGGAGCTCAGTTCAAAACACGGCCTGATTAGTTTACCCAGTACCAGTAGTTCGTCAGGTCGTCGGTAGGCACAGTCACCCACTTGACCAGCTGGCCGCTGTAGTCGCATCCCCCCCACGGATTGCGAGCGCCCTGCTCGACCCGGAGGGTCTCTCCGGCCTTGACCGTCCAGTACATGTTTGTCCAGTCATATCCGAGCTGCCTCTCCACGGTGCCGGTGGACCCCGACACCTTGAGGCAGTTTCCACTCCCGCTCGTGTGCGCCATCATGTTCTTGGACCACACGGTTGCGCTCGCCGGAGTGGCGGCCAGGGTACCAAGTGCGGCGAGGCCCGCAACGGCCCCAGCCACTGCTCCGATGCGACGCTTGGTCAGGAAACGCATACTCATATTCCTTTGCTTTGTGCTGCCCTGTCCTCAAGCGGCCCAGGGGCTAACCGAATTTTTACATGCCCCAAGCCTCAAGATCTACCAGCGGTATTCAAAACAGCTATGTCGCCCATCACATAACCAAAGGGCGGCCTTTCTGTCAGTCGTCCTGCCGGCGCTCTCCGAACGTGCATCTGATCATATTTGATTTATCATCAGGATCTGATTCTTTCGCGGTTATGCGGTGAGGTGGAACAAGTCCCGTACGGCCGTGAGCGTTTGTGGGTGGGGGCTGTGCTGTGATGACGTTGGTGATTCGATGGTCGAGGACCTCCCGGCGCAGGGCGGCGTGCATGTCCTCGAAGCTGACGGTGGTCCTTCGTCCTCCCCCTCACCCGGCACGCGGACGAGACGATCGCCGCCCACGCCGACGAGATCGAGCGCATCTCGGAAGAAGGCCCCTACGCGTTCCGCGTCACGGTTCCGCTACCCGAGCGGCAGCCGCCCGATGACCGGCGTCGCCAACTACGGCTCCCGGACCCGGGAGACCCCGCCCGCCCCGGCCGAGCCGCCGGCGACCGCCCGGAGCCCGAGGCCCCGGCGCCCGCACCCGAGCCAGAGCCCGTCCCGGCCGCCCCGGAGCCGCCCCCGGCCGGCTCGGTTGCGAGCGGGTTCCTCGAGGGACCCCGCGAGCGGGCGTGGCAGCGGCAGCAGGTCCGCACGCTCGGCTGGTCGACCGGCCAGGCCGACCTGATGGCCGCGGCGGGCTCGGCACAGCTCCTCTTCGACCGAGACGGCGTTCTGCGCCACTACCCCCGGCCCGGCTGGGCCGGACAGTCCGTCGCGGACGGCCGGATCGAACCGCTCGTGAAGGCCGGGTTCCTCGTTATCACCGAGCCGTACGGCCCCGGCAGCAAGCGCGTCAGCACCACCGTCGACGGCCGGGACGCCCAGATCAAGACGTCGAGCGCGGCCGACGGACGAATCCGATACCAGAACCCCGACGCCAACAAGTCCGCCAAGGATCATGGGCTTCTACCTGCGGGTGCTGCGGCCGGGCAAGGTCCCGGAGGTGTCGCTCATCGGTGTCGCGCTGCTGCTGCTCGCGATCATCGCGGGCGGCTGGGTCGCCGAGTCCTCACTCGCCGGCTTCTTCACGCTGGAGCCGAGCACCCTGGTCATCTGGATGGTGGTGTACGGCTTCTTCGCCTCTGTACTCCCGGTCTGGATGCTGCTGGCGCCGCGCGACTATCTCTCCACCTTCATGAAGGTCGGCACCATCGTGCTGCTCGCGGTCGGCGTGGTGATCGCGGCGCCGACCCTGAAGATGCCGGCGGTCACCGAGTTCGCGGGCAACGGCCAGGGGCCGGTTTTCGCGGGATCCCTCTTCCCGTTCGTCTTCATCACCATCGCCTGCGGGGCGTTGTCCGGATTCCACTCCCTGATCGCCTCGGGTACCACCCCGAAGATGATCCAGAAGGAGACCCAGATCCGGATGATCGGCTACGGCGCGATGCTGACCGAGTCCTTCGTCGCGGTCATGGCGATGATCTGCGCCTGCATTCTCGACCCCGGTCTGTACTTCGCGATCAACTCCCCCGCCGGCGTCCTCGGCACCACGGTGGAATCCGCCTCGCGGGCGGTCGCCAACCTGGGCTTCACCGTCACCCCGGAGCAGCTGACACAGGCCGCCAGGGACGTCGAGGAGGCAACTCTGCTCTCGCGCACCGGCGGTGCGCCGACCTTCGCCCTGGGTATGTCGGACATCTTCTCGGCGGTCGTGGGCGGCGCCGGTCTTAAGGCGTTCTGGTACCACTTCGCCATCATGTTCGAGGCGCTCTTCATCCTCACCACGGTCGACGCGGGAACCCGGGTCGGGCGCTTCATGCTCCAGGACATGCTGGGCAACGTCTACAAGCCGATGAAGCAGGTCAGCTGGAAGCCGGGTGTCTGGTTCGCGAGCGCTGTCGTGGTCGGCTGCTGGGGCTACTTCCTCTGGGTCGGTGTGCATGACCCGCTCGGCGGCATCAACCAGCTCTTCCCGCTCTTCGGCATCGCCAACCAGCTTCTCGCCGCCGTCGCGCTCGCCGTCTGCACCACGCTGCTGATCAAGTCCGGGCGTCTCAAGTGGGCCTGGGTGACCGGCGTTCCGCTCGCCTGGGACGCCGCGGTCACCCTCACCGCGAGCTGGCAGAAGATCTTCTCCGGCGATCCCAAGGTGGGCTTCTTCACCCAGCGCGACAAGTACCAGGCGGGCATCGACGCCGACCAGGTACTGCCGCCGGCGAAGACGATGGAGGAGATGCACACCATCGTGACCAACTCGACCGTCGACGGCGTTCTCTCGGCCCTCTTCGCCGTCCTCATCGTGGTGGTTCTCGCGGATGCGGCCAGGGTCTGCGTGAAGTCGATCCGCGCCCCGGAGAGCATCCGTCTCGCCGAAGTCCCGTACGTCGAGTCGAAGCTGGTCGCGCCGGCCGGGCTGATTCCTACCAAGGAGGAGAAGGCCGAGCTGGCGGCGGCCGGAACCGCTGGTGCGGACCGGGAGGCGGCGGGGAGCGGGAGGGCGTGAGTACCGTGACGGGTATGACAGTGGTCCGTGGCGTGCGACGCTCGGCGGACTGGATCCGCTGGTACGTGGGCGAGGTGTCGGGCGAGTCGGGGTACGACCGCTACGTCGCGCACGCCAGGTCCCACGACCCGGGCGCGAAGGTGATGTCGCGCCGAGAGTTCGAGCGCAGTCGCATGGACGCCAGGGAAGCCGATCCGCGCGAGGGGTTCCGTTGCTGCTGAGCGGTACGGCGCCGGGCCACATCGCCGGCGCCGGCCCGGCCGCGAGGCCTGCTCCGGGCCGCTGAAGCGTCGGCACGCCCCGTGGCGCGGGCCTTCCGTCGAGGTGCTCCTTGTCCGTCCTCGTCGGCACCCGCAAGCGTCGAGGCCCGGCCGCGGTGGGTGCCGTCCCGTTGACTTTCCTCAGAAGTCCCCGGGCATCACACTGGAGGAAGCACTACTTCGAGATCGGAGGGCACCGTGATCGTCCTCGGAATCATTCTCCTCGTCATCGGATTCCTGACCGGCATCTCCATCCTCTGGACCATTGGGATCATCCTCCTCGTCGCCGGAGCGATCCTGTGGGTCCTCGGTTCGATGGGACGCCCCGTCGGCGGACGTCGACACTACTGGTGAGACTCTCCGCCAGGAGAAGCCTCACCGGCCGATGAGACGCCCGGGTCGCGCACCAGGCCATGACCGACAGACGTGCGCGCAACCCTCACAACGCACCTTGCATCACCGCGCTCCGCAGCCGCGTCACACGACGGACCGGCCCGGCTGACGACGCGGGCGTCGGTGCGACTTCCAGTTGCACCCTGGCCTGCGTCTCGGTGCTCCGGCTCCGTTTAGGCCCCCTCGCGCATTCGGCCTCTCTCCGGGTGCGGCCGGCCGCGTCGGCAACCAGACTGGGTGATATGGCAGAGCATCGTCAGGCGCGCCCGCGCTCCTCCACCACTACTCGTACCCGTCGCTCCTCGGCACCTGATCCTGTGCACGCAGCCCACCGTGCGTCCCAGTTGCTGGAAGGTCTGATCAGCCATTGCGTCGAGGGTGTCTCCGCAGTGCGGCGCGAGGAAGAGGGCTGGTGTGTCGACGTGGACGTGCTCGAGGTGGCACGGATCCCGGACACCACAAGCCTGCTCGCCACGTACGAGGTGGAGCTCGACCGGGAGGGCGACCTGGTCGGGTACCGCAGGGTCCGCCGCTACCGCCGAGGTTCGGCCGACGAGTGACTCCTCCGAATCCCGAGACCACCGCGAGAGGACCCCACAACGATGAATACCACCACGACCACGTATGCGGGCGAAGTCGAGTGCCGGCCGCGCTCGGGCAACCTGTACGACGTCCTGGAACTGATCCTCGACCGTGGCATGGTGATCGACGTCTTCGTACGGGTCTCTCTGGTCGGCATTGAGATCCTGAAAATCGACGCACGCATAGTCGTGGCCAGTGTCGACACTTACCTGCGATTTGCCGAGGCGTGCAACAGGCTCGACCTGGAGAGCGACACCCGCAGCACCACGGTGCCAGAGCTGCTGGGCGGCACGGCGGCCCGGAGCATCGGCAAGCGGAAGGTGAAGAAGACGGCCGAGTCGGTGGGCGAGACCGTGCGCAAGGCCGTCGGCGGCATCAGGGATGACGATGAGGACGAAGAGGCGGAGGAGGCGCGGCCGCGTCGTCGCAGCACCACCGCCCGCACCGGCGCCCGCCGCCGGTCTTCGGAGGAGTGAGCCAAATGACGGGGAACGGCATCTACGTCTACGGGATCGTGCGGTCCGGTCGTCGCGTACCGGCAGAACAACCCGGAGTCGGGGGAGTCACCGTCGTCCCCCGGATCGTGCGCGAAGGTTCCGTGGCCGCTGTCGTCAGCGACGCGCCCGCCCAGCTCCGCGCCAGGCGGCGCGATCTGTTGGCCCACCAGAGTCTCCTGCTCGCACTCGCCGACGGAGGGCCGGTGCTGCCGATGCGCTTCGGCACCGTGGCGCCCGACGAGGAAGCGGTGCGCCGGGAGTTGGAGGTCCGAGCACAGAGCCATCTCGACATGATGGAGCGGCTGGCCGGCATGGCCGAGGCCAACGTGAAGGCCATGCCCGCGGCCGACGGACTGGCACGGCTGCTGCGCGAGGACGCATCCGTACGGCGTTTGCGGGAGGAAGCGCGCCGCCGGCCCGGCTACGAGACCGACATCCGGCTGGGTGAAGCGGTCGCCCGCGGGTTGTCCCGGCGGGCCGCGGAGGCGGCCGGGCGCCTGATGACCGAGCTCGTGCCACACGCGACGGCGGCCCATAGGGGAGCGGAGGTCCCCGGATGCGTGCTGAACGTGTCGTTGCTGTTGGACAAAAACGGGTACCGAGCGGTTGAGGCGGTGGTGAATCGTTTCGCCACCACCCACAAGGACCTTGTCGAGCTGAGACTCACAGGGCCGCTGCCCTGCTACAGCTTCGTGGCCCCCGACGCCGCCGCAGTCGGGAGGCGTGGTTGACATGGGCCTCATCACCGGGCTGCTCACACTGCCGTTCGCACCGATCCGCGGCGTCGTATGGATCGCGGAGCAACTGCATGAGACCGCGGACCGCGAGTTGCACGATCCGGCGACGATCCGCGCCCAGCTCGCCGAGCTGAACCGCGCCCTGGAAGACGGCGAGATCGATGTCGAGGAATTCGAGCGTGAGGAAGAGCGACTGCTCGACCTGTTGGAGGAACGCACCCGGCCGGTCGCAGCGTGCTATCCGAAGGGAAAGCAATCATGAATGACGCAACCAAGACCGCACTGGCGGCCGCGGTGGTCGGCGGCTACGTCCTGGGCCGGACGAAGAAGGGCAAGCTCGCCTTCACCGTGGCGACGTACCTCGCGGGTCGCCGGTTCGGGCTCGACCCACGCGAACTCGCCACGGAGGGCATGCGCAAGCTCGGCGAGCTTCCTCAGGTCGCCGACCTCCAGGAACAGGTCCGCGGCGAGCTGATGGACGCGGGCCGCAAGGCCGTCGCCGCAGCGGCCAACCGCAAGCTGGAGTCTCTCGCGGACGCCTTGCAGGAGCGCACACGGTCCTTGGGCAGCAAGGCAGAGCCGGAGCCGGAAGAAGAAGACGAAGAGCTGTACGACGAGGAAGAGGAAGAGCCGGAGGAGGAAGAGGGGGAAGAGGAGCCGACGGAGGAAGAAGAGGAAGAAGAGGAAAAAGAACCCGAGGAGGGGAAGCGTTCCCGGTGGCGCCGCCACCGCGCCGCGCGCAGGCCGCAGGAGGAAGAGGAAGAGGAAGAGCCGGAAGAGGAAGAGCCGGAAGAGGACGAAGTAGAAGAGCCGACGGACGAAGAAGAGCCGGAGGAAGAGCCGGAAGAGCCGGAAGAGCCGGAGGAAGAGCCGGAAGAGCCGGAAGAGCCGGAGGAGGAGGCGGAAGAGCCGGAGGAGGAGGCGGAGCCGGAAGAGGAGGAAGAACCGGAGGAGCCTCCCCGGCGCCGGCCTGCCGCCCGTCGTCAGCCCCGCCCTGAGCGAGCCCCTGGAAGGCCCCGCAAGCGAGCCCCGGCAGGGCCGCCGGCCGCAAAGACACCGCCTGACAAGAAGGCGCCCGCCAAGAAGGCCGCACCCGGCCGGCCCGCCGCCAAGAAGGCGCCCGCGGAGAAGGCCGCACCCCCGCCGGCGGCGAAGAAGACGGCACCTGCGAAGAAGGCCGCACCCGGCCGGCCTGCCGCCAAGAAGGCAGCCGCCAAGAAGGCGCCTGCGAAGAAGACGGCCGCAAAGAAGGCACCGGCGAAGAAGACGGCCGACGGCCCCCGCAAGAGTGCCGCCAAGAAGACATCCTCGCGTGCGCAGCGCCGGAGGTGACGGCTATGGCGAAGAGTGAGAAGGACAACTCCGGCAACGTCGGTTCCGGCCTGAGTCGGTTGCGGGAAGAGCTCGGCGGCTTTCTCGGCGCCCAGGCGCAGCGCTTGGCGGAGACGGCCGGTGGCAAGGTGACCGACGCCACCGACCGGCTGAGTGAGGCGGCGAAGGAAGGCGGCACGTTGCCCCGGATCGGGGGCCGGATCCTGGGAGGCGAGTCGCCGATCGGCGCCGCTTTCAAGGAGAAGGCCAAGGACGTCAAGGACACCGTGGTCGACAAGGTCAAGGGAGCCGTCGGCGGAGGAGGCGGCCGCGGTTCCGGTGACGTCAAGGTGATGAACATCGTCGAGCGGATCGACGTCGGCCTGCCGTTGCGCACCGTCTACGACCACTGGACCCAGTACGACAAGTTCAGCAGCTTCACCAAGGGTGTCCGGGACGTCTCGCGATCCGACGAAACCGCCAGCGACTGGAAGGTGAAGGTCGGACCCTCCACCCGCTCTTGGAAGGCAACGGTGCAGGAGCAGGTCCCTGACGAGCGCATCGTGTGGACGTCCGAAGGAGCCAAGGGCACCACCCGCGGCGCCGTCAGCTTCCACGAGGTGACGCCGACCCTCACCCGCGTCGTGGCCGTGGTCGAGTACTACCCGGCCGGCTTCTTCGAGAAGACGGGCAACCTCTGGCGTGCCCAGGGGCGCCGGCTGCGCCTGGACCTCAAGCACTTCCAGCGCTTCGTCTCCCTCACCGACAAGGAGCCGGAAGGCTGGCGCGGGGAGATCCGCGACGGCGAGGTGGTCCGCAGCCACGAGGAGGCAGTGGAGGAAGAAGAGAGCCAACAGGACCAGGAGGACCAGGAGTACGAGGACGAGGACGAGAACGGCGAGGAGTACGAGGACGAGGACGAGGGGGACGTCGAGGAGGACGAGGACGAGGGGGACGTCGAGGAGGAGGGGGACGTCGAGGAGGACGAGGAGGAGGACGAGGACCTCGAACCCGGCGAAGCCGACGAGGAGGACGAGGACTGGGAGTACGAGGACGAGGAAGAGGAAGAGCCTGAGGTGGCCCGTTGACGGATCTCGCGCCCTACGAAGCCGCCCCCGGCCCCAGCACCTCCAACCTCGCAGACATCCTCGAACGCGTCCTGGACAAGGGCATCGTCATCGCGGGCGACATCAAAATCGATCTGCTGGACATCGAACTGCTCACCATCCGCCTGCGCCTGTTCATCGCCTCGGTCGACACGGCGAAGAAGGCGGGGATCGACTGGTGGGAGACCGACCCGGCGCTGTCCTCCCGTGCCGCCCGCTCCCAGCTGGCCGAGGAGAACGAGCGCCTTCGTGAGCGCCTGGAGCTCTTGGAGGCCGGGACGGCGGAGACCGCCCCCGTGTCCGAAAGAAAGGAACGACGCAGCAGATGACGGCGCCCACCGCCTCCGAGACCCACACGTCCACGGCTCTTGCCACCGATACGTACGTCTTCGCAGTCTGCCGCCGGACCGACCCGGCCGCTCTGACGCGCCTGCCGGGCCTCGCCGAAGGGGCCCCGGTGCGGGCGTTGCCCTTCCGCACGCTGGTCGCGGTCGTCCAGGACGTGCCGTCCGCCGAGTTCTGCGCGCAGGCCTGGCAGGAGCGGTTGGCCGACCCGGCCGACCTGGAACGCTGCGCCCGCGCACACCACGAGGTGGTGTGCGCGGTGGCTGCCACCGGGCCGACCGTCCCCCTGGCACTGGCCACCCTCTACCACGGCGACGAACGGGCCCGGCAGGCTCTCGCCGCGGACGCCGCCCGCTTCAGGGCGGCGATCGCCCGCATCACGGGGCGGGTCGAGTGGGGCGTCAAGGTCTACGCCCCCCGGCAAGCGCCCTCCCCGGGACCCGTGTCTCCGGCGGGCCAGGGCCCAGCGCCCGCCGGGGCGGGACGCGCCTACCTGGAACGGATGCGCAACCAGCATCACACCCGCCGCGAGCGGCAGGACGCGGCCCTGCGTATCGCCGAGGACGTGGACACCGTCATGCGCGGCATGGCCACCGACGCCCGACGGCTGCGCACCCACGAAGAACTGCCGGCAGCGGGCGGGGGCAGGCGCACCCAGATCCTCAATGCCGCCTACCTCGTCGAGGAGTCCCGCGCCGACGACGTCGCGGTCACCGTGGAGACGCTGCGCCGCCGGACCGGGGCGGACATCGAGCTGTCCGGACCATGGGTGCCGTACTCCTTCGCGGGCGGAGGCATGGGCGATGCGGACAACTGAGCCGGTCCCCTGGGACGCCGACGACCCCGCCCGCGCCCCCATCGGCGTCCCGCTGGTCGACCTGCTGGACCGGCTGCTGGCCACCGGCGTGGTCGTCAGCGGCGATCTGGTCATCGCGATCGCGGAGGTGCCGCTGGTCCGGCTGTCGTTGCACGCCCTGCTCTCCTCGGTCAACGAGCGGGTCCCCGCACCATGGGCCGACGGAGGCCCGCTGTGACCGACCCCCGACTGGACGTGGACCCGGACAAGGCCGGCCAGGACCTGGTCGGTCTCGTCCTGACCGTCGTGGAACTGTTGCGGCAGCTCATGGAACGGCAGGCCGTCCGCCGCGTGGAGGAAGGCGGCCTGACCGACGACCAGGTGGAGCGCATCGGCACCACGCTGATGATGCTTGATCAGCGCATGAACGAGCTGTGCGAGCAGCACGGCCTCGGCCGCGAGGACCTCAACCTCGACCTCGGCCCCCTGGGAACGCTCCTTCCCCGCGACTGACCCGGGACCTGCCGCCGAGGCGTGATCGCGCCTCGGCCGGTCGGGGGGTGCGTGTCACCCGCTCGGCGGTGGCTGTCTGTGATCGGGAGGCGAGGGGTGGCACCCTCGGTGAGGGGCGTGCCGGTGCAAGTCCGGGGCACGCTCCCACCAGGGAGGGGAGGGCCGCCGGGCAACAGGGGCGAAAGATCCTCCTGGAGCACTAGGGTGCTTCTTTTGCTTACGCATTACTCTTGAGCCAAGGCCGCGCAGTGTGGCCACGGAGGAGTGAAATGAGGAGCAGTAACCCGGTCTTCTCGCGACGGGGGTTCAGCCGCGACAACGGCTACGCCGGCTTCAACGCGCAGCAGCCGCAGGCCGGGGGCCCCGTGGTGGGCACCCAGGGCAGCCCGTACGCCCAGGGGACCGCAACCAACCCGTACGCGACCAACCCGTACGCCCAGCAGGACCTGCAGACCGGCGCCCCGCAGGCGCCCGCGCGCACCGGCGTGATGACGATCGACGACGTCGTGGCCCGTACCGCCATGACGCTCGGCACCGTCGTGCTGACCGCCGTGCTGGCCTGGGTCCTCCTCCCGGTCGATCCGGCCAACCTCGGCACGTCCTACGGCATCGCCATCGGCGCTGCCCTGGTCGCGCTGGTGCTGGCGCTCGTCCAGTCCTTCAAGCGCAAGCCGTCGCCCCCGCTGATCCTGGCGTACGCCGCCTTCGAGGGTGTCTTCCTCGGAGTGATCAGCAGCGCCGTCTCCACGTACATCGCGGACGGTGTGGTGGCGCAGGCGGTGCTCGGCACGATGGCGGTGTTCGCCGGCGTGCTCATCGCCTACAAGATGCGCTGGATCCGGGTCACCCGCCGTTTCTACGGCTTCGTGATGGCCGCGGCCATGGGCTTCATCCTGCTGATGGCCGCGAACCTGCTGTTCTCCGTCTTCGGCGGCGGTGACGGCCTCGGCTTCCGCAGTGGCGGCCTCGGCATCATGTTCGGTGTCATCGGCATCATCCTGGGCGCGTGCTTCCTCGCCCTCGACTTCAAGCAGGTCGAGGACGGCGTGGCGTACGGCGCTCCGCGCGAGGAGTCCTGGCTGGCGGCCTTCGGCCTCACCATGACGCTGGTGTGGATCTACCTGGAGATGCTGCGGCTGTTCTCGATCCTGCAGGGCGACGACTGACGTACCGCTGTAGGTGCGCGCAGCACCTGTGGACGCAGCACGAAGGGCCCGCGGACTTCCGCGGGCCCTTCGTCGTGAGGAAACGAGCTCAGCGCAGTTTGCGCGCGGCGCGCCTCAGGTCGTACTCGTGGATGATCGCTTTCGCATGGCCATAGGCCAGATCGTGTTCACTGCGGAGCCAGCTGACCTTTTCCTCGAAACGGAACAGGGCTGGGCCTTCGTCGACGGTGCGAATCCAGTCGGAGACTTCACGACCGGTGCAATGAGGGATACGAGAGAGCAGGTTCCGGTGGGTTTCCTCGGAGAAGACTTGGGACATCGGCGCCTCCGGACGCATTGCGCGTACTGGTCCTTCACGACACCGTGCCTGAGCGTTGGCCCGTTGGCAACAGTCCCGCACGGGCGCGTAGGGTCGCGGCGTGCTGGATACAACGCCGCTGACGGCTGCCGTGGACCGATTCGCCGACCGGCTGAGGGCCGCCCCGCAGAGCCGGCTGCAGCGCGGAGCCGCGGCCGAGGGCCTTGCCCTGGCCAGGGAACTCGCCGTACGGGCCCAGCAGCTGGAGGCTCCTGGCCGGGACCCGCGGATCATGCCGGACGCCGGGATGTTCGTGGTGGCGGACCAGGTCTGCGTCGCGGGCCATGATTTGGCGGAGGCACTGAAAACGGCCCCGTCGGCGTCAACTTCGAGTGACGTGAACGAGGCCGTGCGGCTGGTGGAAGCGGCCGCGACGCGGGCGCTTGGCCCGGGTCGCCGGGCTGACGGCTAGAGGGACGCGATGACGCGGTCCGCGAGGATGTAGACGCTGTCCTCGCCGCACGAGAACGTCAGGGCGTACGCACCGGAGACGCCCGAGCCGCCCAGCAGGACCGGCGCGCTGCCGTCCCGGAGGGCCGCGGCGAGGCGCTCGGCGGTCTCGCGGTGGCCCGGGGTCATGCAGAGTGTGGTGCCGTCGGCGAAGACGTACACGTCGAGCGTGCCGAGCGGGCCGGGCCGGACGTCGGCGAGGGCGGTGCGGGCCTCGGCAAGCTCCTCGAGGCGGTTCACCGTGCGCTCGTGGTCGCCCAGCGGAGACGGCTGAGCCGGTACGAAATCGGGGTGCGAGGGGTGGCGGCGACGGGCCGCGGCCAGCTCGGGAGAGTCCTCCGCGAACTCGGCGACGGGCTCGTCGTCCAGCTCCAGCAGGGGTTCGAGGCCCACCAGGTCGGCCTGGCGGGGCAGGAAGAGCGGGGCGTCCTCGCCCAGCCCGTGCAACCCACCCAGCAGCGAGGGGGCGTCCGCGGCGTCGCGGGTCTCTTGTGCCGCCCAGAACGCGCGGGCCTCGGCGAGCTCGCGCTCACGCTCCTCGGCGAGGGCCTCGGCGACGGCCGCCCGTATCTCCGCCGGGGTGTCGAGGGCGGTGCGGGCGGCGGGTACGAGGGGGCCGCGGGTGTGGCCGACCGCGGTCAGCTCGCCGCGCAGGGCGGTGACCTGCTTGCGCAACCCGTGAGCAGCGTGCAGGGCGGCGCCGCCCACGGCGGTGGCAGCGGCCGTGGTCAGCAGCAGGGCAAGAGACATGGCGCTCACTGACGTTCTCCCGGTTTCTGTCGATCCCCCCGGACTTCCTACATCAGAGTGTCGTGGTCTGGGAATGGTTGTCAGTGCATTACGTCACGAATTGGACAGTTCTTTCAACCCCGCGTTTACTCCTGTGATGGTTCTGACCTGCGGAAACGTATCTCCCCCAGGAGAAAGGTCACATCCTGGGGGAGATTCGGTCACGGGTCAGGAGCGAGGGGGTTGGCCGGGCGCCCCGACGACCATCACTTGTGGTTTTGAGCCAGGCGCACGGATCAGCGCGGCTCGGTCGGGTACCGGCTCGAGCCCGCCGGCTCAGGCGCTCAGCTCAGCCGCTCGATGACCATGGCCATGCCCTGGCCGCCGCCCACGCACATGGTCTCCAGGCCGAACTGCTTGTCGTGGAACTGGAGGCTGTTGATCAGCGTGCCCGTGATGCGCGCGCCGGTCATGCCGAAGGGGTGGCCCACGGCGATCGCGCCGCCGTTGACATTGAGCTTGTCGAGGTCGACTCCGAGGTCACGGTAGGACGGGATCACCTGGGCGGCGAACGCCTCGTTGATCTCGACCAGGTCGATGTCATCGATGGTCAGGCCCGCGCGCTGCAGCGCCTGCTTGCTGGCCTCGACCGGGCCGAGCCCCATGATCTCGGGCGACAGGCCGGTCACACCAGTGGAGACGATCCGGGCCAGCGGGGTCAGACCGAGCTCCCGCGCCTTGGTGTCGCTCATGATGACCAGCGCGGCGGCGCCGTCGTTGAGCGGGCAGCAGTTGCCGGCCGTGACGAGGCCGTCGGGGCGGAAGACGGGCTTGAGGCCCTCCACGCCCTCCAGGGTGACTCCGGCGCGCGGGCCGTCGTCCTTGGAGACGACAGTGCCGTCCGGGGTCGTCACGGGCGTGATCTCGCGCGCCCAGAAGCCGTTCTTGATGGCCTCCTCGGCGAGGTTCTGCGACCGTACGCCGAACTCGTCCATGTCCCGGCGGGTCACACCCTTGAGACGGGCGAGGTTCTCGGCGGTCTGTCCCATCGCGATGTACGCGTCGGGGATCAGGCCGTCCTCGCGCGGGTCGTGCCAGGTCGAGCCCTCGGTCTCGGCGACGGCGGCGGTGCGGGCCTCGGCGTCGGCGAAGAGGGGGTTGTGGGTGTCCGGCAGCCCGTCCGAGGACCCCTTGATGCTGCGGGAGACCGTCTCGACGCCGGCGGAGATGAAGACGTCGCCCTCGCCGGCCTTGATGGCGTGCAGCGCCATGCGGGAGGTCTGCAGGGACGAGGAGCAGTATCGGGTGATGGTGCAGCCCGGCAGGTGGTCCATGCCCATCTGCACGGCCACGATGCGGCCGAGGTTGTGGCCCTGCTCGCCGCCGGGGAGGCCGCAGCCGAGCATCAGGTCGTCGATGTCGCGCGGGTCCAGCTCGGGCACCTTGGCGAGCGCGGCCCTGATGATCTCGGCGGTGAGGTCGTCGGGCCGCACATCCTTCAAGGACCCCTTGAAGGCGCGACCGATGGGGGAACGGGCAGCAGAGACGATCACGGCTTCGGGCATTACGGCTCCAGAAGGCTCAGGGGACACAAGGCGGGACTGAGTGGGAAGTTACCCGTACGTATCGCTCAGGTCACCGGAGTGACCGTGTGATGCGGGCCTCTTTTCTAAGCGCTCGCTCAGTCCATGATGCCGCAGCCGCGCCGCCCGCCGTGCCGTTACGGCCGCCGGGGCGACGCCGCCGGCTCCGCCGGGGCGGCCGGGTCCGTAACGGCCGGCAGCCGGCGCCGGCGCCGGTGCTTGAGCAGGGCCCACGGGGCGCGCGCGCCGGTGACCTCGGTGCCCGCCTCGGAAGCTGCCGCCGAGGCGGCCTTCGCGACCGGCAGCATGTCCTCGTCGCGCGACGCGTCCAGCCGGTCCGTCTCCGGCCACAGGCCGAGCGAGGCGCACAGGGTCGGCAGCACCGCCATGGCCGCGGTCGCGTACCCCTCCGCCGAGGGGTGGTAGTTGTCCGGGCCGAAGAGCTCGCGCGGGTTGGCCGCGAACTCCGGGCCGAGCAGATCGCCCAGCGAGACCGTGCGGCCACCCTGTTCGATCACACCGATCGTCTGCGCGGCGGCCAGCTGACGGCTCACCCGACGGGCCAGCCAGCGCAGCGGCTGGTACACCGGCTCGATCGTGCCCAGGTCAGGGCAGGTGCCGACGACGACCTCGGCTCCGGCCGTCCGCAGCCGGCGCACGGCGGCGGCGAGATGCCGGACGGACTGGGTGGGCGGCATCCGGTGCGTGACATCGTTGGCACCGATCATGATCACGCAGACGTCGGGGCGCCGGGTCGGGTCCGCCAGCAGCAGCATGACCTGGCGGTCCAGGTCGTTGGACATGGCCCCGGGCAGCGCGACATTGCGCAGCTCCACCTGGCGCTCGGCCACGGCCGCCAGCCCCGAGGCCAGCAGCGCTCCGGGCGTCTGGCGAACCCGGTGGACGCCCTGCCCGGCCGCCGTGGAGTCGCCCAGCATCCCGAACCGGAGTGGGGGGCGGGCGCGGCCGAAGATCGTTCCGTACAGTCCGTCCGCACAGGGTGGATCGGCGTGTCCCCCCCCGACCGTCCGCTTCGCCAGCTGCACCTCGGCGATTACCAGTCCGACCGCCGCCGCCCCCAGGAGGCCGATCCCGCCTCCGCCGTACGCCGCACCCGTAGCGATGCGCCGTGCCACCCTCGCTCTCGACACAGTCCCCGCCACCTCCTCGTAGCCGCTCAAGAGCTAACTGCCCCGTAGCGGCGGTCGTCCAATCACTTTCCGCATACGCTGGCGACATCTCACGGAGTAGCCGGAGACCCCGGAGACCGCTTCCCTGGAGAACAAGGTGCAATTCCACGACTCGATGATCAGCCTCGTCGGCAACACCCCGCTGGTGAGGCTCAACAGCGTGACCGAAGGGATCCAGGCGACCGTCCTGGCCAAGGTCGAGTACTTCAACCCCGGCGGGTCGGTCAAGGACCGTATCGCCGTGCGCATGATCGAGGCGGCGGAGGAGAGCGGCGCGCTCAAGCCCGGCGGCACGATCGTCGAGCCGACCAGCGGCAACACCGGTGTCGGACTCGCCATCGTGGCCCAGCAGAAGGGCTATAAGTGCATCTTCGTCTGCCCCGACAAGGTGTCACTCGACAAGATCAATGTGCTGCGCGCGTACGGCGCGGAGGTCGTCGTCTGCCCGACTGCGGTCGACCCCGAGCACCCCGACTCGTACTACAACGTCTCGGACCGGCTGGTCCGCGAGACGCCGGGGGCCTGGAAGCCCGACCAGTACAGCAACCCGAACAACCCCCGTTCGCACTACGAGACCACCGGTCCCGAACTGTGGGAGCAGACGGACGGGAAGATCACACACTTCGTCGCGGGCGTCGGCACGGGCGGCACGATCGGTGGCACCGGCCGCTACCTCAAGGAGGTCTCGGAGGGGCGCGTGCGCAACGTGGGCGCCGACCCCGAGGGCTCGGTGTACTCCGGCGGCTCCGGCCGTCCGTACCTCGTCGAGGGCGTCGGTGAGGACTTCTGGCCGACCGCCTACGACCCCAGCGTGGTGGACGAGATCATCGCGGTCTCCGACAAGGACTCCTTCCAGATGACCCGCCGCCTCGCCAGGGAGGAGGGCCTGCTCGTCGGCGGCTCCTGCGGCATGGCGGTCGTGGCGGCGCTGCGCGTCGCCGAGCGCCTCGGCCCGGACGACGTGGTCGTCGTCCTGCTGCCGGACAGCGGCCGCGGCTACCTCAGCAAGATCTTCAGCGACGAGTGGATGGCGGGCCACGGCTTCCTCGAGGAGGCGGGCCCGGCGGCGCGCATCGGCCAGGTGCTCGCCGACAAGCAGGGCGGACTGCCCTCACTCGTGCACATGCACCCGGAGGAGACGGTCGGCCAGGCGATCGAGGTGCTGCGCGAGTACGGCGTCTCGCAGATGCCGATCGTCAAGCCGGGCGCCGGCCACCCCGACGTCATGGCGGCGGAGGTCATCGGCTCGGTCGTCGAGCGCGATCTGCTGGACGCGCTGTTCACGCAGCGCGCGTCGCTCGGGGACCCGCTGGAGAAGCACATGAGCGCGCCACTGCCGCAGGTTGGTTCCGGTGAGCCGGTGGGGGACCTGATGGCCGTACTGGGCCAGGCGGACGCGGCGATCGTGCTGGTCGAGGGCAAGCCGACCGGTGTGGTGAGCCGGCAGGACCTGCTGGCCTTCCTGGCGAAGGGCACCAAGTAGCGGAGGAACGGGGTCCGTTCCCCGAAGGAGACCGCGGCCCGCTCGGGAGGACCGGGGCCCGTTCCGGAGGACCGAGGTCCGCTCGGCTTCGCGAAAGTGGTACGAGCGCGACACGTTGCGGCAGCACCCGCTTAACACGGGTCCGGCACATTGGTGGTTGTCGGCAGGCAGGAACATGCACGAACCGCCGGCAACCACGAACGGCGCCAAGGACCTCCGGAGCGGCTCCCGGACCTCCATGACGCCATGGACGCGGCAGACCGGCCCTGACCCGGCCCGTGTCCTCGCGGGGACCGCCGTCGTCCCGCCCCCCGGGCCACCGGGGGTGCGGCGGTCCCCGCCCACCACTCCCTCGTCGCTCAGTCCTCCCAGTCGGACCGCTGGCCGGTTCCCCGGCGGCGGCGGAACCCCGGCCACCCCCGGAACGCGTAGACCGCGTTGACCCCGACGATGCCGGCCCAGGTGACGACCAGGCCCTCCAGGTCAGCCTGCACCGCACCGATCGCCGAGAGCGGGATGGCGAGGATCATCGTGATGATGCCGAAGCCGAAGCGCTCGCCGAAGTTCCCGTCCACGACGTGCGGGGAACGGGCGCCTCGGGCGGCCACCATCTGCTGCTCGGCGAGCTGACGGCGTACGCGCCGGTCCACCGTTCCGTCCAGGCGCTGCTCGACCTTCTCCAGGAACGAGTCGAGAAGGGCGGACTCGTACTCCGGCCCCAGTTCCCTGCGCGCCTGCAAGGTGGCGTCGAGTTCCTTCTTGAGCTCTTGGTCACGGGCTTCCATGCGTCCACGCTACGGGCCGGGCCGGCTCGGCACAGTGGGGATAGCCCCAGTATCGGCGGGGGAGCCGGAGCCGGCTCGGGCCACTTCCCGCAGCGCCCCGGGCCTGCGGTAGACGTACGGCGGCGGCTGCGCCGCATCCGCCGTCCCGCCGGCCGTCGCCCGCAGGAGACCGTGGTCCGGGGACAGCCCGCACGCCGGGTCGGTACGGCCGGCGTCCCCGGTGAGCGCGTACGCCTGGCAGCGGCAGCCGCCGAAGTCCTCCTCGCGCCGGGAGCAGCTGCGGCAGGGGTCGGCCATCCAGTCGGTGCCCCGGTAGCGGTTGAAGGCCCTGGAGTGGTCCCAGATCCAGGACAGCGGCCGGTCGCGGATGTTCGGCGGGGCCAGGTCCGGCACAGAGGCCGCGGCCGGGCAGGGCAGGACCGTGCCGTCCGGGGCGACGGTGAGCGAGACCGCTCCCCATCCGCCCATGCACGGTTTCGCCACGCCGTCGAAGTAGTCGGGAACCACCCAGACCAGCTCGGGCCGACCGGGGGCCAGCCGCTCCCGCCACCGCTCGACGGCCTCCCGGGCGCGGGCGAGCTGGTCCCGGCCGGGGAGCAGCGCGGCGCGGTTGAGCAGGCCCCAGCCGTAGAACTGGGTGTTGGCCAGCTCGATGCGGTCCACGCCCCAGGACAGGCCGAGTTCCACGATGGCGTCGATGGCGTCGAGGTTCTCGCGGTGCAGGACGACGTTGAGACCGAGCGGGAGGCCCATGCCCCGTACCAGCGCCGCGGCCCGCTCCTTCGCGGAGAAGGACGGGCGCCCGGCGATCCGGTCGGAGGCACGCGCGTCGGCGTGCTGGACGGACAGCTGGACGCTGCGCAGCCCGGCATCGGCCAGTGCGGTCAGCCGGGCCTCGTCCAGACCGGTGCCGCTGGTGACCAGCTGGGTGTAGATCCCGGCGGCTTCCGCCGCGGAGACGATCTGCTCCAGGTCCGGGCGCAGCAGCGGCTCGCCGCCCGAAAGGTGGGTGTGGACGACCCCGAACTCGCCGGCCTGACGCATCAGGTCCGTCCACTGCTCGGTGGTGAGCTCGCGGGACCGGCGCGTGAGTTCCAGCGGGTTGGAGCAGTACGGGCACTGGAGCGGGCAGGCGTGGGTCAGTTCGGCCAGGAGGGCCCAGGGGCGGGCCGGTGCGCCGGCCGGAGCGGAAGCGGTCATTGGAGCCAGCCCTCCTTTCGCAGCTGGTCGAGGAAGGACGGGACGTCGGTGGCCACCGGAGCTCCGGGGAAGCATTCGGTGAGCTCGTCGACGATCCCGCCCACGCTGCGGGTGCCGTCGCACAGGCCGACGACCATCGCGGCCCGGCCCGTCAGGACGACGACGCGTTCTGGCAGGACCAGCAGGTCCGCGCCGCGCACACGGTCGTGCCGCAGCACGATGACGGGGGCCAGTACGGGCCGCCAGTCGGTCTCGGGCACCGTCCTCACGCCTGCTCCCGGCGGGCCGCGTGGTCCACGGCGTCCAGCAGTGACCACAGGACGTCGCACTTGAAGCGGAGCGCGGCCACGGCGCGTTCCTGGTCGTCCCGGGTACGGGCCCAGCGCAGGACGAGGTCCAGCGCTTCGGCGCTGTCGCGCCGGCCCTGCGAGACACGGGTGCGGAAGTAGGCCAGTCCGTCGGCCTCGATCCACGGGTAGTGGCGTTCGAAGGCATCGATGCGGGTGCGCATGAGATCCGGGGCGGACAGTTCGGTGAGCGAAGCGGCGACGGCCTCGAGGGGTGGGCTCAGGCGGCAGAAATTGACGTAACCGTCGACCGCCAGCCGTACGCCCGGCAGCACGGTGTCGGCGCGGAGCAGGGTCCCACGGTCAAGGCCCGCCGCCTCCCCGAGCCGCAGCCACCGCTCGATGCCGCCCTCCCCGTCTGCCTGCCCGTCGTGGTCCTGGATACGGCGCAGCCACATGCGGCGCAGCGCGGGGGTGTCCAGCTTGGCGGTGATCAGGGCGTCCTTGACGGGGATGTGGCGCTGGTAGTGGAAGCGGTTGGCGATCCAGCGCCGGACTTCCTCCGGGCTGAGGTCGCCGCTGTGCATACGCAGGTTGAAGGGATGACGGTCGTGGTACCGCTCCTCCCCCACCGCGCGCAGACGTGCCTCGAACTCGGCGGGGCTCCAGAGCTCCGCGCGCGGGGCGAGTGCCGTGGTCACAGCTCGATCTCCATCCCGTCGTGCGCCACCTCGATGCCCAGCCGGGCGAGCCGCTTGTGCTGCGGTGCCGCCGGGTCGACGAGGGGATTGGTGTTGTTGAGGTGCGTGTAGAGGCACCGGGCGGCCAGCGGCGCCAGGAGCTCGGCGGTGCCGCCCGGCCCGTCGATGGGCAAGTGCCCCATGCCGGTGGCGGTGCGGGAGGAGATGCCGGCGCGGCGGGGTTCCTCGTCGTCCCAGAAGGTGCCGTCGACGATGACGAGGTCGGCCTCGGCCGCGGCCTGTTGGAGGCGGTCGGGCCACGCGGCCAGGGCGGGGGCGTAGACGGCGGACGCGCCGGAGACGGAGTCGTACAGGCGCAGCGCGACGACCCACGCGTCGTCGTCCGGGGCGTCGGCGGCGTACCGCGGGCGCTTGCCGGATACCGGGATTCCGCTGATCTGGACGGTGGACGTGCCGCCGTCCAGCGACTCCGCGCCGCGCCGTGGCAGCTCCCGCCAGGTCACGGAGGTGTACGGGCCCAGCACCGCGCCGAGTTGCAGACGGTCCCGGAGGGCCCGGCGGACCGGGGACGTGGCGAGTACCTGGAGCCCGTCCGCCTCACGCAGCCGCGCGATGCCCAGGGTGTGGTCGAGTTCGGCGTCGGTGAGGACCAGTCCGGCGACCGGCGTCTGCCGGAGTCCGGGGCCGGGGTGGAGGCCGGGCCGGGCTTCGATCTGGTCACCGATGTCGGGTGTCGCGTTGACGAGGTACCAGTGGCCTTCACCCGCCCGGACGGCGAGGGAGGCGTGGCGGCGGCGCCAGCGCGGGTGGGCGCGTGCCCCGGAGCACCCGGGGCACGCGCAGTTCCACTGGGGGATTCCGCCGCCTGCGGCGGTGCCGAGCACCTGCAGCAGCATTGCGTCGGCTAGCGGGAGTTGAGGGAGTAGCCGGTGACCTCCAGCGCGGTCTCGACGACCATGTGACCGGGCGTCTGCCAGGTGGTGGCCTCCGTCTCCTCCGCAGCGGTCTGCCTCAGCTCCGTCTGCTCCATGGTTTCGTTCATCGGTTCTTCCTGCCTTTCCGTTGGGGAACTGTGTGGGGATTGGTCCGGGACTACTTGATGGTCACCTTGAGGATCAGGTCCCTGTCGGCTCCGCGTCCGTTGGTGCCCAGCCAGAGTTCGTCCTCACCGGGGACCTTCGCGATGGCGCGCAGCCGGCCGTAGGTGCCCTTGTAGAACTGTGTTGCCGACCCGACGCGTTCGTTGTTCCCGTCGATCGGTACGCGCCACAGCCGCTTCCCGCGCAGGGTCGACACATAGATGACGTTGCGCACGATCGCGAGCTGGCTGGGCACCCCTTCCGCCGGCCTCCAGGTCTTCTTCGGGTTCGTCATGCCCGCGACGCCGCAGGAGCCCTGGCAGGTTGGCCAGCCGTAGTTGGCCCCCGGCTTGATCAGGTTGAGCTCGTCGAACTTGCCCTCGCCGATCTCCGCCGACCACAGCCGTCCGTTGCGGTCCCAGGCCAGGCCCTGAGGGTTGCGGTGGCCATAGCTGTAGACGCGGTTGCCGAACGGATTGCCGGGCGCCGGAGCGCCGCTCTTGGTGATCCGCAGGATCTTTCCGTTGAGCGAGCTCTTGTCCTGGGCGAGTTTCTTCTTCCGGGCGTCGCCTGTCGAGACGTAGAGGTATCCGTCGGGCCCGAAGGCGAGCTTGCCGCCGTTGTGGTCGCCGCCCCGCTCGATTCCGCTGAGCACGGGGGTGTAGTCCGTGAGCGACCTGCCGTCGTAGCTCATCCTCACCACCCTGGTGTCGCTCGCCGTGGTGTGCATGAAGTACACGCGCCTGTCCGTGGTGCCGTTCCAGGTCGGCGAAGGAGCGACACCCAGGAGCCCGCCGTTGCCATGAGGCTTGCCGGGACCGGCGAAAGTGTGCGGCACCTTGCCGAGCTGTTTCTTGGAGCCGTCGCGTCCCAGCCGGGCGACACGGTAGGTGTGGCGCTCGGTCGCCAGCGCCGAGGTTCCGTCCGGCATGAAGGCGATGGTCCACGGCCCGGTCCAGCTCTCGGAGAACCTGCTGACGCCGGCCGGGGCGCCACCGTCGGTGGCCGCGCCGAACGCGGCGTCCCCTGTCGGGTTCGCGGTGGACGGCGCCGCGGCCGCGGACTCCGCCACGCCGGTTGTCAGGATCGCGGTTATCGCGGTGAGGGAAGCCATGCCCCTGAGGAGGGGCTTACGGGGGGATCTGCGGGAGGAGTGCTGAGCCGGGGGACTTGTCCGTGCCATTTCGACACCTTTCCGTTCTGCATCGGATGGCACGCGTGAGGGCCGGAAAAGGACCAGGTGAGCGGCCAACGGTATGTCGTCGCGACGTTCTGCTGAGGATTCTTGACGGTGTGTGAGCGGCGTGCCACTCGGGTTCACCCGTCCGGAAGCCCTTGCCCGGTCCTCCTCGGCTGCATATGGTCATGCAGAGTGCACTGTGACTGAATAGGTGCCGATAGGAGGCGTGATGTCGCTCAGGGGGATGACGTGACCGACAGCCCGGCAGCGCGCCTGCAGCAGCTCTTCGAGGGGCGTCGGCTCACCCCGACACAACGGCGTATCGCGCACTGCATGGTGCGCAGAGCCGCCGACGCGCCGTTCCTGTCGAGCGTCGAGCTCGCCGAGCTGGCAGGCGTGAGCCAGCCCTCCGTCACGCGCTTCGCGGTCGCGCTCGGCTTCGACGGCTATCCGGCGCTGCGCAAGCACCTGCGCGAGGTGGCCCCGGCGGAGCCCGTGGCCACCACCGACGCGTACAACGAGTACCAGCAGGCCGTCCATGCCGAGATCGAGAACCTTCGGCACCTCGCCTCGCTGCTGGCCGACCCGGATCCGGTCGAGAAAGCGGGCCGGCTGCTCGCCGCGTCCCGGCCGCTGCCCGTACTCGGCCTGCGGGCCGCATCGTCGCAGGCGCGCGGCTTCGCGTACTTCGCGGGCAAGGTCCACCCGGACGTACGGCTGCTGGACGAGGGCGGCTCGATGCTGGCCGACCGTATCGACGCGGCGGTGCGTGCGGGGGCGACCACGCTGCTCTGTTTTGCGCTGCCACGGCATCCGCGGGAGGTCGTCGAGGCGCTGGCGCACGCCCGGTCGGCCGGCCTGAAGGTGGTCACGGTGGCGGACTCCGCGTTCGCCCCGGTCGCCAAGTACTCGGACCTGCTGATTCCGGCGGCGGTGGGGACCGGCCTGGCCTTCGACACGGCGTGCGCGCCGATGCTGCTGGGGCGGGTGCTGCTGGAGGCGATGTGCGACTGCCTGCCGGACGCGCAGGCGCGGCTGGAGGAGTTCGACACGAAGGCGGCGGCCCGCGGGCTGTTCGTCGAGTAGTGCGCGCCGAGTAGTGCGCGCCGAGTAGCGCGCGGCGTCGGCCGGTGCGGTGGCCGTGGCTCACTCCTCGCCGGGAGCCTTCATCACCAGCTTGTTGATTCCCCACAGCGCGATTCCGATCACCAGCAGTACCCCCGCCCGGATGTAGACGTCCGCCGGGCGGTCGGCGAGCGGGCTGGCCAGGATGATCGCGGTGATCGCGCCCAGGACGGGCAGTGCCGTGGGCGTACGGAAGTGGGGATGGTCGACCGGGTCGCGGCGCAGCACCAGGACCGCGACATTGACCACCGCGAACACGCACAGCAGCAGAAACGCGGTGGTGTCGCCCAGGCCCGCGATCTCGCCCGTCGACACCAGGCCGACGGCGAGCAGTGAGACGAAGACGATGCCGACGACGGGCGTGCGGCGCCGGGGCAGCACGCGGCCCAGGGTCTTCGGCAGGATGCGTTCGTTCGCCATGCCGTAGCAGAGCCTTGAGGCCATCATGATGTTGATCAACGCGGAGTTGGTGACGGCGAACAGCGCGATCAGGGCGAAGACTTTGGGCGGGAAGGCGACCCCGCCCGCTTTGACGACCTCCAGCAGGGGGCCGCTGGACTTCGCCAGGGTGCGGTAGTCGACGAGCAGTGAGGAGACCAGCGCCACCAGGACGTAGATGGTGCCGGTGACAGCGACGCCGGTGAAGATCGCCCGCGGGAACGCACGCGCCGGATCCTTCGTCTCCTCGGCCATGTTGACCGAGTCCTCGAAGCCGACGAAGGAGAAGAAGGCGAGGGCCGTGGCGCCCAGGATGCTGGTGTACAGGGCGTATCCGGTGCCGGTCGCCTGGAACTCGCCGAGCCGGGACGGCTCGCCACCGCCCGTGAGGATCGCGTACGCGCCGATCGCCAGGATGACGAGCAGCCCGGACAGTTCGACCAGTGTCAGGACCATGTTGGTCTTGACGGATTCCGAGACGCCGCGCAGGTTGAGTGCGGCGAGGGCGAGGATGAACAGGATCGAGACGAGTGTCGGCGGCAGCGCGCCGGTGAACTCGGTCAGGTAGTCGCCGCTGAAGGCGCGGGCCGCGGCGCTCGCCGACGACAGGCCCGAGCACATCACCATGAAGGCGATGATGAAGGTCAGGAAGGGGACGTTGAACGCCTTCTGCGCGTAGAGCGCGGCGCCGGCCGCCTTCGGGTACTTGCCCACGAGCTCGACGTACGACGCGGCTGTCAGGGCCGCCACGACGAAGCCGATCACGAACGGCAGCCACAGCGCGCCGCCGACCTTACCCGCGACCTTGCCGGTGGTGGCGTAGATCCCGGTGCCCAGAATGTCGCCGATGACAAAGAGGATCAGCAACTTGGAGCTGATCACCCGTTTGAGCGCGGGCTGCTGCGGGGGTGCGGCAGGTGCGCCGGGCGTGGACATGGGGCCTCCACCGGGGATGTGTGGGGAAAGCCTTGCCCGGTGGGGTGGATGTGATGCCGGCCGCCCCGCTTCGCCGCCCGGATGCCCGGCGATCAGGTGGCCGGCAGAGCGTCCCGGTGGGCCCCTCCGGACTCGGCGACGATCTCGTCGAGCGTCTGCGGGGTGCGTACGGTCGCGAAGCGCACCCCCCGGCCGGGATCGTCTGGTGAGGTGGTGAAGCCGTGGACGCCGGGCCTGGCCAGGCTGTTGTAGGCGAACGGGTTGGCGAAGTAGTACGCGCCGGTGTCCAGCACCGCCACAAGGTCACCCGGCTCCAGCAGCGGCAGCGGGCGGCTCTCGGCGAGCAGGTCACCGGCGAAGCAGGCCGGCCCCGCCACGTCCTGCGGGACGGCCCGGCCGGTCCTCGGCCGGCCCTTGGCGTCGTACGCGGCGATCCGCAGCGGCCAGGACGCGGGAGCGAAGACGGTACGGGTGGCGAGCTGCACGCCCGCGTGGGTCACCGCGATCGGACGGCCGCCGGACGTTTTCGTGTACTCGACGCGGGCGAGGACGATGCCGTGCTTGGCTAGGAGCGACCGGCCGAACTCGGTGACCAGCCCGTACCGGCCGTCGAACAGGCCCGGGACCGTGTCCGCCAGGAGGCGGGCGTACTGCGCGAACGTCGGAGTCTCGTCGTCGGAGGCGAAGTTGACGGGCAGTCCGCCGCCGATGTCGACGGTGTCGACCTGCTGGTGGCCGACGGCCGCGTTGATCTCCTCGGCCAGCTCGTACACCTCTCGGACGCCCTGGGCCATCATTTCCAGAGGCACGCCCTGCGACCCCGTGTGCGTGTGCAGCCGGGTCAGCCAGGGGCGGTCGCGGTAGGCGTTCACCACCCAGGCGCGTGCCCCTTCGTCTTTGAGCGCCACTCCGAACTTGGAGGTCGCGGTGGCGGTGGAAAGCGCGCCGATCGAGCCGCCGCCGATCTGGGGATTGACCCGCAGGCCGAGGGGCGAGGAGCACGGCGTGCCCGGCGGGGCGGATCCGATCAGAGCGTCCAGGCGGCTCAGCTCCTGCGCGTTGTCGGCGTTGACGGCGATGCCGAGCGCGAGCGCCTCGCGGAGCTCGCCGTGGGTCTTGGCGGGGGAGTCGAGGACGGTACGGGGCGGCGGGACCCCGGCGGCGCGGGCCAGGGCCAGCTCGCCGGGGCTGGCGACCTCGCAGCCGATGCCGGCCGCGGAGAGGAGCCGCAGGACCGGCACCAGGGGGGCGGCTTTCACCGCGAAGGCGTGCAGGACCGGGGTGGCGGGCGGGGTGACGGACTCGAAGGCCGTGTGCAGCGCCGCCGCGGAGGTGCGGATTCCGGCCACGTCCAGCAGGCAGACCACCGGCTCGTCCTCGGTGAGGAGGCCCTGCTCCACCGCCGCTCGTACGGCCTGATCACGACGTGCCGGTACGTCCGTGCCCGCTTCCGAAGCCATGTGTGCCAGCCAATCATCCGGCGCGTCGCGCCGCAGCTGTTGACTACAACTATTCATCGAGTCAGGATGTGAATAGATTGACCAACAATGGAGGAGGCATCGCCATGTCAGGACCCCGCCCCGTACGGGCACCGCGCGGTACGGAACTGAGCGCCCTGGGATGGCAGCAGGAAGCCGCCCTGCGCATGCTGCAGAACAACCTCGACCCCGAGGTGGCCGAGCACCCCGACAAACTCGTCGTCTACGGCGGCACCGGCAAGGCCGCCCGTGACTGGCGCTCTTTCGACGCCATGGTGCGCACGCTGCGAACGCTGAAGCAGGACGAGACGATGCTCGTCCAGTCCGGCCGTCCGGTCGGCGTGATGCAGACCCACGAGTGGGCGCCGCGCGTCCTGATCGCCAACTCCAACCTGGTCGGCGACTGGGCGAACTGGGAGGAGTTCCGGCGCCTGGAGCAGCTGGGTCTGACCATGTACGGTCAGATGACCGCCGGATCGTGGATCTACATCGGCACCCAGGGCATCCTCCAGGGCACGTACGAGACCTTCGCGGCGGTCGCGGCCAAGAAGTTCTCCGGCACTCTCGCAGGCACCATCACCCTCACCGCCGGACTCGGCGGCATGGGCGGCGCCCAGCCGCTCGCCGTCACGATGAACGACGGCGTCGCGATCTGCATCGACTGCGACCCGCGCGCCATCGAGCGCCGTATCGAGCACCGCTACCTGGACGTGCGCGCCGACTCGCTGGAGCACGCCCTGCAACTCGCCACCGAGGCGCGCGACGCCCGCAAGCCGCTCTCCATCGGCCTGCTGGGCAACGCAGCCGAGCTGCTGCCGCGCATGCTCGCCGAGGGCGCCCCGATCGACATCGTGACCGACCAGACCTCGGCCCACGACCCGCTTGCGTACCTCCCGCTCGGTGTCGACTTCGACGACATGGCGTCCTACGCCGCCGAGAAGCCCGCCGACTT
Source organism: Streptomyces sp. NPDC051219 (assembly GCF_040682335.1). Taxonomy (NCBI): domain Bacteria; kingdom Bacillati; phylum Actinomycetota; class Actinomycetes; order Kitasatosporales; family Streptomycetaceae; genus Streptomyces; species Streptomyces sp. NPDC051219. Next base: position 493,460 of record NZ_JBFBAS010000001.1, read on the forward strand.
CACCCAGCGCGCCCGCGAGTCCATGGCCCGCCATGTCGAGGCCATGGTCGGCTTCATGGACGCCGGCGCCGAGGTGTTCGACTACGGCAACTCGATCCGCGGTGAGGCCCAGCTCGCCGGGTACGACCGGGCGTTCGACTTCCCCGGCTTCGTCCCCGCGTACATCCGGCCGCTCTTCTGTGAGGGCAAGGGACCGTTCCGCTGGGCCGCCCTCTCCGGTGAGGCCTCGGACATCCACAAGACCGACAAGGCCATGCTCGATCTCTTCCCGGAGAACGAGTCGCTGCACCGCTGGATCAAGTTGGCCGGCGAGCGGGTCCACTTCCAGGGCCTGCCCGCCCGCATCTGCTGGCTCGGCTACGGCGAGCGCGACAAGGCCGGCGAGCGCTTCAACGACATGGTGGCGTCCGGCGAACTGGCCGCCCCGCTGGCGATCGGCCGTGACCACCTGGACTGCGGCTCGGTCGCCTCCCCGTACCGCGAGACCGAGGCGATGCTCGACGGGTCCGACGCGATCGCCGACTGGCCGCTGCTCAACGCCATGGTCAATGTCGCCTCCGGTGCGTCGTGGGTATCCATCCACCACGGCGGCGGCGTCGGCATGGGCCGCTCGATCCACGCCGGCCAGGTCTCGGTGGCCGACGGCACCAAGCTCGCCGGCGAGAAGATCCGCCGCGTGCTCACCAACGATCCGGGCATGGGAGTCATCCGGCACGTCGACGCGGGCTACGACATCGCGGAGTCGGTGGCGGACGACCGCGGCGTCCGGGTCCCGATGCGCGAGGACGCCGAAGGCGGCGCCGCGTGACCTCGCACGATCCCGTGAAGGCCGTGGCCGGGACCTCCTTCCACGAGATGTGGCGGGATTTGCTGCCCGTCGGCAGGCACGCCGGCAGCGGCGGGTACCGGCGATACGCCTGGACCGCGGCCGACGCCGACTGCCGGGCCTGGTTCAAGGCCCAGGCAGGCGCCCGCGGACTGACGTACGAAGTCGACCGCAACGGCAACCAGTGGGCCTGGCTCGGCGACCCCCTGGCCGGGAACGCCGTCGTCACCGGCTCGCACCTGGACTCCGTGCCCGACGGCGGAGCCTTCGACGGGCCGCTCGGTGTCGTGTCCTCCTTCGCCGCGCTCGACGAACTGCGCCACAGGGGAGCGCAGTTCACCAGACCGCTCGCCCTCACCAACTTCGGTGACGAGGAGGGCGCGCGCTTCGGGCTCGCCTGCGTCGGCTCCCGGCTGACCGCCGGTCAGCTGACTCCCGAGAAGGCGTACGAGCTGCGCGACGGCGACGGGGTCTCCCTGCCGCAGGCCATGGAGCGGGCCGGACACGACCCGGCGGCCATCGGCCCCGACCCGGAACGGCTAGCCCGCATCGGCGCGTTCGTCGAGCTGCACGTCGAGCAGGGCCGGGCGCTCGACCTGTCCGGCGATCGGGTCGGTATCGCTTCGGCGATCTGGCCGCACGGCCGCTGGCGGTTCGACTTCCACGGCGAGGCCAACCACGCGGGCACCACCCGCTTGGAGGACCGCCGCGACCCGATGCTCACGTACGCCGAGACAGTCATCGCCGCCCGCCGGGAGGCCCGGCTCGCCGGTGCGCTGGCGACCTTCGGCAAGATCTCCGTCGAGCCGAACGGTGTCAACGCCATCCCCTCCCTCGTCCGCGGGTGGCTCGACTCCCGGGCCGCCGACGAGAGCACCCTCGACACTGTCGTCGCCGGTATCGAGAAGGCGGCGATGGAGCACGCCGAGCGCGACGGCGTGGACGTACGGGTCACCCGGGAGTCCTTCACGCCCGTGATCGAGTTCGAGCACGCCCTGCGCGACGAGCTGAACCGGATCCTGGGCGGGCGGATCCCGGTGCTCGGCACCGGGGCGGGACACGACGCCGGAATCCTCTCCGGCTCCATCCCGACCGCCATGCTGTTCGTACGGAACCCCACCGGCGTCTCGCACTCGCCGGCCGAGTTCGCCGGCGAGGACGACTGCGTCGCCGGTGTCCTCGCACTCGCCGACGTACTGGAAGGTCTCGCGTGCAGGTGACAGTGACGACGTACTGGCTGGAGCACGCCTGGCTCGGCACCCATGTCGAACCGGGCGTGGCCCTCACTGTGACGAGCGGCGGCTCCGCCGCCGGGGCGGACGGCCGTATCAGCGCGGTCCGTACCGGTGTCGACGCCCCGCCGCCCGGCGCGACCGTCCTGCGCGGCCTCACCATCCCGGGCCTGGCCAACGCCCACTCGCACGCCTTCCACCGCGCCCTGCGGGGAACGGTCCAGGTCGGCTCCGGGACCTTCTGGACCTGGCGCGAGGTGATGTACCAGGTGGCCTCGCGGCTCACCCCGGACAGCTACCACGCGCTCGCCCGAGCCGTGTACGCGGAGATGGCGCTGGCCGGGATCACCGCGGTCGGCGAGTTCCACTACCTCCACCACGCGGCGGGCGGCACACCGTACGACAACCCCAACGCGATGGGCGAGGCGCTGATCGCGGCCGCGGCCGAAGCCGGAATCCGGATCACCCTCCTCGACACCGCCTACCTCTCGGCGGGCTTCGGGGAACCCCCGAACCAGCAGCAGCTCCGCTTCTCCGACGGCACGGCCGATGCCTGGGCAGCCCGCGCCGCCGGCCTCAAGGACAGCGCCCACGCCCGCATCGGCGCGGCCATCCACTCCGTACGCGCCGTGCCCGCCGGGCAGCTCGCCACCGTGGCGCAGTGGGCAGAGTCCCGCAGGGCCCCGCTGCACGTCCACCTGTCCGAGCAGACGGCGGAGAACGACGCCTGCCTGGCCGCCCACGGCCGCACCCCCACCCGGCTGCTCGCCGACCACGGTGTCCTGGGGCCCCGCACGACGGGCGTCCACAGCACGCACCTCACCGACGAGGACATCGCTCTGCTCGGCGGGACGACGACGGGCACCTGTATGTGCCCCACCACCGAACGGGACCTGGCCGACGGCATCGGCCCGGCGGCCCGGCTGCAGCGGGCGGGCAGCCCGCTGTCCCTGGGCAGCGACAGCCATGCCGTGATCGACCTTCTCGAGGAAGCGCGCGCGATGGAACTCGACGAGCGCCTGCGCACCCGCACACGCGGCCACTGGACCGCGGCGGCCCTGCTCCGCGCCGCCACGGCCGACGGCCATGCGGCACTCGGCTGGGACGACGCGGGCGCCCTCGAGCAGGGCGCGCTCGCCGACCTTACGACCATCGCCCTGGACTCGGTCAGAACAGCGGGCCCACTGCCCCGTCTGGGCGCCGAGACCGCCGTATTCGCCGCCTCCGCGGCGGATGTCCGCCACACGGTCGTGGGCGGCCGTCATGTGGTCAGCGACGGAGTGCACCAACTCGTACCTGACGTTCCCGCGGCCCTCGCCGAGTCGATCGCGGCCGTCCGCGGCTGAGCGAGACACCCGCCATCCCCGCCCCCCGCCGCCCCGGCCCCCCTCACCACGGCACCCCCCACCACGGCCCCCCTCATCACGAAAGCGGCCCCCGCGATGACGAGCACCGCCATCAGCAACATCGCCAGCCTGGTCACCAACGACCCCTCCCTCGGTGAAGGCCCCCTCGGTCTGATCCAGGACGCGGCCGTCGTCATCGACGGCGACCGCGTCGCCTGGGTCGGTGAATCAAGCAAAGCACCCGCCACCGACAACGCCGTCGACGCCGCCGGCCGGGCTCTGGTCCCCGGCTTCGTCGACTCGCACTCGCACCTCGTCTTCGCCGGTGACCGCACGGCCGAGTTCAACGCCAGGATGTCCGGACGCAGTTACTCCGCGGGCGGCATCCGCACCACCGTCGCCGCCACCCGCGCCGCCTCCGACGAGGCGCTGGAGGCCAATCTGCTGCGCTACCTCCACGAGGCCCGGCGCCAGGGCACGACCACCTTCGAGACCAAGTCGGGGTACGGGCTGACCGTCGCCGACGAGGCGCGCGCCCTCCGGATCGCCGCCCGGCACACCGACGAGGTCACCTACCTCGGCGCGCACATCGTCTCGCCCGACTACGCCGACGACCCGGCCGCGTACGTGGAACTCGTCACCGGCGAGATGCTCGACGCCTGTGCCCCGTACGCCCGCTGGGTGGACGTCTTCTGCGAGAAGGGCGCCTTCGACGGGGACCAGGCCCGGGCCGTCCTCACCGCGGGCAAGGCCAAGGGCCTGACCGCCCGGGTCCACGCGAACCAGCTCGGTCACGGCCCCGGCGTCCAGCTCGCGGTGGAGCTCGACGCCGCCTCGGCCGACCACTGCACACACCTGACGCAGCAGGACGTCGATGCACTGGCGAGCGGCAGCACGGTTGCCACCCTGCTGCCCGGCGCCGAGTTCTCCACCCGCGCCCAGTGGCCCGACGCCCGCCGTCTGCTCGACGCGGGCATCACCGTGGCGCTGTCCACGGACTGCAATCCGGGCTCGTCCTTCACCAGTTCGATGGCGTTCTGCATCGCCCTGGCGGTACGCGACATGGGCATGACCCCGGACGAGGCGCTCTGGTCGGCCACCGCCGGCGGCGCGGCGGCCCTGCGCCGCACGGACGTCGGCAGAATCGCGCCCGGCGCCCGCGCCGACCTGGCCCTGCTCGACGCACCAAGCCATGTCCACCTGGCCTACCGGCCGGGTGTACCGCTGGTGACGGCCGTCTGGCAGAAGGGCGAGCGCGCGGCCTGAGCCGCAGCTCCGGGCTTCACCCCGGCAGGCCTCGCTTGTGGAGCGTGCGCCGCAAGCCTCTCGTCGTACGCGCCGTCCTCTCCCGCATCACCTTCCCCACCTGACACACATTCTTCACAGGATGGTCACGAGACCCGCGCCGCGCCCTACCGTGCCGGGTGGCCGGCCGGTACCGTCCATTCCAGCGTGCTCATGGGGGAGACCGGGGGGTCGAGTTGAGCGACGTACGCATTCGTGTGGTCAGCCCTGGGGAGCTGGGCGCAGCCGACACCGAAGCCTGGCGGGAGCTGCGGGCGAAGGCCGACGCACCGGCCAATCCGTTCATGGAGCCGGAGTTCACCCTCGCCGTGGGGCGGGTGAGGCCCGCCGCGCGGGTGGCGGTGCTGCGGGAGGACGGTGAGGCGGCCGGCTTCTTCCCGTACGAGAAGGGGCCGTTGGGTCACGGCCGGGCGATCGGCCTCGGCGTCTCCGACTGTCAGGGCGCGGTACTCCGTCCCGGTCTGCGGCTGGACACCCGGCACCTGCTGCGCGCCTGCTCGCTGTCCGCCTGGGACTTCGACAATCTCGAGGCGGACCAGCAGCTCTTTCTCCCGTATGCCGGCCGCGGCTTCGCCTCACCCGTGATCGACGTGGGCGGAGGATACGCCCGGTACGAGGAAGTGCTGCGCCGGCAGTCGCCCAAGTTCTTCAGGACCACCGCGGCGAAGGAGCGCAAGCTCGACCGCCAGGCGGGAGACGTACGGTTCGTGTTCGACGAGCGCGACCCGGCGGTGCTGCGCACGCTGATGGCCTGGAAATCCGCGCAGTACCGCCGCACTGGCCGCAAGGACCGCTTCGCGCAGGAGTGGATCAGCCACCTGGTGCGGCTGCTTGCGGAGACCCGCGCGCCCGGCTGCTCGGGTGTTCTCTCCGTGCTGTACGTCGGCGGCCGGCCGGCGGCGGCCCACTTCGGGCTGCGCTCGCGCACGGTGCTGTCCTGCTGGTTCCCGGCGTACGACCCGGAGTTCGCCAAGTTCTCACCGGGCCTGATCCTCCACCTCCGGATGGCCGAGGCGGCCGCGGCGGAGGGCATCGGCATGCTCGACCTGGGCCGGGGAGCCGCCGAGTACAAGGACGCGCTGAAGACCGGCGAACTGCAGGTGCACGAGGGAGCGGCGGTCCGGCCCGGCCCGGGCGCCGCCCTGTACTGGCTGAGCCGGGAGCCCTCGCGGAGGGCGCACGGTTTCGTACGCGACCGGCCGCGACTGGCCCGTTTCGCGTCGGAGGCGCTGAACCGCGCCGCCCGCCTGCGCGGCAGGTGACATGTCGGCCTGCGGCCGCGAGGCCGGAAGGGGGACTCGTATGCAGCAGAACATCGCAGTCGCCGAGCTGGACCTCGACGGCCTTCCCGGGGAAGTGATCTCCTTCGACCCGGCCCCGGGTGGCCCGCCGGTCACCGGGGGAGATGTCTACGCCCTGGTCCGGCTGCACGGCCGTCCGGTGGGCACCGTCCTCACCCGCGTCGAGCCGGGCGAGGACCCGGCGAAGGCGCTGGCGAACGCAGCAGCCGCCCAGCTCGCCAAGTCCGGTCCGACGGGAACGGGCTCCGCCGCCGGGTCCGAGGTCACCGGCTCGGATGTCAGTGAATCCCATCTCGACGACTCCCACCTCGACGGCTCCCACTTCGACGGGTCCGACGCCAATGGGTCCGTCGGCGGCCCGTTCGCCGTGGCCCGGTCCACCAGGGCGGGGTCCGCCCGGGGCGAACCCCGCAGGGAAGCGCTCCGCGTTTCCGTCGTCGTCGCCACGCGTGAGCGCAGTGAGCAACTGCACCGCGCACTCGACTCGCTGCTCCGGCAGGACCACCCGGACTTCGAGGTCGTCGTCGTCGACAACGCGCCCCTCACCACCGCGACCCGGGACCTCGTCGAGACGACGTACGCCCACCGCGTCCGGTATGTCCGCGAGCCCGTGCCCGGTCTGGCCACCGCCCACAACCGGGGCGTCGCCGTCGCGGACGGCGAGGTCCTCGCCTTCACCGACGACGACGTGATCGCCGACCCGCACTGGCTCACCGCCCTGACCGCGCCCTTCGCGGCCGATCCGGGCCTCGCCTGCGCCACCGGGCTGATCCTGCCCGCCCAGCTGCGCACTCCCGCCCAGGTAATGCTGGAGAGCCACGGCGGCTTCGCCAAGGGCTTCGCGGCGCGTACGTACGATCCGCGCCGCCCGCCCGCCGACGAGCCGCTGTTCCCGTTCACGGCGGGGAGTTACGGCTCCGGCGCCAACATGGCCTTCCGGGCGGACGCCCTCCGCGCAGTCGGTGGCTTCGACCCCGCCACCGGCACCGGAACCCCCGCCAGGGGCGGCGACGACCTGTACGCGTTCGTACGGATCCTCGCCGCGGGCCACCGGCTGCGCTACACGCCCGATGCGCTGGTCTGGCACCACCACAGGGAGACGTGGCAGGACCTCGAGAACCAGGCGTACGGATACGGGGCCGGGCTCACGGCGTTCCTCACCGCGATCCTGGTCCGCCGCCCCGCCCTGCTGCCCGCGCTGCTCGCCCGGTTGCCCAGGGGGCTCGCGCGCGCCCGCGCGATGACCGCCCACCGCGGTGCGGCCGCCGGGCCGGCGAACGTACCCGGTCAGCACGGTGCGCAGGACCACGCATGGCCGCGCAGCCTCTCCCGGCTGGAGCGCAGGGGCATGCTCTACGGGCCGCTCGGGTACGCCCTGGCGCGGCGTCGCGTTCGCGGCAACCCACTTCCCTGGGGGGAGAGATGAGATGAGCGACAGAGCCGCAGCACCCCCGATTCCGGTACTCCTCTACCACGCCGTGATGGACGATCCTCCCGACTGGATCGCCGAATTCACCGTCAGACCAAGGGACTTCGCGGCGCAGCTCGACGCGGTCGCCGCGAGCGGCCGCACGCCCGTACCGGTCAGCGCACTCGCCGACCACTTCGCGGGCCGCGCCCCGCTGCCGCCGCGCCCGGTCGCCCTCACCTTCGACGACGGATTCGCCGATCTGCCCGGACCGACCGCCGAGGCGCTGGCCGACCGTGGTCTGCCCGCCACCGCCTACCTCACCACCGGCGCGATCACCCCGGGCGGCCACAGCCTGCTGCCGCCTGCCCCGATGATGACGCTGGACCAGGTGCCGCTGCTGGAGCAGTGCGGCATGGAAGTGGGCGGCCACACCGTCACCCACCCCCAGCTGGACACCCTGAGCGCCGGCGCCCTGCGCCACGAACTGGCCGAATCCAAGAAGACTTTGGAGGACGTGCTCGGGCACGAGGTGACGCACCTGGCCTATCCGCACGGCTACAACAGCCCCGCGGTGCGGCGGGCCGCCCGCAGGGCCGGCTACACCTCGGCGGTCGCCGTCCGGCACGCACTCAGCTCGGACACCGACGAGCCGTACCGCATAGCGCGGCTCATCCTGCGCCGCAGCCACACGGTCGCGGACGTCGAGGCCTGGATGTCCGGCGCGGGAGCCAGGGTCGCCCCCTATCCGGACTCGTTGCCCACCGTCGGATGGCGGCTGTTCCGGCGCGCCCGCGCGGCGGTCCGGGGGCCGGTGTTCGCCGGCTAGCCGCCACACAGGATCCGACTGCAACAGGTGTGTACGACAGCCGTACAAAAGCGAAGCACGTTCCTATACTTCGCTGAAGGGGACAGCGGCGTGACGGCCGCAACCACAGCAGTGGGGGGAGTCGCACAGTGCAACAACGCGTGCCCACGCCGGTCGTCGGGAGCACCGGGGCGCCCCCTGCCCAGAAGACCGGAGACGAAAGGGAAGTCACCTCCGAGCAGCCGAGGTCCCGGATACCCGGGCCACGTGAGCTGATCCGGCCGCGACGCCTGCTGGTCTGGCTTCCGTTGGCGGTGGCCGCCACACTGTGGGCGTACGCGCTGCCCCGGATCGACTTCCGCGACATCGGGGACTTCGGGCTCCTCGACCGCTTCCCGCTCGCCTTCTACGTCTCGCTTCTCGTACTGAGCGCCGGCTTCGCGCTGAGCCTGCGCCGCGCCGGGACCGCCCCCTGGTGGCCCGCCGCCTACAGCGTCGCGCTGCTGTTCGCCCTGAAGGCGCCGCCCGCCCTGCTGTACGACTCCGTGCGCTACGCCTGGGCCTCCAAGCACGACGCGGTCATCGCGCGGCTGCTGGCCGAGGGGACCGTGCACCCCGAACAGACGCTCTCCGGCGGCATGTCGGCGTACGACCAGTGGCCCGGCTTCTTCGCGCTCAACGCCGCGCTGGTGCGGGCCTTCGGTGTCGAGAGTGCCGCGTCCTTCATCAACTGGGCGCCGGTCGTCCTCGGCCTGCTGATGATGCCGGTGCTCGTCCTCATCTACCGCACTTTCAGCGAGGACTGGCGGCTGGTGTGGACGGCGGTCTGGATCTTCCAGCTGGCCAACTGGGTCGGGCAGGACTACCTGTCCCCGCAAGGCCTCTCGTACCTGCTGTACCTCACCGTGTTCGCAGTGGTCGTACGGCACTTCGTGCTGCCGGGCTCGGCGGGGACGCTGCGCTCACGTGACCGTCTCGACCCGGCCGCCGCCGTGGTCCCGCCGCCCACCGGCACCCGGCAGCGCGCCATCGCCGTGGTGATCATCGCCCCACTCGTCGCCGCCATCAACGCCTCGCACCAGCTCACTCCGGTGATGCTGTGCGCGACCCTGCTCGCGCTCAGTCTGACCCGCCGTTACCGCAACGCCGGGCTGCTCGTCGTCGCCGGACTCGTCATGCTGATCTGGGACCTCACGATGGGCCGGGTGCTCTTCCTGGAGACGCTGAGCACCCTGCGCGACTCCGCGGGCGACTTGCTGAACAACTCCCGTGCCGGTTACGCGGGTGAGCCGACCGGTCCGGGGCCCGAACTGGTTGGCCGCGCCAACATCGCGATGGTGATCACCCTCGGCCTGCTGGCGGGCGCGGCCGTCCTGCTCCGCCGCAGGCTCACCCGTACCGCGCTGCCCCTGCTGCTGGCGGCCGCGGCTCCCGTACCGATGTTCGCCGTCAACGACTACGGCGGTGAGATGCTGTTCCGGGTCTACCTCTTCGGCCTGCCCGGCACCGCCTTCTTCGCTGCCGCCGCCCTGATCCCGGCGATGGGCGGCACGGGCAGACGCAGACGGCTGGCCCGGCGCGCCTCGATGGTCGCGCTGCCGGTCGCCCTGGTCGCGCTGCTGGCCGGGTTCCTCCCCTCGTACTACGGCAAGGAGGGCATGCACTACGCGTCCCCTGCGGAGGTCGCGCTCGTGAAGCGGGCCTACGACCGGGCACCGGACGGCGCGCTCGTCCTTGCCGCGACCGGATCCTTCCCGGCCGCGTACCACCGCTACGACCACTACGAACGCTGGCTCTTCGCCGAACAGGAAGTGCCCGAGAACCTGAAGATGCTGAAGAACCCCGCCGGTTATCTGGCCGCCGGCATCCCGGAAGGACGCCCGGCCTTCGTCATCCTCACCCCGACGCAGCAGCGCGCCGTCATCGGCGAGGGCTATCTGCCGCCCGGCAGCTTCGCCCGGATGCGCGAGGACCTGAAACGCTCGCCGCTGTTCCGGATCGTCGAGGAGTCCCCGCACGGCCTGGTGCTGGAGTACCGGCCACGCAGCTGAATGCAGGGCGCCCCCGGTCCGCCGGAGGGCCCTGCCCGACCTGCCGCACCCGAAGGCCGTACCCGATCTGCCGTACCCGACCGCCCCGTCCGACCGCCGTACGCGACCGCCGTACCCGCCCGGTCCCCGGTCGGCGTGCGGTCCCCGAGCCACACCCGACAGGGGGAGCACCACCGTGAAGCAGTCACAGCTCAGAGCGGCCCTGGCCCTCTCCGGATGGCTGGCGCTGGCGGCGACCGCGCTGCCCGGCGGAGCGCCGCTGCGCTGGATCCCGGTGCTGCTCTTCGTCACCGTCGCACCAGGCCTCGCCCTTCTCCTTCCGCAGCCGGAAAGACTGCGCCCAGGAGCACGGCTGGAAGCAGTCGCGCTCGCCGCGCCGATCAGCCTCTCCCTGGGCACCCTGGTCGCCACCTCGCTCTTCTTGGTGGAGGGCTTCTCCGCCGAAGTGTTCCTGGTGTCCCTCGCCGCGTTCACCACCATCGCGGCCGCCCTGCCGGGCGTGCCCCTGCCCGCCGCCACGCGCGGAGCCGCCGACCGGGCCAAACCCGAAAGCGGGCGGGGCCGATGACGGGACGGCACGCGGGCGGCTCACAGCGGGGCATCGCGTACGCCGCGCTGGTACTCGCAGCCGTGGGAGCACTGCTCACCGGGCTGGGCGTATGGATCGCCCGGTCGGACGGGTCCGGCGGAACGGACGGAAAGGAGGACTCCTCCCGGCCCGCGGGCCATGCCTTACCGGAGAACGCGGCCTCCGGGAAACTCCCCGAAGGACCGTGTGCGCCGAACGCCGATTTGGTGCCGTCCTGTGGAGCGTGGTGGGGGGCGTATGTGCCGTACGCGGCGAACGGCTCGCTCAAGGACGCCGTGTACGCCTTCGAAAAGAAGATCGGCCGCAAGCTCGACCTCGTCTACAACTACCACGACATGTCGAAGGGGAAGCTCGACGGAGAGCTGCTCACCGCCGACGAGCAGGAGCTCGGCAGAGACCGGCTGCTGATGCTGGCCTGGGAGTCCACGGTCTGGACGGAACCGCACCACGCCAACTGGGCCGAGGACCAGCTGGGCTGGAAGAACATCGCCTCCGGGAAGTACGACGAGGAGATCATCGACCCGCAGGCCCGCCGCATCAAGGCGTACGGCAAGCGGATCTTCTTCTCCTTCGACCAGGAAGTCGACTTCCGCGCCAAGGAGGCCGGCACACCCGCGGAGTACGTCGCCGCCTACCGGCACCTCCACGGCCGGTTCGAGGAGCTCGGCGTGGACAACGTCGTGTGGGTGTGGACGGTGTCCGGCTACCTGAAGCACGGCGAGCTGATGAAGCAGCTCTACCCGGGCGACGCGTACGTCGACTGGATCGGCATGGACCAGTACAACTACTTCCTCTGCCACAAGTCCCCCGACTGGCTGGACTTCGACCGGAGCCAGCGGCCGTCGTACGACTGGCTGCGTGACAACATCTCCGACCGGAAGCCGGTCATGCTCGCCGAGTTCGGCACGGCGCCCGATCCGGCCGACCCGGACCGGCAGAGGGGGTGGTACGCCGCCATCCCCGAGACCGTACGGACCATGCCGCAGGCGAAGGCGCTGGTCCAGTGGAACCGCTCCGTGCCGGGAAAGAACTGCGACCTGACGGTCAACTCGGGGCCCGCCCTGGAGGGGTACCGGCAGGCGGGCAAGGACAAGTGGTTCAGGCAGCAGGTCCCGCCCCGGTGACCCGGCGCCGCCGTACGGCGCGGCCCGCCGCCGTGGCCGCGTACAGCCCGAGGAAGCCGAGGAAGACGGGCAGCGCGACGGCGGCGAACGCCTGCTGCGCCGCCCAGCCGCCCACGGCCAGCACCCACACCGTTCCCGCCGTGATCCGCCAGTGCGCGTCCAGCGTCCGCAGGGTCTCGGCGGCCAGCGCCAGACAGAGCAGCTGCAGAACCACCGGCAGGACACGCGCCACGCCTTCCGTCCCGCCGGCCCCGTCCAGCCCGGCCGCCCCCGCCACGAACGCGGTGAGCGCCTTGTGCCCGGGGCCGGCGGCGGGGTCCGGCAGCGTCCCGAGGAGGAGCGGTGCGGTGTGCAGGGCGGCCGTGGTGGCCACCAGCGCGGACACCAGCAGGGCGGGGCGGGCCCGGTACAGCGAGACGGCCGCGCAGTAGATCACCACCAGCAGTACGCCGGCGGTGAGGGTGACAGGCGGCAGAGCGTCGGTGAGCCCGGTGCCCGGCAGCTGGCCGACGTGGGCCCGCCGGTCCTGGGCCGCCCGTGCCAGCGGTACCCAGAACAGACCCGCCGCCAGCCCGAGCAGCAGCCACAGCGCCTCGGTCAGCCGGTTCTCCTCGCCCTCCGTGGCCCCGTCCGTACGGGCGCTCGACCGTCCGGGGACGTCCGGATCACGCAGCACCGGGATGCCGAAGGCCGGGGTCACTCCGTCGTGCGCGCCCCGCAGGTAGGCGGTGTCCTCGGCCCACCGGCCGCCGTACGACTCCACCGCTTCCGCGCGCAGTTCCGCGGCCCGGCGCGCCCAGCTGGTCCCGTACTCCTCGTCCCCGGTGCTCTTGCGGCGGCCGGGGAACCGCGCCGGCCAGGTCCGCCGAGGCGGTCGGCCGCTCAGCGCCGAACGCAGCCCGGGCGCCGAGACCAGCGCCATCAGGGTCATGCTCAGCAGCATTGCGAGCCCCGCCCCGGAGATGCCCACCGGGCCCAGCAGCAGCGCGGCACTGCCCAGTACCAGCACACACATGGCGCCCTGGAGAGCGGCCAGCATGCCGGTGCGCCCCTGCACCCGCAGCACGCCGATGTACAGCTCGACGACGACCCGCGGCAGCGCGGCGGCGGCCAGCAGCCGCAGCGCGGTCGTGCCGTGCTCGGCGTACGTGGCGCCGAACGGGGCGAGGATCTGCGGGGCGAAGACGATCAGCACCAGGACGACGGGCACCAGAAGGACGGCCATCCGCCGCAGGGCACCGCGCACGCCGTCGGCGAGCCGGTCCGGACTGTGCGAGGCGTGCGCGGTGAGCGAGGAGGCCATGTTGATGGCCATGAACTCCATGGTTCCGCCGACGGTGTACGCGATGTAGAAGAAGCCGTTGTGCGCGGCGTCGAAGCGGACCGCCACCATCACCGGCAGCAGATTGATCATCGCCAGGCTGAACAGGGCACCGACCGAGTCGCCGGCCAGGAACCGCCCGATCTCGCGCAGGGCGGGCGGCTCGCGGTCGCGGTCGGCGGCGGCCTGCTGCGGGATGAGCCTGCGGAAGACCAGCCAGCCGAGCGGCAGGACCGACAGCGCGATCGCCACCGACCAGGAGACGAAGACGCCGAGGACCGGCATGGCGCTCGCGAAGACCGCGAGCAGCACCAGCTTGCCCAGGGAGAAGCCGGCGTTGCCGACGGGCACCCAGATGGCGCGGCGCAGGCCGGTCAGCACCCCGTCCTGAAGGGTCAGAAGCGCCCAGGCGACGCAGGAGGCGGTGAAGAAGAGGCCGGCGCCGAGTCCTCCCAGCGGTGCGTACGTGGGCCCCCACAGGTCGAGGGTGAGCAGGAAGACACCGCAGGCCAGGGCCACCACGACCGAGCTGACGAGGTACGTCCGCAGCACCAGCGGGCCGGTCGCCCGTCCGGCGCGCGGCACATAGCGCACCACGGCGCCGATCATGGTGGTGGCGGTGAGGGAGGCCAGCAGCCGCTGGGCGGCGATGGCGGCGGAGCCGACGCCCACCGCCTCCTTGCTGTAGTAGCGCGCGGCGACCAGCCAGAACCCGAGGCCCAGCGCGGCGGAGACGCCGGTGGACAGCATCAGCGCGTAGGCGTTGCGGAACATCGAGTCGCCGTCGGCCGGCCGGTCGGTGTCCTGCGTGCCCTCGCCCTCAGCAGGCGCACCCACGTCCGTGACGGCGTCGCGGGGCGGGGCCGAGCCGGAGTCGGACCCGGAGCCCGGCCCGGAGCCCGGCCCGGAGCCCGGCCCGGAGCCCGGCCCGGAGCCGGAGCCGGAGCCGGACGGCTCACGGGTCCGGGTGTGACTGTCACCCACCGCTGGGTCCTCCGGGCGCCCGCTCCGTCCCGGCGAGAATCCGGATCACGTCGTCGGCGCGGAGCGGGTCGACGGGCAGGGCGTGCCGCGCGAACCAGGCGGCCTGCGCCGGAGCGGGCGACGGGTCGGTGAAGGCGGCTCCCGCATAGGTGTCCAGCGGCGGATCGTAGAGGTAGCCCACGGTGATGCGGTGCCGGGCGAGCCGGGCGACGGCCGCGTCCCGGTCGGCGACCAGCAGCGGCACCCGGAACAACGGTTGCACAGGGCCGGGGGACGGCAGCGCCCACTGCGTGGCGAGGAGTTTCCCGGTACCCGCCCGGTGGGCGTCGAGCCGGGCGTCGAGCCGGCCCAGCAGCCGTTCGATGCGGCGCAGCCGGGGGCGGCCGGCGCCGGTCCGGTAGTCGTGCATGTCGACGCGTACCCAGGAGTGGAAGTCGTCGAGCCCGGGGGCGGTGGTGAGCGCGCGTGTGAGCTCGCCCGGCCGCAGGTCCATCCGAATCCCGTCGCGCTCCTGCATCCCGAGCAGTTTCATGGTGGCGCGCGCCGCCGTGGTCAGCCGCAGTCCCCGGACGGTCGCCTCCGCGTACGGGCGTAAGGCGTAGGCGAGTTCGGCCGAAAGCCGGGGCGGGTCGAGGAGGTCGTCGCGCGCCTTCTCCAGCGCGCCCCGCAGCCCCTGGTCGGCGAGGGCCAGGAAGCCGCCGGCCTTCGCGCCGACATGCTTGGACAGGCTGAAGACGGACGCGTCGCCGAAGGTCCCGACCGGCCGTCCCGCCACTTCGCTGCCGATGGCGTGTGCGGCGTCCTCGAGGAGTGGGATCCCCAACCTGGTGCATCTGGCCCGCAGTTCGGGCGCCGGGTCGGGATTCCCGTACAAGTTCGTGGTGAGTACCGCGGAGAGGCCGTCCCAATCCTCGTCGGGCACGGCGGCCGGGTCGACGGAGCCGTCTCGCGCGGACAGCGGTGCCTGGACGGGGCGCAGGCCCGCGGCGAGCACCACGAAGAAGATGACGTCGTCGTTGACCGGGGACATCAGGACCCGGCCGCCGGGCGGGCACCAGTGCCGCAGAGCCACATAGAGGCCGAGCCGGCAGGACGGTACGTACAGGCATTCTCTGCCGAGGCGGGCGCGCATCAGCTGTTCCAGCGCGGTGTGTGCGGACGGCCCATCGGCCCCAAGAACCATGTGTTCCCCCCAGAACCCAGTTCAATGTGGACCAGTGCGTACCACTTCGTCAACATCGCGGCAGGGCCCGTCCCGCCGGGGGGACGGGCCCTGACATGGCGTCAATCGCCGTTACTCCTCGACGGTCAGCCCCTTGCGGAGCCGGACGAGCGTGCGCGTCAGGAGCCGGGAGACGTGCATCTGCGAGATGCCGAGCTCCTCACCGATCTCCGACTGCGTCATGTTCGCGACGAAGCGCAGCGACAGGATCTGGCGGTCGCGCGGACTGAGCCCGGCGATCAGCGGCTTCAAGGACTCGACGTACTCGATTCCCTCGAGCCCGTGGTCCTCGTAGCCGATCCGGTCGGCCAGCGCGCCCTCGGAGTCGTCTTCCTCGGGCTGAGCGTCGAGCGAGCTCGCGGTGTAGGCGTTGCTCGCCGCCATGCCCTCGGCGACCTCTTCCTTGCTGATACCGAGGCGCTCGGCGAGTTCACCGGCGGTCGGGGCGCGGTCGAACTGCTGGGCGAGCTCGTCACCGGCCTTGGCGAGGTCGAGCCGCAGCTCCTGGAGGCGTCGCGGGACGCGCACCGACCAGCTGGTGTCGCGGAAGAAGCGCTTGATCTCGCCGACGATGGTCGGCATGGCGAAGGTCGGGAACTCGACGCCGCGGCGGAGCTCGAAGCGGTCGATCGCCTTGATCAGGCCGATCGTGCCGACCTGGATGATGTCTTCCATCGGTTCACTGCGGGAGCGGAACCGGGAGGCGGCGAACTTGACGAGGGCCAGATTCAGTTCCACCAGGGTGTTGCGCACGTACGCGTACTCGTGGGTGCCTTCCTCCAGCACCTCGAGCCGCGCGAAGAGGGTCTTGGACAGGGCCCTGGCATCCAGCGGCCCCACCTCGTCGTACGGCGGAATCGCCGGGAGGTCCGCGAGTCCCTCGATCTGCTGGGGCGGGGTTGTCGACGGCGCGTGCTGCTGCGACGCGGACTGCGGCGCTTGGCGCGTACGCGTTTCGTCGAGCCGGGGTGACATGGTCTCCTCCATCGTTCTCGGCATATGGCTGCCGATGCCAATACGTCTGCACTGGGCTGAGTGCGGCGCCTCCAAAGCCGGCCGTGTTGGTTGTGTCCCTACTACCCCTACCCGCTTCAGGCGGACCGTCGCAAGTGTCTTTTGTCCGAATCGCACATATTTGGAATGATGTTCGGCTACCGTGGGGCGGTCGAAAGGCGTAAGGTTCAACGGCATCAGTGCAGCTACGGACGGCCGGAAGAGAGACGTGCATGGACCGCGGGACGGTCGGGAGTGCTAATCGGGGCCGACTGCGGGTCGACGTCCACAGTCAAGGCCGCAGTGCGATCGTGACCCCTGCCGGTGAACTCGACCACCACACGGCCGAGCTGCTGCGGGAACCGCTGGACGCATGTCTGGAGGCGGGCAGCACACGCCTGGTCGTCGACTGTTCCCGGCTGGAGTTCTGTGATTCCACCGGCCTCAACGTGCTGCTCGGCGCCCGCCTCAAGGCCGAGGCCGCCGGTGGCGCGGTCCACCTGGCCGGGATGCTGCCGGTCGTGGCCCGTGTGTTCGAGATCACCGGCGCAGAATCCGTCTTTACCGTGCATGAGTCCCTCGATGCGGCGCTGGCCGAGTGACAGCCGCGCCGATCGAACGAGTGGGTGTTCTCACGGTTCGGTCGGGCAGAAGACTTCTGAATCAGATGTGAATCGGTGAGGTGAAGCGCTGATGAGCACCACCCGGTCATACCCGCCGGGCGACCGGGGCCCGGAGCCGGACGACGCTTCCGCCGTCCCCGGCGACAGCCGCGTACGGCGGCTCGCCCTGGACGGCGCCAGCGGGATAGTCCCTCTCGCTCGCGACTTCACCCGGCAGGCCCTGTACGACTGGGGCTGGCTGCCCGCCGCCAACGCCGACCGGCGCGCGGCGGCCGAAGATGTGCTGCTGGTCGTCTCCGAGCTGGTCACCAACGCGTGTCTGCACGCTGAGGGGCCGGAAGAGCTGCGGGTCTCCAACGACGGCAAGGTGCTGCGCCTGGAGGTCGCCGACCGAGGCGCGGGCAAGCCGGCCCCTCGGCTGCCGCACCGGGCCGGACGGCCCGGCGGGCACGGCATGTTCATCGTCCAGCGCCTCTGCCTCGACTGGGGTGTCCTGCGGCGCGCCGACGCCATCGGCAAGACGGTCTGGGCGGAACTCGCCGCGCCGTCCTGACGGGCGGATACCGGCCTCTGCTACCGCCGGTTCGAAACTCCCTTCGCGCCTCTCTCCGCACGCCCGGATCGGGCGTGTTCTTTGTCTTCCCTCCCCAAGGTCCCAGGCGTACCTTGAGCGCCCGATCTGATGTGTCGTCAGTAACTTCGGCATGAGGGGAACTCGAGGTGTCGAACCAGAAACGCTCAGCCGCGCTCGCGCTCGCGCTGGCCGCAGCAGTGGCGGGCTCGGCGGTGCTGATGACCGCCCCGGCCGCCCATGCGGACGTCGTGGACGTGAACTACAACTGCAAGACGCCGATCGGTCCCAAGTCGGCCGTCTCGCCCATCGACATCAAGGCAGTCAAGAGCGGCAGCTCCTACAAACTCACCATGTCCTTCCAGAAGGGCGTCTCGTCCTCCCCGGTCGAGCTCGGCAAGGGCGCGATGAATCCCAGCGCCGCCATCAGGCTGGGTGGTGCGGAGAGCGGCACCGTGGCTGTCTCGGGGCCTTCGAACGCCGCGGCCATCCCCGCCAACACCCCGATCAAGATCAATGACTTGTCGGGTACGTACACCCCGAGGAAAAGCGGCAAGGTCACCTTCACCGCCTCCGTCCTCACCATCAAGGCCCTGGGGACGACGACGACCTGTACCCCCGGCAACAACCCCAAGCCGTCCCTCGAACTGACCGTCACCGGCAGCGGTGGGGGCAGTGGTAGCGGCGGCGGTGACCAGCTGCCGCAGACCGGGCCGATGGACTCGGCGGTCGCGCTCGGCACGCTCGGTGGCACGGTCATGCTGGCCGGGGCGGCCGGTGTGCTGTGGCTGACCCGGCGCGGTCAGCGGGCCGCCGGCTGACCGTCCGGCCCCGGCCGGACCACGCATGCACGTACGTGACAGGGAGCCGCCGATGCCGTCGCGCTGGACTCGACTCGCCGTGCTCGCCGCGGCCGCGCTGCTCTGCGTACTCGCGCCAGGGCCGGCGTTCGCGGCGCGCGGCGACCCGGCCTGGACGGCGGAGCCGGCGGCCGGCGCGGGTGCCCGGCCGGGCGGTGACGGCCGGCCCTACTTCTACCTCGAGGGCGCTCCCGGCACGGTCCTCGAGGACAAGCTCGCCCTCACCAACCCCTCGGACAGGGCCCGCACCGTGCGACTGCGGGGTGCGGGTGGCTGGATCGCCTTCGCCGCCGACGAGGTACGCATCCCGCCGCGCACCCGCGCGGACGTCCCGTTCACCGTCACCGTCCCGCCCGGCGCCGTACCGGGCGACCGTCCCGGCGCCGTCGTGGCCACGGCCGACGGACGGGAAGCGGGGGTGCGGGTGCATCTGCGCATCAGCGGGCCGACGCTGTCCGCCCTCACCGTCGAGGACGTCACCGTGACAGGCCGGGGCGGTGCCATCACGATCCGGTACGCCCTGGTGAACCGCGGCAACACCACGCTCAGCCCGAGCCTTGCCGTCCGCGCCGAGGGCCTCTTCGGCGAGGTGCTGCGCCGTAAGGCCCGCGCCCTGCCGGTGGAGCTGCAGCCGGGACAGCGGGTGGCGCTCACCGAAGGCTGGCCGGACGCGCCGGCTCTCGACGCAGTCGGCGTACGGCTCACCGTGACGGCGGGCGGCGGCGCGCGCGGCGAGGCCGCGGCCTCCGCAGGTTTCGTGCCGTGGCCGCAGGTGTTGTGGACCGGAACGGGTGTGCTGCTTCTCGGCGCGACGGGCTTCGTCCTGCGGGCCGTGCGAAGACGGCGCAAGACACCTCCTCGGTCTCCGAACGATCCCGCTGCAGGTGAAGAGGCCGGTACGCAAAAGGAATTGGCGAGGGCGAGGGCGGGAGTGGGATCGTGAAGGGCGGGACAGGCAGGCGGATCACGCACACAGAGGCGCTCCGGACCGTGCTGCGCAGGACGGCGGCGATGCTCGCCGTGGCCGCGGTCGCGCTCGTACTGCTGTCCGCCCCGGCGGCCGCAGCGGACGGGAAGCCGGCTGTCGCACTTTCCAGGAAAGAGGCCGGCAAGGGCGGCGAGATCACCGCGACCGGCTCCGGCTGGCGCCCGAACGCCCTGCTGATGCTGCTGATCTGCGGGCAGGCCTCGCCAGGCAGAGGTGTCATCGGCGGCACCAACAGCTGTGCGAACGCCGACGGACGGGCCGTCACCACCGATGCCCGGGGCCGTTTCAGCAAGCGGCTGCCAGTCGCCGAACCGCCGAAGCCGTGCCCGTGCGTGGTGCATGTCGCCACCGTCACCGGCGAACAGGCCGTCGCGGACGTCGTGTTCGAGGTCGCGGGCCATCCGGTCGCCCCGCTGCCCTCGCAGACCGGCACTGCCCGGCTCTCGGTGCTCGCCGCCGCCCGGCTGGAGGGCGACGACGGGATCCTCGTCCGGTTCGGCGCACCCGCCTCGCGCAAGCTCGTCGTCACGGTCGGCAACCTCGGCTCCGCCCCGGTCAAGGACCCGGTCTTCCAGGTCGGCACCTCGCACGGCGTGTTCGCCCCGGCCTGGGAGGAGCAGGAGTGGAAGGGCACGATTCCGCCCGGGCAGAAGGCGCGGGTCGAGCTGAACGTACAGCTCACATCCGGGGCGCACGGCGACTATCTCGTCTCCATGAAGTACGGCGAGAAGGTCCTGGCAGCCCAGCCCTGGGGCGTCGGGCGCCCGTGGGGCGTCACCCTCTTCTGGATCCTGCTCTGCCTGGTGGTGCCGGCGGCGGTCTTCCGGATCGGCATGGCCGTCGTGGACCGGGTACGGCCGCGGGTGGGGGCGGCCGGCGCGGGCCGCCATCGGACCGTGCGGCTGCCCGCCGCGACCGCGAAGTCGCCGAAGACACCCAGGGCCGCGACGACCACCACGGCCCTGCCGTGGTTCACCCCGGACTCCGCACCGTCAGAGAACCATCCGACAACGAAGGGACATTCGTGACTACGCAACGGAGGATGAGCGCGGCGGGCGTCGCGCTGATGCTCGGCGGTGCGGGAATCCTGCTGGCAGCACCCCCCGCTCAGGCCGCAGAAGTCTCGTACAGCACGGAGTGCATCCCGCCGCCGATCTCCGGCCTGCCGCCCGTCCAGGGCACGACCAAGGTGGCGATCACCGCACCCGCCGAGGCCAAGGTCGGTGACGAGGTCGAGGTGGTCTGGAAGACGGTCGAGGCCGCTTCCAAGAACCCCGACATCCTCGACTTGGAGAAGGACACCGTGAAGCCGACCGGCACCATCAAGGTGGGCGGGGCGGCGAGTGGTGACCTGAATATGGAGGGCCCGCGGCAGAACCCGCCGATACCCAAGAACAGCCCGATGGTGCTGCCCGACATGAAGGGCAAGCTGAAGCTGGAGAAGGCGGGCGAGATCACGCTGACGCCGGACGCGTACAACATCAACGTCAGCAAGCCGATGTCCACCGACACCAAGTGCACGCCCAAGGAGACCGTGGCCGTCGCGGCGACCATCAAGGTTTCGGAGGGCGGCGGAGGCACGACCGGCGGTACGACGTCCGGCGGTACGGCCTCCGGCGGTACGACGTCGGGCGGTACGACGTCCGGCGGCACCACCTCCGGCGGCACCACTGGCGGTGGCGGTGGTGAGACCGACTTCCCCGGGAAGGAGGTCACGGTCACCTACGACTGCCAGTCGCCGGGCCCGCAGGGCATCAAGTCGCCCATCACCGTGAACGCGAAGAAGAACGGCGAAAGCTTCGACCTCACCGTCAAGACCGGCGACAAGGTGATGGACAGCCCGGCCCCGCTGCCCGCGGGAGCGCTCAAGGCGGCCATGCAGATCGTGCTCGGCGGCGCGGACAAGGGCGCGGTGAACGTCGTCGGCAAGCCCAACAAGGATCCGATCGAGGCGGGCAAGCCGGTCTCGATCGGGGACCTGACCGGTACGTACAAGCCCGGCGCGACCGGAAAGTCGACGCTGAGTCCTGGCACCCTGACGATCGACGTCACGCTGGGCACCTCGAAGATGAACATCCCCTGCAAGGTCAGCGGCGCGGCCGCCGTGTCGCTCGAGCTGGACACCACCGCCCAGCAGGGCGGCGCGGCGGGCGGCGCGTCCGTCGCCGGCGGCGGATCCGCGGGCGGTTCGGCCGGCGGCACGGCCAGTGGCGGCGGCCTCGCCGAAACGGGCGCGACCGACGACGGCGGCCTGCGGGCCCTGGGCCTGGTCGCGGGCACGGTGATCCTGCTGGGCGGCGCGGTGTTCACGTTCACCCCGTGGCGCAGGCTGCGCGAGCTGCGCTGAACGCCATGCGCGGCCCCGGCCCCGGCCTTTCTGGCGGGGCCGGAGTGCGCCTTGCTCAAGTTCGGCTCGGATCACCCTCTGCGCATTGCTTCTCCAAGATCCGGAGCGCTACGTTTCCCGGACTCGCCTGAGCAAAGGCGGGATTGAGTGTTCGGCTGTTTATGCAGCTCGATGGGATCTGACCATCCATCGTGGCCTGCGGCAGTAGAAAGGAAAGCAAATGCGCTGGGGGAAGAAGTTCGCCACGGGAACCCTCGCCATCGTGATGGGAGCGACGGCGACGGGGCTGATCACAGCGGCTCCGGCACAGGCGGCTCCGGCAAAGTACAAGTGCAAGGCGTACGGCAAGCTGGACGGCATTGGCAGGCCCATGGCCTACTCGACCTGCGCCAGGAGCGCCGGCGGTAAGGCTGTTCGTCTGCACCGGGTTGAGATCAAGTGCGACCAGGTTCAAGGGGCTCGGGAGCAGGTCGTCACCTATAAGCTCCACGGCCCCTGGGTGTCGGCGGGGAAGAAGTCGAACGTCAGGTGCGGCACCAAGAACTACCTGCGGGGGTTCAGCATCCAGACGAAGAGCTGACCGGTCATCGGCCGAGTCGTAGCTGCCGTCCGCAGCCAACCGTGAGCCGGGCCGGCGCGAAGTGACTTCGTGCCGGCCCGGCTCTGGCGTGCATGCAGGCGCGGAGGAGTTACTTCACATCGCCCATGAGCGCGCTGATCTTCTTGCCCGCCGTCATGAAGGCGAGGCCCGCCGCGACAGCGACGACCGCCCACAGCGTGTAGTAGACGGCGTCGCCCAGCGGCGCGTTGAGTTTGGTGGTCCAGCCGTTCAGGGCGTTGCCCGTGGCGCTGGCGAGGAACCACAGGCCCATGATCTGGCCGACGAACAGCTTCGGGGCCAGCTTGGTCGACAGGGACAGGCCGACCGGCGACAGGCACATCTCACCGATGGTCTGCACCAGGTAGACGCTGAGCAGCCAGAAGACGGTGACCTTGCCGGTCTCGCTATTGGCGGCTGCGGCGCCCGCCAGGCCCATGATGCCGAAGGAGCCACCGATGAGGAGCATCGCCAGGGCGAACTTCATCGGGGTGCCAGGCTCGCGGCTGCGCTTGGCGAGCTTGACCCACAGGGCGGCGAAGAGGGGGGCAAGGACGATGACCATCAGCGGGTTCACCGACTGGTACCAGGAGGCGGGGAACTCCCAGCCGCCGATCACGCGGTCCGTCTTCTCGTCGGCGAAGATCGTCAGCAGTGAGCCGGACTGGTCATAGATCATCCAGAACAGCACGGCGGTCACGAAGAACCACACGTAGGCCTTGATCTTCGGCCGGTCCTCGTTGGTGAGCGCCGGGTTACGGAAGATCGCGACGAAGTACACGATCGGCACGACAACGCCAAGCACTGCCAGGACATTGACGACGTGCTCTATGTCGTACGTGCCCAGAGCCAGGTCGGCGAGGAGCGCGGCGACGGCGATGCCGGCCCAGAGTGCGACCTTGCGCAGGACCGTGCGCTTCTCCTCCGGCGAGGCCGGCTTGGCCGGCTCCTTGCCGATGTCACCGAGGTGACGGCTGCCGAGGACGTATTGGATGACGGCGAGGGACATACCGACACCTGCAACGGCGAAGCCGAGGTGCCAGTTGACGTTCTCGCCGAGGTAGCCGACGACCAGTGGGGCAACCATCGCGCCCACGTTGATCGCCATGTAGAAGAGGGTGAAACCGGCGTCGCGGCGAGCGCCGGACTGGCCTTCGTAGAGACCGCCGACCATCGCCGAAATGTTCGGCTTCAGCAGACCGGTACCGACCGCGATCAGTCCGAGACCACAGAAGAAGGCGGTGTCGTTCGGGATCGCCAGCGTGAAGTGGCCCAGCGCGATGATGACGCCGCCGACGAGAACCGCCTTGCGCGCGCCCCAGAGTCGGTCCGCGACCCAGCCGCCGGGCATGGCGGCCATGTAGACGACCGCGTTGTAGACGCCGTAGATCGAAGCGGCGAGTACCTTGCGGTCCTCGAGCGGGCCGTCGAGAACGGCAGCCACCAGGTAGAGCGTGAGAATGCCGCGCATCCCGTACCAGGAAAAGCGCTCCCACATCTCCGTCATAAAGAGCGTGGCCATACCGCGGGGGTGGCCGAAGAAGGTCTTTTCGCCGGAGGGGGATCCGGCGGTGTCCTTCGTCAGGCTGGACGCCATGGTCGATCCTTGCTTGCTCGGGACGCGCCGCCTCGTGAGCGGACAGCGCCCGGTGGGGGGTGGCTGGCAGGCCGGTCCGTACAGAAAAGAGACCTTTGGCGCGCTATGCGGCGCAAAGGTCCCTGATGAGCGCATCAGGCGTCTCGCCACCATACGCCACGACACGGGGGCATATGGAAGGACTTGAGAGATGGATCACAGGTGTCGGCGGAACAGGTCGCCCACATTCGAAGGTATCCAACTCATTCCATCTCCGACCCGCAGGGTGGCTCAATCGCACCCCGGCCCGTGCCCGGCGCGGACTACCATCACCCACATGACGCGTGTACTGCTCGCCGAGGACGACGCATCCATCTCGGAGCCGCTGGCCCGCGCTCTGCGCCGGGAGGGTTACGAGGTCGAGGTCCGCCAGGACGGGCCGACCGCGCTCGACGCCGGACTGCAGGGAGGCGTCGATCTCGTCGTGCTGGATCTGGGTCTGCCCGGGATGGACGGACTCGAAGTGGCCCGGCGGCTGCGTGCGGAGGGGCACAGTTTTCCGATCCTGGTGCTCACCGCCCGCGCCGACGAGGTGGACACGGTCGTCGGACTCGACGCCGGGGCCGACGACTACGTGACCAAGCCGTTCCGGCTCGCCGAACTGCTCGCCCGTGTCCGGGCCCTGCTGCGGCGCGGCGCGACCGAGCCCGCACAGCCGGCCGCCACCCACGGAGTCAGGATCGACGTCGAGTCGCACCGGGCGTGGATGGGCGAGGAGGAGCTCCAGCTGACGGCGAAGGAATTCGACCTGCTCCGGGTCCTGGTCCGCGACGCCGGCCGCGTCGTGACGCGCGACCAGCTGATGCGCGAGGTGTGGGACACCACGTGGTGGTCCTCCACCAAGACCCTCGACATGCACATCTCCTGGCTGCGCAAGAAACTGGGCGACGACGCGGCGAACCCCCGGTACATCGCCACCGTCCGCGGCGTCGGCTTCCGCTTCGAGAAGAGCTGATACTCCAACGTCATGCGCCGCCGTCTGATCAATTCCACGCTCGCCGTGGTCCTTGTCGTGATCGCCGTCTTCGGGGTCTCCCTCGTCATCGTCGAGACCCGGACGATCAGCAACAGCGCGCAGGAGAGCGTCGAGTCCGAGGCGCTGCGTCTGGTCGGCGTCGTGGACTCCAAGGTGATGGAGGACGTCCGGCTGGAGCCGGATGTCCTGGCGGAGCAGATCGGCCCAAGCCGGTACGCCCGGATCGAGATTCCGGGCCGCGCGCCCGTCGAGATCGGCACCCGCCCCACCGGCAGCGTCATCCGCTCCACGGTGACGGGTGAGCAGGGCGAGACGGTCACCGTCGAGGAGTCCCGCTCCGCCGTCACGGACGAGCTCGGCCGCACGCTGATGATCATCGGTGCGGTGGCGCTGCTGGCCGTGATCGCCGCGGTCCTCCTCGCCGTACGCCAGGCCAACCGGCTCGCCTCTCCACTGACCGACCTCGCCGAGACCGCGGAACGCCTCGGCTCCGGTGACCCGCGCCCCCGCCACCGGCGCTACGGGGTCCCCGAGCTGGACCGCGTCGCCGATGTCCTCGACGCCAGCGCCGAGCGGATCGGGCGGATGCTCACCGCCGAACGCCGGCTCGCGGCCGACGCATCGCACCAGCTCCGTACCCCGCTGACCGCGCTCTCCATGCGGCTGGAGGAGATCACGGTCACCGAGGACCTGGACACCGTGAAGGAGGAGGCGTCCATCGCGCTCGCCCAGGTCGAGCGGCTGACGGACGTGGTGCAGCGGCTGCTGACCAACTCGCGCGATCCGCGGACCGGCTCCGCCGTCGCCTTCGACCTCGACGAGGTGGTCAAGCAGCAGGTGGAGGAGTGGCGGCCGGCCTACCGCAGCGCCGGCCGCGCCATCGTGCGTTCCGGAAAGCAGGGCATGCGAGCCGTCGGGACACCTGGGGCGGTGGCGCAGGTGCTCGCCGCGCTGATCGAGAACTCACTGATGCACGGGGGCGGCACGGTTGCCCTGCGTACCCGCGTCACCGGCAACCAGGCGGTCGTCGAGGTCACTGACGAGGGGCCGGGCGTCCCGTCCGACCTGGGCGCGCGGATTTTCGAGCGCACCATCAGCGGCCGCAATTCCACCGGCATCGGGCTGGCCGTGGCCCGCGACCTAGCGGAGGCGGACGGCGGCCGTCTGGAGCTGCTTCAGGCGCATCCACCGGTCTTCGCGCTGTTCCTGAGCCGGGTGGCGCGGGAGCGCGAGGAGCCGGAGAAGACGGTCCGCTGAGGCGGCCGGGCGGAGCCCGCGAGCCGGTCCGGGCGACCCTAGCGGTGGGCGCGGTGCGCCCCGACCCGCGGCCGCGGAGGCTCTTCCTCCAGGAGGGCTTCGGCAGCCTGCACGGCCTCGCGCGCGGGCAGGGCCCGGAAGACCCAGGTGCGGTAGGACCAGAAGCGGAAGAGGGTGGCGATGCCGGTTCCCAGGAACTTGAAGACATTGCTCTGAAGCGGGGTGTCCCAGCCGAAGCCGTACGTCGCGGTGTAGAGCACGCCGTTCTCGATGACCAGGCCGATCGCGCTGAACAGCAGGAAGAGCGTCAGCTCGCGGGTGCGGCCGCCCTTGTCGCGGTCGCGGTACGTGAAGTGCCGGAACCCTACGTAGTTGAAGGCGATGGCGACCACGGTGGCCAGCACACTGGCCCGCACCACCTGAAGATCGGTAGTGGCCCGCAGCAGATTGAACACACCCATGTTGACCAGCAGGCCCATGCCCCCGACCGCGCCGAATTTGGCGACCTCGCGGGCGAGCTGTCGCAGCCGTGCGGAGAGTGCTGCCCGCTTGTACGACACAGCGCTCATGATGATCGCTCAGCCCCTGTCGGTCGATTGCGTCAACCCAGCCATGCTAATCGCCGCCCTCCGGGTACGCCTGCGGGCCCGGATCCACGTGTGGCGAGCCCGTTAGGTGCAGGCCGGGGACAGGTTGTGCGGTACCGGCCGACCGGCCGCCGGCCGGCCGAACGCCGGCCGGACCCGTGCGGTCCGGTGTGGCGGATACCCTGGTGGCGTGACGTTCCCGGTAGTCGGCATGGTCGGTGGCGGTCAGCTCGCCCGTATGACCCACGAGGCGGGCATCCCCCTCGGCATCAAGTTCAAGCTCCTCAGCGATACCCCCGAGGACTCGGCGGCCCAGGTGGTCAGCGATGTCGTCATCGGCGACTATCGCGACCTGGACACGCTGCGCGCCTTCGCGCGCGGCTGCGACGTGATCACGTTCGATCATGAACACGTCCCGACCGAGCACCTGCGGGCCCTGGAGGCGGACGGCATTCCCGTCCGGCCGGGGCCCGAGGCTTTGGTGCACGCCCAGGACAAGGGGGTGATGCGCGCCAGGCTGGACGAGATCGGCGCACCCAGCCCCCGGCACCGCATCGTGGCGGACGCCGCCGATGTGGCTGCCTTCGCGGCCGAGGGCGACGGCTTCCCCGTCATTCTGAAAACGGTGCGCGGCGGCTACGACGGCAAGGGCGTCTGGTTCGTCCGCAGCGAAGCGGACGCCGAGGCGCCGTTCCGCGCGGGCGTGCCGGTCCTGGCCGAGGAGAAGGTCGACTTCCGCCGCGAGCTCGCGGCGAACATCGTCCGTTCGCCGCACGGCCAGGCCGTCGCCTACCCCGTCGTGGAGTCCATCCAGGTCAACGGCGTCTGTGACACCGTGATCGCCCCCGCGCCCGACCTCCCCGACGAGCTGGCGGGACAGGCGCAGCAGCTCGCTCTCCGCATTGCCCAGGAGCTGGGTGTGGTCGGCCACCTCGCAGTCGAGCTGTTCGAAACGACCGACGGCCGGATCCTGGTCAACGAGCTGGCCATGCGCCCGCACAACTCGGGGCACTGGACCCAGGACGGCGCGGTCACCTCGCAGTTCGCCAACCACGTCCGGGCGGTCCTCGACCTGCCGCTCGGCGACCCGCGCCCGCGCGCGAAGTGGACGGTCATGGCGAACGTCCTGGGTGGCGACTACCCCGACATGTACGCGGCGTATCTGCACTGCATGGCCCGCGACCCGCAGCTCAAGATCCACATGTACGGCAAGGACGTGAAGCAGGGCCGCAAGGTCGGTCACGTCAACACCTACGGCGACAACCTGGACGACGTGCTGGAACGCGCCCGTCACGCAGCCGGCTATCTCAGAGGGACGATCACAGAATGAGCTCCCCCAGCGCCCCGCTCGTCGGCATCGTCATGGGCTCGGACTCCGACTGGCCCGTCATGGAAGCCGCCGCCCAGGCCCTCGACGAGTTCGAGATCCCCTACGAGGTCGACGTCGTCTCCGCACACCGCATGCCGCGCGAGATGATCGCGTACGGCGAGGAGGCCGCCGAACGCGGCCTGAAGGCGATCATCGCGGGTGCCGGCGGCGCGGCCCACCTCCCGGGCATGCTGGCCTCCGTCACGCCGCTCCCGGTGATCGGCGTTCCCGTGCCCCTGAAGTACCTCGACGGCATGGATTCGCTCCTGTCCATCGTCCAGATGCCGGCGGGCGTCCCGGTGGCCACGGTGTCGGTGGGCGGCGCGCGCAACGCGGGGCTGCTGGCGGCCCGCATCCTCGCGACCCAGGACGAGGAGCTTCTCGCCCGGATGCGCGAGTTCCAGCAGGAGCTGAACGAGCAGGCCACCGAGAAGGGCAGGCGCCTGCGGTCGAAGGTCGAGAGCGCGGCCGCGTTCGGCTTCGGCCAGTGACGGGGAACGCGGCTGTGACCGCTGCAGGAGCCGGAACTCCGGCGGGGGCCGCGCCCGGAAACGCGGCAGGGACCGTGACAGGGGAAGGCGCAGTGGCCGTGGAGCACCTGGAGTACCTCGACCGAGCCCGCGAACTGCTCGCCGAACACCCCGTGGTCGACGGTCACAACGACTTGCCGTGGGCGCTGCGCGAACAGGTCCGTTACGACCTCGCTCAGCGTGATCTGGCCACCGACCAGTCGGCCCATCTGCACACCGACATCCCCCGGCTGCGGGCCGGCGGGGTGGGCGCGCAGTTCTGGTCCGTGTACGTACGCTCCGATATGGCGGGCGACGAAGCGGTCAGCGCGACCCTCGAACAGATCGACGGCGTCGGCCAGCTGCTCGACCGCTACCCCGCGGACCTGAGCCGGGCGCTGACCGCGGACGACATGGAGCAGGCCCGCCGCGACGGCCGGATCGCCTCGCTGATGGGAGCCGAGGGCGGCCACTCGATCAACAACTCGCTGGCCACGCTGCGGGCCCTGTACGCACTCGGCGTCCGCTACATGACCCTGACGCACAACGACAACATCGACTGGGCCGACTCCGCGACGGACGTCCCGCGGGCCGGCGGCCTGACCCCGTTCGGCCACGAGGTCGTACGGGAGATGAACCGCTGCGGCATGCTCGTCGACCTCTCGCACGTGGCCCCCACGACGATGCGCGACGCCATCGCCACCTCCACCGCGCCGGTGATCTTCTCCCATTCGTCCGCCCGAGCGATCTGCGACCACCCGCGCAACATCCCGGACGACGTCCTGGGCCGGCTCCCCGCCAACGGCGGCATCGCCATGGCCACCTTCGTTCCGAAGTTCATCCTTCCGGCGGCAGTCGCCTGGACCCGGGCGGCCGACGAGAACATGCGGGCCCACGGCCTTCACCACCTCGACACCACGCCCGAGGCGATGAAGGTCCACCGTGCGTTCGAGGCCGCGCATCCGCGCCCGGTCGCCACCGCGTCCACCGTGGCCGACCACCTCGACCACATGCGCGAGGTCGCCGGGATCGACCACATCGGCATCGGCGGCGACTTCGACGGAACGGCGTTCACCCCGCAGGGCCTGGAGGACGTGGCCGGCTACCCGAACCTCGTCGCCGAACTGCTGCGCCGGGGCTGGTCGTCGGCGGACCTGGCCAAGCTGACCTGGCAGAACGCCGTACGAGTGCTGCGCGCGGCGGAGGACGTGGCCCGGGACATCCAGTCGCGTCGCGGCCCGTCCAACGCCGTCATCTGAGGCGCGGCCGGCCGGTACGAGCCGGCCGGCTCGTACGGCCGGCTCGTACCGGCGGTCCGTACGGTCGCCCGTACCGCCGTCAGCAGGCGCAGAGGCAGAACGGGTGACCGGCCGGGTCCGCGTAGACCCGCCACGTCCGCGTCCGGTCGGCCGCGTCCAGCGCCTTCGCGCCGAGCGCCAGTACCCGCGCCTCCGCGGCGTCGAGATCCTGCACGGAGAGGTCGAGGTGGAACTGCTGCGAGGTGTCCGCCGCGGGCCACCTCGGCGCCACGTATCCAGGGGCCTTCTGGAAGGCGAGCGGCGTTCCCTCGTACCCGCTGAGGTCCACCCACCCCTCGTCCCCGGTCTCGGCCTTGCCGCCGAGCAGTTCGGCGTAGAAGGCGGCGAGCGCGTGCGGGTCGGGACAGTCCAGAACGACGGTGCCCAGCTTGGCGACAGCCATGTTTCCTCCCTCGGGGAGTTACCGGTACTTCGGCGTAACCAGTAACCGTTACCTCATGCTCCCGCATAGGAGGTAACGTCGCAAGCATGACTGAGAGAGCGGCCGCGCCGGGGGGCCTCGCGTTGGTGGAGGCGCTGGTGAACACGCTGAGCATCGACACGGGCGAGGACCGCCTCGCCGGGACGTTCGCGCTCTCCGGGGACGAGCTCGCCCGGACCGCGGAACTGCGGGAGGCGCTACGGGCCGCGTGTCTCGCCCACGCGGGCCAGGACATGCCGCCCGAGGCGGCCGAGGCCCTGACGTGGTTGCTGTCCGCGGCTCCGCTGGTGCTGACGGTGGACGAGGAGGGCGGGGCGACGCTGAGCCCGGCCGGTCCCGCCGGGCTGACCGCCCGCATCGCGGCGGCAATCGCCACCGCCGTCATGGACGGGACCTGGGAACGGCTGAAGGCGTGCGAGGCGGAGGACTGCCGCTGGGCCTACTACGACCGCAGCCCGGCGGGCCGCAGCCGCTGGTGCACGATGTCGGTCTGCGGCAGCCGCGCGAAAATGCG
This sequence comes from Streptomyces sp. NPDC051219, assembly GCF_040682335.1. Taxonomy (NCBI): domain Bacteria; kingdom Bacillati; phylum Actinomycetota; class Actinomycetes; order Kitasatosporales; family Streptomycetaceae; genus Streptomyces; species Streptomyces sp. NPDC051219. Next base: position 524,545 of record NZ_JBFBAS010000001.1, read on the forward strand.
CACGTACCGCGCCAGGCGCGCGGCCAAGCCCTGAGACGGCTGCCGTCGGGAGCCCGGCCGCACCGACTGCCGTCGGGGGCCGCGGCAACGGCCCGTCGCGCGGTCAGGCGCGGGGGCGGCCCATCGCGCGGTACGTCCAGCCCGCCTCACGCCAGCGGAGAGGGTCCAGCGCGTTGCGGCCGTCCAGAACCAGTCGCTCCGCGACCACCTCGCCCAGCTCCGCCGGGTCCAGCTCGCGGAACTCGCGCCACTCCGTCAGATGCAGCACCACGTCCGCGCCCCGGGCCGCGTCCAGCGCCGTGTCCGCGTAGCCGAGCGTCGGGAAGAGGCGCCGGGCGTTGTCCATGCCCTTCGGGTCGTACACCATCACCTGGCCGCCCTGCAGATGGATCTGCCCCGCGACATTGAGCGCCGGCGAATCCCGTACGTCGTCGGAGTCGGGCTTGAAGGTCGCCCCCAGCACCGCCACCCGCTTGCCCAGGAAACCGCCCCCGACCGCGTCCCGGGCGAGCTCGACCATGTGCCCGCGCCGCCGCATGTTGATCGAGTCGACCTCGCGCAGGAAGGTCAGTGCCTGATCGGCGCCCAGCTCGCCCGCGCGCGCCATGAACGCGCGGATGTCCTTGGGCAGACACCCGCCGCCGAAGCCGATCCCTGCCCGCAGGAACTTCGAGCCGATGCGCTCGTCGTAGCCGATCGCCTCGGCCAGCTTCACCACATCGCCGTCCGCCGCCTCGCAGACCTCGGCCATGGCGTTGATGAAAGAGATCTTCGTCGCGAGGAAGGAGTTCGCGGAGGTCTTCACCAGTTCGGCTGTGGGGAAGTCCGTCACTACGAACGGCGACCCTTCCCCGACCGGAGTCGCGTAGACCTCACGCAGCAGCTTCTCGGCCCGCTCGCTCTCTGTACCCACGACGATCCGGTCCGGGTGCAGCGTGTCCTGCACGGCGAAGCCCTCGCGCAGGAACTCCGGGTTCCAGGCGAGCTCGGCCGCGGCGCCCGCCGGGGCCAGTTCGGCGAGCCGCGTCGCGAGCCGGGCCGCGCTGCCGACGGGCACGGTCGACTTGCCGACGACCAGGGCGGCCCGCCGCAGCTGCGGCGCCAGCGACTCGAAGGCGGCGTCGACGTACGACATGTCGCAGGCGTACTCGCCCTGCTTCTGCGGAGTGTTCACGCACACGAAGTGCACGTCGCCGAAATCGCCGACCTCTTCCCAGGACATCGTGAACCGCAGCCGTCCGCTCGACCCCTCGATGCCGGCGACATGCTTGCGCAGCAGCGCCTCCAGCCCCGGCTCGTACATGGGGACCTTGCCGGCGGAGAGCATCTCGATCTTCTCGGGGACGACGTCCAGCCCGAGCACGTCGAAGCCCAGCTCGGCCATGGCCGCGGCGTGCGTGGCGCCGAGGTAGCCGGTGCCGATCACAGTGATCTTGAGGGCCATGTGGTGCTCCAGGGAGGTGCGGGCAGGCGTGCGCGCCTGAGCATAGTCGGGCATTTTCCGGGGACGTTTCCCCATGCCGTCCCTCGTGTCGTCGGCCGCTGTCGCGAAGCTCACGTATGCCGGTGAGCGGCAGCCGTCTAAAATTGGGTTACTTAACGGTAGTTAGCATCTTTGGGAGTGAGAGACCTTGGCGGGATCGAACGACTTCGACCTGTACCGCCCGGCCGAAGAGCACGACATGCTCCGCGACACCGTCCGCTCCCTCGCCGAGGCGAAGATCGCGCCGTTCGCCGCGGAGGTGGACGAGCAGGCCCGCTTCCCCCAGGAGGCGCTGGACGCACTCGCCTCCTCCGACCTGCACGCGGTGCACGTACCGGAGTCCTACGGCGGCGCGGGTGCCGACGCCCTCGCGACCGTGATCGTCATCGAAGAGGTGGCCCGCGTCTGCGCCTCCTCCTCCCTGATCCCGGCCGTCAACAAGCTGGGCTCGCTGCCGGTGATCCTCTCCGGCTCCGAGGACCTCAAGAAGAAGTACCTCGGCCCGCTCGCGGCCGGCGACGCGATGTTCTCGTACTGCCTCTCCGAGCCGGACGCCGGCTCGGACGCCGCCGGTATGAAGACCAAGGCGGTCCGCGACGGCGACCACTACATACTCAACGGCGTGAAGCGCTGGATCACCAACGCGGGCGTCAGCGAGTACTACACGGTGATGGCCGTCACCGACCCGACCAAGCGCTCCAAGGGCATCAGCGCCTTCGTCGTGGAGAAGTCCGACGAGGGCGTCTCCTTCGGCGCTCCGGAGCGGAAGCTCGGCATCAAGGGCTCCCCGACCCGCGAGGTCTACCTCGACAACGTCCGGATCCCCGCCGACCGCATGATCGGCGAGGAGGGCACCGGCTTCGCCACGGCGATGAAGACCCTGGACCACACCCGCATCACCATCGCGGCCCAGGCTCTCGGCATCGCCCAGGGCGCGCTGGACTACGCGAAGGGCTACGTCCAGGAGCGCAAGCAGTTCGGCAAGCCGATCGCCGACTTCCAGGGCGTGCAGTTCATGCTCGCGGACATGGCGATGAAGCTGGAGGCCGCACGCCAGCTCACCTACGCCGCGGCCGCCAAGTCGGAGCGCGTGGACGCGGACCTGACGTTCTTCGGTGCGGCCGCCAAGTGCTACGCCTCGGACGCGGCCATGGAGATCACCACGGACGCGGTCCAGCTCCTGGGCGGCTACGGCTACACGCGTGACTACCCGGTGGAGCGCATGATGCGCGACGCCAAAATCACGCAGATTTACGAAGGTACGAACCAGGTGCAGCGGATCGTGATGGCGAGGAACCTGCCGTAGCCCGCAGCACCCAGCAGCAAGAGCAGTTCAGAGGCACCCTCCGGGGTGCCTCTGTCTGTTGCTGCGACAGCGCGGAGCATGTGGGCGCCTGGCCCCCAACCGGAACGGCTCCCACCGCTCCCGCTAGGCTGCGCTGCCGCAGAGTCAGTGAGAACAGTGGGGGTCAGGATGGGTGCGGATCGTCAGATCGCCGGGTTGCTCCGGCAGGTCGCGAGCAAGGATGTCGTGGTGCTGACGCACCCGTTCTCCGTCGCGAGCCGGCTCGCCGCGCTGGCGTACGTCGCCGAGCAGTACGGATTCGCGTACGTGGAGGCGCGCCGCGACGAGGCCAACAAGCAGGCCATGAACGTCTACCTCTACCGCGACCCGAGCCCCGAGGCGCGGCAGCGAGAGGTGGCCACCATCTCCCGGTATCCGCAGGCCGGCAACGGCGGGCCGGTGCCCGGGATGCGGCCGGGCACCCTGAAGCCGGACGCCGGGGCGCGGGAGGCCGTCGCGCGGCTGAAGGACCGGATCGGGTTCGACGTCCTGGGAGATGGGCTGGAGAAGGGGCCGAAGAGGTTCGTGGGGGGCATGTTCGCCCTGGTGGTGCTGATGACGCTGCTGGACGGGAAGTACATCCTTGCGAAGCTCGTCGGCGGCGTTGCGCTCGGCGCGGCCCTGGCGGGCCTGTTCAGGCTGAGCGCGCTCCGCAGAGGGCGGATGGAGCAGCGGCTGCTGGACGCGGGGTTCGTTCCCGTGAGCGACCAGTACGGGCGCCGGCGCTTCCTGGCGGCCGGTGAGCAGTTGCCCGGCCACGCGAATCCCTTCGCCGGCTGACGGGCGGGGCTGCAACTCGCTTGCCGGGCAGCCCATCCGCCGCCCGGCAGCCTCGGGGCCGAACGGAACTGCGTTGCCGCGCTGTGTTCGCCGCACTAGGGTTCTGGCCATGACTGCCGGGTCGGCCATGGGCCAAGAGCGAGTGGGGCACCCGGCCTCGGCGTGAGCGCGAGGCGGGCCAGAGGCCCGCCTTCCTGTCTGTGTTCCCGCGATGTTCCCGCGATTTCGCGCATTTCGCGCACTCCCTCATCGCGGTGGCCCGTGATGAGTTCGTCCTGCCCGCGCCATTCCGCGGTTCGCGGGATGACCAATGCTGGAGGAGAACACAGACAATGCCGATCGAATCCCACGTGGAGCTGAACCACACCGTCGTCCATGCCAAGGACAAGCTCGCCTCGGCCGAATTCCTCGCCGGCATCCTCGGCCTGGAAGTCGGCGCGCCGTTCGGGCCGTTCATCCCGGTGGACACCAGCAACGGCGTGACGCTCGACTTCTACGAGGACGCCGACAACCCGGTCGCGCCACAGCACTACGCGTTTCTGGTGTCCGAAGAGGCATTCGACATCATGATCGGCCGGATAGAGGCGGCCGGAGTCACGTACTACGCCGACCCCAGCCACACAGAGCCCGGCCGGATCAACCGCCTCTTCGGCGGTCGGGGTGCGTACTTCGACGACCTCGATGGCCACAACATGGAGATCATCACCCGCCCCTACGCGCGGGCCCGTTAGGGCGGACCCGTCGTAGGGCGGACTCGTCGAAGCCGGGCGACGAGCGTCACGCCGTCCCGGCTCACTGCGACTCGACGGTGACCTTCTCGTCGTTCTTGAGCTGCTGCACCAGCTGCTGCACCTTGGCCTTGTCCCAGACCAGGTTGCCGTTCCTGGTGCCCGAGATCGGCATGTTCATGGACTTGCCCTCGCCGCCCGTGACGCCCTTCATCGCGAAGAACATCCGGCCCAGGTCCCACAGGCTCATGTCCTTGTCGACGATGAGCGTGTCCAGTCCGGCGCCCATCGTCGGGTACAGCCTGAAAGGGTTCAGGAGCGTGCCCGGGGTCGCCGTCTGGCTCGCCAGGGCGGCGAGGAACTTCTGCTGGTTCTTCGTGCGGTCCAGGTCGCTGCCGGCGAACGCGTAGCGGGTGCGGACGAAGGCCAGGGACTGCTCGCCGTTGAGGGTCTGCCGGCCGGCCTGGAAGTCGGCGCCGGAGTTCTTGTCCTTGAACGCCTTGGGGATGTCCATCTCCACGCCGCCGATGGCGTCCACGATGTTGGCGAAGCCGGCGAAGCCGATCTCGACGTAGTGGTCGATGCGCAGGCCGGTGTTGTGCTCGACGGTACGGACGAGGAGCTCGGGGCCGTCCTCCGCGTACGCCGCGTTCAGCTTTACCTGCCGGCCCGCGGCGGGGAACAGCTTGCCGGAGTCCGATCCGCGGAAGGACGGTATCTCCACGTTCGAGTCACGCGGCAGCGAGATCAGGGTGGGCCCGTTGCTGCCGTCGTGGAGGATCATCATCGAGTCGGTGCGCTTGCCCTCGGCGGAGCCCGTCCGGAGTCTCTTCTTGTCCTCGGCGGACATGCCCTCACGGCTGTCGGAGCCCACGATCAGGTAGTTCGTTCCGTCGCCCTCGCCCGGCCGCTCGATGACCTTGGAAAGGTCGACCTCGCGCTTGAGTTTCGAGTCCGCCCAGAAGTACGTACCGACGGAGACCGCGAGGAGGACGACGACCAGGGTCAGGGTGCCCAGCTTGAACCGGCGGCGCCAGTCGGGGGCGGCCTGTCCGGCGTACGGCGGGCGGCCGCCCGATCCGTCGCCGCCGTAGACCTGGCCCCGGCTGTAGCCGCCACCGTCGTAGTCGTCGTAACCCTGCGACTGCTGCGGCGGAACACCTGGCACCGGCGGTGCGGCGGCCGGCCCCCGGGCCTGCCTGCGCTGAACGTGCCGCATGGACCGGGCGCCCTCGGGCTGCGCGCTCGCGCTGCCGCGTCCGTACCGGTCGTCGCGGTTGTCGGTCCATCCGTCGGGCCAGTCATTCATGCGGACAAGCATGCATGCCGGGTGGTGCAGCCTGACAGGGCGGGTGGGAATTCGGGTCCGGGCTGTTGCAGAGCTGATGCATTGCGACCGGACTTAAGGTGGTGACCATGACAGATCTCCCTGGTAGGCCCACCTCTGCTTCACGAACGACCCTCTCGCACATCATGACCGGCAGTGACACCAACCTGCTCGGTACGGTGCACGGCGGCGTGATCATGAAACTGGTGGACGATGCGGCGGGCGCGGTCGCCGGGCGGCACTCCGGTGGCCCCGCGGTCACCGCCTCCATGGACGAGATGGTGTTCCTGGAGCCGGTCAGCGTCGGGGACCTGGTTCATGTGAAGGCGCAGGTCAACTGGACGGGCCGGTCCTCGATGGAGGTCGGCGTCCGGGTCCTGGCGGAGCGCTGGAACGAGTCGACGCCGGCGACGCAGGTCGGCACCGCGTACCTGGTCTTCGCGGCGGTCGACGCGGACGGCAAGCCCCGGCCCGTACCCCCGGTGATCCCGGAGACGGAGCGCGACGAGCGGCGCTACCAGGAGGCGCAGATCCGTCGTACGCACCGGCTCGCCCGGCGGCGGGCGATCAAGGAACTGCGGGAGAAGCGGTCTGCGGAGGGCTTCGACGACTGAGCCGGTCCCGGTGAATCCGGACACTGGAGCGGCGCTGTGATCCGGGTCTCCTCCTACGGGCAGACCACCTGGTCGCCCGTGACCACCCCGGACTCGCCTTGGTACGGATCGTCGGCCCGGACCGGCGTGACTCCCCTGAAGTCCGTGCCCGCCGTCACCCGCAGTGTGGGCCCCTGCCCCTTCACCGCACGCAGCTCGGCGCCCGGAAGCGCGACGGCCAGTGACTTCGCCGAGCGGTTCCAGCGCGGGTCGTAGGACACGACGGTGCGCCGCACGTCGCGGCTCGCGGCGTTCCCGGGAGCGCCGGTGGTGTTGAAGCCGGTGGCCTTCAGGGCCTTGTCGACGCGGCTGCCGAGGCCGTCGACGGCGGTGCCGTTCTCCACGTGTACGCGGATCTGCTGCGGGGCGACGTCGACGGGCGCGGCACGCTTCCGCTTCGGCCCGTACGGTGCGAGCGGCCGGTCGTCGCGCAGCGCCCGGAAGAGTTCCACGGCCTTCGGCTCGTCCCATTTGACGGTCGAGCCGATGCCCTTCACCGGGTGGCTCATATCACCGACCGGTACGGACGTGAACTCCGACGAGGCAGGCGTGAAGCCGCGCATCGCCTGGCCCAGGGCGACCATTTCCGGCGTACCGAAGCCCTTGTCCGCCCGTACCGAACCGAGCAGCGTGGCGGAGACCTGGCGGAACTTCACCGGGTTCAGCATGACTCCCGAGTCGGTGACGCGGGAGATGAGCGCGGCCAGGAAGCGCTGTTGGCGCTGCATGCGTCCGAGGTCCGAGGCGCCGTCGATGTGCCGGGAGCGCACGTACTGCAAAGCCTGTCCGCCGGTCAGCTGGTGATTGCCCGCGGGCAGGTTGAGTCCGGTGTACGAGTCGTTCATCGGCCGGACCGTGCAGATCTTCACCCCGCCGACCGCGTCGACGGTCTTCATGAAGCTGGTGAAGTCGACCTCCAGATAGTGGTCGATCTTCACCTTGGTCATGTGCTCGACCGTGCGCACCGTGAGGTGGGGCCCGCCCTCCGCGTACGCGGCGTTGAGCTTCACCGGGTGGGCGTCGTGCTGCTTGCCGGTGGTCTGGTCGGTGTGCGCGGGAACTTCCGCGTAGCTGTCCCGCGGCAGGCTCACGATGCTCGCGCGCTCCCGGTTCTCCGAGATGTGCACCAGCATGACCGTGTCGGTGCAGTGGCAGGGCGCGCCTCCCAGCCGGTACCTCTCCTTGTCCGCCTGCGTGATCTTGTCCCGGCCGTCCGTGCCGACCAGCAGGATGTTCATGCCATGGCCGGCCTCGGGCCGGTTCTTCATGTCCTTGAAGGGGTCGACCCGGTCGATTCCGGTGTCCAGGCTGGTCATCAGGGCGTGCCCGATCGCCCCGGACCCCAGCACCACCATGGAGAGGGTCGTCGCCACCCGCATTCCCCAGCGGGGCCGGTGGCGGCTTCTGTGCGGGCCGCGCCGCGGGGAGTTCCGGGGCGGCCGGGGTTGCCGGGGACCGGGGGAGCGGTGCGGTTGGGGCACGGGGACACCTCCGCTGGCGGCAAGGGGGGACCGTGAGCACGGTAGGCCCATACGATCTGCGACAGCGGGCAGCGACCGGTCGGCGCGCGACCGTGTCCCCCGTTCGCGGTAACGTGACCACCGATGAACGCCACACCCCAGCAGCCCCAGCATCCGTCCGTTTCCGTGATCATGCCGGTGCTCAATGAGGAACGCCATCTGAGGAACTCCGTCCAGCACATCCTGGAGCAGGAGTACGAGGGCGAGATGGAGGTGGTGATCGCGCTCGGGCCGTCCACGGACCGCACCGACGAGATCGCCGCCGAGCTGGTACGCGAGACCGCCGGCAACGCCCGGGCCCGCGTCCACACCGTCCCGAATCCGACCGGCCGTACCCCGGCCGCGCTCAATGCCGCCATCAAGGCGTCCCGGCACCCCGTCGTGGTCCGGGTCGACGGCCACGGCATGCTCTCGCCGGACTACATCGCCACCGCTGTGCGGCTGCTGGAGGAGACCGGCGCGCAGAACGTGGGCGGCATTATGCACGCGGAGGGCGAAAGCGAGTGGGAGCACGCGGTCGCCGCCGCGATGACCTCGAAGATCGGCGTCGGCAACGCGGCGTTCCACACGGGCGGCGAGGCCGGTCCCGCGGAAACCGTGTACCTCGGCGTCTTCCGCCGTGAGGCGCTGGAGCGGCAGGGCGGCTACAACGAGGAGTTCATCCGGGCCCAGGACTGGGAGCTGAACTTCCGGATCCGTGAGGCCGGCGGACTGATCTGGTTCTCGCCCGAGCTGAAGGTCCAGTACCGGCCGCGCCCCAGCATCAGGGCGCTGGCCAAGCAGTACAAGGACTACGGCCGCTGGCGCCATGTCGTCGCCCGCTTCCACGCCGGCTCCATCAACCTGCGCTATCTCGCGCCGCCGACCGCGGTCTGCGCGATCGCCGCGGGCACGGTGCTGGGCGCGGCCGTCACCCCGTGGGGCTTTGTGGTCCCGGCCGGCTATCTCGCCGCGATCGTGGCGGGCTCGGTACCGGCGGGCAGGGGCCTGCCGCTGAAGGCGCGGGCGCAGATTCCCGTCGCGCTGGCCACCATGCACATGTCCTGGGGGTACGGCTTCCTGACCAGCCCCCGTGCGCTGGCGAAGAAGGTCATCGCGAGCCGTCGCCCGGCCGTCCAGCCGGCCGCCGACTCAGCGACGGCCTAGGATCTCCCGTCCGGATCAGGCCGCCGGCAGCGACCCACGTACGAAGGGGCCCCCGCTCGGGCCCCTTCGTACGTCCGTCATGTCGTCCTCGCTACCAGGTGAAGCCCTTCTGGACCTGCATGCAGGCCTTGGTCTCTCCGTTGAGCGGGCGGGCCGACGAGGGGGCCTTGCCGTCATCGGTCGCGGACGCCTTGGGGAACGTGGTCCCCGTACGCCAGTCCGCGCCCACGATCAGAGTGACGCCCGACACGTCCGTCGACCGCTCCACCGAGGTGAGCGGCAGCCCGAGAGCCTTCGCGACGGCCTGTGCGTCGCCCTCCAGATCGCTGCTGGGGAAGCGGATCACGGTCTTGTCCTCGGCCGCGAACTGGGTGTCGGCCTTGGCCGAGGCGAAGCCCTTCCCGTTGAGCACGTGGGTGACCGCTCCGGCCCGGCCCCTCTCGCGGAGCTGAGCGCCGTCCTTGCCGCTGGTGCCGTTGCGGACCAGCACGGCGACCTCACCCGTGGGCGCGGCCGGGTCCTTGGAGGCGGGAGTGGGGGGCTTCTTCTTGGCGGGGGCCTTGCCGTCCAGCGGAATGTCGTCGCGGACCATCTGGAAGAGCCTGTCGGCATCGCCCGGCTTGGGCTCCACCCGGTTGGGGTCCGACGGTGACGGCCGCCACGGCATGGTGGTCATGGTGATGCGCTCGGTCGGAACCTTCTTGAGCTCCATGCTCAGATCGAAAAGCTTGTCGATCTTGTTGAGGCCCTCGTCGACGATCATGGCCTTGATGGCCGCCTGGGCGAGGCTGTTCAGCTTGGTGGGGTTGCTGAGCTTGGCGTTCTCGCGGAACTCGCGGGCCATCGAGTTCATGTACATGTGCTGGCCGTGGGTCCGCGCGAGGTCGGTGCCGTCCTCGAAGCCGTACCGGGTGCGCAGCCACTGCAGCGCCTGCTCGCCCTGGATGTTGGTGGTGCCCGCCTCGAGCTTCAGCCCGGAGCCCTCGCCCTTGTAGTTGCGGGAGTGGACGTTGTCCGTGACACACACCGGGACACCGCCGATGGCGTCGGCCATCGAGACCACACCGGCGAAGTCGATCATCATGAAGTGGTCGATCGGAATCTTGGTGAGCTCGTGCCAGGCGGCCACCGTGCAGCCGGGCCCGCCCCGCCCGAGGGACTCGTTGGTCATCCGCGGGACGACGGTGGCCGGGAAGACCTCACCGTCCTTGGCCGTGCACTTGGGCATCTTGATCAGGGTGTCGCGCGGCATGCTGATCACGGAGATGTTGCTGCGGTCGGCGGAGACGTGCAGCAGCATCTGCACGTCCGCGAGGGGAGTTCCGCCGAAGGTCTTCCTGGCGCCGCCGAGCTTCTGGTTCGCCTTGGAGTCGCGGGCATCGGAGCCGATGAGCAGGATGTTCAGGGGAACCTGGCCGAAGGCGTTCGGCTTGGACTTGCCCATCTCCTTGTCGCCAAGGTTCAGGTCGTCCGTCTTGATGTTGCTGTTGAGATGGCGGTAATACAGGTATCCGGCGGCGGCCGTCCCCAGTATGAGCAGGGAGAGGACCGCCGCGGCCCAGCGCAGTATGCGCCATTTGCCGCGTCGTCTGCGCCGGGGAACGCGGCGCCGGTGCCCGCCCCCCGCGGCCTCCGGTTCTCTCTCCGGGTCCCCACCCTCGTACAGGCCGTCGTCCCAGCCGAGTTCGCGGGCGTGCTCCCCCCTTGGGGGTGCCCCCTCCCTCTCCACGCTGCTCTGCGTCACTCGTCCCCCCTGATTGTCAAGCTCTGTGTCGGGTCCGCCGAGCCGGTATCACTTGGAGCACACCGCCTTGTCGGCCTGGACCTGCTGAATGTCCTTCGGTGCCTTCGCCGGACCGCTGATCGGAATTCCCGCGCCCTTGAAGTCCTCGCCCAGCGTGAGTGTCATGGGCGTCCTCTCCGCGGCATCCGTGGTGCCGGGCTTCAGCGCCGAGGCGGGCAGGCCCATCATGTCGGCGAGGGCGCGGGCCTGGTCGGCCTGGTTCGGTGCGTACTCGAGCGTCGTCTTGCTCACCTTCGCGGGAGCGTTGCCGAGATTGCTGGACTTCGGTACGTCCTGCTCGTTCTGCAGCCAGTTGAGCGTCGTCTGCGCTGAGCCGGCGGGGCCGCCACCGTTGTAGACGTCGACCCGTACGTCGGTGGGCTCGGCCCGCTCGCCCTTGAGCAGCGCGTCTTGCTTGCTCTTGGCCGCCTTCTCCTGCTTCTTCACCTCGGTCAGCGAGGTGTCGGAGCGCATCATCGCGAAGAGCGGTGCGGCCTTGCTCTCGTTGACCACAACCGTGGCCTTGATCTTCTCGGCCGGGTTGTCGATGACCGGCAGGGTGGTGAAGGTGATGTTCTGGGGGTTCACCTTGGCGAGTTCCTTGGCCAGCCCGGCCAGCTCCTTGATCCCGCCTATGGAGTCGTCGACCGTCAGCGCCTTGGTGCCGGCTTCGGCCAGGTCCATCAGCTTGCCGGGGCTGGTGAGCGTGTCCTCGGACTTCATCTTGCGGATCAGCGAGCTCAGGAACTGCTGCTGGGTCTGGATCCGGTCCAGGTCGCTCTCGTTGCCGAAGCTGTGCCGGGTCCGGACGAAGGCGAGGGCCTGTTCGCCCTCGATCGTGTGCGTGCCCTTGGTCAGCTTCAGCTTCGAGTCCTCGTCGTTGACGTCCTTGGCGACACAGACCTCGACCCCGCCGACCGCGGTGGTCAGCGTCTTGATGGCGTTGAAGTCGGCCATCATGAAGTTGTCGACCGTGAGTCCGGTGAGCTCCTTGACCGTACGCATGGTGCAGCCCGGGTCGCGGCCCGACTGGCCGAGGCTGGTGTTGAAGCGGACACCCTGCTGGCCCGGGATGATCTTCTCGGTGCCGTCCTCCAACTTGGTCGGGCAGTCCGGGATGTCGGTGATCAGGTCACGGGGGATGGAGACGGCGGTCGCGTTCGTCCGGTCCTTGGAGACGTGGAAGAGGATCGTGGTGTCGGCGTGGCCGGGGCTGTTCTTGTCGCCGTAGCCCTCGTTGCCGCTGCCGGTCCGCTTGTCCGTGCCGACGAGCAGGATGTTGACGGCCTGGTCCTTCTTGAACCCGCCGCTGCCCGCGTCGCCGACCCCGATCGTGTTGATGTTGCTGTCGAGGTGCTTGTAGTAGAGGTACAGCCCCAGCGAGCCGGCCACCATGACGAACGCCATGGCGCCGCCCGTGATCAGCAGCGCCTTCTTCTTGCGTGACTTCTCCGGCCGCCGTTTACGGCTGCGCCGGCCTCCGGGCGGGGGCCCGTCTCCACGGCGCGGCCCCGGCACTTTGCGCCGGGGCGTCGTCGTGGTCCTGCCGTGGGCGACCGTCTCTCCGGTGCCCGATCCCGAGGTCGTTCTGCCGGACGGAGGGGCGGGGGCTCTACGCGGACGCGAGGCGGACGGCTGCCCTACGGAGCGGTCCAGTCGCAGTTCGTAGTTGCCGGTGTCGGGGTTGAGTACCCACTGGTCTGCGGGGTCGATTTCGTCAGCCCGCCCACGGCCTTGCGCATCCACGGTTGCTTGAGTCCTCCGTCGGTGCCACGCGAAACGCCTCCCCCCAGGCGCTCGGTCTTACGTTCCGGCAGTGCGCGGCCCAAGGCCGGGTTCACCGGATCGCTCACACTATCCGCCCAGTTCAGCGCCGAGCCATGCTGGTGACAAATTCCACTCCCCTACAACTGGGCAAACCGCCCAATTCGCTACCGACAAGTACCGCCGGCGGCCGTGGTGCCCTTGAACGTGGGCGCCGGACTCGGCTTCGTCGTGAACTCGCCGTCCTCCTCGGTCCCTTCTTCGTCGGTCCCGGGGGCCACATTCAGGGGACGGTCCATGCGCAGATGCTCGAAGAGGCGCGTCGCCGCCGGTTCTTTGAGTTCGTCACGATTCAGGTCGTAACGGTATGCCTTGCGAGGAATAGTAAGGAACTGCACCTTTTCTGTGGGGATATCTCGCATGCCGCGTACAAGTCCGTAGAGATCCCGCAGGGTGTTCAGGCCGGGGTCGGTCGTGATCGACGAAGTCGCTGCGTCGAGTACGGGATAGAGCTTCGTCGGATTGAGCAGCACGCCGTTGCTCTGCACCTTCTTGACGAGCGAGCCGAGGAACTGCTGCTGGCGGTCCATTCGTTCGGTGTCGCTGCCGTTGCCGATGCTCTTTCGCGCGCGGACGAACCCCAGCGCCTGCTCGCCGCGCAGGGTGTGCCGGCCGGCCGCCAGCTTGAGGTGGGCGTCCCTGTCGTTGATCGACTTCTTGAGGCAGACCTCGACGCCGTCGACCGCGTCGACCATCTTCTTGAAGCCGCGGAAGTCGATCACCATGTGGTGGTCGACGCGGATGCCGGTGAGCCTCTCGACCGTACGGATGGTGCAGGCCGCGCCGCCGTACCCGAAGGCCCAGTTGAACTGGGCGAACCGCTCCTTCGAGCGCTCGCCGTCCGGTTGCCGGCAACCCGGGATACTGACCATCAGGTCGCGGGGGATCGAGACGGCCGTGGCTCTCTGCCGGTTCGCGGCGAGATGCAGCAGGATCGTGGTGTCCGAGCGCTGGCTGCCGCGGTCCTTGCCGTACTGGCCGTTGCCGCGGCCGGCGCGGGTGTCGGAGCCGATGAGCAAGATGTTCTGAGCGCCCCGCACGGCGAGCGGAGGGCGCTCCTTCTCGTACGCCTCCAGCTCGGCGGCGGCGTCCGTGTCGGTCGTGATGTTGCTGTCGAGCTTGCGGTACAGCCACCAGGCGGCGCCGCTCCCGCCGAGGACGGCGAGCGCGACGGCGAGTGCGGCCCAACGCAGCAGATGACGTCTGCCCTCGGCCGTGGCGGCGTCGGCTCCGTCGGCCGTGCCGTCGCCGGACGGCTGGGCGCCCGGGTCGCCGCCGTCGGCGGGCGCTACTTCCGCGGGACGGTCGGCCGGCAGTCCGCTCCCCTTGTCTGCGGCCTCGTCCGGCCCAGACGTTCCGGTCGGCGGCTCGTCCTCGGCCGGGTTCTCCCGTTCGGGGGGCGTGCCAGCTCTGTCGGTCACGTCTGCGTCCATCCCTCATGGAGTCGGCGGCGCACCGGCCGTCCGATTGGATGGACGGCCGAAAGTCGCGGTTGGTCGTGCGTACCGTCGATCATGTCGCGGCAGTGCCGCTCAGGTCTGGATGCTCGGCGCCCGGTGCGTCCGGTGCGCCCAGAAGGGTGGACTCGTCGCCCCAGGTCCGTCCGGGCGATCCTGTCGGGCCTCGCAGATCGCCCGGACCACGCCTAGAGCACCGTGCCGGTGACCCGCTCGGTCTCGATGCGCTTGTCGAGCGCACCCTCCGGCAGTTGGACGACATTCCGGCACAGAACGACCGAGCCGCCGGCCGCGAGCGGCGCGAACAGGCCGGCGGACAGCCCCTCCCAGCTGTCGTACGCCAGCCCCGAGAGAAGACGCGAGCCGGGTTCGAGACCGCGTGACGCCGCGTCGGCGCGCGCCGTCTCGACCACCTGCACGGCGGTGAGTTGCTCGCCCCGGACGGACAGGGCCACCGCCTCCGGGTCGACCGGCGCGAACGGCGAGAAGCGGTCGCCCTGGCCCGGCACCTCGACCGCGTAGTCCACGAACCCGGCCGGCGGCTGCGGGAAGCGGCCACCCAGGGGGCGCAGGGCCAGTGCCACCCGCTCCCCGCCGCAGGCGCGCGCCTCGTCCAGCGTGTCGGGCCCGCTGACGACCAGATCGGCCTGCGCCGGGAAGCCGCCCACGTCCGCGACGACGCCCACCGACGAACAGGCGAGCAGCCAGACCGCGGTCTGCCAGTGCGCGGGCATCAGCAGCGCCAGCCGGTCGCCCGGCTCCGCGCCCAGGTCTCCCTGCAGGAGATTGGCGGTCTTGGCCACCCAATTGGCGAAGGTGGCCACGGACAGTTCGACGCGCTCGCCCGTCGCGTCGTCGTAGAAGGTGACGAGCGGGCGGGCCGGATCCGCGGCGAGGGCGGATCGCAGCAGGTCGGCGGGGGTGCGATCAGTGGCGTTCACCCGCGCAAGGGTACGCGGGCGGCGCCGCGCGGGTCCGCCGTACGGGGGAGTGGCCGGACGCGCCGGGCCGATAGGCCGTCAACTCTCCGATGGACAGGTTTGTCTGATTATGTACAACATCAGATTCATGCGTGGATTCCTAGCTTCCTCGATCGGCGTCGCGTGTACGGCCGCACTGGCACTCCCGCTCGCCGCCCTGCCCTCCGACACCAAGGCCCCCATACAGCCGGCCCCCGCCGAAGCGGCGGTGCCCGGCTCCACCCAGTCGCTGCCCCTGGCCCCGCTCGGCACCGCCGCCGACCGCACCGCCGGTGTCTCCGGCACCGCGAGAGCGGGCCTGCCACCGCGCAAGGTACGGACGTTCTCGCTGGTGGGTGTGGTCTGGGACGACGCGAGCGCCGACTTGCACGGCCGTGTCCAGGTGCGCACCCGGGCCGCCGGAACCACCGACTGGTCCGGCTGGCAGGACCTGGAGACGCACAACCAGGAACACTCGGCCGATCCGGAGACGGACGAGCGCAATTCGGGACGGGTGCGTGGCAGCACGGCCCCGCTGTGGGTCGGTGCCTCCGACGGCGTGGAGGTACGCGTGCAGGCGGATGCCGCGCACCGGAACGGCTCGGACCGCAGCGTCGCACCCGCCCGCCTCCCCTCCGGGATGCGCGTCGAACTCGTCAACCCGGGCGAAGACCCCCGGAACGGCTCGCCGCGCGCCTGGTCGGCCGATCTGCCCGCCCACTCCTTGGCCAATGCGCTGGCCGGGTCACCGGGCAGGCGGGCCTGGGAGGCCGAAGCGGCGCTCTGGACCGAGGGCGCCGCCGGTCCGGTGATGCGCCCGTACATCGGACCCCGCCCGCGCATCGTCACGCGCAAGGGCTGGGGAGCCGACGAGGGGATCAGGGAAGGCGGCTTCATCTACACCAAGACGGTCAAGGCGGCCTTCGTGCACCACAGCGCCTCGGGCAACAACTACAAGTGCTCGCAGGCTTCCTCGGTCCTTCGCAGTATCTACCGCTACCACGTCAAGAGCAGTGGCTGGCGCGACATCGGCTACAACTTCGCCGTCGACAAGTGCGGAAACATCTACGAAGGGCGAGGGGGAGGCGTGGCCAAGCCGGTCCTCGGCGCCCACACTCTCGGTTTCAACACCAACAGCATGGGCATCGCCGTCCTCGGCAGCTTCGGCAACTCGGCACCGCCCAAGGCGGCCGTGGACGCCGTAGCACGCCTGACCGCCTGGAAACTCGGCCTCTTCGGAGCCAACCCGGCCGGCAAGACAACCCTCACCTCGGGCGGCGGAAACCTCTATAAAAAGGGCCGGAAAGTCAAACTCAACGTCATCTCCGGGCACCGGGACGGATTCGCCACCGAATGCCCCGGATCCCGCCTCTACAAGAAGCTCGGCAGCGCCCGGACCACGTCGGCCAAGTACCAGGGCCGGTGACCGGGACGGTTTGCATACACTGGCCGCCCCACCGGGCCGGCCCCAGCAGGAAGAAGAGGCACCTACGTTGACTGAAGCGCCTGAAGCGCCTGAAGCGCCCGCAGCGCCAGAAGCGATCCTCCTGGTCGGCGGCAAAGGCACACGGCTGCGCCCGCTCACGGTGAACACCCCCAAACCGATGGTCCCGGCGGCGGGTGTGCCCTTCCTGACCCACCAACTGGCCCGCGCGAGGGCGGCGGGCGTCGAGCACATCGTGCTCGCCACCTCCTACCTGGCGGAGGTCTTCGAACCGCACTTCGGTGACGGAGCCTCACTCGGGCTGCACCTCGAGTACGTCACCGAGGACGAGCCGCTCGGCACCGGCGGCGCCATCCGCAACGTCGCCTCCCGGCTGCACTCCGGACCCGACGACCCGGTCCTCATCTTCAACGGCGACATCCTCACCGGCCTCGACATCCGCGCGCTGGTCTCCACCCACCGGTCCTCGGCCGCCGATGTCTCGCTCCACCTGACCCGGGTGGAGGACCCGCGGGCCTTCGGGCTGGTACCTACTGACTCCTCCGGCCGGGTCACCGCGTTCCTGGAGAAGCCGCAGACCCCCGAAGAGATCGTCACCGACCAGATCAACGCGGGCGCGTACGTCTTCCGCCGCTCGGTCATCGACACCATTCCGGCCGGCCGGCCGGTCTCCGTCGAGCGCGAGACCTTCCCCGGCCTGCTCGAGTCGGGGGCCCACCTCCAGGGCATGGTTGACTCCACGTACTGGCTCGACCTCGGCACCCCGCAGGCCTTCGTCCGCGGTTCCGCCGACCTGGTCATGGGCCGGGCCCCGTCGCCGGCAGTGCCCGGCCGGTGCGGCGACCAGCTCGTCCTCGACACCGCGATCGTGGCACCGGACGCCAAGCTCACCGGTGGCACCGTCATCGGCGCGGGCGCGGAGATCGGCGAGGGGGCCCGGATCGACGGCAGCACGGTCCTGGCCGGCGCGGTCGTCGAACCGGGCGCGGTGATCTCCGGCTCACTGGTCGGCGCCGGCGCCCGCATCGGAGCCCGTACGGTTCTGTCCGGCGCTGTGATCGGCGACGGTGCGGTGGTGGGGGCGGACAACGAGCTCCGCGACGGCGTGCGGATCTGGTGCGACGCCGTTCTCCCCGCCGGTGCGGTGCGGTTCTCCTCCGACCAGTAGCCTCGGAGGGTGGCAGGACGCTTCATACCTCAGCAGCGTGTGACCCGCTCCGGCGTC
This sequence comes from Streptomyces sp. NPDC051219, assembly GCF_040682335.1. Classification (NCBI taxonomy): domain Bacteria; kingdom Bacillati; phylum Actinomycetota; class Actinomycetes; order Kitasatosporales; family Streptomycetaceae; genus Streptomyces; species Streptomyces sp. NPDC051219. The sequence continues at coordinate 542,219 of NZ_JBFBAS010000001.1, forward strand.
CGGGGCGGGCACACGGGCGTATCCGCCGGCGTCCCGGCCCCCGCACGGCCGGCCGCCGCCCTGTCCAGACGCTGGACCCCGCCGGGCCCCCTCGACCTCGCGCTGGTCCTCGGCCCGCTGCGGCGAGGACCGGGCGACCCCACCTTCCGTGCGACGCCGGACGGCTCGTTCTGGAGGGTGAGCCGTACCCCCGAGGGCCCTGGCTCGATGAGGGTCTCCGCCCGGGACGGCGCCGTGGCCGCGCAGGCATGGGGCCCAGGTGCCGAATGGCTGCTGGACGGGCTGCCCGACTTGATGGGTGAGTCGGACGACCCGTCGGCGTTCGCCCCGCGCCACCTCCTGGTCGCCGAGTCGCACCGCCGCCGTCCGGGCCTGCGGTTGTGCCGCACCGGTCTCGTACTGGAATCCCTGATCCCCTCGATCCTGGAGCAGAAGGTCACCACGGACGAGGCGTACCGCGCGTGGCGCCTGCTGGTCCGCAAGTACGGCGACCCCGCCCCGGGGCCCGCGCCCGAGCGGATGTACGCCATGCCGGACGCCCGCACCTGGGCGCTGGTCCCCTCCTGGGAGTGGCACCGCGCGGGCGTGGACCACAAGCGCTCCGCGACGATCATGCGCGCGGTCCGGGTCGCCCGCCGCCTGGAGGAGGCTGCGGCGATGGCCCCCGAAGCGGCGGCCGCCCGCCTGGAACTGGTTTCCGGTATCGGCCCCTGGACCTCGGCCGAGACGGTCCAGCGTTCCAACGGCGCCCCCGACGCGGTCACGGTCGGCGACCTCCACCTCCCGGGCATCGTCGGCCATGCCCTGGCGGGCGACCGGGACGCGGACGACGAGAGGATGCTGGAGCTGCTCGCCCCGTACGCGGGCCAACGCCACCGCGCGGCCCGGCTGATCCTGCTGAGCGGCCGTATTCCGCTGCGCCGGAAGCCGAAGATGCCGCGCTGGGACATCGCGAAGCTGTGACCGCGGCGGCGCGTGGCGAGCGCCGGGCTCACCGCACGGCGATGAAGTCCCCCTCGTTCCGCCCCGCCCGCTCCCTGGGCGGGGCCGCTGCGTGGCCCACCGCCACCGCTCCCATCGGGTCCCAGTCCGGCGGCAGGTCCAGCGCCTCGCGCACCACCTCGCGGCAGAACATCGTCGAGGACACCCACGCCGAGCCGAGCCGTTCGCCCGCCAACGCAACCAGGAAGTTCTGCACTCCGGCGCCCGCCGCGACCACGAACATCTCGCGCTCGGCCGCGTTGCGGCGGTCGTCGCGGTAGGTGTGCGACCCGTCCGTCACCAGGCACGGGACGACGAGGTACGGGGCCTTGCGCAATACATCGCCGCGGCGCACCCGCTTCGCGATCGACTCCTCGCTGAAGCCGTCGCCGCGCAGGTCCGCGATCCACGCGTCCCGCATCGCGTCGAGCAGCCGGGTACGCGACTCCGCGGACTCCAGGAGTACGAAGCGCCACGGCGTCGTGTGGTGCGGCGCCGGCGCCGTCACCGCGGCCGCGACCGCCCGGCGCACCGTGCCCGGGTCCACCGGCTCGTCCGTGAACTCCCGTACCGTGCGCCGCAGAGTCACCGCTTCGCGTACCGCCTCGGACGTGCCGGTACGGAACATGTCGTCCGCGGCGGACCGGACCATGCTGCGGGCGCCGGCGGGGGCTTCGGTGACCAGATGGGGCAGACCCCGGACCACCGCGACCGGCAGGCCACCCGTCTTGCCCTTCACCAGGTCGCCGGCGGCGGCGAGTTCGTCGGCGGTCGCCACGACCGTGGCGCTCAGCGGATTGCCGTGCGCGTCGGTGCCGCCGCGAAGGTCGTCCAGGACCTGGACGCCCGCGGCGCCGATGGCCACATCGGTCAGACCGGTGCGCCAGGGCCGGCCGGCGGTGTCCGTGATGACGATGCCGACATCGACGCCGAGCGCGTCGCGCAGTCCGACCCGGATCGCGCGGGCCGACGCGTCGGGGTCGAGAGGCAGCAACAGCACGGTCCCGGCGGGGGTGTTGGACGCATCGACGCCCGCCGCCGCCATGACCAGGCCGAGCCGGTTCTCGACGATTCGCAGGACGCCGCGCCGCGCGACCACCCGCACCGTCTCGGCATCGATGGCGGCCTCCCGGTCGGACGCCTCGACGATCCGGCCCTCCGCCTTGGACACGATCTTCGAGGTGACCAGCAGGACGTCGCCGTCGACGAGGCCGGGCTCCGTGGCGGCGATCAGCTTGGCCAGGTCGTCGCCGGGCCGGACCTCCGGAAGCCCCGGCATGGCCCAGACCCGGTACGACGGCTCGCTCACGCCCGTACCTCCGCGGCGAGCGCCAGCGCCTCGCGGGCCATGGCCGTCGTGGCGTCGAGGTCGGTCATCATCAGGGGTACGGCCCGGCAGCGGATCCCGGCCGACTCGACCTCGTCCACCGCCCCGGCGTCCACCGTGTCGACGAGCCAGCCGTCGAGCAGCCCGGAGCCGTAGTGCTGGGCGACCGCCGCGGCGGTGGCCTCGACGCCGACCGCGGCGAGCACCTTGTCTGCCATCCCGCGCACGGGCGCGTCGCCGACGATGGGGGAGAGGCCGACGACCGGTACGCCGGCCTCGGCGATGGCCTCGCGGATACCGGGCACGGCGAGGATGGTGCCCACACTGACGACGGGGTTGGACGGCGGGAAGAGGATGACGTCCGCCTCCGCGATGGCCTCGAGCACGCCCGGCGCCGGCTTGGCCCGGTCCGCGCCGACCGGTACGACCGCGTGCGCCTCGACATCGGCCCGCAGCTTCACCCAGTACTCCTGGAAGTGGACGGCCTTGCGCTCGCCGTCCACCTCGACGGCCACGTGCGTCTCGACCCGGTCGTCGGACATGGGCAGGAGCCGGACACCAGGCTTCCAACGGGCGCAGAGGGCTTCGGTGACCGCGCTCAGCGGAAAGCCCGCACCGAGCATTTGGGTGCGGACGATGTGGGTGGCGAAGTCGCGGTCACCCAGACCGAACCACTCGGGTCCGACGCCGTACGCGGCGAGTTCGTCCTTGACCCGGAAGCTCTCGTCCGTACGCCCCCAGCCCTGTTCTTCGTTGATGCCGCCGCCGAGCGTGTACATCACGGTGTCGAGGTCGGGACAGACCTTCAGCCCGAACAGATGGATGTCGTCTCCGGTGTTGCCGATGACGGTGATGTCCGCTTCGGGGGCGGCGGCCTTCAGGCCGCGGAGGAAACGGGCGCCGCCGATGCCGCCGGCCAGAACCACAATGCGCATGGACAGCAGTCTGTCAGGCGGGGACGGCATCCTGGGCGGCCGGGGAGCACCGCGCCGCGTGCATCGGCATCTCGGTCAGGCCCGGGTAGTAGACGTGCAGGCTCACGGCCGGCTCGAGGGAGTCGTTGACGACCTCGTGTACGTAGCCGGGGGCGAAGACCCGCTGCGCGCCCGCGTCGAGGGACCGCTGCCCGCGTTCGGTGCGCTCTGTCAGCTCGCCGTCGAGGACGGTGAGCACGCCGGCGGAGCGTCCGTGGTCGTGCAGTCCGCTGCCCTGGCCGGGGACCCAGCTCAGCAGCCAGACCTCGTACCCGGGGCCGGTCCGCAGCCGGTGGTACCAGCGGGAGGAGGCGTCGTACTCGACGAGGTGCTCCCACTGCGCGCGGTCGGCGGCGATGGAGCGGGCCAGTCCGGCGAACTCGGCCACCGTTTCCGGGTGCTCGGGAGCAGGCCGGAGAAGGTGCTGTACGGCGAGGATGTCGCCGGCGATCTGAAGGTCGTTGTCGCTGTTCATGGGTGCGGAGTTCCTCGGCAGAAGTGCAGGGGTGTCGTCGCAGAGATGAGCTGGAGCGCGGGGCATCAACAGCTGGAACAGCAACAGCGCGCCTGGACAGCGCTGCGGAACCCACGCATGTGGGTCCGGGAGGGCGCTGTGGTCGCTGGCATGCAGTCAAGGAGACCGGACTCCTTCTGCCGCTGTCAACCCAATGTCCGAATGGAGTGAAATCTTTCACCTCATCCGGTTACTCCTCTCGGAGAAAGGTTTGTGCAGGCGGCGGCCGGGAGAGGTGCGCAGCAACCGCACCCGTAAACGCCGTTGCGGTCTCGTGATCGGACTGTGATCCGGATCGCTTCGGTGGCCGGATTGAAACAAGGTCACCAACTGCGTCGTCTTGTACGGGTGAGGGGGCGTGCGGATAGGCCATTGGCATGTGTCATGGTTTTTAGCGATTTGAACACTTTCCGCATAGCCTTGGTTCCCCAGAGTGAATAAGGGGCCCAATAGCAGATCTCGGCTTGACTGGCCCGGATCCACACACTTGTAATTTCACTCGTGTCGTTCAGCCGGATTCGGTAACGGCAACATCACGGGGACGCAAAGACAGACGAGGGGCGCACATGACCGAGCTGTTTCAGGAACTGCTGGTCGACGAGGCGGACGAAGAGCTCGGATGGCAGGAGCGCGCGCTGTGCGCCCAGACCGATCCCGAGTCCTTCTTTCCCGAGAAGGGCGGATCGACCCGCGAGGCCAAGAAGGTCTGCCTCGCCTGTGAGGTCCGCTCCGAATGCCTCGAGTACGCCCTGTCCAACGACGAGCGCTTCGGTATCTGGGGCGGGTTGTCCGAGCGTGAGCGCCGGAGACTGAAGAAGGCCGCCGTCTGACGCCGTGCGACCGACGGTGTCACCAAAAGGCACAAGCTGTACGTATCGAACGGTCCGCCCCCTGCACCTTCCCCGCAGGCGGCGGACCGTCGCTGTTGTGGACCGTTAGGGTGGGGCCCCGTCCGAGACGCACCAACGCCCCTACCGGGCGCGGGCGTGAACCGCAGTCAGCACAGCAGCCTTTCGGGGGCGCGACCCCCGGACCCCGGCCGGAGGGCCCGTACCGCGATGTCCGTGCACAGCCACTCGGCGGCCCCTTACGAGGCCGCCGCCCCAGAGTTCCCACGGCATGTGGTCACCGCCGTCGTCGTCTCCCACGACGGCGCGCGCTGGCTGCCCGAGGCGCTCGCCGGGCTGCTCGGCCAAGAGCGCCCCGTGCAGAACGTCGTCGCCGCCGACACCGGCAGCGCCGACGACTCCGCCAGGCTGCTCACCGAGGCGCTCGGCGCGGACCGCGTACTGCACCTGGCCAGGCGCAGCGGCTTCGGTACGGCCGTCGACGAGGCGGTCCGTACGGCCGGGGTGCTCACGCCCGACGACCTGCCATACCTGAAGCGGCCCAGCGGCTGGGACCCGGTCAGCCGCAGCTGGCGCGACGACGCCTATGACATGCCCGAGCTGCCGCACGGCGAGCCCGTGCAGTGGCTGTGGCTGCTGCACGACGACTGCGCACCGGAGCCCGACGCGCTCGCGGAGCTGCTGCGCGTCGCCGACGGCAGCCCGTCCACCGCCATCGTCGGACCCAAACTCCGCGGCTGGTACGACCGCAAGCAGCTGCTCGAAGTCGGCGTCTCCATCGCCAACAGCGGCCGCCGCTGGACCGGACTCGACCGGCGCGAACAGGACCAGGGCCAGCACGACGCCGTACGCCCCGTCCTGTCCGTCTCCACCGCCGGCATGCTGATCCGGCGCGACGTCTGGGAGCAGCTCGGCGGCTTCGACCGGCGGCTCCCCCTGATGCGCGACGACGTCGACCTGTGCTGGCGCGCCCACGCGGCCGGCCACGTGGTCAAGGTCGCCCCCGACGCCGTACTCCGGCACGCGGAGGCATCCGCGCGTGAGAGGCGGCCGATCGACTGCGCCGGCCGGTCCGTCGCCAACCCGCACCGCGTCGACAAGGCGGGCGCCGTCTACACGATGCTCGTCAATTCGCGCGGCGCGGCCCTTCCCTATGTACTCCTGCGCCTGGTGCTCGGCACCCTGCTGCGCACCCTCGCCTACCTGGTGGGCAAGGTGCCGGGGCAGGCCGTCGACGAGGTCACCGGTCTTGTCGGCACCCTGCTGCGGCCCGGAAAGATTCTGGCCGCGCGGCGCCGGCGCGGCCGGGGGGCGGTCGAGGCGAGTGACCTGCGGCCGTTGTTCCCGCCGCCCGGCGCCACCATCCGGGCCACCTTCGAACAGGTCGCCGGGAACTTCGTCGGCCGGGCCGAGCCCGACGCCGCCTCCGCAGGCCGCCACGGCTCCGTCGAGTCCGGGCCCGGCGGCGACGACGCCGACTACCTGGAGATCGAGCAGTTCGCGCGCCTGAAGCGGATCGCGCGCAAGCCGGCACCCGTTCTGTTCGCCGTACTCCTGCTGGTCTCCCTCGTCGCCTGCCGTGCCCTGCTGGGCGGAGGCGCACTCGCGGGCGGGGCGCTGCTGCCCGCGCCCGCCGACGCCTCCGGACTATGGGACCGTTACCTCGACGGCTGGCACCCCGTCGGCACCGGCGGCACCCAGACCGCCCCGCCGTACCTCGCGGTCATCGCGGCATTGTCGAGCGTCCTTTTCGGCTCCACCGGGATCGCGCTCACCCTGCTGCTGGTCTGCTCCGTGCCGCTGGCCGGGCTCGCCGCCTACTTCGCCTCGCGGCCGCTCGTCGAGTCGCGGCTCCTGCGGGCCTGGGCGAGCGTCGCCTACGCCTTCCTGCCCGCCGCGACCGGCGCTCTCGCGGGCGGCAGGCTCGGTACGGCAGTGCTGGCGATTCTGCTGCCGCTGATCGCGCGGGCGGGCATCGCGGCACACGGTCTGCGCGGCGGTGACGCGCGCGGAAGCTGGCGCGCGGTCTGGACGTACGCGCTGCTGCTGACGCTCGCCATGGCGTTTACGCCGATCGTGTGGCCGATCGCCCTTGTGCTCGGCATCGCCGGCCTGGTGCTCAAGCGGGACGACGTCACGGCGTACGCGCTTCGCTTCCTGGCCACCCTCGGCACCTCTCTGCTCGTCCTCGCCCCCTGGTCGCTGTCCCTGCTGGCCGGCCCGTCCGCCTTCTTCCGCGAGGCGGGCCTGGCCTTCGGCGCCGGCTCGGCCTCCGCCCTCGATTTGCTCGGCACGAGCCCCGGGGGCCCCGGAACCGCGGGCGGGCCGGTGCTCATCGGCATCGTGCTCGCGGCGCTGGCGGCCCTGCTGCGCGGCGAGCGGCAGTTCGCGATCCGCGCGGCCTGGGCCGTGGCCCTGGTCGCGCTGCTGTTCGCCGCGTTCGCCAATCAGTCCGGCTGGGCGGGCCCGGCGACCCTGGTGTACGGCATCGCCCTGCTGGGCGCGGCCGTGATGGGCGCCGACGGTGCCAAGGAGCGAGTCGCCGCGCAGAGCTTCGGCTGGCGGCAGCCCGTCGCCGCGCTGATCGCGCTGGCCGCGGTCGTCGGACCGCTGGTGGCCGCGGCAGGCTGGATGATCGGAGGCGCCGACGGTCCGCTGACGCGGCGCGACCCGGTGCAGGTGCCGGCGTTCGTCGCGGAGGAGAGCGGTACCCGGGACCAGGCGCGGACCCTCGTACTCGGCGGCACGTCGCAGGCGGAGGTCTCCTACACGCTGGTCCGCGGATCCGGCGGCCGCCTCGGCGATGCGGAACTGGCCGAGGCGGGCGGCAGCAACGCCCGTCTCGACAAGATCGTCTCCAATCTGGTGGCCGGCTCCGGCGCCGACCAGACCAGCCAGCTCAGCGGCTTCGCGGTCCGCTACGTACTCGTACGGGACGGCGCCCCGCGCCAGATGAGCCGGGTACTCGACGCCACGCCGGGTCTCAGCCGGCTGAGCCAGCTGGACGGCAGCGCGCTGTGGCGTGTGGACCGCCAGGTGGCGCGGGCCGTGATCGTCTCCGGCAAGCCGGGCGACGATCCGCTGCCGGTCGCCTCCCAGCCCGTGGAGGCGCACACCGAGATTCCGGCGGGCCCCGAGGGACGCGTACTGCGCATCGCGGACGAGGCGGCGCCAGGCTGGCAGGCCACGCTCGACGGGCGGGTGCTGGACAGGAAGACCGTCGACGGCTGGGCACAGGGCTTCGAACTGCCTGCCGGGGGTGGCCGGTTCGACCTGACCTATGAGGACTCCGTCACCCACTCGGCCTGGATCTGGGCCCAAGGGGCGCTCGCCGTCCTGCTGTTGGTGCTCGCCCTGCCGGGGAGGCGCCGCCAGGTCGACGACGACCTCCCCGAGGAAGGCGTCACGGTGCCCGCACAGCCGGTGGAGGGCGAGGGCCGCCGGGCCCGCCGCCTGCGGGCCGCGGCGCAGGCCGAGGCCGCCCTGGACGACCGGGACATCGGCACGGAGACGGACACGGATTCACTGGGTGAGCCGCCGGCCGTCCCCGCGCAGGCGCCGTACGTGGATCCGTATGCGGACTCGTACGAAGACCCGTTCGCCGCGGTGCCGCAGCAGTCCCAGGGGGACTGGGACGCGCAGACGTACCGGACCGGTGACCAGGGGCAGTACGGGAACGACCAGTACGGCGGCGACCAGTACGCGAACGGCCAGTCCGGCAACGGCCAGTACGCGGGCGACCAGTACGGCAACGACCCGAACGGCAACGACCGCAACACGGGCGAGCCGTACTCGTACCAGTACCCGCAGTACGGCAGCGAGCACTACGGCGCGGATCAGTACCCCGCCGAGTCCTACCCGCCCGGCTCGTACGACCCCTACGGCTACGGTCAGCAGCCCCGCCCCGACGGCCAAGAGACCGAGCGCCCCGACGGGAGCAACAACCAGTGAACCGCCCCACCCTCTCTCTCCTCGCGGCCGCCGCGGCCCTCGCCGCTGTCACCGGTTTCGCCGCGCTCACCGCCCCGGGCGGTCCGGATGCCCCGGACTCCGAGGCGGCGGCCCGCTTGCCCGTCGAGCGCTCCTCGCTGCTGTGCCCCGCGCCCAGCATGTCGGACCTCGCCGAGACGACGTACACGTCCTTCACCCCGGCGGGAGGTGGCTCGGAGGGATCCGCGAAGGCGGGCACGGCCCAACTGGTGCCCTCCGTAGGCTCCTTGGCCGCCCCGGACGCCGACAAGGCCAAGAAGGACGACGAGGAGGAGACCGGGCAGGACGCGGAGAAGGACGAGGAGAAGGACGCGGAGAAGGACGAGGAGAAGGACGACAAGACCACCAAGAACGCGGCCGCCGACAAGCCTGTCGTCTCCGTCAAGGCGCCCGGCAAGCCCGCCGCAGGCACCGCTTCGGGAGCCGAGGCCCCCGCCCTCATCGGGGCGGCCGAGGGCCGCCTCGCCCCCGGCTGGGCCGCTCAGCAGACCACCACGGTCACCGTCGGCGGTGCCCGCGGCGTGCTCGGCGTCAGCTGCAGCCCGCCCGACACCGACTTCTGGTTCCCCGCGGCGAGCACCGCGAAGGAGCGACAGGACTACGTCCATCTGACCAATCCCGACGACACCGCGGCCGTGGTCGACATCGAGATGTACGGCCCCGAGGGCGCGCTCAAGGCCGAGGCCGGCGAAGGTATCCCCGTTCCCGCCAAGTCCTCCGTCCCCGTGCTGCTGTCCACCCTCACCGGCACTGCCACGGCCGATGTGACCGTCCATGTCACCACCCGCACCGGCCGCGTCGGAGCGTCCGTCCAGGCCATGGACGACAAGGCCGGTTCCGACTGGCTGCCGGCCTCCGCCGACCCCGCGGGCAGCCTTGTGCTCCCCGGCATCCCGGCGGACGCCACCTCGGCCCGGCTCGTGGCCTTCGTGCCCGGCCAGGACGACGCCGACCTGAAGGTGCGGCTGGCCGGCCCGACCGGGTCGTTCACCCCGGCCGGCGCGGAAAACCTGCACGTCAAGTCGGGCATGACCAAGTCGCTCGACCTCAAGGACGTCACCAAGGGCGAAGCCGGCTCGCTTGTGCTCACGCCGGCGGAGGGACGCGACGCGACCCCGGTCGTGGCGGCGCTGCGTGTCACGAGGGGAACGGGCGCGAAGCAGGAGGTCGCTTTCGTTCCGGCGGCCGCGCAGGTGGGGGAGCGGGCGACCGTGACCGACAACCGCGCCAAGGGCTCGGTCCTGTCCCTGGTGGCTCCCGAGTCGACCGTGACGGTAAAGGTGACCGCCTCCGCGGGCACCGAGGCGGGGGCGCAGGTGGTCAAGACGTTCACGGTCAAGGGCGGCACCACGCTCGCGGTTCCGCCGCCGGTCCCGGCCGGCCTCAAGGGCTCGTACGCGCTGACGGTCGAGACGGAGTCGGGCGGCCCGCTGCACGCGGCGCGCACGCTGGAACTGCCGGAGGACGGCATTCCGATGTTCACGGTCCAGACGCTGTCGGACGACCGGGGGACGGTCGAGGTGCCGCGCGCCGTACAGGACCTGTCGGTACTGGACGACTGAGCCGCGTACGGGTGGGAGTCCGCCGGGAGGCGGTACGGCGGCGTCAGTCCTGCCCGTACCGCGGATCGACCGATTCCGGTGCCAGGCCCAGCAGTTCGGCGACCTGCTCGACGACGATCTCGTGCACGAGCATCGCGCGCTCGTCGCGGTTCTTGGTGCGGATCTCGACCGGGCGCCGGTAGACGACGATCCGCGCGGGCCGGCCGTCCCGCGCGGCGACCAGTCCGCCCAGCGGCACCGCCTCGTCGTTCCACCCGCTGTCCGGCCCGCCGGCCGTCGGCACGTCGAGCACCAGGAACTCGACCTCCGCCAGCTGCGGCCAGCGCCGCTCCAGACGCTCCACCGAATCCTGGACGAGGTCCCCGAAAACCTCGGCTCGACTGGCCGAGAGCGGCACCTGGGGCGGGGCCACGGGCCCCCGCATCCCGCGCCCGTGACGGTCGCGGCGGCGCGGTCGGGGCTCGGTCGGGCGGGGCGGTACGGGACTGTCCATCACTTACGCAGGGTAGCTCCACGGACGCGCGGCCGGCCGCCCTCCATCGGGCGTGATACGGCATGTCGTTCATTGAGCATTCCAGCCAAGCTTCGGTTCGATTTCGGATCCTTCCGTGACCGGCGATCTCGCGCCGATTGAAGGGTTTTGGGTGGAGTGGTGACGGCAATCATCGCCGACAGGGCCGGAGCGCCCTCACTTCTCCGCAGGTCAACCCAGTTACCCGTGGGGCTCCTGTGGTTGGGATCCCGCCACGACACGGGGGAGTGACCTGAGGGAGAGTCGTCGCGGCCCGCTCAAGAGTGCGGTACCGTCCAACATCGTGAGCCCTGTACGTCGCTGTTCGCGCACCGCGTGCGGCCGCCCTGCCGTCGCAACACTGACGTACGTCTACGCCGACTCGACCGCAGTCCTCGGCCCGCTCGCCATCTATGCCGAGCCCCACTGCTACGACCTGTGCGCCGAGCACTCCGAGCGTCTGACCGCCCCACGCGGCTGGGAGGTCGTCCGTCTCTCCGACGGATCCGCCCCCTCGCGTCCCAGCGGCGACGATCTCGAGGCGCTCGCCAACGCCGTACGGGAAGCCGCCCGGCCGCATGACCGCGCGGCGGAAGCCGGCGGCGGCGCGCGGACCCCCGACACCTCGTCCGGCTACGGCGGGGCGACCCGGCGCGGGCATCTGCGCGTACTGCGGTCACCCGAACCCTGACCGCCCTCCGCAACACAGCCGGCGTTCAGATCCAGCGGGTAGGTTTGATGCGACCCCAGGGGAACTCAGGAGGATGGCCGTGGCTGTTGATCTGTCCCAGATCGTGAAGGCGTACGACGTACGCGGAGTGGTCCCCGACCAGTGGGACGAGCCACTGGCCGAGCTCTTCGGGGCCGCCTTCTTGGAGGTCACCGGCGGCGACGCGATCGTGATCGGCCATGACATGCGGCCCTCGTCGCCCGGGCTGTCCCAGGCGTTCGCGCGGGGCGCCGCAGCGCGGGGCGCCGACGTGACCGAGATCGGCCTGTGCTCGACGGATCAGTTGTACTTCGCCTCGGGACAACTGGGCCTGCCGGGCGCAATGTTCACCGCCTCGCACAACCCGGCCCAGTACAACGGCATCAAGATGTGCCGCGCGGGGGCCGCCCCGGTTGGCCAGGACACCGGCCTGTCCGAGATTCGCGCGCTCGTCGAGGAGTGGTCGTCCACCGGTGCCCCGGAACCGGCCGCGAACGCCGGCAGCATCACCCAGCGGGACACCCTGACCGACTACGCCGCCTACCTCCTCTCCCTCGTCGACGTGGCCTCCATCCGCCCGTTGAAGGTCGTCGTCGACGGGGGTAACGGCATGGGCGGCCACACCGTGCCCACCGTCTTCGCCGGCCTGCCGATCGACCTGGTCCCGCTGTACTTCGAGCTGGACGGCACCTTCCCGAACCACGAGGCCAACCCGCTCGACCCGAAGAACATCACCGACCTCCAGGCCCGGGTCGTCGCCGAGGGCGCCGACATCGGCCTGGCCTTCGACGGCGACGCCGACCGCTGCTTCGTGGTGGACGAGCGTGGCGAGGGCATCTCGCCGTCCGCGATCACCGCCCTCGTAGCGGCGCGTGAGCTGGCCAAGCACGGCGGCGGCACGGTGATCCACAATCTGATCACGTCGTGGTCCGTGCCCGAGGTGGTCCGTGAGAACGGCGGCACTCCCGTCCGTACCCGCGTCGGCCACTCCTTCATCAAGGAGGAGATGGCCCGCACCGGCGCCATCTTCGGCGGCGAGCACTCGGCCCACTACTACTTCAAGGACTTCTGGAACGCCGACACGGGCATGCTGGCCGCGCTGCACGTGCTGGCCGCCCTGGGCGGCCAGCAGGGCACCCTGTCCGAGCTGGTGGCCCAGTACGACCGCTACCGCGGCTCCGGGGAGATCAACTCGACCGTGGCCGACCAGGCGGGCCGCATGGCCGCCGTGAAAGCCGCGTACGAGGGCCACGAGGGCATCACCATCGACGAGCTCGACGGTCTGACCGTCACCGCGCCGGACTGGTGGTTCAACCTCCGCGCCTCCAACACCGAGCCGCTGCTGCGCCTGAACGTGGAGGCCAGGGACGAGGTGACGACGGCGAAGATCCGCGACGAGGTCCTGTCGCTGGTCCGCGCCTGACCCGCACGGCTGGAGGCGGGGCCCGGCGAGCCGGGCCCCGCCTCCAGCGACGCAGCGCGGCCGCGTCGCAGCACCTGCCGGGGGAGGGCCGGCCCGGCCAGGCAACGCGCCGCCCCCGACCGCGCCCGACGCCGGGCCGCAGACCACGCTCCCCGGCGGTAGGCTGACGTCGCCCGAACCGCATGCTCGAAGGGACCCACCCCATGCCGCTCGAAGCCGGCCTTCTGGAGATCCTCGCCTGCCCCGCCTGCCACTCGCCGCTCAGCGACCGGTCGGCGTCCGACAGCCCCGAGCTGATCTGCACCGGCAAGGACTGCGGCCTGGCCTACCCCGTACGCGACGGCATCCCCGTGCTCCTCGTCGACGAGGCCCGCCGCCCCGCATAAATCCGTACAGAGCCCAGGCCCGTACGGCACAGCAGGACCGGTACGACCCCGCACGACGTAGGAAAACGGCGATCGGAGGCTTTACCACCATGCTCGACGAGTCGCTGCTCGATGCCCCCGAAGCCCTGGCCCGCGCCGACCGCCGCGGCCTTCTGCGCGGGGCCGCGGAGGCCGGGGCACGGGTGCGTACCGCCGCCCGGCACGCCACCGAGGCCGGCCTCGGCGACATCAAGCCGGACGGCAGGCCCCGGGCGGTACTGATCGCCGGGCCCGGTACCGCGGCCAACGGTGTCGCGGACCTCATCGCCGCGCTGGCCGGCGCGTCCTGCCCGGTCAGCCGGCTGCACCCCACCGGAGTCGCCCCTGCCGCCGGTGCGCTGCGCTGGGCCCTGCCCGGCTGGGCCGGCTCGGTGGACCTGCTGCTCATCGCCACGACGAACGGTTCGGAGCCGGGCCTCGCCGTGCTCGCCGAGCAGGCCTACCGGCGCGGCTGCACCGTCGTCGCCGTCGCCCCCCAGCGCTCGCCGCTGAGCGAGGAGGTGAGCGCCGTGCACGGCCTTGTCGTGCCGATGGCGACCGCGCCGTTCGAGGAGTACGACGAGACGGCGGCATCGGCCGGGCCCGGCGCGCTCTGGGCGCTGCTGACCCCGCTGCTGCTCCTGCTCGACCGGGTCGGCCTGCTCAGCGCACCCCCCGAAGCCCTCCAGCGGGTGGCCGACCGCCTCGACCGCACCGCCGAGCGCTGCGGTCCGGCCATCGCCACGTACGGCAATCCGGCCAAGACCCTCGCCGCCGAGCTCGCCGACTCGCTACCGCTCATCTGGACGGAAGGCGACGGTGCTGGCCCGGCGGGGCGCCGGTTCGCCGCCGTACTCGCCGAACTGGCGGGACGCCCCGCACTCGCCGCCGAGCTGCCCCAGGCCCTGCCCGCCCACGGTGTCCTGCTCTCGGGCGTGTACGCGGCGGGCGCGGACCCCGACGACTTCTTCCGCGACCGGGTGGACGAGTCGCAGGCCCTGCACGCCCGGGTCGTCCTGCTCCGCGACCGGCCGGCCGGCGGACTCACCGCCGCCCCCGCCGCCCGCGAGCTGGCGCTGAGCCACGACACCGCGATCAGCGAACTCGAACCGGAGGAGGGCAGCGAGCTCGAGAGCCTTGCCGAACTCCTGGCCGTCACCGATTTCGCCGCCGTCTACCTGTCGCTTGCTTCGGCGGGGCACGCTTGACCTCGGCTCCGACCGGCTGACCGGCTCCGACCGGCCCACGTACCCAGGAAGAGACGTAATGGACCGCCTCTCCAACGCCGTCCGCCCCTATGCCTGGGGGTCGACGACCGCAATCCCGGAACTCCTCGGCGTCGAACCGACGGGCGAACCGCAGGCCGAGATGTGGATGGGCGCCCATCCCGGTGCCCCATCCCGGGTAGACCGCGGGGCGGGCGGGACTGCGCTGTCCACCGTCATCGAGGCCGACCCCGAGGCCGAACTCGGCGCGGCGGCGGTGGCGAAGTTCGGCCCGCGGCTGCCCTTCCTGCTGAAGATCCTCGCGGCCGGCGCGCCACTCTCCCTCCAGGTGCACCCCGATCTCACCCAGGCGAAGGAGGGATACGCGGACGAGGAACGGCGCGGAGTCCCCCTCGACGCACCGCACCGCAACTACAAGGACGCCAACCACAAGCCCGAACTGCTCTGCGCGCTCACTGCCTTCGACGGACTCTGCGGCTTCCGGGCCCCGACCGAGGCCGCCGACCTCCTCGCCGGCCTCGGCGTCGACTCCCTCAAGCCGTACGTGGACCTGCTGCACGCGCACCCCGAGGACGCCGCCCTGCGCGAGGTCCTCACCGCCGTACTGAGCGCGGACCCGGCCGAGATGGCCCACACCGTCGCGGAGGCCGCAGTCGCCGCCGAACACCTCGGCGGCGCGTACGCGCCCTACGCCTTCCTCGCGCACCACTACCCGGGCGACCCGGGCGTCATCGCCGCCATGCTGCTCAACCACGTGCAACTGCAGCCCGGTGAGGCGCTCTTCCTCGGAGCAGGCATCCCGCACGCGTACCTGAGCGGCCTCGGCGTCGAGATCATGGCGAACTCGGACAACGTGCTGCGCTGCGGCCTGACGCCCAAGCACGTCGACGTACCCGAACTCCTGCGCATCGTGCGCTTCGAGCCGACGGACCCGGGAATCCTGCGCCCCGAGGCCACACCGGACGGCGAGGAGCTCTACGAGACGCCGATCGACGAGTTCCGGCTGTCCCGTCACGTACTGGCCGAGGGCGCGGTCCCCAGCCAACTTCCCACGGACACCCCGCAAATCCTGCTCTGCACGGCCGGCGCACCACAGGCCGGTGAACACGCCCTGAAGCCGGGGCAGTCGGTGTTCGTCCCCGCGGGCGAGGCCGTCACCCTGTCCGGCACCGGCACGGTCTTCCGTGCAACGGTGGTGGCCTGACGCGGCGCCCGTAACGGCTCCTGCAACAATGTGCGGCCGTACCGCGGCGCCAGGGCCGCAGCATCGAGGAAGGAAATCCTGCACCCATGAGTGCGTCAGGCGGAACCAAGGCGATCGTGGCGGCGCTCGCCGCCAACCTCGCCATCGCGGTTGCCAAGTTCGTGGCATTCCTCTTCAGCGGATCGTCGTCGATGCTCGCCGAGAGCGTGCACTCAGTCGCCGACTCCGGCAACCAGGGGCTGCTGCTCCTCGGCGGCAAGAAGGCGAAACGCGAGGCCACGCCACAGCACCCGTTCGGTTACGGGCGCGAGCGCTACATCTACGCCTTCCTCGTCTCCATCGTCCTCTTCTCGGTCGGCGGCATGTTCGCGATCTACGAGGGCTACGAGAAGATCAAGCACCCGCACGCCATCGAGGCCTGGTACTGGCCGGTCGGAGTCCTCGTCTTCGCGATCATCGCGGAGTCCTTCTCCTTCCGCACCGCGATCAAGGAGTCCAACCAGGTCCGGGGCAACCTGTCCTGGAACCAGTTCATCCGCCGGGCCAAGGCCCCTGAGCTGCCGGTCGTACTCCTCGAAGACCTCGGCGCGCTGGTCGGCCTGCTCCTGGCGCTCGTCGGCGTGAGCGTGTCCCTGGCCACCGGCGACGGCGTCTGGGACGGCATCGGAACCCTCTGCATCGGCGTGCTGCTCATCCTGATCGCCATCGTGCTCGCGGCCGAGACCAAGTCGCTGCTGCTCGGTGAGGCCGCGGGCACCGAGGACGTGGAAAAGATCAAGGCCGCGCTCGTCGACGGCGACACGGTCCCGCGCATCATCCACATGCGGACGCTCCACCTCGGGCCCGAGGAACTGCTGGTCGCCGCCAAGATCGCGGTCCGGCAGGACGAAACGGCCGCGCAGGTCGCCGAGGCGATCAACGCCGCGGAGGAGCGCGTCCGGGCCGCAGTCCCGATCGCCCGCGTGATCTACCTAGAGCCGGACATCTACAGCGAGGCCGCGGCTGCGCGCGGGGAGAACCCCGCCAAGAAGCCGGGCGGCTCCGGGACCGGCACCGCGCACTGATCCGGCCGCGCTACTGATCCATACGCGCTACTGATCCATACGCGCCGCGACGAGGGCCCCGGCTGCCAGGCGGGGCCCTCGCCACGCACCACGGATGAAAAACCCGAAAGGCCCGTAATCTTGTGCTCTGTGGCACTGGAATCGGCCACTTCCTGCCTCTGGGCGGGCTGGGGCCCGGTCAGTCGATCGGTGTAGATTCGTCACCAGTGCCAGACGTCGCTGCTGATGGCGGTCGGGCGGTCCGCAGTACGGGCCGGCCGAGGGAGAGAGGGCCTCCGACGGACTGCGCTGCGAGCCGTCCCGGGCATTCGTGTGCCCGCGCCGCCGCAGAGCCAGCCGTACCCACCCTCGACCTACCCCACGAGGAGCAGCTCGCATGTCGACTGTCGCCACCGGCCAGGACTTCAAGGTCGCCGACCTTTCCCTCGCCGCTTTCGGCCGCAAGGAGATCACCCTCGCCGAGCACGAGATGCCCGGCCTGATGTCGATCCGTAAGGAGTACGCGGACGCTCAGCCGCTGGCCGGCGCCCGTATCACCGGTTCGCTGCACATGACCGTGCAGACCGCCGTGCTGATCGAGACCCTGGTCGCCCTCGGCGCCGAGGTCCGCTGGGCCTCCTGCAACATCTTCTCCACCCAGGACCACGCGGCCGCCGCCATCGCGGTCGGCCCGAACGGCACGCCGGAGAACCCCCGGGGCGTCCCCGTCTTCGCCTGGAAGGGCGAGACGCTGGAGG
Source organism: Streptomyces sp. NPDC051219 (assembly GCF_040682335.1). NCBI lineage: Bacteria > Bacillati > Actinomycetota > Actinomycetes > Kitasatosporales > Streptomycetaceae > Streptomyces > Streptomyces sp. NPDC051219. Next base: position 559,693 of record NZ_JBFBAS010000001.1, read on the forward strand.
AGTACTGGTGGTGCACGGAGCAGGCGCTGACCTGGCCCAACACGCCCACCGGCGGCCCGAACATGATTCTGGACGACGGCGGTGACGCCACCCTCCTGGTGCACAAGGGCGTGGAGTTCGAGAAGGCCGGTTCGGCCCCGGACCCGTCCACCGCGGACAGCGAGGAATACGGCCACATCCTGCGTCTGCTGAACCGCACGCTCACCGAGTCCCCGCAGAAGTGGACGCAGCTCGCGTCCGAGATCCGCGGTGTCACGGAGGAGACCACGACCGGTGTGCACCGTCTCTACGAGATGCAGCGGGACGGTGTTCTGCTGTTCCCCGCGATCAACGTGAACGACGCGGTGACGAAGTCGAAGTTCGACAACAAGTACGGCTGCCGCCACTCGCTGATCGACGGCATCAACCGGGCCACCGACGTGCTCATCGGCGGCAAGGTCGCGGTCGTCTTCGGATACGGCGACGTCGGCAAGGGCTGTGCGGAGTCGCTGCGCGGCCAGGGGGCCCGCGTGATCATCACCGAGATCGACCCGATCTGCGCGCTGCAGGCGGCGATGGACGGCTACCAGGTGGCCACCCTCGACGACGTGGTGGAGAGCGCGGACATCTTCATCACCACGACCGGCAACAAGGACATCATCATGGCCTCGGACATGGCCAAGATGAAGCACCAGGCGATCGTCGGCAACATCGGCCACTTCGACAACGAGATCGACATGGCCGGCCTGGCCCAGGTGCCGGGGATCGTCAAGGACGAGGTCAAGCCGCAGGTCCACACCTGGACCTTCCCGGACGGCAAGGTCCTCATCGTCCTCTCCGAGGGCCGTCTGCTGAACCTGGGCAACGCCACCGGCCACCCCTCGTTCGTGATGTCCAACTCCTTCGCGGACCAGACTCTGGCCCAGATCGAGCTGTTCACCAAGCCCGAGGAGTACCCGACCGACGTCTACGTGCTGCCCAAGCACCTGGACGAGAAGGTCGCCCGGCTCCACCTCGACGCCCTCGGCGTCAAGCTGACCACGCTCCGCCCCGAGCAGGCCGCCTACATCGGTGTCGAGGTCGAAGGTCCGTACAAGCCGGACCACTACCGCTACTGAGGTTGACGGTCACCGGCAGACCGGCAGTGACCAAGTAAACCGGCAGTCACCAAGTAAGAGGCAGGCCCCCGCACCCCCGTGCCGGGGGCCTGCCCCGTTCCGGATCGTGAAGGACTCACAGAACGATGCCCCGCGGTCGCTATTCGCTCCATGACCCGCACGATCACACCCCCCTCGGCGAAGAACACTTCCACTGCGCCCCCGGCCCTTCCGGCTGGCGTTACGTGTCGCAGACCACCAGCCCCAGCGGCGAACACGCCGGTTCCGTCGACCTGGCCATCGACGAAATCGGGCGTCCCATCCGCCTCGAACTGCACGCCGCGAGCTGGCAGGTGCGCGGTGCCGCCCTGGAGGGCGTCACCTGGGTACGCACCGACCCCACCGGCGAGCACGCCACCGAAGGCAATGTCCCCGCTCATGCCTTCACCGGCACGTCGCCGGCGTTCCTCGTCGCGACCTCGCGTCTGCTGCGTCTCACTTCCGCCTCCCCCGCGACCCGAGTCCGTCTCGTGGCCTTCACCGACCCCGTCCTGGCGCCGCGGACCGTGGACCAGTCCTGGGCCTTGCTGAAGAGTGAAGCGCACGCCACTGACAATGGGCGGCTCATGGTGGACGAGTACCAGGTCAACGCGCTGGACACCGGAGAACAGCACGTGATCTACATCGCGGGGGACGTGGTTCTGTCCGCTCCCGGCATCGAACTCGAAGACCTCGAGAGCCCGCCCTCGGAGTTCCCCGCTGTCTGACCACCGCTCGACCTAGGCGGGAGGTGCGAACCCCGTGGCCGGCGGCACCGACCCCCTCCCGGCGTTCTGCTGCCCGTACTCGGAAACCGGAGCGGGTGCGGGGGCGGGAGCGGGCACAGCGGGAGCGGGCAGAGCCGAGCCGGTGGGCGCGGCATGGCCGGCTGCGCCAGGAGCTGCGACAGGAACCGGAGCCGTGCCCGCGCGCCCGCTGCCGCCCTGCACCCCGAAAGCTCGGCGCGCATCCCGCGCCTGCCGCTCGTTCACCACCGCGGCCAGATACGCCGCCGGGGGCACCCCCTCGGGAGCCGGCGCCCCGGTGGCGGCCGCCAGGTCCCCGGCCAGCCGCTGCGCCATCGACCAGCTCACCTGCGCATCGAGCTGTCCCATTCGCGTCAGGTACTGGCGTATCGCAAGCCAGAGCCCCTCCGGCACCCCCGAAAGGTCGAGAGCGGAGAATCGCCCCACCAGCCAGGGCGGCGGAGGCGGCACGGCTGCCGTCCGCGCGGCCGGCACCCGCTCCCGCACGACCAGAGTCCCCGCGAACACGTCCCCGACCCGCCGCCCGCGGGCCGACACCAGGGAAGCAATGCAGGCGACGACGCCGAAAGTCAGCAGGATCTCGACCACGCCGATCGCCCCGCGCACCAGAGCGTGCCGGAACCGAATGGGCCCCCCGTCGTCCCGGACCACCCGCAACCCGCACGCGAGCTTCCCCACCGACCGCCCGTGACTGAGCGTTTCGACGGCGATCGGGGCTCCCACCAGCACCAGTACGAAGCTCGCGACCGAGACCGCCATCGCCGCCGCCTCGTCGAGCGACGCGGTGGCGGCCAGCAGTCCGATCGACACGATGAGATAGACAGCCCACACGAGCGCCAGATCGATCACCAGCGCCAGCGCCCGGCTCGGCAACCGCGCCGGCCGCAGCCCCAGGACGACCGCGTCCCCCGTCACCAGCTCACTCACTGAAGCCCACCCTTCCCTGCCCTGCCCCTTGCACATCCAGTCTGCCAAGCTGACCGGAATCGTGCCTCAGTACGGTTGGCACGTCACCACCACCCTGGAGCGGAGCAGCAGCCGGATGGATCTCGACGTCTTCGTTACCGCCCACCGCGCGGAGTGGGACCGCCTGGACCACCTCCTGCGCCGCGGCCGCCGGCTCACCGGAGCCGAGGCAGACGAACTCGTCGCCCTCTACCAGCGCACGGCCACCCACCTCTCCCTGCTCCAGTCCAGCGCCCCCGACCCCATGCTCACGGGCCGCCTGACCCAACTGGTCGCGCGCGCCCGCTCCACCGTCACCGGCACCCGCCGCTCCACCTGGCGAGACGCCGTCCACTTCTTCACGACCGGCTTTCCGGCCGCGGTCTACCGCAGTCGACACTGGTGGGTGCCCACCGCGCTCCTCTCCACGGCGGTGGCCGCGCTGATCGGCTGGTGGATCGCCGCCCACCCCGAGATCCAGGCGGCGATCGCGGCCCCGGCGGAGCTGCGCGAGATGACCCGCCCGGGCGGCCAGTACGAGACGTACTACTCGAGCCACCCCGCCGCGTCCTTCGCGGCGCAGGTGTGGACGAACAACGCCCAGGCTGCTGCCGTGTGTCTCGTGTTCGGCGCGTTCCTCTGCCTGCCGGTGGTCTGGATTCTCTTCCAGAACATGCTCAATCTCGGGATCGGCATCGGTCTGATGTCCTCCGCGGGCCGGCTCGACGCCTTCCTCGGACTTGTCCTTCCGCACGGCCTGCTCGAACTGACCGCGGTGTTCGTCGCTGCCGGCACGGGCCTGCGCCTGGGCTGGACCGTCATCGACCCGGGCCCCCGCACGCGGCGCGTAGCCCTGGCGGAGCAGGGCCGAGCGGCGATCGGCATGGCGATCGGCCTTGCCCTCGTACTCTTCATATCGGGTGTGATCGAAGGCTTCGTCACCCCTTCGGGTCTGCCGACCTGGGCGCGCATCACCATCGGCATCGTCGCGGAGCTGGCCTTCCTCGCCTACGTCTACGTGCTCGGTGGCAGGGCGGCGCGGGCCGGTGAGACGGGCGACGTCGAGGCCCTCGACCGCAGCGCGGTGCTCCCCACCGCGGCCTGATGTGCGTCGAGCTCGCCCGAGCTGTTAGTCTCCTCTTCGCCCCGCAAAGACGGTTGACATCGGCTGCGTGGGGAGGTAGATTCAAACGGTTGCCTCGGATGGACACATCCGACCGCGACGGCTAGAATCTAGAGTCGCCTCCCGATCGGAAATGAATTCCGGGGAGTGCGCCGACTCCTGGTGGATCTCGAAGCCGACTAACTCGGCCGAAATCTTCTGATAATGTCGGAGCCGCCGGAAAGATAAACGCGAAAGCGGAGATCTGAAGGCAAACCAAATCCCACTTCGACTGGGAATCGGACACGAAAGAGTCTGATAGAGTCGGAAACGCAAGACCGAAGGGAAGCGCCCGGAGGAAAGCCCGAGAGGGTGAGTACAAAGGAAGCGTCCGTTCCTTGAGAACTCAACAGCGTGCCAAAAGTCAACGCCAGATATGTTGATACCCCGTCCATCTTCGGATGGCGAGGTTCCTTTGAAAGTCCTGCGAGTCCATGTGACTGGCAGGCAAGAACACAGCGAGGACGCTGTGAACGACCGGTCTTATTCCGACCGATCGTTCCGCTCTCGTGTGTGTGCACCCGATAACGGGTAAACATTCACGGAGAGTTTGATCCTGGCTCAGGACGAACGCTGGCGGCGTGCTTAACACATGCAAGTCGAACGATGAAGCCCTTCGGGGTGGATT